>CAZART010000015.1:0-49827 GCA_964487555.1 uncultured Rhodothermales bacterium
GGATCGCTCGAAACGGCGAATTGCTCGTCTCCGAGGCCTTCTTTGACGTATACGAAGACCCACTGGAGAGCCCCGTCGTCGTTCACCACAACGGCCTGGCTCCGGGCCGGGTCGCTGCGAAGCTCCTGGCATTCGCGGTCGAGGTTCAGTTGTTGACGCTCAGGTGCCGTTCCTGTGAACGATATCGTTCCTTCCACGGTCGCGGAACCGGTTGGTTCTTGTGATGCCGCGGCTGTTTCATTCGCTGCATCCGTTCCGCCGGAACCTTCATCTCCGCCACCGCCACAACCGGTCAACAGAACTGCAGATGACACTGCAAAGAGGAATAGAAGCTTAAGACTGCTCATGAGGTACGCACGTAGCTGGTGAATGACTGATCATCTATAGCATCCGGACGCGTCCGGAACTGCGCACTACTATGGGTCGACGAAGCTTTGGAGCCCCTGTCGGGGCAGTTCCAAGCGCCCTCTGTGATTATCGAAAATATAGGAATAATTCAAGACCGGGTGGGAAGGGAATCAAGGGCCGCCGCCGGTTTCATATTCGATCCTCCATCCTGTATTTTCCATTCGTCTGCGTTCTTCATTATTTGTCCCTCTCTGCAGCTTAAGCAAAGGTGATTACCCGATGGAATGGCTCTGGCCTCTTTTCGAGCCGTACATCCGCAAGACGTTTGCACGTCGGGGGATCGAACACCCCGACGAGGATGACCTGCAGCAAGCCTTTGTACGGACCGTGGGCGCGTGTACGGTCACGATTCTCGTGCAGGAGCCGTGGCGTGGATCCGTGCGTTTCAAGGGATTAGCACGGCACGAGGCGGCCGACTGCTTTGATCTGTTGAACGACCCGAAAGGCTATCTTGCCCAGCGTTTCGGCGGCGGAAAATTCAAACTCAACTTCCACGAGGGCTGGAATTTTGTTGCCACTCAGAATTTTAAGCCGGAGGGTGAGGAGCTGTGGCGGGAGATGCCGCGAATCGATTTCTGACCGTCCCGCTCATAGGTCCCAGCCCGCCCGAACCAATAGGTAACATTCGATGCCGGCTACGGTGAGGAAGACGACGGCACCATATAAGATCGGCAGGTCGCTACCCCATGGCATCTCGATAAGGCGACTGCCTCCATCGAAAATAATCCGAAGCAGACCGAGGACCCGGACGGCCACGAGGACGGCCAGGATGCGCGTTACCCATTTCATCTCCTTCCAGATCAAGGCCGGAAAAATCAGAACCATCGCCGCGCCGACGCCAAACCAGATCCAGCCGCCTTGCGGTCCTTCCTCGCGGGTTGACAGATAGATGGCGCCGGCGAGATAGATCAGTCCGTAGACAAAGTAGCCGACGGCCGCCTGACGGTACTTCGTCGTACCCGCGGCTGCTTCCGGATTGAGACGTCGTGACGCGGCCGGAGCATCCCTATCTTGCATCATCGTGTGACTCTTTTTAGAAACGATGGAACGAAACGTATCTAACCGAGCCGACTATCGTGAGCGCGTAGCCACCTTTCTTACGTTGGTGGCGTCGGACGCTGCGCGCGAGACGCTCGGCCGTTGGATCGATCAGGACCGCCTGGCCTTCGAACTCTGCCGAATTTGGTTCGATGACATCTATCTACCGAGCCGGCGGTACTTCGACGCTCTTAAGGGGGACTATTCGGAGGCAGCGGCCGAGCACTTCCGCTCCGCCTTCTCCAACGAAGAGCTCGCGGGCCTGGAACGTTTTACGCGATTTCTCGAGCTGCGCCTGGAGATGCTCTCCAGCGAGTCCCGGTCCTCGCGACGAATTCCAAACAGCGATGCATGGCAAAGTCTCGTCCGCCACGCCTTCTATCTCCTTGACGATCTCGAGCCTGATGCCGAATACCGCCGCGCTCGGCTTTCGGAGAACGTGGCGGACCTTGGCCGCTCCGGAACGCTTGACATCGAGGGTCTTCTGGCTGCCGCGCTTACACTCCGCGAAGGCTAAGGCCCAGGTAGATGACGACGGCCGCCATGAGCCCATTCGCGACAGCCGACCACGTGGCGGCACGTGAGGACTCCGTTGCCTCCGGCACGAGGCGATAGCTGTACCACATTTGATTCGCTATGATCGCGACAAAAAGCGAGAGCTTTACTCCGACCAACGTCAGGTAGTCCGCTGAAAACTGAAAGCGGGACATCGCTCCGACGATAATGAGGTTGAAGATCCCGGTCAATAGGACTACCAGGATGAGCTCGCGACTGAGCCGCTGGAATCGCCGCACGAGGGCTGCAACGGCATCATGGCCTGCGGCTCGGCGAACGACGGGCGTCGCGACAAAAGGAACCGTTACCATCCCGCCGATCCACACGATGATCGCGGCGAGATGCATCCAGAGAATAAATGTTCGGACGGTCAGCACCTTTACATCCCGAATTGGCCGCGCACGTCGTCCAGCACGGTTTCGGTGACCTCATCGAGGCCACTGGCTTTCGCGGCGTCTTCGACGCCTTTCATTACCATTCGGCGGGCGAATTCGGGAATCTTCTCCATGCGAAGCCGGGCACCCTCAGTCCAGCGCAGGGGTTCTTTTTGCGCGAAAGCCTCGTTCACCATTCCCGTGAAGGGACACTTTGATGCTTCTTCGACAGGGTCGTCCGAGTCGGGGTGCGACGCCGGGACCTCACCGGGCGAACCGGCCTGGGACCGCGGCGGGCCGGAGTCCGACGTTGCTGAGGGCGCGCCGTCGTAGCGGGAGCCTAGCAGCGAGCCGCGGACC
Source organism: uncultured Rhodothermales bacterium (assembly GCA_964487555.1). GTDB lineage: Bacteria > Bacteroidota > Rhodothermia > Rhodothermales > VXPQ01 > CAZART01. Next base: position 2,736 of record CAZART010000015.1, read on the forward strand.
ATCTGCATGGGTTCGGACATCGCTGTACGTCCGCCGATCTTGACGCCGAGCGACCGCACGACCTGCGTTTCCATCGTATTCGTTAGCATGGCCGTTTTCCGCTCGCATGACGGGCAGACGAAAATGACCGTCATAGAGCCGCGATCGGGACCGCTGGTTCCCTCCAGCCGCATCGCTTCATCACATTCGACGCAAAGAAATTTCATAGTAGTTGCAAAGGGTTTCGGATGTGCGGCGGTTTGAGGGCCGGGAATTTCGAATGATGATCGGTTCAGTGATCGAGCAGTACCACCAGTCGGTCAGCGAGGGTACGAATAAACGACGCAGCCGGCCGATCGGGATGCTCCGTTACGTAGAATCGGCCTTGATCCGCGCAAATGCCAATGAGAGGATCGAATGGAATAGACCCGAGAATAGGCGTATCCAGATCCGCGGAAAGCCGCTCGACGTCCCCCGCCGTAAACAGTTCATCGAACTGCCCGCACGTGGGGCACACGTATCCTGACATGTTTTCGATGATTCCGAGAATCCGCGTCTCGAGGAGCTCACGTGCCATCCGTATCGAGCGTCCGACAACGCCGAGAGAGACGGCCGACGGCATCGTTATGACGACGGCTCCCGAGAGGGTCGGAAGCACATCCACCAGGTTTGGAAGCCGGTCGGAACCGGGCGGGAGGTCGACGAGCAGGTAATCCAGCTCCCCCCAGACCGTATCGGCAATGAATTCGCGGAGTGCCCCGGCTTCCATCAAGCCACGCCAGGCATAGCCCTCCTTCTGAGTGGGGGCGTCCCACAGCACGGGTGCGGTATCGGTCTCCAGGAAGAGATCCATCGACATCACCTTAACCGGCCCTGAACGTGCGACAGGCGCTTCGATACCGCCGGCACCGTATTGGAGCGGCAGGCCGTGGACACCGGTCATGCGGCCGATGGTGGGGCCGTTGATATCCCCGTCAACGATACCGACGGCATGGCCGTCGCGTGCGAGCGACGCCGCCAGATTAACAGTGAGCGTGCTCTTACCAACGCCGCCCTTTCCGCTCATCACGGCCATCACGTGGCGTACGCCGGCCAGGCGCTCCCGCGTGCGCTGCGCAAGCTCCTCAACCTGCTCGATGACGTTCGAGCCGCCGTCTGTGGCGATATCGTGATAGCCTTTCATGGCTTCCACCGCGTTCTAATCCGTACGCTGAGCTTTGATGGCTTCTTCCATCGCCTTGCGGGCATCGGCGATGCCGGCTTCGGCCACATCGAGGGTGATGATGGACGTTTCCCTTCTTCTACCGGCGTCCTCAATGCGATCCTTCGTTTTCTCGCGCATGAAGCCTTCCGGTACTCGCTCGAGACGGGCCACCGCATCGGCCGTCCAAGAGAAATCACCGTCCGCGGTCAATTCTTGTCCGGCCGTTTTCGAACCGACGTCACGGGATGCGCCGTCGCCGGTTTCCGGCTTGAGGCGGCCTCGTGCGGAGAGATGCTTCGTATCGTCGAGGAGGTCGGCGACCGTATGCATAACCATGTCTTGCGTGATTGCGTCCAGACCCTTCACGCGGGCACCTTTCTCGATCTGAGCTCTGGCGCGTCGACGCTGGTAGCCGTCTTCGACCTTCCGCAGAAGGTCTCGAGCATCAGCCGTCCACTTGAGTTTCTTCTTGTCGAAGGTTTCGGACTCCTCGATCCCGCCTTCGAGTGAGGCAAGCTGTGCGATCGCCTCTTTGTCGAGCTTCTGGAAGACTTCGGGACCGGCGCCGCAGACGGCACATACGGCCGGCTCAAATCCGCGCGCCGCGTAGCCGCAGTTGCTGCAGATGAAGGTTGTCGTGTCCGACGTCGCGATCGTCTCCTTGGCGACGTTAGCCGCTATAATGCCCATCGACTTCATGGCCGATTCCGGGAGAATGGTCGCCATAGCGCTCTCGACCACCTTCGACGTAATTACGGAGTGGCCGCGTTCCATCGCCCAGCGGTGAATCGTCGTGCGCGCGATGCCGCGGGCGAAATCGGGAGCAGTGTTTACGAGCGCAGTCGCCTCTTCCGTCCACAGCATCGACTCCTCCGCTTGTACGTCGAGAGGGGGCGTGTATCGCCGGCTCGATAGGAGCACGTTGCATGGTGCGAGGCGGAGCAGATTTTCAGTATTGCTGCCGATATCCATGTCCTCGTCGCTGTGAACGCCGATCCGGCCGACTACGAGGAGCCACGGCTTTTCGCGCCGGGCATACTGGAGGATCTTGTCGAAGGCTTTGCCGTCGAGAAGCGTGATCTTGAGGTCGATGCCTTCGTCGGCCGCGATGCGACGCGCCACCTCGAGGTGGGACTGGTAGATTTTAGCCAGACCTGTGTCGATCACCTCCTCGTGGAGCTGCTCCTGCTCCTTGAAGCGGAAGACCTTGGAGGCTTTTTCGGTGAGCACGTTCACGATGCTGTTGAACATCGCATAGTGCAGGTAGGGATCGTACACCGAGACGGCTTCGACCCGCTTGCCGAGGAGGCGGGCTAGCTCGAGGGCTGTTTTCAGCCCGGCGAACGATTCGGGACTGCCGTCCACACCGACGAGGATATGCCCGTGCTCTTCGTCACCGATCTCACCTTCGCCCAACTGCCGCTCGAAGGCCTCGGTGCTCTTGACCACGAGCGTATCGGTGCGCACGCGGCGGACGACGCGGGAACAGACACTGCCGAGAACGCTATCGCGAACGGCGCCGAGTCCAAGTGCGCCAATTACGACCAGATCGTAGTCGCTTTCTTCAACATCCTTTACGATGATCTTCCAGTTCTTGCCGTCATACATCTTCGGCTCGAACGGGAGCTGCTCCTCCGCGCAACGCTTCTGCATCACGGTCAGGTACGAATCGGAAATCAGCTCGAGGCCCATCGTGATGAGCGTATCATGGACTTTGCGCTGTTTCTCCATCTCCTCCTCGACGAGATATTCCTCGGGGAGGGTGAATTCCATCTGCTTGAATCTGTAATCGTGCATGCGCGCCGCATAGGCGTGGCTGCCGACGAGGCTTGCATCCAGCCGCTTCGCAAGATTCACGGCCGTGTCGATGCAAGCCATCGAGTGGTCCGAATTGTCGACGGGGACGAATATTTTATTATACATCGGCGGCGTGCGGGACGTGTTGACGTAGGAACGTAGGGACGAGGGACGTAGGGACGTTGTAGCGGCTAGTAGATCAATTCAAGGCGGTTGTGGATATAGGTGAGCCGGTGGGCTATGTAGCGGAGGATTTCGGTGTCGGGAAGGCTGCAGAGCGCGACGGCGGTGGAGAGTCCGAGAAGAGACTGCTCGAGATATTTTATGCGAACGGACACGGTTTCCTTTTCTGACGCTTCGATGCCATCCACGAAGATGCGGAGCGCATAGCGCACGCCGACGAGCGCGTTGTAGACGTCGCTGCCGATGTCGCAGTCGCTGATGAGGCGCTCCAGGCGTCCGATCTCGAGTCCGACGACCGTCGGCACCATGCGCCGAAATTCCGGCCATCCAACGAAATCGATCTCGTTCCATTCGAGGTGAGAATCGCCCAGACGGGCGGCCTTCGATATGAGGGTTTCCTGTTCATCCATGATATATGGTCTCGAGATCACTCAAATGGGGGTCGGAGATGATGCGCCGTCGCCCTCGGCACCGGGATTCTCAGGTATGAGGACGATGGCATTTTCGGGGCATTCGACCAGACACTCTTCGAAATCGCAGCACGTGTCGTTGATCACGTAGACGGGATCCCCCGGCTCGATCGCACTGATCGGACAGACGTCGACGCAGAGATCGCAGGTCGTACACGCGTTCGTGATCTGGTAAGGCATGACTGCAGTTGTACGTGAGCGTCTTAGTTCTTACGGCCGTTTTTATGCCAGCCATTCGGGAGCGGTCTCGCGCGGGGTGGATGATTTTTCAACGTCGGTAGAGCGTTTAAAGGCGGCGGGCCGGTTCATTCCGGCGAGACCGGCTTCCATGACGTTTGCGGAAATCAGACGGATGCGGTTTCGATGAGCATAGGCTTCCAGGCCTTTGCGTACTTTTTCGCGAATAAACTTAATGGGTATCCGAGCGAGCCGGGCCTCTGCGTCGGGCGACCAGACGACGTCGGGGAGGTCGAGCGCCTTTCCTGTGGGCTCATACGTGCAGGCCGGATCTTCCTGCAGATAATCGCCGAATTCGGCCTGTGCACGGCAGCGGCAGCCGCCGCAGAGCTCGTTGAATTCGCAGGCTCCGCATCGACCTTTCAGACGCGAGCGGTCGCGCAGATCCCGAAGGACAGATGAGGATCGCCATATCTCCGTGAAGCTCTGCTCGAGTACATTCCCGGCAACGACATTCATGTAGGGGCACGGGGTCACGTCACCACCGGGCGTGATCCGGCAGTACTGCGTCCCGGCCATGCATCCGCCGCTTTCAAGACCGCCGCGCCCCATCTCGTATGCGATCTGCTTGAACTGAGGTGCGCATTTCGATCGCACCAGCATTGGACGGTAGTCGTGCTGCGTGGCGACGAGCTCGCGCAGCGTGGCGTCGGTGTCCGAGGCTGAAAGATCATTCAGCTTCTGCCCACGACCCGTTTGCACGAGAAAGTACAGATTAAATGACCAGGCACCCTTCTCGCGGGCGAAGGCGATCAAATCGGGTATTTCGTCCCGATTGAAGTCCATGATCGTGGTCTGAACGAGCACTTCAAGACCCTTGCGTTTGCAGATTTCGAGCGCCCGGACGGAATGCTCCCACGCATTCGGGCCGCCGCGAAAGCTGTTGTGTTTTTCCGGGTAGATCGAGTCGATGGAGATGCCGACGCCTTTCACTCCGCACTCGAGCATCTTGTCGGCCACGTGCTCGTTGACGAGAACACCGTTCGTGCCCATCACGACCCATATCCCTGCGTCCGACGCCGTACGTGCTATTCGGTAGATGTCGCGTCGCAGGAGCGGCTCACCGCCCGTCAGAATAAGCATTTCCGTTCCGAGCGATGTCATCTCGCCGATGAGACCAAAACATTCGTCGGTCGTGAGCTCGCGCTCCTCGGCGGTACCGCCGTCCATGTAGCAGTGCGGGCAGCGCAGATTGCACTTCCGGGTAAGATTCCAGGAGATGAGAGACGGGCTGTACCCGGCGCTGGTCCCCGGTATGTCGGTCGGCTCAGGCATCAGTCGGCTCAGGCATGCACCCGGTGTCACTAAAGGTCAATAAAAACGATCTGACTACGTCACGGATGTTCAGGCACGAACGGCCTTTCTTTGACGGCGACGAACAATGGCGATCAGGCCGATTTGGGCGAGGAGCGTCAGGACGCCCCATTTGAGCATCGGTATGAGGGCGGAAGGTCGGTCGACGGGTTCGACGTAGACGTGATACCAGGACGTGAGTCCGCGCCGGTTGCCGCGTTCCCTGCTGAATCCATCCCACACCGAAAAGGCGATCGGCACGAAGGTGCCCTCTTCAAATGAGATACCTCCCTCCTTCACACGCGCACGTTTGAACACGGCCTTCCATTCGCCGTCTTCGTACTGCGCCGAAAACTCAAGCTCGTCATCCCCCCGTTCGATATCGTCACTGCCTCGGCCGATAAGCGATTGTGCCGAATCCTGGGCAAGGTCCGCGAACCACAGGTCGACCGCTCGTTTCGTATCGCCGAACATAAAATACGGCTTTTCGGTGCCGGGAGAGGGCGCTGACGGAATCTGAATGGCGACCGCGTCGGAATAAACGCCGCCGCTCGTGTCGGGCTCGACGTCTGCCGTGTCCGGCGCCTCCATCGACGGACTGTTGCTGCGCCCGGCGCCGATTTCCGCCCGCATGTCATGCCAGGTCAACTGAAAGGCGATCTCATCCGCGGTATAGACGGCCCTGACCTCGACGGCGTCCACGCCCGGCATGTAGGCACGGCCGGGCTCGATCACCTGGCCTACCACCGGATAGAGCGTACCTCTTCCCGCGCGGAAGATCGAGTCGCTCATCGCAAGATCGATCGGTCCCTCGACGGGCGACGCCCAGACGACGGTGCCGTAATCGGGTTCATCTCTGGAAAGGGAGTACACATAATCCACCAGCGCCCACCGGTCTTCGATGGGATCGATAGTATACGACGGCATCGGGGATCCGTCGAGCCCGGTCGTAAACGTCCGGTAGATGTCTCGGCGGGTCGGTCCGCCGATAAATGTCCATCTCTTCGTCAGGTCTGCGGCGTGAATATGGTTGTCCCACTGATCCTCCAATGTCGGTGCCGACGGGCCGTCCCCCCGCCCTTGCTGACCGTGGCAGTCGAAACATTGATTCTCCAGATACACATCTCGCCCTCGGGCGATCGTCTCCTCGCTGGAGCTTGGGGGGTCGGGGATTTCCACGACATCCGGTACGCCATACGGGCCGGAGAAGTCGTCGTTAAAGGTCTTGATGAAATACACGAGGTTCTCGATCTCCCTACCGGACAGGCTCGGCCATGCGGGCATGCCGGTGTAAGGCATTCCCTCTCGTATCACGCGTTTCAGGTCGTCATCCGTCGGCAGCTCGCCGCTCGGCGTCGTTCGCACTTTATAGATGCCGGCCGTGAAGTCGCGGGGCTTCGGGCGAAAGTAGTCCTCGGCGATGCCGTCGCCGCGTCCTTCGTCGCCGTGGCACTGCGCACACTTCTCCAGGTAGAGCACGCGCCCGGCCTCGCGCTGCTCGTCCGTTCCGAGATTCGGCTCCGTTTGGGCTGTTGCGGCAACCGGAACGAGGCCGATGATGAGTAGAGAGAAAATCCGCATGATCTATCAGTGGCCCTCCATACTTTCTCTGGCGCGCGGGCGGTGCCCGGTGTAAGCATACAGGAACATGATGACGTCCCAGATCTCGTCCTCGGTAAGGAATTCCTCCCAGGCCGGCATGGCGGAAGACCACGGCGTAGACTCACTCGGAAGGCCGGGACCGCCTTTCGCGATTCGCCAGAAGAGATAACCTTCCTGCAGCATCGCTATGGTTGTAGCATCTTTGAAATTGGCGGGAATGGGGTCAAACCCATGCGCGAAGATGCCCTCGCCCGCCATGTCGTCGCCATGACAGAAGACGCAGTTTTCGTAGTAGATGCGCCGCCCGTTGGCGACATGCCCCTCGAAGAGCTCGGTATTCTGCGTTTCGAGCATCCGATGCGGGTTGTCGTCGCGCGCGAGATCGATCGTCTTGCCATTGAAGTCGATGGTCGCCGGAGGCTCCGGGTGGATAGTCCGCGCGGCTAGCGGCGGCGTCGGCGTTTTGGTAACATCCACATACACCTTCAGGGCGACCAGGCATGGAAGCAGCAGTACGACAATCAAGAGCGGAATCCTATAGCGTTCCTCCGTCATAAAGCGGACGAATCTGCCACGTACGGCCTCGAAATGGCCGGAATCCGCCGACATGTAGGCGAGCAGGGCGAGCGTGACGATCGCCATGAACATGTTGAGGATGGAAGTCGGCAGCGGGGGATCGATACCCCACCTCAGAATCACGAAGATGCCGACCCACCATGCGGCCAGCCATACCAGTATGTTCGTACGCGGCACGAACCGGAGGGCCACGAATGCGAGCAAGACACCGACAATGACCAATACGTTCATGATCCCACCTCGAGAATGGGCGTCCCGACATCACCTGAAATCATCATGAGCCGCCCTCCTTCGACGCCAGGAAATCGACGAGCGTTTTGAGCTGCTGCGATGAGATCTTGCCGTAGAAACCCGTAGCATTCAGCTGAGCGGACATGACGCCGGGCGCGTAACCCTCGGATATTGTGGCGTCCGGCTCCATGATGGCCTCGTAGATGTCGGATTTCGTCAGCCGGCTGCCGACGTCGACGAGACTTGGGCCGACCATCGGCGTCGGCTCCGTGAGGCTGTGACATGTCCCGCACAAGTAGGTCTGGAAAATCTCCTCTCCGGACATATCGGCTCCCGCCATTTCCGCTCCGCCGGCCTGCGAGCCGCCCGGTGATTCGTTGCCTCCGGTGGCACCGGTTCCGGAGGTGCCTGAGTTTTCCTCAGACTGCCACTCCAGCTCGGTGTCGAGCGTGACCGTCGGCGTTCCACCGAGGCTCTGCAGGTAGGCAATGACGGCGAGAATCTCCTGGTCGGAAAGATCGATGGGCGGTACGTGTGCTTCCGGCATACCGGGGAGAAATCCGTCGACGATGAAGACATTGGGTTCGTAGAGCGATTCCGCCAGGTATTCGACGTCCGACATGCCCTCTCGTCGTTGGCCGGCGATAGCTCCCACGTTCGCAAGATCCGGGAACCGGCCGCCCGTCTCTCCGGACATCGTGTGGCAGCCGAGACACGTTCCTTTGCCCGAGACGATCTCCTGGCCGGCGGCAGCCAGGTCCTCCGTGGTCATATCCTCGCCGATTTCGGTTTCCTCAGGCGGATGCGTTTCCTTCTGCGGTACCATTTGTCCGACATAGCTGTAGAACGCAGCCACGAGGATGGTAAATAGAAAGATCTTAAGTGCATTCATTCCGACACCCGATTGGACGAGAACCGAGGATCGGGCATCGCAAACCGTCCGCACATCGCCAATGCTCGGTCTTGTGCACGATCCTCGATCATCGATCTTCCATTCTCGTTACTCACGCCGCCACCTCCTTCTTTGCCGGCTCGTGCTTCGCGCCCGCCAGACTCGACAGATAAAACACGAGCGCGATGAAGGCAAAGAAGATGAGGACCGTTACGGAGATGATGTTCGCCGCATATCCGAGGGTCGGTGTAAACGCATCCGGCGAGGTGTCTCGCATTACACCGTAGACGTGCCAGTGCTGGCGGATGCCCGAGCGGACGTAACCCATCAGGCCCATCGTCCATGCGAATGTGATGGCGATGAAGAACAGCGTGTACTGCGCCCGGGCCGGAATCTCGCCCCACGCAATCGGTCCGAGAATTTTCGCATTCTTGAACATGAAGACATCGATGAACGTGATGGAGATCATCGCGAAGAGTACGGATAGCACCTGCGGCACGGACAATCCGATGCGTACGGCCGCTTCCACAAAGTATCCGTAGATGCCGAGAAAGACCACGATCGCCACGACAACGGCGAAAATGCCGAACTGGATGATCTTGCCCGTCCTGGCCCAGGAGACGGTCGCTTCTTTGTTGGCTCTGCGATAGAAGAGAAAGCTCAGATACGTGGTGAGAATGAGGATATTAACGGCGGTATTCTTGGCCGACATCACCCCGAGGACGCCGAGTACGGGGTGATGGGCCCCGCCCATGGCGCGGGCTTCCTCGACACTCGCGACGAGGGAGTGCGGCGTCGCCCAAACGATAAAGCAGACGGTGATCGCTCCGAGCAGGTACTTGATGAACTTCCGGTATCGTTCCGCCCCGTGAATCCGCTCCATGCTCAGCCAGAGATAGTAGTTGGCGGCCAGAAACAGATTACCGATGAGCACGGCCTGAATAATGAAGAGCCACGAAAACGTGCCTCCCATGAGGGCGATGCCGAGGCTTTGCGAGTAGGCGTAGATCTCGCGTCCGAGATAGTATCCCGCGAACGGCAATGGGAGCAGCGCGGCGATGGCGATGAAATTCCCGATGTAGCCCATCCAATCGTAGTGGGCCCGCTCCTCCGGCGTACGGGCGCCCAGGAATTTAAAGGCTCCGTAGGCGGCAGCGATCGAGCCGCCGAAGCAGATGTTGGCGATGAGGCGGTGGATGTTAATGGGCATCCAGGTGAAGTTGTTGATCGCCTCCCACGTGTTGACCAGGTTGCCGGTGGCATCGATGCCGTTCGGCGAATTCATGAACGTCAGCCACGCATCCGCGATGAAGATGATGACGATGCCGACGACGTTCAGCCCCAGGCCGAGGAGCAGGTGGACGACCTTATTAACTTTGCCCCACCCGTAATAGTAGCTGTAGAGAAAGGCGGCCTCCAGAAAGAAGATGCCGGCGTACAACATGAAGGTCCAGTCGAAGATGGAGATGAGATACTCCATCACCTTCGGGTAGAGAATGAAAAGGAAAAACGTGAGCAGAGCGCCCAGCGTCGCGGTGAAGGAGAAAGAGACCGAGAGAAGGCGGGTGAATTCGTACGCGAGCTGGTCGTACCGCTCGTCGCCGTTCCTATAGCCGATGTATTCGATGATGATCGCGAACATCGGCACCGCAAGCACGAAAGCGGCAAACATGAGGTGCAGCTGCGCGATCACCCATACGGCCGTCCGGCTCCCCACGACAGGGAACGTGCGGTACTCAGTGTCTGCGTCCGCCTGCTGCAGTGCTCCGGCGAGCGCATCGGGCACGTCCGCGAACAGGTGCCAGCCGGCAAAAAGAGCAGCGAGTGTGACTAAGACAAACGGGAATGCCCTGCGGGACATCCTGGAGATGGGGATAATCATACACGTCCTGCCTGGAGACAGATGGCACCAATGAGGTCTTTACGCCATGATCCTCGACCCAATACTTGCGGCCTACAAAATTGCGCTCTCTACACCATTAGCGGGATATGAACTCCGTTATAGACCGGGCAAATTTCGCGTAAAGAATAACGAACGTGGCGCGAGAGTGCAAAGGGAAGTTTCTCTGCGGGTCGGGAAAAATAGCGTGGAGACACGCACGCGAAACGAGGCTCACGGGCTCTGACGCGCGTAAGCACGACGAAGCCCGACACGAGTAGGCCTCACCGGGCGATTGAAGAGCACAGGGTGTAAGGGGAAGCGGACCAGAGAGGAGGAGACGGGATCGGCCTTAGCCGATCGACGTAGGCGCGCAGCGAATACCCCAGGCGACGTGAAGTGAAGGCGTAAGAATCGGAACGAGCGACGAGGGACCGTTCTATTCCTTTTCGTCCTCGGAGACATTCGTGGCGGCAGCCAGGGCCGTGCGCAGGGCAGCGAGGAGCCGCTCGCCTTCGAGAGACTTGCTGCTGCACCGGTCCGCGTCGGTCGACCCAGTTCGGCAGTCGGCGAGAGCGATCAACGGGATACCTTTATCTTTCGAGATGGACTGAATCGTGCGGTGGATATCATGCGTCTCGTCCGCACTGGTCATATCCAGGGACGTGAACACAACGTTGAATCTTGTTTTTTCAAGAAGAGAGATCGCCAGACGGGGAAAATAGGCATGATGGACATCGTACTCTTTACCGAGCATCACATGGATCGAACGGTGGGTGTCTGCGTCTTTGTCGATAACGAGCGCGGTGGGCTTCCAGGACCTGTGGGACGGACGATTGGGGAAAAGCATGGCGCGAGGCGGAAATAATTTCTTTCCATCGTGAACGTCGCGATCGTCGCTCGGCGCACGCGGATGGGCCTGTTCCAGGCCGCCAACCCGTGCTTTTCGACGGACACATATGCCGCAGGGTCCGCTCAGCGAATCGCTGTGATGAGGAAAAACAAGTTCTATGCCGCAAACGCGGAGGCGAAGAATAGAGCAGTTCCCGCGAACCGAGCTCTAATTGCGCCGGCGCCACACGTCGTCAACCCAATCATTCGGTACACCGTTCGAGAAGCCGTTCGCATACGAATAACGCGCGACTGAGCTGCCGAACTGGCGCCGCTGATTTTCTTTTATCTCTCGAACCCCGACGGCTTCGGCCATGTTAGTCGGCCTCAATCGCGGCGGGAGACGGACGATACGAGCGGGTGCGCTTCCTATAGATGTCTCGGGGAAGTAGAGACGATAGATTGTGGCGACCACCCACGTCAGCATGCAAAATGCGACGGGCACCGCCACCAGGAGAAAGATGAGCGACGTGACGTGCACAACCGTTCCGTGTTATCTGTCCGCCTTCACAACATACCTACCTGCATCGATTCCAAGCACCGGCGGCCCACACGGTTTACGCCGGTACTGCTTCCGTAGCCATCTATAATAAAGTTAATCTGCGAGCCGGAAGGTCAGTTCCGCATCCTGACGCCGCGAACGGTACTCCGTTCGAAGAGCGCCGACTTAATACAAGTTCGTCACCGCCGGGCCTAAGGCTCCGTGGAATCCGAGGCTCGGTCGGCCTCCTCAACTCCTATCTCGGACGTGTCCGCCGCCGCAGTGTCGGCCGCCGCGCCTGCACCCTCGGCATCAGACGGATCGTCTGAGGACGAATCCTCGGCATTCTCAGCGTCGACCGTGGTCTCCCGAGACTCCAGATTCGCCTCGCGTTCCCGCATCATCGACTCGCGGTGTTCGGTATCTGAAATCGTCTCAGAACCCACGTTGCCAAGATCGCCGCGAAACGCCGTATCGAACAGAGTAAAGGTGAGGAATACGACAACGAAGACGGCGCCGAACATGAAGACGAGGGTGTTGACCTTGTTATCATACTTGAGCGCCATGAAGAACGTAACTACAAGGGCCGCCTTCGAGCCGGCAATCGCGAGCGCCAGGGGCACGTTAAACGCCCCGAGGTCGACGTATTCCGCCGTAATGGCCGTCAGGATGGTGAGGAACACCAGAGCGCCGAAAACCGAATAGAGAACTTTCTTCGGAATGACGTGATGGCCGTGCTGAGAACTCATCGGTTTCAAGATTCAAGGTTGGCCGCTCGACGATGGCTTCATCGCGAGACGGATTCCGCCTGCTAAATCAGATAAAGCAGCGGAAAGAGGAAAATCCAGATGATGTCGACGAGGTGCCAGTAAAGCCCTGAAAGCTCCACGGGCGTGTAATACTCACTGGTGAAGTGCCCTTTCCTGGCGCGAATAGCCAGCCACGAAAGCAATCCCATACCTACCAGCACGTGCACACCATGGATGCCGGTCATCACGAAATAGATGCTGAAGAAGATCGGCACGTGCGGTGAAGTCATCTCCTCGTAGCTAAAAAAACCGCCCGGGAAGATGCCGAGATGGAATTTGTGCGTGTATTCGAAGTACTTCACCACCATGAACACGCCTGCCAGCAGCACCGTCAAAATTAAATTGCGAATGAGCGCTATCTGATCGTCCGTCTGAGCAGCACGAATCGAGAGCGCGACGGTCAGCGACGATGCGAGCAGGACAACCGTATTTAGGCCGCCGAGGAGCGGATTGAGCTCGGTGCTTGCCTCTACGAAGACCTCGGGATACCAGACGCGGAACACCGCGTACGCGACGAACATGCCGCTGAACAGCAGGATTTCCGTGACCAGGAAGAGCCACATCCCCAGCTTCGCGGCGTCGAACTGCTGCTCGGACGAGACGAAGTAGTGCTTGAGATGGGGAGGATGTGCCTCAGCCTGCGGCTCGTGCGCTGCAGCCGACGTCGAGGTAGAAGAAGCCATAATGTTCAGGTTATTGTTGTCGCGCCGAGATTACGCGCCGCGGGCATTACGTTTTCATCCTCAACGATCCTTCGTAGCCGTAGATTGCTTCATGGGCGGTTCGCCGGAGGAACCGTCGCCGCCGCCGAAGACCTCATCTGCCAGGTAATAGTCATACGGACCGCGCGTGACGAGCGGAGTATGATGAAAGTTGTGCGGATCCGGACGCCGGCCGGTATGCGTCCACTCGAGTGTGGCAGCGCCCCAGGGGTTCGCCGTGGCCATCTTGCCTCTAAATAGCGAGTGAATCATGTATACGGCCACGATCACGAGACCGAGACCGAGCAGCCAGGATCCATAGGTGGACAACTGATGCCAGATTGTGAACTCCGGCAGATAGTCGGCGTAGCGGCGCGGCATTCCCTTCGCGCCCATAATGAGCTGCGGGAAGAAGGTCAGATTGAATCCGAGAAAGATCATGACGGCGGCGATGCGCGCGGGCCGTTCGCTGTACATCCGCCCCGTCATCTTGGGCCACCAGTAGTGCAGCGCGCCCAGTGCCGCTATCACCGTTCCGCCCATCATCACGTAATGGAAGTGAGCCACGACGTAATACGTATCGTGAAGATGGACATCCACCGCCAACACGCCGACCATGATACCCGTCACGCCCCCTATCGTGAAGAGAAATAGGAACGACAAGGCGTACAACATCGGCGTTTTGAACCAAATCGATCCTTTATACATGGTCGCGATCCAGTTGAAAACCTTGATGCCGGACGGGATGCCGATCAAGTACGTGATCAGCGAAAACATCACCGACGAAATGGCTGACTGGCCTGAGACGAACATATGATGGCCCCAGACGAGAAATCCGAGCATCGCAATTGCCACCGACGACAGCGCGATGGCAGTGTATCCGTAGATTCGCTGACGGGAGAAGACCGCGATCAGTTCGGAGATCACGCCGAACGCCGGCAGAATCATGATGTAGACGGCCGGATGCGAGTAGAACCAGAAGAAGTGTTGAAACAGGACCGGGTCGCCGCCGAGCGCGGGATCGAAGATTCCGATTCGCAGCACGTTTTCGAGAAAAAGTAGAAGCACCGTGATGCCGAGCACCGGCGTCGCCAGTACCTGCACGATGCTCGTCGCATATATGCCCCAGACAAACAGCGGCAGCCGGTTCCACGTCAGCCCGGGGGCGCGCATCTTGTGGATCGTGACGATGAAGTTTATCCCCGTGAAGATGTTGCCGAACCCGGCGATGAACACCGCGATCGTCAGGAAGAGCAACGAATCGCCCACCGTCTTCGAGTACGGCGTGTAGAACGTCCATCCCGTATCCACATTCCCGAAGAACATGGCGGCAACGATCAGGATGACGCCCGTGAGGTACAGGTAATAGCTCGCCAGGTTAAGCCGCGGAAACGCGACGTCCTTAGCTCCGAGGTGGAGCGGCAGGACGAAGTTGCCGAAGAGGGCCGGAATAGACGGCACGAGAAAACCGAACACCATGATGATCCCGTGCAGCGAGAAGAACTGATTGTAGGTTTCCGCGTCGACGATGGTGACGCCGGGCGTGAGCAGCTCCAGCCTTACGAGCAGCGCGAAGATGCCGCCGACGAGGAAGGCGAGTGCCAGGGTCACCGCATAGAGCAGGGCGATACGCTTGTGGTCGAGCGTGTAAAGCCACGACCACACGCCTTTCTCATGGGTGATGTAGTCGCCGTGCTCTCCGTCGCCCTCGTGGGCGGCCGTCTCGACGTGCTGTGTATGTCCTGTCGGCATAATTTCTAGTGATGGAAAAAATGGGCCGTAAAGGCCCGTATTACATCTATTGCTGAGGAGACTGCTCCTTTATGAACTCAATGAGGGCATTTACCTGGCGCTCATCCAAGCTACCAAAGGCCGGCATGACGTTCTGATAGCCGGCCACGATCTGCGCCCCCGGGTCGAGAATCGATTCGCGAAGATAATTATCATCGACGTTCACGGTCGATCCGTCCGTAAGCTCCTCCGTCGAGCCGTACAAACCTTGTAATGTCGGCCCTATGCCGGTGCTTCCGTCGATGCTATGGCAGGCTACACAAGTCTGCTGTATGTACAGCAGTTCGCCATATTCGGGAAGCGGCATGTCCTCGTCGACACCGGCGGTCTCGATCCAGTCGTTAAAATCGGATTGCGATTCGACGACGACCTTGGCGAGCATGACCGAGTGTCCGGCGCCGCAATATTCGGTGCAGAAGATGTCGTACTCGCCCGTTTTAGTGGCCTCGAACCATACCGCTGAGTAGCGATCGGGCAGCACGTCCTGCTTGACGCGAAAGACGGGGATGAAGAAGCTGTGGAGGACGTCCGTGCTGCTCATGAGCAGCCGGACCGGTCGGTTCACCGGGACATGAAGCTCCCCCGTAGACATCGTTCCATTCGGATATTCGAAATCCCACTTCCAGCTCGAGCCGGTTACCCGGATCTCGTAGGAGTCAGGCGGCGCCACGCCCTGCCTGATGAACACCTTAAAGCCCCAAATGAAGACGATGAGCACGAGGATGGTGGGGAGGACGATCCACGAGGCTTCGATAAACTTGCTGGGCTTGACGGGAGCCGGGATGTGCTCTTCGCTGCGCCGCCGGTATCGGTACGCCAGATATACGATGGCGCCGACCACGCCAAAAAATAGAATGGCACTCGCCCACGTGACAAAATAAAAGAGGCTGTCGATCTCGGGCGCCAGCGTCGAGAGGGCTTCCGGCAGCCACAGCGATCCACCGTCGTTCATATCTAGATGTGTTTGACTCTAATCGTTGGTGGTCTCAGGCACATGAACCGATATCCGCTATCAGGCCATGGCTGCATCTCCGGTGCGGCGCGATTCGCGCCTCCAAAAGACAAAGAGCATCGAACCGAGCGCGATCATGGTCAGCAGACCGCCCAACTTCATCAAATTGAGGGCGTGCGGTACGTAGGAGTTCTTGTCGGAATCGTATTGAAAACAGTATAGAATGACCCGGTCGATCGTAGAACCGATGGTGCCGTTAGAGGCCTCAACGAGCGCCGTCCGAACGTCCCTCGGTTCGTAGTCAATGCCATAGATATACCTCGCCAGCATGCGTCGGCCGCTGAGAAACATGAGGACGGACGGATGCGCAAACTCTTGCTGATCTTCGACCCACCGGTACTGAAATCCAACGGCCTTCGTCAGCCTGTCTATTGAGGCCTGCGGCCCGGTCAAAAAACGCCATCCCCCGGCGGCCTCAGGCCTGCCGAGCATGTGGAGGGCATGCTCTTTCGCCGCCGAAGCCAACTCCGGCCCTTCCGCGGCATTGAAGCTAATGGTAAGCACGTCGAATTCGCGGCCGGGCACCCACGCCATCTGGGCGAGAGCCTTCGCCAGTCCCTGCACGACCAGACCGCAGAGCATCGGGCAGTCGTGATAAACGAGGTTTAGCAGCACGGGTCGCTCGCCATCGAAAAAACTGCCGAAGTCGACCTCCTCGCCTTCCTCGTCCCAAAAGACAAGGTCTGAAGGAAGCGTTTCGCCCAGCTTTTCATCCACTCCGACGCCGACTAACTCGTCCGGCATCTCACCGGTACGTTGGCCGGCGGCGGACGGCGGCAAACACGCGAGTACAGCGACGAGAACACCGAGCAGCGCGTAGCCAGAACACCGAGTCCCGCGTACGGAATCGCGGCCTCGCGCCGAAAGCGAATCCAAAACCCATCTCGCGAAACCGGATCGTTCATTCATGCCTTTTCCCCTCACGGCCCTTCATGCTGTTTTCGCGGCATAAGGTCAAGTTCATCGGAGTAAGACCGGTCGGCGGCCTGATACGCTTCATTAGCCATGATCTCCATGGCATGGTCGATGGGAATTCGATAGCGATTGGCTTCACCCTCTACGACGCCGTATTGGGAGAGCTTTCTTATCGCTTCGAAGCGGCTCTCTCGCAGCTCAGGATATCCGCTCAGACCGGCCGACTCGTACCGGACCGTGTCTGCCGTGATGTCGAAGTACTGGATGAGCGCGAAAATGCTGAGTACCAGCGCCACAGCCGTAGCGAGCGCGAGCCCGATGATCTGGCCGGACTCGATTCCCTCGTGCTCGACGCCGAGCTTGATTTCCTCCGATATATACTTTGGATCCTGAGTAATCTCTCGCCCTGCTTCGGCGCGTGCCGCTCGAGCGAGCTCACCAACCGGACCCAAATCTTCCGAATGGTCCGGCGACTTGACGCCTTTCGCCACGTCGGTGGACGTGCCGCTGATGAAGCTTTCAATATTGTCTCCGCCGTGAATCCTCCCATCCTTGTCGCGTGACAGCACGCGCCAGAAGTACGTCGCCTCGTCGGTAGGGAAAGCATTCTTCACTTCAATGCTGGTGTGGCTGCCGGCCTGTTCCTCGTGGACGATCTCCTTGAACGTAGGCTCGGCGGAAACCTGGACGGTATAGGATCTTGCTCCATCCACCGGCTTCCAGGTGAACGTAACGCGTCTACCGTCGACTACCGCCTCCTCTCGAGGTGTTACAAGCACGGGTACCCTGGAATGCTCCGTTGGATGTTTGTCGGAATCAGCCATACCGGACCTAGTCATGCAGGTTTGCGAACGCGATGCGGTCTCATCGGATCAACGCCCGCAATGAAGCTCGAATGAAAACGGCCGCCACGGAACCCGTCTCGATGATGAAGGCAGCGAGCCGGTCCGTTCAGGTATTTTCAAACCGGAGGGACTTCGCGAGATACGGCGAATTCAGCGGGACGAGACTGTGACGCGCCAGGCGGTACAGGAAGCTCGCCGTAAACACGCCCAAGAGCCCAAGCCAGCAGACGACGTCCAGAAAATGGATGCCCGCGTTGTCGGGATGAAGAACCGGCATAGCAAGCCAGTGCAGGTCGAACCACTGCATCGCCAGCAGCCAGACGGCCATCGCAACCATGGTAGCCTTGCGGCGCTTCACGAAGCGAGGCAGCAGCAAGAGGAACGGGAGGATGAAATGAAAGATCAGCAGGATGGCGCTATGCACTTCCCAGCCGTGCTCAAGCCGATGACGGTACCAGATCGTCTCTTCCGGGATATTGCCGTACCAGATGAGCATGTACTGGCTGAAGGCGATGTAGGCCCAGAAGACGACGAAACCGAACATCATTTTTCCGAGATCCTGATAGTGCTCCGCGGTGACGGCATAGCGGAACGGCCTCGAAGTGCGCTGCATGACGATGGCCACGAGAGCGACGACGGCATGGATAGACATGAACGCGCCCGCGAAGATGTACACACCGAAGATCGTCGAGAACCAGTGAGGATCGAGGGACATCAGCAGGTCGTAGCTTGCGAACGCAGTAGTTACGGCCGTCACCGCGAGACCCCATGCACTGACTCTTCGCTGCCGCGCCGGAATCGTGGGATCGAGACGCATGTCCTGATCGAGAGACAGGCGATAGAGCTTGTATCCGATGATGCTCCATAACAGGAAGTAGAGTACGAGCCTCGCAATGAAGAACGGAACGTTCAGATAGGCGCTTTTCCCGGCGAGGATGTCGTCCTGTGCGACGACGTCTGCGTGCGTCCAGTGATAGAGATCATGAAGGCCGAAGAGAATGGGGATGCTGAGGACGGCGAGAAGCGGAAATGTCCAGAGTAGGGATTCGGCGATACGCCGAACGACCACGCTCCATTGTGCCTTTGTGAGGTGTTGAATGAGCACAAAGTAGAGCGCTCCCAAAGCCAGCGTCAGGCAAAACGACCAACCGATGAGATACGAGAAGTAGAACTGGTGGGCATCGGTCGCCCAGCCGACGGCGCTAATCACGAGCCCCACGACGCCGACGAGCAGCGGTACGCCCCAGATGCGCCAGTCGCCTCTCGGACGAAATGCGTCCGGCGCGCCGGCTGCGGTCTCCTGAAACGGATCGAGGAGTCGCTTTCCGAAGCTGTTCTTTTGGATCGTGGCCATCTATTCGTTCCCTCCCGTTGCCGCGTTGTCGCCCTCCGGACCAGGCGTTTCGTTTTCTTCGTCCGCCTGGTCGACCGCGCCGCCGGGCTCGGAATCTCCGGCTGGGGCGTCTTCAGACTCGGCACCGTCCACTCCTCCTCCCCGGGCCGCTTCTCGCGCAACGTCTGCCCGCAGATTCGCCGGCACGTCGTCCGGATTAGCATACTGGCTCCGCTGCAGCGCGCGAATGTAGGCGACGATAGCCCACCGATCCGCCGGCGGCACTTGATGGCCGTAAGGCGGCATCGTTCGCACGCCGTTCGCAATCACGTCGTACATATAGCCGTCCGTCTCCCCCCGAAGGCGCTCGGTGTGGTAGGACGGCGCCGGTGTATATCCGTACCCGCCGGCCGTAACGATGCCCTCCCCGTCGCCTACTTCGCCGTGACACACCGTGCAGTAGATGTTGTAGCGTTCCTGGCCGCGGGCGAGCAGCTCGCGGGTCGTCGGAACCGGCATACGATCGACGAAACCACCGGCTCGTGTCCGGCCTTCGTAGAAGACCACGTCATCGCGCAGCATGCCCCGGGCAACCGTTCCCGGCACGAGCGGCCGCATCGAACGATTGTCCGCGAAGAAGGGATTTGCCTCCTGCGGATCGAACCGCTCCTGATAATCCATATTTAGATTCAGGTGGATGGGCGGATCCCCGGACTTCGTCCCACGGCACGAGACCAGGACCAGGGCTGCCATTAATAGGGTCGCTGTCGCTTTGTTCATGCGGAGGCGTTCATCGTCCTTCGTTCTGCGTTCGTCATTGACGCTGCTTTCGTCATTGACAACGAGCGCAGAGCGATGAACGGATTAATCGTATGATTCCGTGATCAGTTCAATGTTGTAGCCGCCGAGTCCCTCCAGGAAGGCGAACGTGCCGTCTTCATCGAATTTCCTGTCGCTGGCCGCAATGTGAAGGAAGAAAGCGTCGTCGGAAGCACGCTCAAAATTGCGCGAGAAAAACAGGGGGTTATGCGGTCGCGGCAGACCATTGAGCGCCAGCATTCCGAAGACGGCGCCGAAGGCTGAAAACAGCACCGTGAGCTCGAAAATAATGGGGATCGACGGCTCGACAGCGAAGAACGGCTTGCCGCTGATGTTCAGCGGATAGTCGACGGCGCCCGTCCACCACTGGAGCCAATATGCAAGCGCGAACCCGGTGACACCGCCGCCGAGCGTGAAGAATCCGACCTTGGAATTGCCAAGGCCCATCGCCTTGTCCATTCCGTGAATCGGAAACGGCGAGTGCGTGTCGAAATGCCGATAGCCGGCCTTCCGCGTCGCCTCGGCCGCATGGACGAGTGCGCCCGGATGGGAGAACTCCGCGAGCACCCCGTAAACAGGTTCGCTCTCGTAGATCCCCATCGTCGCCTTTACGTCTTTCAAAAAAGCTTTCATTGCATGATGCTCTTCGTTACGAGCGCCTGGGCTTGTCCGTATCGGTCTCCTGGGCGGGCTGCACGTACGGCACGTCGTGCTCTTGATCGTGCTCCCCGTAGTAATGCGGATCGGCTTCCGGAATCACGCCCTTCACTTCGGCGATTGCGACCATCGGAACGAACCGGAGGAACAGCAAGAAGAGCGTGAAAAAAAGCCCGAAGGATCCGACGAGCGTCAACACGTCGACCCACGTCGGCGTGAAATAACCCCAGCTGGACGGTAAATAATCGCGATGCAGCGACGTGACGGTAATCACGAAACGCTCGAACCACATGCCGATATTGACGAAAATCGAAATGATGAACATCAACGGAATGTTGCGCCGGAGCCGCTTGAACCAGAAGACCTGCGGAGCGATGAGGTTGCAGGACATCATGATCCAGTAGGCCCACGCGTACGGCCCGGTGGCCCGGTTGATGAAGGCGTACTGTTCGTACTCTACCTGCGAGTACCAGGCCATGAAAAACTCGGTGATGTAGGCGAATCCCACCATTGAACCGGTCAGCAGGATGACGATGTTCATCTTTTCCAGATGATTGAGCGTGATCAGATCCTCGATGCCGTAGACCTTACGCGCAATAACGAGGAGCGTCACCACCATCGCAAACCCCGAGAAAATGGCGCCGGCGACGAAGTACGGGGGGAAGATGGTCGTGTGCCACCCCGGGACCACGGAAACGGCAAAGTCGAACGACACGACCGAGTGCACCGAAAGCACCAGCGGCGTGGCCAGGCCGGCCAGAAGCAGATACGACTTCTCGTAATTGCGCCAGTGCCGATTGGCGCCCGTCCAGCCGAGGGCGAAAAAGCCCAGCACGCGCTGCCGCCACAAGGACTTGGCGCGGTCGCGCAGCGTGGCCAGGTCCGGGACGAGACCGACGTACCAGAAGAGCAGCGACACGATGAAATACGACGACACGGCGAACACGTCCCAGAGCAAAGGACTCTTGAACTGCGGCCACATTTCCATCTGGTTGGGAATCGGCAGCGTCCAATAAATCACCCAGATGCGCCCGACGTGGATGGTGGGAAACAGCAGCGCACACATGACGGCGAAAAGCGTCATCGCTTCCGCGGCACGGTTGATTGAGGTGCGCCAACGCTGCCGGAACAGGAAGAGGATGGCGGAGATCAGTGTCCCGGCATGGCCGATACCGACCCAGAACACGAAATCGACGATCGGCCAGCCCCATCCTACAGGGACGTTGTTCCCCCACACACCCACACCGTTCCACACCTGGTAGGCGATCATCACCAGGAGATTCAGCAGCATCAGATTCGCGACGGCGAATGCCACATACCAGAGCCTGGGCGGCTTCTTCTCCGCGTGCTGCGCGACGAGATCCGTTATCTCATGAAAACTAAGATTGCCCGTCACCAACGGGGGATCGGTAACGTGGCCGTCGCCGGCGATGTCGTGAGTTGTTGTAGCCATTCGCTAGCCTAAATTATCCCCTACCGACGGGGACTATGCCGATAATTCCGTATTCGGGTTCGTTATGCGGGCCAGATAGCTCGTCCGCGGCTTCACGTTCAGCTCGGCGAGCATCTCGTAGCGCCGGCTGTTTCGCTTCTCGCGCGAAACGTTACTGTTCGAATCGTTCAGGTCACCGAACGTGATCGCCCGGGCCGGACACACTTGCTGGCACGCCGTCATAACCTCACCATCCTGGATCGCGCGCTCCTCGATATTGGCCTCCCGCTGCTTGCCGCGGATGCGCTGTACGCAGTATGAGCACTTCTCCATGACGCCCCGGAAACGAACCGTTACGTCCGGGTTCTGAGCCATTTGAACCGCGGTCGGAATCGTTTTCGACCAATTGAAGAAATTGTACCGTCGCACCTTGTACGGGCAGTTGTTCGAGCAATACCGCGTTCCGATGCAACGGTTATAGATCATCTGATTCGTGCCGTCGGAGGAGTGAATGGTCGCGGCGACCGGGCATACCGATTCGCAGGGCGCGTTCTCGCAGTGCATGCACGGAATCGGCTGCACGACCATCTGCGGCTCGTCGACGCTGTTCTCATCGCTGACGAAATACCGGTCTATGCGAAGCCAATGCATCTCACGACCCCGGCCGACTTCGTCCTTGCCGACCATCTGGATGTTGTTCTCGCTATTGCAAGCAACCACGCAGGCGGTGCAACCCGTGCACGTATTCAGGTCGATGACCATGCCCCACTGATTGACGTGGTACCGGCTGTCCTGGTACGCGGGTTGGCCGGCCGGATGGTCGTCTTCCCAAAGCGTCGGAAACTCATGCCACGCCTCGGCGCCCGGAAGCCCCGGCACCTCGGACTCCGCGAATTCGGGGCGGCTTCGATATTCGTCGATCGTCGCCTTGCGAAATAGCGGACGTCCCTCCATGCTGCCGTGCTCCTGTGTCGTGACGATCTTATGGGATTGACCGGTCTTGGCCACGCCGGCCCCAATCGCCACGCGCTCCATCAGGCTCGAACGAACCGGAGCGACATTCTTTCCGACACCGTTGGCGAGCGCCCCTTCCGCATAGACGTCCGTATACGTATCCAGGTCGAAGAACCGTACCTGCCGTCTCGAACGTGTCGTTGCAATATCTCGACCATATCCCAGTGTCACCTGAATCGAATTTTCGGGGAGCCCGGGCTGTATCCATACCGGAAGCTCGACGGTGCGATCACCCAGGTTTAGCTCGACAACGTCGACGATGTAGTAGCCTTTATGGTATTCCACTCCCACCTCCAGGCGCTCGGCCGTCGAGGGGCTCATGAGCGCAACGTTGTCCCACACGATCTTGGTCGTTGGATCGGGGAGCTCCTGGAGCCAGGCATTGTTGGCGTACTCTCCAGCCAGCACCCTGGGGTCGAGGCGGAAGATTAGCTCGATCTCGTCTTCGCTTACTTCTTGCAGCCGACCCGCATAGCCGGTCCTCAAACCGATGGAGGTCGTCGCATATCCGCTGTCGGGCAGGAAGCCATCATGCAGGATTTGCTCCCATTGCCCCTGAAAACTGCCGGAAACGAATCGGCCCCACTCCTCGCGCACGAGATCGTATCCGGAAAGATCGGTGCCCGTAACGAAGGCGTTCAGCACTTCGATCTCCGACTTCGTGTCGTAGAGCGGCGCAATGAGAGGCTGAATAACGGAAAGCGTGCCGTCGTAGGCCCTGCCGTCACCCCAGGCCTCGAGAAAATGGGATCGTGGGATGTGCCAGCGGCTGGCGCGGGCCGTCTCGTCTAGATGGAAGCCCACGTGGATGGACTGATCGACGTGTCGAAGGGCCTCCGAAAAATTCAGCTCGGCAGGGGCATCGTAGACCGGATTGGCACCGATCATCAGAAGCGCATCGACATTCCCGGCGCGCATGTCCTCCACCAGTTGCGGTAACCGGGTGGCAAGAGGTTCCTCCGCTTCTTCCTCGAGATCGAGATACTCCACCGTGTCGCCGACCGCCCCGAGACCCGCGTTTATGGCAGCGGCCAGGGCATGGACTTCCGCGGGCTGTCCGTCCCCTGCCAGCACGACGCCGCTGGAACCCGCCCGAAGAAGATCGCGGGCGGCGGCAACGACGAACGGATCGCCGCGATAGCCGCTCTGCGGCTGGCCACCGAGCCCGAG
The DNA here is from genome assembly GCA_964487555.1 of uncultured Rhodothermales bacterium. Taxonomy (GTDB): domain Bacteria; phylum Bacteroidota; class Rhodothermia; order Rhodothermales; family VXPQ01; genus CAZART01. The sequence goes on from CAZART010000015.1 coordinate 26,949, forward strand.
CTCCGATGCGAGCGCCGTGGCGAGCGCCGGGACGTCACTCGCACGAATCCGCATGCGGTTATCCGCCATTCCACCCGTGAGCGAATACGTACTCTCCGCAACGTAGAGCCGGCTTATGGTATCCTCGGGCGACGTAATCCGACGGCTATCGGCGAACTCGGCGGTATTCGAGACGAAATTGGTCTCGGTCGGCCCCAGAAAATCTGCATCCAGACTGACGATCACCTCGGCGTTCGAGAAGCGATAGAGCGGCCGTACGGGCCGGCCGGCGGCCTGCTGCAGGCCGAGGCGCTCCTGATCATCGCCTTCCGGGCGGTAAGTGATCCATCGGGAATCAGGAAACGTGCTCTCGAACTGTCGCCGAAGTGCCTGCACGGTCGGCGAAGAGGTCGGCTCAGCCAGAACGACCACCCGCTGATTGCCGGCTCCCAGGACGAATCGTTGGGCGAAGTTCACAAAATCCCGCCACGCGAACTCCGCGCGTTCGTGAATCAAGCGGTGAGAACGGTCGGGATCGTACAGGTTGAGGATTGACGCCTGCTCGAACAGCCCGGTCGCGCCGCGGCTCATAGGATGCTCCGGATTTCCTTCGATCTTGGTCGGCCTTCCCTCATGGCTTTCGACGAGGACAGGGCGGAGCACGCCTCTAAGCGGCATCGCCGAAGCGAAATAAAGCGGGATGCCGAGGATGATCTCCTCCGGCTGCCGGGTGTAAGGAAGAGTTTTTTCGATGGGGCGGCGGCACGCGGCCAGTCCTGCCATAGCCATGGACGCCCCCATTATTTGCATGAACTGACGCCGGGTAGCCCCACCCGGGCGCTGATTGGCTCCCGGCATCAATTCCTCGTCCATCATGGCCGCGAGCTCGGGGTCGCCCTGAAGCTGTGCCACGCTTCTCCAATAGCGTTCACGAGGCTTCTCTTCGTCCGCAGCGTCCGTGTTTACGACGGGAAGTTCGATCATATTGACTTCGTCAGGTTCGTCGTTCATCGTTCATCGTTCGCCGCTCGGGGCGCTGGTAATCACGCAAGCAGAACGCAGAACCGTTAATAATGACATGCTGAACAATCTGTGGGCGGCAAAATGCCTTCGTGTCGGATTCGCTCGAGATTCCGCTGAACGAAGTCCGCCGGCTGCTCGAAGCCCATGGTCGTAACCTCGTCGTCCGGCCGCAGAAAAAGCTCCGGCTGGCGGTGACATTCGAGGCACCATCCCATCGATAGCGGCTCAACCAGTTCGACCACCTCCATCTTGTCGACGCGACCGTGGCACGACTCGCATCCGACGCCGTTGTTTACGTGGATGGCGTGGCTGAAATGCGCGTAATCCGGCAGGTGGTGCACTTTGACCCATTCGATCGCCGTGCCGGTCGCCCAGCTCTCGCGCACCGGCATTAAGTTGAGCGACTCCGTTTGAATCTGGTTGTGGCAGTTCATGCACGTTTCAGTGGGAGGCACATTGGCTTCGGCCGCCATCTCCACGCTGCTGTGGCAATAACGGCAATCCATGCCCAACTCGCCGACATGTAGGCGATGACTGTAGGGAACCGGTTGTTCAGGCGCGTAGCCGACATCCGTATACTCCGGGGAGAAGTAGTACCATATGAGGAAGATCACGACCACGCCTCCGGCCAGCGCCCCGGCCAGCGAGAGCAGCGGCATGACGTTGGCCTTCTTCGGAAAGATCTGAGACATTCAGACGCTCGGCTACTTGTAACGGATATCCATCAGCGCAGCAAACTAACGCTTCTCAAAATACAGGCGAGAATACCGCCGTTGAATTTAGGATAAAAAGGCCCCCTTGCCATAAATCGTCCGACAAAAGCCTACGAATCAGATCAAACGAGGTGCAAAGTGCCGGCCTGGCGCGCCTCAGCCGTCCTGCACAGGGGTTTCGGCGTCGGATGTTAGGTACTGATGCGGGTTAAATTCAAACGACGCACCTGCAAAGATCCGAGAGGAGCGGCCGAATCATCTCGGCGTGGGATGTGCGCTCTCCGGTCGTCGATGCGCCTTGGTGAGTCGATGAAATCGCCACGAAAGAAGCACAGATGCGGTGGCGAGCCCCAATACGAGACCCCACCACAGGCCCGGAGCTCCAAAATTCAGGACGAAACCGAGCACATAGCCGGTCGTCAGCCCCACCAGCCAGTAGGACACGAACCCAATCAGCATCGGACGCCGCGTGTCCTTGAGTCCGCGTAATGAACCGGCCGCCGAGACCTGGATCCCGTCAAACACCTGAAATACGGCCGCGATACCGAGCAGCGTCACGGCGAGGGAAACGAGGGCGTCGTTCCGGGCCTCCGAGACGTCGACGAAAAGACCGATAATCGAGCGCGGGAAAATCCAGAAACAGAGCGCGGCCAGGACCATGAAGCCCCCGGCGAGGACGACGCCGATGACTCCCGCTCGCCGAACGCCGCGCCAATCCTCCCGGCCTACGGCCTGACCCACCCGCACGGCGGCAGCCATCCCTACACCCAGCGGCACCATGAACGTAAATGCGGCACACTGCAGCGCCACCTGGTGGGCGGCGAGCGCTGTGGAACCGATCCTACCCATCAGCAGCGCGGTAAAAGTAAAAAGACCCGATTCGATGCCCAGTGCCACGCCGATCGGCCATCCTATTCTGAACAGCTCTCCGAAGTAGTGCGGATCCGGTCGACCTATCGTGCTGAAGATATCATAGGCCCTCAGCGTCGGCACGATGCGAACGTAGGCGAGGAGCGCGAGCACGAGAAACCAGAATACGAGCGTACTGGCCCAGCCCGTGCCCGCAATGCCCAGGGCAGGAAAGCCCAGCTTTCCGTACATCAGGATGGAGTTAGCAGCCACGTTGACCCCGACGCCGCATGCCGTTATGAACGTGACGGGCCATGGCCTCGAGATGCCTTCTACAAAGCTGCGCAGCACCATCAGCCAGAGGAACGGTAAGAATCCCCACTTCATGGCGTGGAGATAACTCATGGCACCGACCACCGTCTGTTCGGGCTGTCCGGCGGCCCGCAAGATAGGTCCCATGCTCCACAGCAAGAGAACACACGGGATCGTCAGCATCAATCCGAGCCAGAAACCTTGCCGCACGCTTCGCTCGATCGGCTCTTTCCTGCCTGCACCGTGCGCCTGCGACACCATGGGCCCCACGGCCATCATGACGCCCATGCCTGCTATGGATAGAAAGAAGAACACGGCGTTTCCGAGAGCGACGCCGGCCAACGCCTCCTCGCCCAGCCGCCCGACCATGATGACGTCGGTCAGCCCCATGGACATCTGCGCCAGCTGAGCGGCGACGACCGGACCGGCCAGCCGCACAGTGGCGCCGACGTCGCGGCCTACGGACGGCTCGTCGTTCCGACGAGTCATCCGCGGAATATGTAGGGGCTCTGATCGCTTCACCCGGTGCCCTGAATCAACTGCATACAGGATGCGTTCATAGTGCCTCGTTCGCGGGACGAGGATGCATTTTGTAAGTTATCGACCATGGCCAAAGCAGCATCCAGACCGGCGTCTGCTTCCGCCGCGGAATCCCACCGTGGCATGCTCGACCTCTCCGTCATCATCGTCAACTACAATGTTCGCGAATTCCTCGAACAGGCGTTGCGATCGGTTTGCCGTGCCGGAGCTGATCTGGAGATGGAGGTTTTCGTCGTCGACAATAACTCCGTCGACGGCAGCGCTGCGATGGTCCGAACGGAATTTCCGGATGTGCACCTCATCGTCAATGACGAGAACCTCGGCTTCAGTCGTGCGAACAATCAGGCGATCCGCCGGGCTCGCGGACGCTTTCTGCTCGTGTTGAACCCGGATACGATCGTGCAGGAAGATACGTTCACGACGCTGCTCGACTTCATGAGGGAGCACCCCGACGCAGGGGCGGTAGGGTGCAAGATCCTGCACCCGGACGGCGGCTTCGCCAGAGAAAGTCGCAGGGCATTTCCGACGCCGGACGTGGCATTCTACCGGATGGTCGGCCTCGCCTCGGCCTTTCCGCGCAGCAAAGTCTTCGGCCGCTACAATATGACCTACCTTCCGGAGGACGAGCCGGCGGAGGTGGACGCGCTCAGCGGTTCCTGCATGCTCGTCCGACACGCCGCACTGTACTATTCGCGGCGTCGCGCGCTGGAAAATGCGGAGGGCCACGACCTGAAGCCTACCGATCCGCCATTCTCGTACCCCTCCCAAACTGGCCGCGCAGGAGATCCACATTCCGTCAACCAGGGCGGCGCAGGCCTGCTCGACGAAGACTTCTTCATGTATGGAGAGGATCTGGATTGGTGCTATCGTATTCAGCAGTCGGGTTGGAAGATTTACTACACACCGGAAACGCAGATCATCCATTACAAGGGAGAGAGCACAAAAAGGGGCGAGCTGCGGTATGTGCGGCTCTTTTACGGCGCGATGCTGCGGTTCACGCAAAAGCATTTTGAGCTCCGTTATTCGAACGTGTTCGCGGCGGTTCTTCGCGGCGGCATTCTCGTTCGAGCCGGCCTGTCGGTCGGGTTCGGAGCCGCGCGGCGCCTGACGTGGCCGCTGCTCGACTTCGTCACGGTGTACGCCGTCGCCGTGCTCATTGCAGCCGTGCACGCTGCATTGCTCGACGTACCGCTCTCGCCTCTCTTTTTCGCGGCCGTCGCGCCGGCCTACGCACTAGGAGCGGTCACCGGAATCGGAATGCTCGGAGGGTATGGCCGCCGACGGCGCATCCGCAGCGTCTGGGGAGGACTGCTTGTGGGCCTGCTCGTGGTCGCGAGCGCGTCATTTTTCGTTAAGAACATCGCATTTTCCAGGGTGGTCATTCTGCTCACCTTTCCGTTGGGCGCCACGGCAGCCAGCCTGACACGGCTCGTGATCCTGCGTCGTGAACGCCGGCGCTCACGTGTGCGGCATGCCCTGCTTGTCGGCCCGCTCCCCGAAGCCGATCGGCTGGAGACGATGCTTGGCCGCCATCCTCGTCCGCCGTTTGTGCTCGATGGATACGTGGATTCGGAGGAGGATCCACCCGGACGAAACGGCCGCAGCGGCGGCGCGCGCGTTCAGGCGCTCGGCCGTCTAACCCAGCTTCGCGACATCGTCCGCCTACGCGGCATAGACGACGTCGTATTTGCCTCGGCCGCGCTTTCGAACCGTACGATCTTTCGCTTGATACAGCGGCTCCGAGATCTTCCCGTCCATTTTCGCATTCTCGCCGAGGGCCGGGATCACGTCATCGGGAAAGCTTCAGTCGACGACCTGTCGATGGTCAATCTACTGGAGGCCGAGGACACGCTCGTGCATCCTCGAAGCCCGCTTGCACGGCGGGCATTTGAGATGGCCGTTTCGCTGGTCGGCATCCTTCTGCATCCTTTGATCGCAGGAGGGGGTTATTTTGCAGGCAAGGAATCGTCTCTCGGGCGGATGGCCGCGTTCACTCGTAAACTTCCGGGCGTTCTTCTTGGGCATCGGAGCCTCGTCGGCTACGATCCGGATGCGGATTATATTCCGCCGGAGCATTGGAGTCTGCAAGAAGGGGTGTTTGTCGTGGAGGATGCACTGGAGATGACAGACGTAGCACGTGACGAAATTGGCGCCGCCTACTGGTTTTATGTGAGAAATCAGTCGGCATCATTAGATTGGGACATCGTCCTTCGCTCATTGAAGCTGCTCTGGCGGCAGCCGTAAATCGGGCCTCCGGCGCTCCCCGGCAGCGGGATCTTAGGCGGAGGCGAAACGTCTGCTCCGTTCACATCCGCAATTCGACACACGCGATCTACCATGGCACGATCGTCCCAGCATCTACTTGATTTTGAGAAACCGCTCGTCGAACTCGAGCAGAAGCTTGACGAAATGCGAGCGTTCGACAGGCAGGATCTTGACGTGGATCTCTCCGAAGAGATCGCCGCCCTTGAATCCCGCGTCGACCAACTTCGCACGTCCATCTACCGGAATCTCACGCGGTGGCAGCGGGTTCAGATTGCGAGGCACCCAATGCGGCCGTACACCCTCGACTATATAGAGCACGTCACCGACGATTTCGTCGAGCAGCACGGGGATCGGCTCTATGGAGACGATCCGGCCATCGTCGGCGGCTTTGCCCGATTTAAGGGGAGCCAGTTCGGCGGAGAGGATCGGTCGATCATGATCGTGGGCCATCAAAAGGGACGTGACACGAATAGCCGGAAATACCGTCGCTTTGGAATGCCGAACCCGGAGGGCTATCGGAAGGCGCTGCGGCTGATGAAGCTGGCGGCAAAATTCGGCAAGCCTATCGTCACGCTGCTCGATACGCCCGGCGCCTATCCCGGCATGGAGGCCGAGGAGCGTGGGCAGGCGGAGGCGATTGCGCGCAACCTTCTCGAGATGTCGCAGCTGTCGGTACCGATCGTCGTCGTCATCATCGGAGAGGGCGCGTCCGGCGGCGCGCTGGGTATCGGCGTCGGCGACCGCATCCTCATGCTCGAGAATGCCTGGTACTCCGTCATTTCTCCCGAAAGCTGCTCATCTATTCTGTGGCGCTCGTGGGACTTCAAGGAGGATGCCGCCCAGGCCCTCAAGCTCTCAGCAACCGACCTCATCAACGTCGGGGTCATCGATGAAATCATCGCTGAGCCGGACGGCGGCGCTCACCGCGATCCGGAGGAGACGTACCGATCCGTCGGCCAGGCCGTCGCCCGTGCGCTGGCCGAGCTCGACAACATGCCGCCGCGCGAGTTGATCGACGCTCGAATCGATAAGTTCGATAAGATGGGCGCGTACGGCGTCGCCGAATCCGCACCCGTAGGCCCATAGGGCGAGTGAATGATCGAATACGTCTATTTCCATCGGGTTCGATATCGCGAGGTCGATCCCATGGCGCTCGTCTATCACACGCACTATGTGGACTATTTCGAGGCTGCTCGTACCGAAATGCTTCGGGAGATGGGCCTCGCGTACAAGGACCTGGAAAGTTCGGGTGTCATTATGCCGGTCGTCGAACTTTCCGTGCACTATCGCCGCCCGGCTCGCTACGACGACCTGCTCGAAATCATTGCTCGGGTGCCGGAGATGCCCTCGACCCGAGTTCGCATCGAGTACGAAGTGCGGCGATCCGGCGAATCGGAGACGTTGGTGACGGGGCACGTGACGCTGTGCTTCGTCGACCGGGAGCGGAACCGTCCGGTGCGTGCGCCGGAGCAGTTCCGCTCGCTGTTCGCCGAAGCAAATCAGGTCGACTAGGTACGTTCACGTAGCCGTGGGAGGGCGATCCGGCGCGGCTATCTCATCCGGACCAGTTTGCGTGAGATGCGTTGATGCGCCGTCTTCACGACGACAAAGTAGACTCCGTTTGCAACCTCCCGCCCGGCATCGTCCCGGCCTTCCCAGACGAACTCCCAACGCTCGCCGGCGGTCCTACCGGTGAACGTCCGAATGCGCCGGCCCATCACGTCGTAGATGGCTGCCTCCACTTCCGGGGCGGCACTGCCCAGCTTCGCCACAACGGTTGTTCGCTCCGAGAACGGATTGGGATAGGCCTCAATCGTGATAAGTGTATCCACAGGCAGTTCGTCGTCGCTTGAAACGAGCTGCGACTCATCGCGGCAGTCGCCACAGGCAGCCACCGAATCGCTCGGCTCCAGCGCAAGAAAGGCCGTATACCTCGAGAGCACGCGTTGGCGCATGCTATACTCGATGATTTCCGAGATTACTTCGTTAGAGGCGGGCTGTGACTCCAGGAACTGGATGTACTTACCCACCCAGATCGTCTCATTCGTCGAATCGGCCGGAATTACGTCCGATCCGTCGACGCTGATGTTTATCCGAAAGGCGTCACCGTCATGCACGCCGGAGGCTTCGATTCGGAAGGGAAACGACCCCATGTACTTCCCGACCTGCCGGATCGGCGTCGTCACGCCCGCCGATCCATACATCGAACCAGACGTGAACCGGGCAAAGCCGAAGCCGCTTTCCAGCGTCGTGTACAGGTCGAACGACGTGATCAGGCCGGAGAGGGCATCGAAGACGGCGGCGAGCATTGTCGGAAGTGCCCCGTCGTCACGTGCATTCACATACGTTCCCGACGTCAGCCGGGACAGGTTCACGTAGAAGTACTCATTGCCCCGATACTGGACGCCTCCGATGTGGTGCGCATTCAGATTTTGATCCTGAAAATCCACGACGTGGACGGAAATCGTCGGGTCCATCTCGGCCGTCAGATCTTGAATGAGGCGGTTCGCTTCCTGAAAATCGCCGACCTGACTCGCGTTCGAAACGAGGAGGATTTCACCACCCTCTCCCTGCTCCTGTATGAACTGCACGCCGTTCGACAGCAGCGCGGGCAAGTTGCTGTAATTAGCCAGATCATTATCCCCGAGGTCGGCAAAAAGGTCTTCGATGGTGGCCGAGTCGGCCGGCAGCCAACTCTCACTGGCTCGTTTCACGGCGAGCTGCGAGAGAATGACGTTGAACTGGTCGTCGTCTGAGAGGTGATTGCGTAGGAACTGACGAACCGCCTCGAGGATCTCGACGGAGCCGATGCTACTGTTCGAGGCCGCGTAGTCTACAAGCACGCTCACGCGCTGCGCCTCGCCAACCTCGAGCGCTTGTGACGGCAAAAACGCCAGCTGGTAGATGCCTTCGCCGTTCTTCTCGAAGTGATTTACGTACACGCCGTCCTTCATAGGCGAGGCATAGGTGAGCGTGAGGGTCTTATCCACCATGTCGCTCGTTAGCCGGGAAGAGAGATATGAGCGTTGGTCCTGATCCTTCTGCGCTACGAAGGCATGCTTCGGGTACTCCGCCAGCGTCGGCGCCGACCATTCACCGGCGGATCCTTCGATTCCCGTACCTCCCGGCCATGCGACGAGAGACACACTGGAAAGAGGTTTCCTCGAGGTTTGAAGGATGTCGGTAGGGAGCGGCGCCGAGACCTGCGCGGATGACCAGGTTGCCGGCATCAGGTAGGTCAGCTTAATCCTGCGCGACTCGTCGCCGCGCATCGGGTAGACGCGGAGCTCATACTGTGTAGCCGACCTCTTAAATAAGATGGCGGGGTCCCTCTGTCGATTCACGATGTTCTCGTAGATGTTCGATGCCGTCCACTGGTCGTACATCTGTGCGCGCATGATTTCGTCGCCGACCCAGAGCCACAGATCGGTGACGACGGCTTCGTCGGGAAGATCGAACATCATCTCGATTTCCAGCAGGTCATTCGATCGGAAGTCGGTGCCCTGCGCCGAAAACGTCAGATAAACACCGTATTCGATAAACAGGCCCGTGGGGCGGATGGAGATAAGCGCTTCCTCGATCGTGCCCTGACGTGCTCGCCAGGGATTCTGCGGGTCGAGGACGTTAAGGTAATCGGTCGCGGAAGCCGGGACGGGAAACAGGAAGATCAGACCTAGCAGCAGTAGAAGGAGGCGTGGCCCGAGAAGAGGAACTCGGTAGCGGTATGGCATGGCGGTTTCCGATTGGGTGAGTGGTGAACCTTCGTGGTTCCGGATAGTGAACCGCCCGCGCGAACCTTCCGGATAGAACGCAGGAATCCCACGTCGCGGGCGATCTCTTATACCGGTTCGTACGTGCCCGGGGGCGAGCTGCGTGAGAAAGGCCAGGGTGCGCAGCTCGGCCATGTACGGGTGCGTTCATCATCGCTGTGCGGAGGGGAATGCATCTCCTCATTCGACGAGCGATGGGCGGTCCGCAACATCGCGGTAGGCGCCGTATTATTAGTACATGCGAACCGCTACCAATGACTAATCATTTCCTTAATGAGTGCACTTCCTCCCTATGTGACGGCCGAAGGCCTGCACGACCTCATCGAGCGGTCGCTTGCGGAAGACGTCGGCACAGGCGACGTCACGACGGAGGCCACGGTAGGCCGGGGAACGCCGGGCGTGGCACGATTTGTGGCCAAGGAAGACGGCGTTCTGGCGGGCCGGCGTGTGGCGGAGCTGGTTCTGAAGCAAGTAGATGGGAGCCTTGAATTTTCGTGGGCACGCGGCGATGGCGAAACGATTTACAGGGGTACTGCATTTGGCGTCGTTCGCGGCGAGGCGGGATCCATCCTCACGGCCGAGCGCCTGACCCTGAACCTTATGCAGCGGATGAGCGGTATCGCCACCGAAACGCACAAGTACGTGGATGCGGTTCGGCGTCACGGCGCCCGGATAATGGATACGAGGAAGACGGCGCCAGGCCTTCGGATGCTCGACAAGTGGGCCGTAAAGCTGGGAGGCGGCGAGAATCATCGAATCGGCCTGTTCGACATGATCCTCATCAAGGACAATCACATCGCTGCAGCGGGTGGGATCGCGAACGCCCTTGCCTCAGCACGTCGCTTTGCTGAAGGGAAGAATTTGAAAGTCGAAGTTGAGACGCGAACCCTCGGTGAAGTGGAAGCGGTTCTCGCGGAAGATGGCGTCGATGTGATCCTCCTCGACAACATGGTCGACCTCGGGCCGGGCGGCAAGGTGGATGTCATTCGGCTGCGAGAGGCCGTCGAGCTGATCGGAAGGCGGATCACGACGGAGGCATCCGGCAATGTCACGCTCGAAACGGTGGAAGCGATCGCCAGGACGGGCGTCGATTTTATCTCGTCCGGTGCGCTCACGCACTCGGTGCGCGCGCTCGACATTTCCCTGCAGATGCAGCTGGAAAACGTATAGCTGCGCCGGCACGGAGCGGCATGCCCAACCGGAATCTCCCGTCACTTGAGCACTTCCATCCGCACTCGCGCGGTCCCGCGCCGCAACATGCCGATCTGCCTGGCGGCGGAATACGAGAGATCGAGAGCGCGGTTGCCGGTGAATGGTCCGCGGTCGTTAACTCGAACGACGACGCTCTTTCCGTTTCGGATGTTCGTGACACGAAGCCGCGTGCCGAAGGGAAGCGTGCGATGGGCCGCCGTCAGTTGTTTCGGATCGAAACTCTCGCCACTCGCCGTCGGCCGGCCGGCCAGTTCGTCTCCGTAGTAACTCGCAGCTCCTTCCGGCCATTCGCCGTCGAAGTCATGGTCCCCCGCGTGCGGAACCCCATCGGACGGCGCCGGCACCGCACGCATTTCATCGACGTCGAGCGTGTCGGCCGAGACCGACGTATCTATGATGCCCGCTTTGCCTACGCCCAGCTCGACGCGGTCCGGCTTATCCGCCAGGACGAATCCAACCAGCACGATCGTGAGCACTACAACGAGCGTCGTCGACACTGCGAACCGTCGCTTGTATTTCTCGGCCGCAGCCCTCAGCGGTTCGAATCGTCGTCGCGGGACGAACTCGGAGATCACGTCGGTCTGAACGTTGCGGGATTTTAGCATGATGTCGTCCGAATTTCTGCTTAAATCAATGGTAAACCGGTGGAATGCGACGTCGCTATAGATATAGATAAGGGACGCCGCTATAGGTAAGGATCGTCTCCCCGGCATCGCCATTTAAACGCGGTGCGCGTGTACGTCGTTCAGAACGAAGTGCATAATAGCTCCGGTGGTAGGATCTCCGCAACGTTGCATGAGGAGATCGCAGCCTCTCGGATCCGACTCCGCCGGCTGCCGTACGATTCTTTTTCCGTCCAACTGCAGGTGTACGCCGAGCTTTAGGGGTATGAAGAACATCCTCGTCAGCATCGATTTCTCGGAAGTTACGGATCTGCTCGTCGAACGAGCCGCTTCGCTGGCCAAAGCGTTTGAGGGAACCGTGCGGCTCCTTCACGTCGCGCCCCCGGACCCCGCCTTTGCCAGCTCCAAAGCCTGGCCGCAGGAGGTGCGCGACGAGCTCGCCAAAGAGTTGTTCGAAGAGCACGAAGCGCTTCAGGAACTCGCCGATCGACTCCATCTCGAGGGCGTGGCCGCGAAGATTTTGATGGATCGCGGCTCAGTCGTCGATACGATCATCGATATCGCAGCCAAGACGGATTCTGAGCTCATCATGCTAGGCTCACGCACGCACGGAGCCTTCTTCCAACTCGCACCTCGCAGCATCGTGAAAGGTATTATCAGCCGATCGACCTGTCCCGTGATGGTGGTCCCTCAACCCAAGAAACGCACGGAAGGCACGACCGGCAGCAAGACGGAAGAGACCTGGTGAACCCCTCAGCAGGCATCGTTGCTCGGCGAGGTCTTCAGAAGCAGATCGGTGACGAACGGCATACCGGGATGAAGGCGGTCCCACTCTGCGAAAAGCTCCACGCTTTCGCGGTCGCAGACGCCGCCCACCACGCGCGGCATAATCATGCCCGGACTCCGCATAGGACGGCATCGCGCGATGCCACCGTTGCTTGGTGCCGGAAGTGCATAGATGATCGTGTCTACGCGGGCACTCATCGCGGCCCCCAGGCACATCATGCAGGGTTCGAGCGTCGATACCAGGATCAGGTCGCGGCGGTTGAGCGGATAGCGTCCGCTGATCTCCTGAAACACGCGCACCTCGGCATGCGCGAGGAAATCGCCGGACGTTTCCGTCGTGCTGTATGCCCGGGCGACAATCGAACCTTCGCCGTCGGCCAACACGGATCCTACCGGAAGATCACCGTGCTCGAGGCCCCGGCGTGCCTCGCGAAGAGCCTCCGCCATGAGATCGCGCGCGACCTCGTCCGTCAGATGAAGGGGTCCCGGAGATGAGACGTTCAGCGCGTCCTGAAACTGATCGGCGATTTCCCCTACGTCTTCGTATACCTCACGCGCGCCGTCTGCATACATTTTTTCTGCGGGATGGACACCGGTCAGAACGCCGAGACACAGCACACCGGCCCGGTGGGCCCCTAGAACGTCATAGGGCGTATCCCCGATCAAAACGCATTGTGCAGGCGAGAGCTCGAGCTTCGCCACGGCCGATTCGACAGGATCAGGGCTCGGCTTACCCTCGTCCACATCGTCGTCGGTGACCACCGCGCCGGCCAGATCGAAGATGTCCAGCTGCGCCCGGTCCATCATCTTCTCGAGACTCTCACGCGCCGATCCGGTCGCAACAGCCGTTTGGATCCCGGCCTCTCGGGCGCGCTCGAAAATAGCTTCGGCCCCTCTGAATACCCTCACGGGCTCACGGTCCAGCAGATCGAGAAATATCTCGTCGTGAGCATCCCGGAGCGCCTCGCCTCGTTCACGCTCTACTCTATCGCCGAGTACGGACGGTACCAGGCTGCTACCGCTTTTTCCGATTTCAATGATGATTCGGTCTTCATCCAGTCCGTAGCCGAATTGCTTCATCGCCCGGCTCCACGCGCGTGCATGCAAGCGGTTGGTGTCGACCAGGGTGCCGTCGATGTCCAGAATGATGCCGTCGAGAGCCATGTACTCGGGTGCTCGTGGAAATTTGTCTGCAGCTGAAGCGTCGTTGCCAGTGACTGTACGACCAGTCGCCGGTGTTGAGGATTCGCAATTCCTCCGGTTAACTATATTTTGTACACTTTCGTTGCGAAAGATGGAGGAGGTTACCCCCCAATGGGACCACGCACCTTCGGCGGCGTCGAAGCCGGCGGAACGAAGTTCGTCTGCGCCGTCGCTTCCGGCCCGGACGACATCCGCAGCATCGAGACGTTCGAGACGACGACTCCCGAGGAGACACTGGGTAGGACCGTTGAATTTTTCCGACCGTACGACGACCTCGCCGGCATCGGTATCGGATCATTCGGGCCGGTTGACCCTGATCCGCACTCACCCACGTTCGGGTACATCACGAGCACGCCGAAAAGAGGATGGCAGAACACCGACTTTGCCGGCTTTGTGAAGCGCGCGCTGGGTGTGAACGTCGTCTTCGATACGGATGTTAACGCCGCGGCGACCGGCGAACATCAGTGGGGCGCGGCGGTGGGAGTGGATTCGTTCATCTATCTAACCATCGGAACGGGGGTGGGCGGCGGCGGACTCGTTCGCGGGCGCCGGCTACACGGTCTCGTCCATCCGGAAATGGGCCACCTCCTGCTTCCACGAGCAAAGGACGATCCCTTCGAAGGAATTTGTCCCTTCCATGGCGACTGTCTTGAGGGCATGGCGTCCGGCCCCGCGATCCACGCGCGAGCGGGACGTCCGGCTGAAGTTCTCCAGCCGGGTGATCCCGCCTGGACGTACGAAGTGCACTACCTCTCTGTAGCGCTGGTCAACTACATCTGCACGCTCTCGCCGAAGCAGATTATCCTCGGGGGCGGCGTGATGCGGCAAACCCACCTGTTCCCCAGAATTCGGAAGCGCGTCGGCGAGTTGCTGAGTGGCTACATCCGGTCACCGGCCATCCTGGAAAGCATGGATCGCTATATCGTCCCGCCGGCACTTGGCAGTCGTGCCGGCGTACTCGGGGCGATCGCGCTTGCGCGGGAGGCTGTCGGTGAAACATTCATGTGATCCTTGGGATTTGACAGCACCCGTACGGCCCCAGTAGTACGGTAATGCTACGTCCTTTGCACCGACATTGCCCGCTATGCTGCAGGAGCAGAGCCGCCTGTATCAGCGATTTCTTTTCTTCGTCGACATCGCTCTCATCGTCGTAGCCTGGTCGCTGGCCTGGTTCATTCGATTCGAAGTGCTGTCGTGGACCGACGTCCTTGCACCGCCGGAATGGCATCCCTATTCGCGGTATCTCGGTTTTCTGCCATGGGTATTAATCGTGTCGGTCGCGGTGTTCTGGTTTTCCGGACTTTACAATCCGGATCGATTCCAACGTCTGCCTCGCCTCGTTTTCAGCGTCGCGAAAGCCGTCGCACTGGGGCTTCTCATCACCGCCGCATCGCTATCGTTTTATCGCGCTTTATACTTCTCTCGCCTTCACATGGCGCTTTTCGGCGTCATCACCCCGACTTTGATGGTGCTCGTGCGGGTCATCCTCTTTTCGGTGATGCGGCGCGCGCTCATGCAGGGTACGAATCGACGGCGAGTGTTGATTGTGGGAGCCGGCAAGGCCGGGCGAAAGCTGGAACAGTCATTCCGTCAATATCCGTGGATGGGCCTCGAGGTCGTCGGCTTTATGGACGATCAGAAGACGGCGAATCCCGCTGTGGTGGGGCGTGTGGATGAGACGGCCTCGATTATCGACCAATATGAAGCGGAAGGGCGATCCATCGATTACGTCTACGTCGCGCTTCCTCTCTCGGCTTCGGAACGCATTGAAGGGCTCGTCAACGAGCTCTCGACTCGGTTGACGCACGTCTGCCTCGTTCCCGATCTCTTCCACTTCGACATTGTCAATAGCCGCGTTTCGAGCCTCGACGGCTTGCCGGTCATCCATCTTATCGACGAGGCGCCCCTCGAATTCCGGCGCGTCGTGAAGCGAGTCATCGACGTCGTATTTTCGTTTGTCGTGCTCTTGGTCGCGCTTCCGCTGATGCTGCTCATCGCGGCGCTCGTCAAAATGTCGTCGCCGGGACCGGTGTTCTACCGGCAGAAGCGGATGGGATTGAACGGCCTTACGTTCGACATGCTCAAGTTCCGTTCGATGCCGATCAACACGGAGTCGAGCACCGGTCCGGTGTGGGCCAAAAAAGGCGAGAGCCGAGCCACACCGATCGGACGACTCCTGCGTCGCACGTCGCTAGACGAGCTTCCGCAGTTCATCAACGTGCTGAAGGGAGACATGTCGGTGGTCGGTCCGCGGCCCGAACGGCCGGTGTTCATTAAGAAATTCAAGGAGCGCGTGCCTCGGTACATGCTGCGTCACAAGATGAAGGCCGGCATTACCGGTTGGGCGCAGGTCCACGGATGGCGCGGCAACACGTCCATTGAAAGGCGGATCGAATACGATCTCTACTACATCCAGAACTGGTCGCTGCTTCTCGACGTCAAAATTATCATCATGACCCTGTGGTCGGGCTTCGTACATAAGAATGCTTACTGAGGTCGTACGAAGCGGAATCCGACCCCGCCTTTAAGCACTGCCGCGCTCGTCCGGCGTTTCCTTCTCGCCCCCGCGAACCGTGTCCCTGTCGTTCATCCGCAGAACGCTCTCGCCGATCGCCTTTCGGACCTGACGTTGGAGGTGCACGACCCATTCTCATGGATGTTGAGGCAGATTGACGAGGCATCGACGCTCTTCCTTTACGGAGAGGGCATCCACCTTTCTGACAAAGGTCACGGCTTCCTTGCCGGGTTCGTGCTCGATCGTGTCGTTTCCGAACGTCGTGCCTCGGCCGGAAGTTAGGATCCGTCGACCGTTTCCGGCGTTGTTGACGCCGCTCAAGTCCGGCATTCTATGATCCAACTCATCAACATACATCTTACCTTCGGCGGCCAGGTTGTACTGGACGGTCTGACGTGGACGATTCCACCCGGTGAACGCATCGGCCTGATCGGCAAGAACGGCGCCGGAAAGTCATCGCTGCTGCGGGTGATTACGGGACAGGTGCGCCCGGACGAGGGCCGCGTTTCCGTAGGTGGGCAGACGACGGTGGGCTACCTGGAGCAGGACGTACAGTCTCTGGACAGCGAGGCGAGCATTCTCGAGGAGGCGCTGACGGCATTTGAGGGCATTAAGAATCTCGAGGAAGAGGAGTTGCGAATTACGGAGGAGCTCGCGGAGCATCCCGATCACGCCGATCCGCAATACGTACGCCTGCTTCACGCCCTTGAACGCGTCCACGCGCAGATGGCTGCGAGCGAAGCGCATCGCATCAAACCGATGGCGGAGGCCGTCCTTACCGGCCTCGGCTTCGATCCGGACGACATGGATCGGCCCGTCCACACGTTTTCGGGTGGATGGCGCATGCGCGTCGCCCTGGCGAAGCTGCTGCTGCGCCATCCCGACTTCCTGTTGCTTGACGAGCCGACGAATCATCTCGACATCGAGAGCATCGACTGGCTGGAGAATTACCTCAAGGCGTACGACGGAACGGTCGTGATCGTCTCACACGATCGGTATTTCCTCGATCGGATGGTCACCTCCATCGCCGAGCTCACGCACGGCGATCTGGAGCATTACGCCGGAAACTATGCGTTCTATCTGGAGGAACGCGAGGCTCGCTGGGAGCTGCAGCGCTCCGCTTATGAAAATCAGCAAAAGGAGATCGAGCAGATCGAACGGTTTGTCGAGCGATTTCGCTACAAAGCATCGAAAGCGCGGCAGGTGCAGAGCCGCGTCAAGATGCTTGAAAAACTGGAACGCATTCCCCCGCCGCCGAGCGCGGACGCGACCGTCGACTTCCGCTTTCCCGACCCCGCCCGCTCGGGGCGGACTGTGCTTGAGCTGTCGTCCTTCTCCAAGAGCTATAACAGCGCCGACGGTCGCATCGACGTATTCGAACAAGCGGGCCCGCTCACGATCGAGCGTGGCGACAAGATTGCCCTGATCGGCAAGAACGGCGCCGGCAAGTCCACACTGGCGCGCATGCTCAACGGCACCGAGCCGTTTGACGGTTCGTGCACGCTCGGCTATAACGTGGATCTCTCCTTCTTCGCGCAGCACCAGGCCGAGTCGCTTCGTCCGAAGGACACCATCCTCGAGTCGCTGCGCCGCGCCGCCTCGCAAAAATCCGACGGGGAGATACGCTCTCTGCTCGGCGCCTTTCTCTTCACGGGAGATGACGTCTTCAAACCGATCGCCGTGCTTTCGGGCGGCGAGAAGTCACGCGTTGCGCTCGCCCGGACGCTGCTCCATCCGGCCAATTTCCTCATTCTCGACGAGCCGACAAACCATCTCGACGCGCAGTCGATCGCGGTACTCATCGAGGCGCTAAAGCAATTCTCCGGCACACTCGTCGTGGTGAGTCACGACCGCCATTTTCTGGACCAGGTAGCGAACAGGGTGTGGTACGTCGCCGATGGAAACGTGCATACGTACATCGGCAACTACGCGGAATTCCGGTGGCAGGTTGAACACGGGACCGAGCGCGCCATCGATCCCAACGTCGACGAGGAAGATCGACGAAAAGCAGGAAGCAAGGCCTCTTTGGGCGGCAATGGTGGACGGCGAGACGGCGGCGTCAATCCGGGAACGGATGGGTCTCGACGCGTGGACGAGGACACACCGGCTCGCTCGAGCGGCCCCAAGACCAAGGAGCAGAAGCGACGCGAGGCGGAAGAACGCAATCGCCTTTACCGTGCCATGCAGGAGGGCAGCGACGTCAACGCCGATCGGCTGTCGGAGCACCAGCTGCAGCAGATGTACGAACAGGCTGAGCGGCAGGTCGTCAAAGAAGAGGAGCGCATTGCCGGTCTGGAAGCTCAGCTCGCCGATCCGGCGGTATACGAAGATGCAGAGCGCGCACGGGAACTGTCTGCGGCGTATGGTGCCGCGTGTCAGAATCTCAACGAACTGAATGATCGATGGGAGGATCTAGCGGAGCAGCTAGCAGCGCGGAGCGATGTATGAGCGCAGCCCGATAATTCCCCTGCTGGTGGTGTTCTTCGCCGTTATGGTCCTCGCGTCGGCGCTGACGTCGACCGCGCGAGCTCAGATCTTCGAACTCCCGCGTACGGATTCGACCGACGGAGATTTCTTCGGCACGGCCGTGGCTATCTCCGGCTCGCGAATTCTAGTCGGCGCTACCGGCGAGGATACCTGCGGCATGAACTCGGGCGCGGCTTACATCTACGAACGCAGCGGATCTGATTGGACGCAGACGACCACCCTCACGCCGTCGGAATGCGAAGCGGGGCGGTTTTTCGGACGATCCGTCGCGCTCTTCGGCACGACCGCAGTCGTCGCCGCAACGCAGGAATTCTTCAGCCGCGAGACGCCGAACGCCGTTTACGTCTTCGAACCGGACAGCACCGGCACGTGGCGTGAAACAGCTCGGCTGACGGGTGGCTCGGCCGCGGAAGAAGGTCCGTTCGCGACGTCGATCTCGGTGCACGGCGACCGAATTCTGGTCACGTCCTCTGGAAATCCGGCGGGCGGGCGTCGTAGCGGCGCGGCTTACGTTTTCACGCGCGCGGCAAACGGTACGTGGAAGCAATCCGACCGGTTTACTTCACGCTCGACACGCTTCGGCGTCTTCGGCACGTCGGGAACGATTCACGGCAACCGTGCGATCGTCTCCGCATCTACGTATTTTCAATACCGTCCCGGATCCGTCTATTTTTTCGCGCTGGACGACGAAAGCGGCCGATGGATGCAGACGGCACGAATTGGCGGCATCGACGACTTCTTCATCTCGGTCGACCTGGACGGCCGCCATGCGATCGTCGGCCAGAGTAAAGCCGGAAGAAGTGAAACGGGCGCGGTGACCATTTTCGAGCAGGATGCATCCGGCAAGTGGTCGGAGGCCGCGACGATCCGGCTCGAGAAGCCGTATGATCACGGCGCATTCGGAACGGACGTAGCCATCGACGGCGATTATGCACTCATTACGGCGTATGACGAGCAGCTGGGTCTGGACTTCAACGTTCACCGCGTCGTCTATGTCTTCAAGCGCTCTGCGACCGGAGCGTGGAAGCAGCACCAGGTCGTCGATGTCGGCGAGGTGGCGTTCGGTTCTTCTCTCGACGTTGACGGCGGCTATGCGGTCATCGGAAGCGCGGCCGACGCCGCGCCCGGCGCCGCCTACGTCGTTCGACTGGTAGATTAGGACCGTGACGAGGCCCGCGGCGCAAGCGTCCATGTTGATTCTGGTGGTTGTGTCGACCACGTCGGCATGCACGAATGCGCCGCCTACCCATTCGCCGGAGCCCGCCCCGCAGGGGTCCGCTGTCCTACGCATCACTGTCGAAGCCGGAGCCGTCGACCGCCTCCAAACACCCGTCTCCTTCGACCTGCAGCACGGCCCTCTGAATGCAGCCCTGATAGGAGAATCCGGCGATCGAATCCCTGTGCAAGCCGGCCCGGATGGCCGCTACTGGTTCATCCTGGATAGCCTGGGGCGAGGCACGGCGCGAGCATACACGGTGGTGAATGACCAACACAGCCCTGACACGACCGTCACTGCAACAAGCCGTGCCGGCCAGGTTGCGTTTTCTGCGGGAGGCCGTCCTCTTATCACCTATAACTTCGAGCCCACTCCCCTTCCCGATACGGACGTGGATTCGGTGTATCGGCGGGGCGGATATATCCATCCCGTTTTCTCACCGACAGGCGTGCAGCTGACGGACGACTATCCTCCGAACCATCTCCACCATCACGGGATCTGGGCGGCCTGGACGAAGACCGAGTTTCAGGGCCGCACGCCCGATTTCTGGAATGTGGGAGATCGAACCGGCACGGTCGAGCCGGTGGCACTTGATTCGGTCTGGAGCGGCCCGGTTTTTGCCGGATCGAGATCACGGCATTCCTACCTGGATTTGAGTGCGCCTACGCCGACGAAAGCGCTTGATGAAAGCTGGACGATCCGAGTCTTTCCTGCCTTGGAGGATGGAATCCGCGTGTTCGATCTGGTCGTCACGCAGACCACGGCCGACGGGGCCGAGCTGCACCTACCCGAGTACCGATATGGAGGAGTAGGATTTCGCGGCCACCGGCAATGGGACGGCGAGGAGCATGCATTCTTTCTAACCTCGGAGGGAAAGGATCGCTCCAATGGACACGCCACGAGAGCTCGATGGTGCCACATCGGCGGCCTCGTCGACGGGCGGCTCGCCGGCCTGGCCGTTTTGGACCATCCCCAAAATTTCCGCTCGCCTCAGCCTGTGCGCATTCACCCGACCGAGCCCTTCTTCAACTACGCCCCGTCTCAACGGGGTGACTGGACTATCGGTCCGGACGACGTTTATACGGCCCGTTACCGCTTCATTACGTATGACGGGGAGCCGGACCCGGAAATCCTCGATCGTCTCTGGAACGACTTCGCGGACCCGCCGGTGGTATTGATCGACGCCGAATAAACCATCGAATCAGGATGCCGGTCTACCATGCCACGTTCGTTCACACTCCTCGCCGTGTTCTTGGTCATACTCGGAGGGTGCGAATCCCGGCCCGGGGAAGACGGAATCGACACCACGGTTGCTACGCGTGACACGGCCGATGTACGCCGAGGCGACGTGTCGCAGACCGGCGAAGATGCGGATACGGGCCCCTCCGCCGTTCTTGGAGTACGTCTTCAGACGCTCCTCGAGAGCGGACACGATAGGGAGCCCGATACGCAACAGCTCTCCGTGCTCGATCGGTTAGAAGAGCCCAATCGTGTTTCCGTGGATACGCAGGCGAATCGGCACACGCGGGGCCAGACGGATACCCTTCGGACGCTTCATTATGACGGCGCCGAAATCACGGTGTACCACGTAAGCGGCGGTAAGGAACTGTTGCAGCATGTGGCCGTGACGGGGCCGGAGCTGGAGTCGCCGGAAGGAGTACGTGTTGGAATGACACGCCGGGAGGTGGAAAACATGCTCGGCGAACCGTCCGAGCATCAGAACGGTGCGCACGTCTACCTTCAGGGCGAACACATGCCTACACGGTTCTACGTCTACTTTGAGAACGACGACGTAAGCCGCATGGAGTGGCTCTTCCCTATCGACTGAATGGCGACTGCTTTCTACGGCGCGCGGCGTGGCGAATGCGGCGATCCTTCACCGGCCCGCGTATTTTAGCGCGAGCATGGTGATATCGTCCGATTGAGCGCGGCCACCGGAAAAGTGCGTGACCGACCGCAGCACGTCTCTAACGATTTCGGCTGGAGCTTCATCGTGACAGCCGTCGAGGCATTCGGTGAGTCGTTGTTCGCCGAACTGCTCATTTCGGGCATTCACGGCTTCCGTCACACCATCCGTGTAGAGGAGTACGGATTCGCCGGGCTGGAGTTGTAAGTTCTTGGAGGTATATGCAAACTCCGGAATCAGGCAGAGCCCCAACCCGCCTGTACGCGGTGCTTCCTCGATGGTGCAGTCGCCCCGGAGAACGAACGGCGAGTGGTGCCCGGCGTTGCAGTACTCGACCTCGCCGCTCGCCGTGTTGAGCACGCCGAAAACGGCCGTCACAAACATCCGCGGCATCGTCTCCGGATGAAGCACCCTGTTCACGTGGGCGAGGCAATCCGCCGGCGGGAGGCCCGGCAGCGCGGTCGCCCGGATCATTGTCCGGGTGATGGCCATGAACAACGCTGCCCCGATGCCCTTTCCCGAGACGTCACCGAGGACGAACCCGAGGCGGTCGTCGTCGATCAAGAAAAAATCGTAGAAGTCGCCGCCGACCTCCTGGGCGGGAATCATCATCGCGTAAAGGTCGAAATCTTCGCGATCCGGAAAGGCCGGAAACTTGG
The DNA here is from genome assembly GCA_964487555.1 of uncultured Rhodothermales bacterium. Taxonomy (GTDB): domain Bacteria; phylum Bacteroidota; class Rhodothermia; order Rhodothermales; family VXPQ01; genus CAZART01. The sequence goes on from CAZART010000015.1 coordinate 49,007, forward strand.
ATGGGAGCGTCGAGAGCTGGATCTGGCTGGCGATTTCGAGCTCTCGATGAAGCACAGACAGCTTCTGCTGCAGCGTCGCGGCCTTACGGAGCTCTTCAAGTTCCTGATGCGTCTTGTGGATCGTGATCTCCAGGTCATCGAAGTTGATAGGCTTCGTAATAAAGTCGAACGCCCCCCGATTCATCGCCGTGCGGATGTTGTCCATGTCGCCGTACGCCGACACGATCACCACTTTCAGCACTCGATCGAGTTCCTGGATCTTTCCGAGCAGAGACAGACCGTCCATGCGCGGCATGTTGATATCGGTGAGCACGATATCGATCTCGGATCCGTTTTGCAGGACTTTCAGCGCCTCGAGGCCGTCGCCGGCGAAACTGAAGTCGAGCTCCTCCGATCGAATTCGCTTTCGAAACTTCTGACGTATCAGAAGCTCGAGATCCGGCTCGTCATCGACGACTAGAATTTTCACGGGCCTCATATCTGTCACGCGGCACTTCTCACGTAAAGGCGTCGCTATTCGACGGGGGCCGATTGGGGAGGGTTCGTCCGATAGCTTTCCGCAGCCGCTTTCACGGATTCGAAATCGTCGAATACGGGGCCGAGCAGCCGGGTAATCAGGAACAGATTCCTGATGCGCTTCTCCATGTTTGCCAGACGCACGTCGCCGCCGGCCTTGCGCATGCTCGTTAGGCCGCCGATCAGGGCGCCGATACCGGACGAATCCATGAAATCGGTTTGGCCGAGGTCAACGACAATGTTGGACTTACCGGCTTGTTTCATCTCGTCGAGTTTCTCTTTGAACTCGGGGCCGTCGACGCTGC
>CAZART010000015.1:49927-54864 GCA_964487555.1 uncultured Rhodothermales bacterium
CCGGCTTGTTTCATCTCGTCGAGTTTCTCTTTGAACTCGGGGCCGTCGACGCTGCCTAGAAACTTCCCCTTGATCACGATGACGGTGGCCTGGTATTGATCCTGAACGTGAATGCTCATCTTCGACGTCTCGTATTGGTTGTTTCACTGCGAACTCGTGGGGGCCGGCCGACCTGAGGGCCGCTTTCTTTTAGCAGGATACAGAAAAAAGGACACTTTGCGGAGGTTTTGTCCGATGGGCCGGTCGGAATGCCGCCGGGCTCCCGTCGTATCGCGTACAGAGGTGCGCGCGTGACAGCACGTCTTACGTCGACGGCGCAAGTGAGCGGATCCGCTGCTTCAGCTCGTCGAAATCCACAGGCTTCGTGAGGTAGCCGTCGCTGCCGTAATCCGATGCCCGCTTCCGGTAGTCGTCGCTACCGTACGCCGTCATCATACAGACCGGAATCGGGGGTGGAGTCGACTTGATGCGTCGAAGCAGCTCCAGACCATTCATTCCGGGCATGTTGATGTCACTCAGAACCAGGACGAGATCGGCGCGTCCTCCGTCGTTCAGCATGTCGAGCGCTTCTTCGCCGGAGAAAGCGAAGTCAAGGTCGATTTCTCCACGGCGAATTTCTTTTCTGAACTTCTGCCGGAAGAGAAATTCGACGTCTCGTTCGTCGTCAACTACGAGTACTTTCATATTAACGTGAGGCTAGGGGGTGGTTAGATTGGTAAACAGAACGTCGTGAAGGCCGGCGCGAGGACGAGCCGGCAGAGGAAAACGACGGCAACGGGATTGAGATAGAATTCGTTCATGCTGTCGGTTCAGCGGGCAGCGTGATCGTGAATGTCGTGCCCTCCCCGTCGGCACTCGACACGTCGAGTGCGCCGCCGTGGGCCTGCGTGATGATCTCATAGCTCATCGACAAGCCCAGACCCGTGCCTTCCCCAGTGGGCTTCGTCGTGTAGAACGGCTCGAAGATGCGCTGCCGCACGTGCTCGGGAATCCCAGGACCGTTGTCCACAATCCGAATCTCGATACGGTCGTCTCGCCGGGCAGTCGCGACTTCGACGGTCGGGGCAAACTGCCCATTTGTATGTTGCCGTTTGTCGTGAACGGCGTAGAATGCATTGTTAAGGAGATTGATGAAGACGCGGCCCATCTCCTGCGGGATGATCGGCACGAGGCCGATATCCTCACCGAAGCGGCGCTCGAGCGTGACGTTGAAATCAATTTTTTGGGCGCGCATGCCGTGATACGCCAGGCTGACGTATTCGTCGAGAAGGGCGTTGATGTCGACAGCCTCACGCTCCCCGCCTTTCCCACGCGAGTGCTGGAGCATGCTCTTCACGATACCGTCCGCACGCCTGCCATGCTCGTTGATCTTGTCGGCATTCAGCCTCAGATCCGAAAGGATGGCTTCGATTTCCTCGGCATCCGGGCCCAACTTCTCGCGATGGTGCGCAAGCGTTACCTCCAGTTCGTCGGCAAGCTCGGCCGACAGTGCGGCAAAGTTATTGATGAAGTTGAGTGGATTCTTGATTTCGTGGGCGATGCCCGCCGTCAGCTGTCCAAGGGAGGCCATCTTTTCGGACTGAACGAGCTGGGCCTGCGTGGATCGGAGGTTTTGGATCGACCGCTGAAGGTTGTCGAGGAGGCGCGTTTTCCCGAACGCCGACTGGAGGTGCTCACGGAGCGATATCAACAGGTCGACGTCCCGCTGGTCGAACGCGTCACGGTTGTGCATGTTATCGAAGACGATGTAGCCGTCGGTCCGATCACTGCCGGGGATGCGCATGACGAGCAAGGCCGCCGGTGCTTCGAGCTCCTGGAGCGTCTCGTTACCGGGTCGTGTGGCGAGGTCCCTCTCGAGGAAAATGTCGGAGGCCACCTCTTCGGCATGCTGTACGTATCGCTCATGAGCTTCTTCATCGGTAATACGGATGGGCGCCGTCTGCTCGCGGCTCCATCCGATGGATGCTTTTACGACGAACGCGTCCTCCATTTCGTCATAGACGAGCGCCGTGGCTTTCTCCACGCCCGGAATGATGCGCGTCTGCTCGAGCACGGAGCCGAGCAGCGACTCGAGACCGGTTTCCCGGTTGATGGCCTGCACGATAGCATGGCTCTTTTCGAGCTGATCATTCTTGCTGCGAATTTCCGTCGTACGTTCCGCCACCTGCGATTCGAGAAGGCGGTTTCGTTCGCGCATGTGCCGAACGCGTGCCTGGTAGAACGTAACGGCCATCCCCAGGACGGCTACGACGGCGAGGATCTTGAACCACCACGTATCCCAGAACGGCGGCGCAATGATGAGGGCCATCGAGGCGCCTTGCTCCGTCCACACGCCGTCGCTGTTGGCGGCGCGGACGCGAAAGGTGTAACGGCCGGGGTCGAGATTGGTGTACGTGGCCTCACGCCGGACGCCGGCCGCCACCCAATCGTCGTCAAACCCGTCCAGCTTGTACGCGTACTGGTTCTTCTCCGGATTCAGATAATGGAGGCCGACGAAGCCGAACGTAAGCGTCTTCTGATAATGCGACATGCGAATTTCAGTGGTTTCGCTAAGCGGCCGCGTCAGAACCGACGCCGGACCGGGGATGACGGACTTGTTGAAGAGTCGAAAGTCGGTGAGCAGCACGCTTGGCGGTACCTGGTTGGGGCGCAAATCTCGCGGTGAAAAGGCCGTTACCCCGTTGATGCCGCCAAAAATGAGTTGACCGGCGGCACTTCGGAAGTAAGCATTGCTGTTGAACTCGCGAGATTGCAGCCCGTCATCCTCGTCGAAGTTGCGAAACCCTTCCGTGTCGGTATCGAAGCGAGAGAGACCGTTGTTTGTGCTGAGCCACAGCCTGCCGTCGTCGTCTTCGAGAATACCGTAGATCATGTTGTTCGGAAGGCCGTCACGTTCCAGGTAGTGTGTGAACGAACCGTCACGGGTATCGAACCGATTCAGCCCTCCCGCGGGCGTGCCTAGCCACAACACGCCCGGCTCGGATGCGCGCTCGTGCATCGAGATGATTCGTGAATCACTTAGCGAATTCGGGTTGCCGGGATCGTGTTCGAAACGCGTGAACGTCCCTTTCACACGATCAAGCAGGTTTAACGCTTCCCCGCCTGGTCCCGTGGTCCTTGCCCAGACGCGGTCGAGCAAGTCCACGTACACGGTCCCAATGAAGTTGCCCTGGAGACCCGTGGAATCGTCTTTCGAGAGCTCATAACGGGCCACCTTGCCCGTCCGTTTGTCAATGCGACTGAGCCCCCCCGCTCCTCCGACCCATACATACCCCTGCCGATCTTCCGCCATCCCGTACCGAGATATCAGATTGCCGGCGATCGTTTCCGGATCATCGGGGTCGTGGAGGAAACGCTCGAAGACCCCGGGTTGCCGCGGATCCATGCGATTGACTCCGCCTCGGTGGGTCCCCAGCCAGAGCATCCCTTCCGAATCTTCCAAAATGGCGTGGATGTCCGCATCCGATAGACTGCGGTCGTTCCCGTTCTGCGGCGTGAGGCGCTGAAATGTCTCGGTACGGCGGTCGAACAGATTCAACCCGCCATCTCGCGTACCTATCCACAGACGTCCGGAGCGGTCCTCGTGAATGGCATAGACGCGTCCGCCGCCGAGGCTGCGCGAATCGCTTGGGTCGTGGACGAACTGCGTGACCTCGCCCGTTCGCTGGTCGATTCGGTTGAGACGATCCGACGTCCACGCGGCGTCTTCCTGCAGCGTCACCCAGATCACGTGCGGCTCGGATGGCGCGACGTAGATGCCCCACACATTTTCCGAGTAGAGGCTCGTCGGATCTCCGGGACGATGCTTGTAATTCTGAAAACCGCCGGTTGACGGATCGAACCTGTCGAGTCCGGACCCGGACTGCGAACCCACCCAGATGATACCCGAGCGATCGGTATGCAGCGCGAAGAGGGCGTCGCTTCCGATAGAGTTCGGATCGCGCGAATCGTGCCGAAACTCGTCAAATTCGCCGCTGCGCGAATCAAACCGAACCAGGCCGCTTGTCTCTGTCGTCACCCAGAGAACACCGCGAATGTGGGGATCCGCGACGACGTCAAGCATTTTGGCGACTTCGCCGTCATCGTGAACGAAGATCTCTGTTTCGTCGGTGTTCAGATCGAACCTGAGAAGCCCCGAGCCCGTCGCTGCCCATAGTTCATTCGTCTCCGGCACCTCGATGATGTTCACGACCATGTGCGGGGGAATCCGCGCCCCACCCTCCGCCTCCGGATCATAGAAAAACCGCTCGAACGTCCCCGTTTCAGGATAGAACCGATTGAGGCCGTTTCCAGTGCCGACCCACAGCGTGCCCGACTCGTCCTCAAAGACGTCGGCGACCCATTCGAATGAAAGCGAGGTCGAATCTTCCGGGTCGCTTACATACCGCGTTACTGCTCCCGATTTGGGATCGAGACGGTTGAGTCCTGTCGGGGTGCCCGCCCACACGATGCCGTCGCGATCCACGTGGACGTCGAATACGAAATCGTGCGACAGCGTCGTCGAGTCCTCCGGATTTGCCCGGTAGGTCTGCACTTTGCCGGTCACCGGATCGAGCCGGCTGACGCCGCCGTTGTTCATCCCCGTCCAGATGGCGCCGTCCGGCGCCTCGGCGATGCTCCAGATAAAGTTGACCGCATAGGACGCCGTGTCGAAGGGCTGACGTTTGTAGACTTCGAATTCGTGCCCGTCGTAGCGGTTCAGCCCGTCCTGCGTGGCGAACCACATGAAACCGCGGCTGTCCTGCATGATGTCGTAGACGCTGCTTTGCGACAGCCCATCCTCAATCGTCAGATGCTCGAACTGGATGGAGCTCTTCAGATGGGTTGGAGACGGCAGCATATCCAGTTCGGACAGCTGCTGAGCGTGCGACGAGACGGCAAGGAACGCGAGCCAGACGAAAACGGCAACCTGGCGAAAGCGCATGGAAACGTGGCGT
>CAZART010000015.1:54964-62183 GCA_964487555.1 uncultured Rhodothermales bacterium
GCGTGCAGCTGTGTCACGATTTCGTAGCTCAAAGACAATCCCAGTCCCGTTCCCGAGCCGGCCGGCTTCGTGGTAAAGAAAGGCTCGAAAATACGCCTCCGAACGGCGTCCGGCATTCCGGTGCCGTTGTCGCGGATGCGTATTTCCACCGCTTTCTCGTCGCGCTTCGTGCGGACGCTTATCCGCGGCGTATACGATTCGCCGTTGCGGCGGGCTTTTTCTTCAACCGCGTAGAAGGCATTGTTCAAGAGATTGATGAACACGCGGCCAAGGTCTTCGGGGAATAGTTCGATCTCTTTCACCGCGGGATCGTATTCCCGTTCGATTGCGACGAGCGATTCCGGCATCTGAGCCCTCATGCCGTGATACGAGAGATTTACGTATTCCTCAACCAGGTCGTTGAGCGGCATGCTGCGGCGTTCCGACGGCCCGCCGCGAGAGTGTTCGAGCATCGAGCGCACGATGCCGTCGATCCGCTGTCCGTGGCCCTCGATCTTTCGTACGTTCATCGACAGGTCGTTTAGTAGTTCTTCGGTCTCACGACCGCCTATCATCTCCTGGATATCTTTGACGAGATCGACGGAAAGCACGGCGAAGTTGTTGATGAAGTTCAGAGGGTTTCTGATTTCGTGCGCAATTCCCGCCGTCAGGCGCCCCAGAGAGGCCATTTTTTCGGCCTGGATGAGCTGCGCCTGTGTAGCCTCGAGCTCGGATAGCGCTCGCTGGAGATCGTCTCTTTGCCGGCGCAATTCCGTGGTCAGACTGCGGAGCTGCCTGGCCTGCTCGCGAATTTTCAGCTGATTGCGGATGCGTGCGAGCAGTTCGCCCTCGTTAAACGGCTTCGTCAGATAGTCATCTGCTCCCGATTCGAGGCTCTCAACACGCGCGTCCGTCCCTGCCCGCGCCGTCAAGAAGATCACGGGAAGATGCTTGAGCTCGTCATCCGATCGAATCGCGGCCAGGAGATCCCTTCCGCTCATATTGGGCATCATCTGGTCTGCCAGGATGAGATCTGGTCGCCGCTTTCGAATCTGCTCGAGACCGGTGCGCCCGTCAGGTGCCAGAAAAACGTTGTATCGTGGAAGGAGAAGGTCCCGTACATAGCGGCGCAGATCGGGATTGTCCTCCGCATACAAGATGGTCGGACGGTCATGGTCGATGCGTTGGTCGGCTTCCTGGTTCAACCGATCCACGCCTTCGACGTCGGTGGCACCTTCGGCCACGAACTGGGGCACTACGAAGCTCTGTGGATCGTCATCCTGATCGTCTTCGAAATCTACGATGCTGGCGGGCGAGAGGTGCGCGGTTCCGACGGGGAGCGTGACATGGAACGTGGTACCTTCGCCGTACCGGCTGAAAACGGAGATGGCGCCTCCATGAAGATCCACAATCTCTTTGGCGAGGGCTAAGCCGATGCCGGTTCCGGCGTATTCACGGGCGGCACTGCCGTCCGCCTGGCGGAATCGATCGAAAACATGGGGCAGCTGGTCATCCATGATCCCGATACCCGTATCCGTGACGCTCAGACGCACAAGGTCCGGCTCCCGGGCAGTCGTGACCGTGATACCTCCTTCTCGTGTGAACTTCAGCGCATTCGAGAGGAGATTCGACACCACCTTGTCGAACTTCTCCCGGTCGAGGTAGACGTCGGCGTCGGCTATGTCGGGATCCGTATCGATAGCTAACGTCAGCCCGCGCGCTTCGGCATGGGGACGAAAATCATTCAGACGTGTCTCAATGAATTCATTCAGATTCCGAGCGGGCGACGCCTTTAGTTGGAAACCGCCGGCCTCAAGGCGAGCCAAATCGAGGATCTGGTTGATCAGTCCGAGGAGTCGCTCCTGATTACGGCGGATCACTTCTAGTTGATCGAGAACAGCCGCCGGCACCTCGCCGTGCCGGCCTTTTAGGATCTGATTGAGCGGGCCCAGCGTGAGGGCAATCGGCGTCCTGAACTCATGCGAAATGTTCGCGAAAAACTCCGTCTTCAGTCTATCCATCTCCTCGAGCACCGCCACGCGCATGTTACGAACCGACGTCGAGATGAGGCCGGCGATGGCCTGGAGTGTGTCAACATCTCCCTCGTCCAACGGTGGAAATATCGGCTTCGCTTCTTTAAGCCGTCCCGTTAGCAACAGTCCTATGAGACTGCCCTCACCCGATATGGGTATGCATATAAAGAAGGGCAACTCGAATACGGCGCGAAGCTTCGCGATGAGCTCCGTCGGTTCGGCCGCCTGGTTGACGAGGAGACGATCTGAGCCGTCAGAGAACGTCTCGGGAACGTCGACTGCGCAGGACCGGAAGTTTTCGACCTGCTCGCTCTTGAAACCGACCCAGTAGCGAGGTTCATACGTGTTGACACGTTCGCCCGGCACGAGCAGGACGGTCTTATCCATCCCGAGCTTTGCATTTATCGCGGTAATGCATATCTCGAAAATGGATGATATCTGCTTATGGCCGCCGATAGACTGCTGCAGCTCGGACAGAAGCGCAAATCCCTGGCGCTTCTGTTTGATCTCATGTCGGAGACCGGAGATCGTATAATCCAGTCGTAGATTTTCTCCGGCGAGCTCGTCTACGCGTCGGCGGTAGTAGTCGAGCTCCTGCCTATGGTTTTCCATGTCCGCTGTCCGGCTCATGGCCTAAACCTGGTTCGCTTCTGAAAATAGACATACGACTCCGGTCATGTTGTTCTGGACAATGTCATTTCCCACGCGGGCGATCTCGACGCCGCTGTACATTCCGAGTAGCGGCGCTACATCTCGGAATGCATTCTGCACTTCGTGGGCCTCTTCCTCATCTGAGCCGAGAAATGCACCTGCCCTCGCGGCACAGTCGACGTAGATCGCAAGAAATGGATGCCGTCCGTTCATACGGCCTTGAAGCTCCGCTATTCGGCTGCCAATGTAGCTGAAGTCGACGCTTCTCCGCATGAACTGAACTTCCGTGCCCGGGATCATGTCATCCGCGGCGACAATGAGGCCACCACGATCGCGGTCTACGTCCTGGCACATACGGACCGAATAGCTGTCTTCGGAGAATTCCTGAAATTTTTCGCCCTTATTCACTCCGAGATTGGTAAACGTCGGGAAATCCTCCCAGCTTACGTCCGTGACCGTACCAAAAAGCGCCTGCACGACGTCAAGTGCCGGTTTCCCGTCGAGTTCCAGGATAATATTACCCGCTGTCTTCGTTACCGTGTGATAGCCGCTGGAAGGACGACATCCGTGCATAATTATGGTATCCATCACCACATTGCCGGAAAGCACAAGGGCCAGAGCACTCTGCTCCTCCGGCCGTTCTCCTTCTACGTCATCCTCGAACCAGTGGAATCCCGGAGTAAACTGAAAACTTCCGACCATGCCAAGGCCGGCCGTGGATGGCCATGAGCCAAGCGATTCCTGGAGACCTCGCAGGAGCGGCGTTGTGACATTCAATTCGAATCCTCCGCCCTGCACCCCATTCTTCACGAGATCGAACATGAGGAAGAGATTGGGCTCTTCGTCGTAGTTCTTACTTCGAATCTGCCGGCCCAGGCGGCGTCCGACCTCGAATTCGCGCCCGGCGAGACCTCGCTCCTTGAAGAGATTGATGTCGATGGAATCCGACTGAAGCACGGCGACAGCTGCTTGCGAACCTTCGTATCCCATGTCGTCGTTCGTGATAACGCCCACAGCGGCTCCCCCGACGACATGCGGCTCTTCTCCGATTATGTCGCGTACGCCGTCGCGAAAAAGCACGGGGTCGTGCTTCGAGGTTGCATACATGATCACAAGATCGCACGAGTCCGTGCCGGCCTGTTTCAGGGCGGCCGATACGGCCTCTCTTCCGGCTTCTCGTGAATAGGCCAGTTCACTGAATCCCGTACCCGCTTTAGTAGCCATTAGGACCTCGATGTGTGTTTGTTGCGTGAGTGGATTCCCATTGCGGAGGGATGGAACTCATGCCGTCTCGCTAAAAACACAGAGCACGCCCGTCCAGTCCAGAGGCTCTACATTTCCGTTGACCTCTGCGATCTCGACGCCTGAATAGAATCCGAGGAGCGGAATGTCGGGCCCGAGTGCCTTCTGGACTTCTTCAGCTTCTTCACCGTCGCTCCCGCAGTACCCGGCCGCTCTTCCGGCGCAGTCGATATAGAGGGCAAAGAAGGGTCGGCGCCCGTTCAACGTGCCGAGAAGCTCGTCCGTGCGCTTGCGAACGTAGTCAAAATCGATGCTTCGCCTCATGAGCTGGACCTCGGCGCCGGGCGCGAGGTCGGGCTCGAACATCACAAGACCTTTTCGCTCGTGATCAATATCCATGCATAGCCGGTTCATGTAATGCTCTTCTCTGAATGCGCCCCATTTCTCCCCGCGATTAACGCCTAGCGTGACGAACAGCGGGTACTCCTCCCAGCTGAGCCCGTTTTGCGAACCCATGAGCTCCTGGATCATCTCTACGGCAGGTTTGCCGCCGATCTCCAAGACGGTGTTTTTCTCCGCTTTCGTAATTGGATAGTAGGAGCTTGACGGCTTGCAGCCATGCATGATGATGGTGTCCATCTTCACGCCGCCGTGAAGCACGACGGCCATGGCGCTATGCTGTTCGATGCGGTCATCGAACCATTGATAGGTTGGATTCCACTGAAGGTCGCCCATCATGCCTACGCCGGCCGTGGGCGGCCACGATTCGAGTGCGTCGGAGATTCCCGCGAGCAGCGGTGTCGCCAGGTTGAGCCAGATACCGTCACGCTTGAATGCTCTGATGGCGTCGTAAAGAAGCAAGAGGTTCGGCTCGCCGTCAAAGTTGCCTTCTTGAATGGCATTTCCAAGGCTTACGCCGACGTCGTATTCCCGGTCGCTGAGCGACGGCTCGATGAATAGATCCGTCTTCATGGTATCCGATCTCATAACGGCGACGCCGACTTGATGGCCTTCGTAGCCGAGCCTGTCGTTGGTAATGATGCCGGCGGCGTATCCTCCGACCAATCTGGGACGAGATCCCACCACCTCGCGCACGCCGTCGCGAAGCTCCGTCGGATCATGTTTTGACGTGGAGAAGAGCATTACGAGATCGCACTCGTCCATCCCCATCTGTTTCATAGCCGCGTTGGCCGCTTCCATTCCGGCTTCTCGTGAGTACGGCTTCTCACTGTAGCCTGTACCTGCTCGCGTGTTCATTCGTCGATCTCCTGTTGCGTTGGCGTTTCCGTCTCATTCGCACGTTACGTCACGTCCCACGCGGTGTTGGGACAAAAGGGGGGGACGAATCGGACGTGACCGTCCTACCTACCCTGATCGTCCTCTTTTGCTACCTCCGACGGCAGAATTCCGTAGATCTGTCGGAACAACCGAGAAAAGTATTTTTCGTCGACAAAGCCGACAGCGTACGCGATTTCGGACACCGTGCCCGCATGCTGTGCCAAGAGCTGGTGCGCTCGATCAAGTCGAAGGGCGCGCACATAGCCGCTTGGTGAGACGTCGATCAACGATTTAAGCCGACGCCGAAGCTGCCGCGGACTCAGGCCGATTTCCTCGGCCACATCGGAGATTTTGAAATTCGACGCCGACATCCGCTTCTCAACGACCGTACGCACGTTCTCCAGAAAGGCGGAGTCCGCCGACTGGACGCTCACCTGAGAGCCGCTTATCACCACCTCGTCACTGAAACGCCTCCGAAGAAGCCGGCGGATGGCAATCAGGTTTTCTGCGCGCACCAGGAGCTCTCGGGCGTTGAACGGCTTGCATATGTAATCGTCGGCCCCGGCCGTCAGCCCTTCTACTTTGTCCATGCCGCGCCCCTTCGCCGTAAGGAGGATCACCGGGATGTGGTTGAGGCGCTCGTTCAGCTTTACCTCTCTACACAGCTCGTAGCCGTTCTTTCGAGGCATCATCACGTCAGCGATAACGAGATCGACCCTGTCGGCCTGCATGACGTCCAGTGCGTCCACGCCGTCGCCCGCTTCCAAAACATCATAGTGCCGGGAGAGCTGAGCGCAGACATACGCCCGCATGTCCGGATCATCTTCGACGACGAGGACCTTGGAGCGCTTTCCGTCGGATTCGGCTTCAATGAAGTCGAGGTCGCCTGCAAAATCCTCGTCCAGACCGGCGAAAGAAGATTCGTTCTCGCTGCCGTCGGCCCGGTTCATCTCAGATGAACCGGCCCATTCTGCGTTGCGCGGCTCTTGAGGCAGCTTCACGGTAAATGTCGTTCCGAAGCCCGGCTCGCTCTCTGCCGTAATCGTTCCGCCATGTCGCTCAACAAGCTCCTTCGACAGTGCCAGCCCGATACCGGCGCCTTCTCGCGGCCCAATCGATGATTCGATGCGGCGAAACCGTTCGAATATGTGCGGAAGTTCGTCCGGAGCGATGCCGATCCCGCTGTCACGGATCGCGATCTCCACGCCGTCGTCGGCCGTACCGGCGACGCGGACGCGAATCGATCCTCCGGCCGGCGTGTACTTCAGCGCGTTGAACAGCAGATTGACGAGGACCTTCTCGATCTGATCGGGATCCAGCGAGACGCCCGGTACGGACCCATCGTCTTGAAACAGCAGCGAGATGCCTCGCCGCTCCGCTTCCACGTAAAACCCGTCGAGAATGCCGTCGACGAACGCCAGGGGCTCCACGACCTTCGGATGCAATTCGAGATGGCCGGCCTCGAGCCGCGACCAGTCGAGAATCTGATCCATCATTCGCTTCAACCGACGCGCCTGACCGTGCATCATTTGCAGGTGTTCGACCGGAATTTCCCCCGGTTCGCCGAATGATCCGGACAGCGCGTCATCAATCGGCCCTAAAAGCAGGGTTAGCGGCGTTCGAAACTCATGCGAGACGTTCGCAAAAAACTCTGATTTCAAGCTCTCTATTCGGCGCGAGACCTCCAACTCCTTCCGCGTCGTTTCAAGCTGCCGGAGCGTTTCACGAGCAGACAGCTCCTTCCGAACGGCCTGCCCGGTCTTCTCAATCGTCGCTTCGAGATCAACCAGGTTGATGGGCTTCGTGACAAAGTCGAACGCTCCTTTATTCATGGCCGTCCGAATGTTCTCGAGATCGCCGTACGCCGAAACAATCACCGCTTTCGGAGGCGAGCCCCGCTCCCTGAGATGTGAAAGGAGCGTCAATCCGTCCATTTCCGGCATCTTTATATCCGCCAGCACGATATCGAGATCGCCGGCCTCGTCAACGAGACGCAACGCTTCCACACCGTTCGAACGGAATTGAAAGCGCCATTC
>CAZART010000016.1:0-61244 GCA_964487555.1 uncultured Rhodothermales bacterium
TCCAGGAGAAGTAGATCGTCGTCGCCTTTCCTACGACGTGGTCCCACGGCACGAAACCCCAGATCCGGCTGTCGTACGAACTGTCGCGGTTGTCGCCCATCACAAAGAAGTAGTCCTGTTCGAAGATGTACTCTGTCGCAGGGTGTCCGTCGATCAACACCGTGCCGTCCGGAAGCGTGGTCAATTCGTGATCTTCGTATCGAACGATAACGTCTCTATACACGGCCACAGCGGCCGAATCCAACCGAACGGACTCACCTTTCGCAGGAATGTAGAGTGGTCCGTAATTGTCCTTTCCGAAACCACTCCCCTGGGGGAAAATCTGCCCACCGCCGGCGCCGTCAGACGGCATTACGAGCGGACTGATCGACTCGATCTCCCGCCATGAACTTACTTCGCGCGCCAGTGCAACGGTCGACTGGAACGAGACGCCGTCGAGAGTAGGACCAACAGGACCGACTTCCTCAACACCTTTCGATTCCAGGCGGTCGATTGGAAACTGGGCATCGGGTCTTCGGATGGCCAGCCAGCGTTGCTGCATGCTGCCTGAAAGAGGCATCTGGCGGCCGTCTATGTAGGGCAGCTTGTTCAGAATGGACAGCGTGTCGCCTGGAAGGCCGATAACGCGTTTGATGTAGTGCGTCTTACGACCGACTCTTTTGTCTTCAAGCGGAAAGTTGAAGACGATAACGTCTCCATGCTGTGGCGTCGAAAAACCGGGGAAACGCCACGACGGAAATTCGACGCCCTCGATCTGCAGATCAGTGAAAGGCACGCCGATTGTCTGCGGCAAGCGGGGTCCGTAATGCAACTTGGAGACGAGCACGAAATCACCGGCCAGAAGCGTCTTCTCCATAGACGACGTGGGAATCCGAAATGCCTCGATGAGGAAACCGCGGATGAACATGGCCACTGTGAGGGCGATGACCATCGTCAGAAGCCAGTCGCGAAGCCTCACCTGCCGGCGAAGTGAGGAAACAGGCCGCATCGAGTGAATCCGCGCCTTCGTGGCAGATCGCTTCTTCGAAGGCTGATGATCGGCAATGGGGTCAGACTCGTACAACGCGCACGCTCAGGGCTAATCAGTTAATCGCATGGAAGATGCGACCGAATCGCGGCAGCATAGCCTCTGAATCCCACGAGAAGTAGATCAAAATCGCCTTCCCCACTACATGATCCATCGGCACAAATCCCCAGAACCGGCTATCCTCGGAATTGTCTCTATTATCTCCCATTACGAAGTAATAATCCTGCTGAAATGAGTAGCTTTCTGCGAGTTCTCCATCGATTGAAAACGTACCGTCGTCCGACATTTGCACGTCATGGTTTTCGTAGCGCGTGATAACCGGACCATAAACCGGCCACGACTCCGCCGTCAGCGAAATGCGCATGCCCTTTTCGGGAATCTGTATCGGCCCATAGTCGTCCGGAGTATAGCCGCGTCCAGGAGGATACATGAGCGCGCTGTAGCCGACGTTTTCAGGAGCGAGATACGGTTCGACCTTTTCCACCCAAGGCCAGGCGTGGATTTCAGCGACGGCCTCCGTCGTGGCGAGAACGCGCACCACACTGTCGTTTGAGGTCGCCTGCACGTCCGAGACACCGAGGCTGCGCAATGCGGAGCCCGACAGCGCAACCCGCGGATCTTTCTTATAGACGTTCCAATATTGTTGCATTCCGTCCATCAAAGGAAGAGCTTCGCCGTTTACGTGCACGACTTTGTCGTCGACGTGAATGGTCTCACCCGGCATCCCTACGACCCGTTTGATGTAATGCATCTTGCGGTCCACGGATTTTTCCTCGGGGGGAAAATTGAAAACCACCGCGTCGCCTCGTCCGACTTCAGTGAAGCCGGGCAAACGGGTATGTGGGAGGCGAATACCCTTGATGTAGATCTGCGTAAAGGGGATGCCGATTGTCATGGGAGTGCGCGTGCCGTAGTGCAGTTTCGACACGAAAAGATAATCGCCGATCAGGAGATTTTTCTCCATCGAAGGCGTCGGAATTCTAAACAGGTCGAAGATGAGCGTACGAACGATGAGCATGACGACGAGGGCGAAAATGATCGCGTCGGTCCACTCACGAAACTTGCCTTTCGGCGGCTTCCCCTCAGATTTTCCGTTACTCTGCGCCGTGTTCATGCGCGCTAGGCGCTCGTCACTCGATGCCTTCCGTCGCTTCCTGCTTACGTTCGATGCAGCCAACAGTCTGTATACGATTTAGGTCAATTGATCTTCAATTCCGCTCCGATCGCCGAAGCGGGCGTCCCAGCTTCAGATCAGGCCTGCTGATCCGATGAACGAAGTATTTTTCGCCGTCATAGCCGGTCAGAAACCACAACCGCTGCTCTGGCAGGAAGTAGTAATCAGCGTACGCCGCTCGTTCCTCGGTACGGGTAAGCCGCCCAAGGAAGATTTCCTTCACGTCGGAAAGCACATGGCGATACTTCTGATCGCTTGCAACAACCAGGCCACGCTCGAAGGGTCCATTGACGTCCATTACCATGAGGGGGATCGAATCATTTAACACGAACCAGTACTCAAACTGGATGTACTCCGTCGCGCCCAGTGCCTTCGAAGGATCGAGATCGGCGATCGTCTGGGTAGGCGACCCGAACTCCGCTTCGAGGCGGGCGCGAAGATCCCGAGTGAATGTCGTGTCGAGTGTGCTTATGGAGTTGCTTCCGACATAAGCCCATCGGGTGTCGATGAATTTATTTCGGAACCACGGCCGTGCGAGCTTGGGAACGAGCTCCCATCTGGTCACGGTCAGCGCCGGTTTTACGGGTTCTTGCGGACCTTTTACCGGTGGAAATACAAGCTCGACCCACTCGCGCAGCGAATCGGTCGGATAGGCCAACCGAACGACCGACATAGGCTGCGCCTGAAACCCGGTCAATACGCGATCGGCCTGCGCCTTGAACCGTGCCGAGCGGTACCTCTCCACGAGCGACTGCGCATTTGCCGAATCGGCAAACCCGCTCCATCCGGCAACGGCAATGGCGGTTGCGAGAGCGACGAAAAGCGGCATTGAACGAAGAACCCTCATCTTCATCAGTCCTCCATCGAAAGCACCGCCAGGAATGCTTCCTGCGGCACTTCAACGCTGCCAACTTGCTTCATGCGCTTCTTGCCCTCTTTCTGTTTCTCGAGCAGCTTGCGCTTTCGGCTTATGTCACCGCCGTAGCATTTTGCCGTCACGTCCTTGCGCATCGCCTTGACGCTTTCCCGCGCTACGACGCGGCTGCCGATTGCCGCCTGGAGCGCAACCTCGAACATCTGCCGTGGAATCAGCTCCTTCAACTTGTGAGTCAGCTTGCGGCCCATGTCATAGGCTTTGTCCCGATGCACAATAGTCGACAACGCATCGACGGGGTCTCCGTTAATGAGGATGTCGAGCTTCACCAGGTCGCTCGGGCGATAATCCATAAATTCGTAATCAAATGAGGCATATCCGCGGCTTAAACTCTTCAGCTTGTCATAGAAATCGAACACGATCTCGGCTAACGGGAGCTCGTATTGGAGGTTCACACGCTCCGTATCCAGATACGTCTGGTTGACGTAGACGCCGCGGCGATCCTGACACAGCTGCATGAGATTACCGATGTACTCCGTCGGCGTGATGATCTCGGCCTTAACGAACGGCTCCGTAAGCTCTGCGATGGCGCCGGCACTCGGCATCGTGCTTGGATTATCGACGACGAGCTTCTCACCGTCTTGCGTGTAGACTTCGTACTTAACGTTTGGAACGGTCGTTATGATGTCCAGTCCAAACTCTCGATCGAGTCGCTCCTGAATGATCTCCATGTGCAGCAGTCCGAGAAAACCAATCCGAAACCCAAAACCGAGGGCCACGGACGTTTCCGGCTCGTACGTGAGCGCCGCGTCGTTGAGCTGCAACTTCTCTAAGGAGGAACGAAGATCTTCGAATTCGTCAGCGTCCGTCGGATAGACGCCGCTAAATACCATCGGCTTTACTTCTCGGAAGCCGGAGATCGCGGCATCAGCTGGATTTGCCGCCAGTGTGATGGTGTCACCGACCTTCGTATCGCGCACGTCTTTGACCGAGCCGATGATATAGCCGACGTCACCGGCACGCAGTTCGTCAACGGGCTGCATCGTCAGACGCATAATGCCGATCTCCTCTGCGTCGTATTCCTTTCGATTCGCCATGAAGCGCATCTTGTCCCCTCTGCGGAGGGTGCCGTCAAACACGCGCGTGTAGACGATCGAACCCCGATACTGGTTGAAGACCGAATCGAAAATGAGAGCCTTCAACGGCTTGCCCGGATCCCCTTTGGGTGCGGATACACGCGCAACGACCGCCTCGAGAAGGTCTTCCACGCCCTCGCCGGTCTTCGCACTGATCTTCATGATATCCTCCGCAGGTTCACCGATTAGATCCTCGATTGTCTGTGCGATCACGTCCGGTCGCGCATTTGGAAGATCCACCTTATTGAGCACGGGAATGATCTCGAGGTCGTGCGACAGCGCAAGGTACAGATTGGAAATCGTCTGGGCTTCTATTCCCTGCGCCGCGTCAACGACGAGTACGGCCCCTTCACACGCCTTCAAGGCGCGCGAGACTTCATACGTGAAGTCGACGTGGCCCGGCGTATCGATAAGATTTAGCACGTACAGCTCACCGTCACGTGCTTTATAGGTCATGCGAATCGCATGGCTCTTGATTGTGATACCTCGTTCACGCTCAAGATCCATACTGTCGAGGACCTGCTCCTGCAGCTCCCGCTGACTGAGCGTACCGGTGATCTCAAGGAACCGATCGGCCAGGGTACTCTTCCCGTGATCGATATGGGCTATGATGCAGAAATTCCGGATCCGGCTCTGCCTGAAGTCGGACATTTTTTTGTCGTGCAGGACTGATGATTGATGGGACCCTGACTCCAGGTGACCCGAGGTGCCGGCAGACGGTACTCGACCGCGACGGCGGGGAAATATTCCGGATACCATTCCCGAAAAGGTGGCCCGGGAGGCAGGCGACTAGACCAATCGCTAACGGCGGACAGGGGCCGCAAGCGTCGTTGCAGGATGGAGCCGTTCCTTCAAACAAAAAAAGCGACTTTCGCCGCCACCGCTAATATACTCATGTGAATCGCCGGTTCCACATCCCGGGCTGTGTAGCGATCTACCATGGGATTTCGTGGAACCTTCGCCCCATGCGCCCGATTTTTCATACCTTGCGATCGCTGCAGCACCCTGCCCATAGGAGTCTTCAAGACGGGCAAGTGGGGATTTGCGCCCGCGGCGCTCTCATTTTTGGCAGAATTTCTTCTTCAGAGTTTACATTAACATACGTGATGGACGACATCTCTTGCAGGAGAAAGCTCTTTTCGGCTCTTCCACGACCTTCGGAAAGTCAACGGATTGGGTATTCCGCGATGGTGCCGTGTATTAGTCTCACATGCCGAGGCAGTTAGCGCTTTATGCGATCTATATCGGATGAACAGTTCACGTCATGGAGTCGTGGATTACAACGCTCGGACAAACGGGTGTATGCGGAGCTCTTTGAGGCGACGTACGATGGGCTATTTGGGTTTTCCCGCTCGATCGTGCACGACTCGCAGGCTGCGCACGACGTACTTCAAGACGTGTATATGAAGCTGTGGCAGATTCGCGAATCGGTCGACCCCGGCCGCTCGTTGAAGTCTCTACTCTACCAGATGGTCAGAAATTATTCGTTAAACCACGAACGTCAGAAAAAAACCAGAAGTGCGGAATCCATTGACACGAGCCTGACGGAGCCGGCGGCAGTGGGCGATATCGAAGGTGACGTTCACACGAGTACGCTGAGCGACCGCATCCATTCGTGGATTGCCGAGATGCCCGAGCGTCGGCGTGAAGCCTTCGTCCTGAGCCGCTTTGAAGGACTAAGCCATGATGAGATTGCGCGTGTGATGAATCTCACGCCGCGAACGGTAAACAATCACATTGTGCTGGCTCTACAGGATCTCCGCTCCCGCTTGCAGGCCTTCGAAGCCGAAAGTGTACGCTCATGAAACCCGAATCTTCCAACATCCCGTTGCCGGCGTCCCTGGACGACTGGCTTGACGAGCGGACGGACGCCGAACGGCGCGCCCTGGAAGACGTCTGGACACGCGCCGGACAGGGTCGGATTGAACTGACCGACGCCGACCGTAGTAGGAAGGCAGAAGTTTGGATGGCGATCCGGCAGCAGATGAACGAAGCAAAGCGCGAGGACCTGCCTCGTCCCCGCCTGCGCCTCGTCGAAACCCACGCCTTGCGCTGGGTAGCTGCCGCCGCCGCCATTGCCCTTCTGTTTGGTGTTGGTTACTTCTTTCGACCCGTCACCGTAGAGGCGCCGCGCGGCGCCTTCGCCGAGGTAACGCTCCCAGACGGCTCTCAGGTGCAGCTAAACAGCGAGTCCGCACTCATCTATCGAGCCCACTTCTTTAGGACGCGCCACGTTCGCCTCGAAGGCGAGGCGTTCTTTGACGTCGTGAAGGGCGACGGCCGTTTCGTCGTGGAGACGTTTAACGCTCGCGCGACCGTGCTCGGTACGTCCTTTAACGTCCGTGCTCGTCCCGACGAGGCCCACGCAAATACCTCCGTCGTTGTAGCTTCCGGAGCCGTTCGCGTAGCGGCCAAGGACGCGAAGCAGGACGGTGTAATGCTAGGCGCCGGTGAGCTAAGCCGTGTGAACGCGCAGGCTGCGAGACCGACGGGCCCGGTACGCGTCGCTCTCGAACGCCGGCTCGCCTGGCGAACAGGCGGCCTGGCATTCAGCAACCAGCCGTTTGCATCGATCTTCGCAGAGATCGAACGACGTTATGACATCGAAATTGAGGCCTCCGACGATATCCTTTCAGAATCTTTCAGCATCTACGTCAACGCACCGAAGTCGGCAGAATCGGTTATCGCCGACCTGGCGCGGGCTGAAGGGCTTCGCTTCCGGGCGACGTCGCAGGGGTACGAAGTTTATCATCCCTGATCGATTAACTAATTCTTATCTTTCAATACGACGCGTGGAGGGAACCGCGTGTCGTATTGTTGTATTAATGCGCATCCATCATCTCTCCTCGGTTGACGTCCAGCGCAATGTTACGTCGCTTCATTCGCGCTATCGAATTTCTTCGGTGCGCGCTGGCCGCGTTGGTCGTCATCGTTCTGGCAGATCCCGCCTTCGCCCAGACGACACCTGATCGATACAGCCTGGTTCTTCGAGGAGCGCCCCTCGACAACGCACTAGAAGCGCTCGTAGCGCGTACGAGAATCGACCTGGCCTACGATCCACCGCTTGTCCGAGGCAAGCAGGTGAACTGCGCTGCCGAGCACGTCTCGGCAGAAGAGCTGCTCCGATGTGTACTCGACGGAACCGACCTCGACTTTTACCGGCTTTCTTCCGGCCTCTACGTTTTAACACCTAAAGCCGAGACGATTCCGCTGTATGGCCGTCTTCGCGGCATTGTAGTCGATGCTGAAACGCGCCAGCCGCTTCCCAACGCGCACGTCATGCTGGCCGACCTGGCGAACGGCACGGCCGCCAACGACGCGGGCATGTTCGCCTTCCCCAGACTGAAGCCGGGGCGCTATATCGTACTGGCTACGTACGTAGGCTACGAAACGGCGACGACCGCCGTAGACGTTCCTGCAGGCGGTGATGCGGAGGCCGAACTGGCACTGGAGGCCGAACCTCTCGTGGTTCAGCCCATCGTCATCGACGGCATCCAATGGCGACTTCCGTCCCACGATCTCGGTTCGGAGTCGCTGGTGCAGGAGAGCCTGCTTCGAAACCCCTCCGCCGGTGCATCAGACGTGCTTGTCGGGCTCAATTCACTTCTCGGCGTTCGCGTCTCAGACGCGACGGCCGATATTCACGTACAGGGCGGTGAAACGGGCGAACATCAGCTTCGCCTCGATGGGGCGCCCGTCTTCCTCCCGCTAAATTTTGCGAGTTTCGTTGGTCCGTTCAGCCCGTTTGCAATCGGGAGCATAACCGTCTACAAGGCTGGATTTAGCGCCGCGGAAGGCAGCCAGATCTCGGGTGTAATCGACATCCGGCAGGATCTTAACGTCGCCGAACGAACGCGAATCGACGTGCAGGCGGATCCGCTGAGTGCCAACGCCCGCCTGAGCATGACGCGCGGTCGCCAGGGCAAGGTAAAGACGACGCTCACGGCAGCCGGCCGCGTAGGACTCTGGAGTCTTTATTCTCCTCGCGCATTGCAGGACCATCTCGAGCAGTGGAATACGACAGACCCGTTCCTTTTTACCCTCTTCGACCGCTCCGCCGACAATCCCCGGTTTGCCATACGCGAGGATGCTACGGCTGGAAACCCCGGTATTGGCTTTACCGACTTGCATTTCGCCTCGCGCGTCCGGTTTGGACTTCTCAAGAGCTTACATACGTCATTCTACGTCGGTCAGAGCAGGTTAGGGAGCGACCTCGTCGACGCCGAAGCTGTTCCTGCGGAGTCTTCGGTGGGCTTCGCCGACGTTTCCAGCGGAGAGCCCTTTCGCGACCTGTTCACCTGGGACACGGGCGTAGGCCAATCGCATTTCGAAGCTGTTCTCAGCGGTCGCGCTCTCGCACGAATAGGCCTTCGAGGGAGTTTCTATCGCGTTCGACATGACTACAGCGTACCGGACAGCAGCAGAGGCACCGGCATCGGTCCCAACGGTGAAGAGCTCAGCGCGATCGATGATGGGAATCGCGTGTATGAGGTCGCCGTGGAAGGCCGACTCAATTACATTCTCGGTCAGCGGCAGAGCCTTACATCGGGCATCGAGCTTATCCAAACGGGAACGAAGTTCGCCATTCTGGGGACACAGAGCGACCCCATCCGACACCACTCGTCAAGTTGGCGGGCCACCGCCTATCTTGAGGACGAAATATCCTTCGGTGAACGATTTGCGATCGACGTAGGCAGCCGTCTCTCCTACCTCCCCACCCATGAACGGGCCTTTTTTGAACCGCGCCTATCCCTTCGATTCGACCAACGCCGCGGCCGACTCGGTCGCTGGTCCGCGCGGGCCAGCACGGGGCGATATCGCCAGTACATAAATCAGTTTGACGTAAGCAGCCGCAGCCCGCGTGCCCTCCTTTCTACCACGCGTTTCTGGCTGGCCACCGTCGACGCAGAATTGGCGCCTCCGGCTGCGACGCACTATGCGGCAGAACTGCTCTGGAATCCTTCTCGACTGTGGACGGTGCGGCTCGAAGGGTACTTCAAAAACCAGGATAATATCCTGGCCATCGACTATTCGACGCTTCCCACCTCCGATCGAAGCATGAACCAGCGAGATTTTCTGATTGAGAGTGATGGAACGGTTCACGGTGCCGGGGTCCAACTGCACCGTTCAGTGGGGCCCGGACGGGCGGAAGTGCGCTATGAATACAATGTCGCCCGTCGAAAGATCGAAGGTTCGTACGAGTGCCGCTCTGATGCGGAGTGCGATCCTCTCTACGCTCCCTGGAATGAGCCACATCGATTGGAATTCGCCCTCGACGTGGTCCCCTGGACGCGATTCACGGTGCTGGCAAGATGGAAAGGAGTATGGGGACGGACATGGGGATTCCGACAGGGATACTATGACTATGTCGGCGCCTTCGCCTCCATCGCCGACAATCTGCATCCCGACCTGATTCCCTTGACTCAGAATCAGATCAACCGGTACCGCATTGATCGTCCGGACGAACACGAGCTTTCGCCGATCTATCAGCTTGATCTTAGTGGCGCATACACGCACCCGCTCTCCGACGGATCAACGCTGCAGCTCCGAGTGGACGTGCTCAACGTTCTGGACCGCGAAAACGTATCGGAGTGGCATCTGGAGTTTGATCCGAAAACGTACTTCCAACAGAACGAGCAAGGCGGATACCTGGAAAAAGCAGAGCGTCCACTCCTTCCTCGACTCATCTCGGTCGCCGTGAAATGGACGCTATGATAACCTAGATCCTGGTCAGGTCCAGAGTCGTCACCGTCTACGCCGCTGCGTCTGAGTCTTTTCGAATATCCTGACCGAGCGGCGTGTCGGGCGGACTTCCGTCCAGTTCGTCGCTCGCGCGGCACTCTACCTGCGTCTCGTCTGCATGGAGGTGGACGCTTTCGCCGGTTTCGGACGATTCGTTGACGGCGGGATCCCCTTCTTCGAAGACGGCCGTTCTGTCCGGGTTGGCTTGATCTAAAGCGGCGGCGGGTATTCCGATGTGCTCCTTGCCAATCTCCGGCGATTCCGACATCTCGACCGATCCATAATATTCCGCAAAATGATATTTTTTCTGGAAATACAAGATGCCGACGACGCCGCAGACGATCGCCATGTCGGCAACGTTCCAGATCGGAAAGAGCGATAGGTATGTGCCGCCAACCAGCGGAAGCGACTCCGGGATGAAACCGCTCCAGACGTTGACGTGAATGAAATCGACGACTCGGCCAACGAAGAGTGAATCGCCGCCGAAAACAGCGCCATAGAACACGCGATCAATGATATTCCCAACCGCGCCCCCTAGTATGAAAGCCAGGCTCGCGCGATAGGGTAGATATCCCTTCCGAACCTTGAAAAGGTAGAGCGTAATCAGGAATGTGGCGATCACGGAGAAGACGGTGACCATGCCTCTCGGACCGATGGTGATTCCGAAAGCCATACCCGGATTCTCCGTATACGTCAACTTCAGCCAGTCGCCGATCAAGGGTA
Source organism: uncultured Rhodothermales bacterium (assembly GCA_964487555.1). Classification (GTDB taxonomy): domain Bacteria; phylum Bacteroidota; class Rhodothermia; order Rhodothermales; family VXPQ01; genus CAZART01. Next base: position 10,677 of record CAZART010000016.1, read on the forward strand.
TTTGCTGGCCAAGATACATCGTATTCATCACGACCAGCTTGGATACCTGATCGAGGGCTATTACTACTCCTGTCAGCCAGAGTACACGCATAGGAAGAGGGATTCCAGGTACCGTAGATGAGTCAGTTTTGAGCTTTTTGGATGACGCGACGTACGCGTCGCAGCTCAGCTTGGGATGCTCCCCGAAGGGCGATTGATGACGCCGAGAAGGCGGTACGCGGACTCACTTCTTCTGCTTCAGCTTGGCCTCGATGGAAATCTCTGTGTGCGGCACGGCCTCCAGCCTCTCCTTCGAGATAGGCTTGCCGGTGACCTTACAGATTCCATACGTACGATTCTTGATGCGTTCGAGAGCGCGGTCGAGATATCCGACGTATTTTTGCTGCCTGGCGATCATGAGATACAGCTTCTCGCGCTCCATCGCGTCCGTGCCGGCGTCGGCCATGTGGAAGCTATATGCCGTATCATTTTCGGCCTGCTCGCGAGCATCTTCCAGCTGTGAACGCATCCGTTCGATATCATCGGTGGCCTCCTGCCGTCTCTCGAGGAGGAGCTTCTCAAAGTGTTCGAACTCCTCCTCTGTGAAGGCTGTATTCTCGGGCACCTCATCTTGAGGCGTAGCCCCTTCCGTACCTTCAGCCGTAGACTCCGAGTGCAGAGGTACCGACACGAGTCCCGATTCAATCCGATCCGATTTCTTGTTAGCCATACGAGAATCTGTGAAGATTTAAATCTGTATAAACTATACAGCCCGCTGCAGCAACTGCACCGGGCGATTAATACGAATTGGAGGAGGCCGTACGTCGAACCGCAACCTCCAGCTTTTCTTCGCCGACATCGAAGGATTCTACAAGTTCGCCTTCCGGCTGGTCGGCTTGTTCCAACTCAAGAGCGAGCGTCTCGTTCCGGATCCACGATCCGTATTCCTCTAACGCGCTCACAAGTTTACCTGTAGCGCGATACTCGACGATGATCCGATCCGTTACGTCGAAATCTGCGGTTCTGCGCATGGTTTGTACGCGGTTGACGACTTCGCGTGCCAGGCCCTCCGTCAATAGCTCATCCGTGATCGTCGTATCCAGCGCCACCGTGACATCGTCTTCCTGGTCCACTAGCCACCCTGCAATGCCCTCACTCGTGATCTCGAGGTCTTCGGGTCCCAGCTCGACGAGATGACCGTCGGCCTGTAACGCGATCGTTCCTTCCCGGGCATACCGACCGATATCCTCCTCGCTGAGTGCACGCACCGCCTGGTTGACCGACTTCATGAGCTTTCCGAGACGGCTGCCGAGCCGCTTGAAATTGGGTTTGGCGGTTCGTTTCACCACGCCACTTGAGCCAGAGATATACTCAACGGCCTTCACATTCACTTCCTCAAGGATAACGTCGCGAACGCGTTCCACGTCTTCCTGATTTACACCGGCCTCTGTAACGACCATGATGCATGGAAGCGGCTGCCGTACGTTTATACCGCTCTTGTTGCGTAGTGAGAGCACCACGGAGGTGATAGTGCGTGCAAGGCCCATCCGGCGTTCAAGATCGAGGTCGACGCCTTCAGCATTGACGACCGGGAAATCTGCCAGGTGGACCGATTCTGCATCTTCACGATGGACGGCGCCATTCAGTGCGCTGTACAGCCATTCGCTGAAGAACGGCGAGATCGGAGCCATCATTTTCGAAACGGCCACAAGGCATTCGAAGACCGTCTGGTAGGCCGCTTCCTTGTCGCGCCCTGAATCGGCCTCTTTCCAGAAGCGTCGCCGCGAGCGCCGGATGTACCAATTCGACAGCTCCTCGACAAAGCGCTCCACGGCTCTGGCAGCCTTCGTGGGATTGTAGATCTCATAGGCCGCATCCACATCACGGACCGTTGTGTTTAAACGACTCATTATCCATCGATCCAGCTCGGGTCGCCGTGCCTCCGGAATGCGTTCGGCACCGAAGGAAAACCCGTCGATGTTCGCATACATGGCAAAGAAGGAGTATACGTTCTCGAGCGTATTGAAAAACTTCCGCAAGATGTCGACGATACCCCGCTCCGAGAACTTGATGTTTTCCCACGGCGATGTGTTGCTCATCATGTACCACCGGACCACGTCGGCACCGAAACGCTCGATCGTCTCAAACGGATCGACCGCGTTGCCTTTCGACTTCGACATCTTCTCCCCATCCTCAGCCAGGATGAGCCCGTTCACCACGACGTTCTTGTAAGCCACGCTATCCATAACGAGCGTCGCAATAGCGTGCAGCGTATAGAACCACCCGCGCGTCTGATCGACGCCTTCAGCAATGAAGTCCGCGGGAAAATTCCGCTCAAACGCATCCTTGTTCTCAAACGGATAGTGCCACTGCGCGAAAGGCATCGATCCGGAGTCAAACCAGACGTCAATAAGATCAGGCACGCGCCGCATCGTCCCACCATCGGGGGCAGGCCAGGTCAGCTCGTCTACGAAGGGTCGATGCAGGTCAATATCCGCGTTATTAGGAGGGAGTCGATCGCCACATCGAGTCCGCAGCTCTTCGATGGATCCGATCACCTCAATGTGCTCGGAACCGGGTGCATCGGACTGCCAGATCGGCAGTGGCGTCCCCCAATAGCGCCGGCGACTGAGCGCCCAGTCAACGTTGTTTTTCAGCCATTCCCCGAATCGACCGCTGCCCATGCTCTCGGGCTGCCAGTTGATCGTATCGTTGAGCGCAATCAGCCGATCCTTCATCGCCGTCGTGCGGATGAACCAGCTTTCGACCGGATAGCTCATCAAGGGCGTGCCCTTTCGCCAGTCGTGCGGATAGTTGTGCAGGTAGGTTTCGTGCTTGTAGAGCAGTCCGCGGTATTTCAGGTCCTGCGCAATCGGCTTGTCGGCATCCTTGAACCACATGCCCGCAACCAGGGCGATCGTGTCCGAGAAGATGCCGTCCGGTGTAACGGGATTAAGCAGCGGCAGTCCTTCGCGCCGGCCGACATTGTAATCGTCGGCGCCAAACGCGGGCGCAATGTGCACGACGCCGGTGCCGTCTTCGGTCGAGACGAACTCGCCCTCGACGACCCGCCAAGCTTCTTCCGCTCCCTCATCATCGACAAAGCACGAGAACACCGGTGTATAGCGAACGCCGTGCAGATCGCGTCCTTTGAAACGATTGAGGATCTCTACATCTTCGTCCAAAACATCCAGGCGGGCCTCTGCGAGGATCAGGTATTCTTCGCCTTGATGCGAATCGACGCGGCGAACTTTGACGTAATCGATGTCTGGTCCCACCGCAAGTGCTGCATTGGATATCAGCGTCCAGGGCGTCGTAGTCCAGGCAAGGAAGGCGGTATTCTCCTGGTCCGCAACCGGAAATCTGACGTAGATGCTGGGATCTTGTATCTCGCGATATCCCATGCTTACTTCGTGCGAGGACAAGACCGTTCCGGACCCGGGGCTGTACCACTGAATCTTATAGCCCTTGTAGAGCAGTCCCTTCTCGTAGATCTGCTTAAGGAGCCACCAGACGGACTCGATGTAATCTGTCTTGAATGTGACGTACGGGTGCTCCAGATCGACCCAGTATGCCATGCGCTCGGTAAGATTATCCCATAGTTCTTTATACCGAAGCACGCTCTCGCGGCATTTTGCGTTGTATTCCGCAATGCCGTACTCCTCGACCTGGTGCCGCCCGTCGAGGCCCAGCTCTTTTTCCACCTCGATCTCAACCGGAAGACCGTGGGTGTCCCAGCCGCCCTTCCGCTCCACGCGGAAGCCTTTCATCGTCTTATAGCGGCAGAATATATCCTTGATCGTCCGGCCCATGACATGGTGAATGCCCGGCCGGCCGTTCGCCGTGGGCGGTCCCTCATAGAACGCAAACGTAGGATGTCCTGCGCGTTCCGCGACGCTCTTTTCGAAGATGCGATGCTCCTTCCACCAGCCCAGGATCTCCTCTTCGAGCCGCGTGTGATCGAATCGCTTAACTTCTTTAAATGCGACCATTTATATGAGTATGACGGTGGGTCAATTGGCGGATCTGACAAAGCTTGCTAAGATACGGTAGCATCGGCACTCTTGTTCGAGTGTGGTATGACGTCAGCCGATGCAAACGGACCGGAAAGGCGGCGGCCAAGCTGATCTCGTCGCGCGCGCCTCCCTGGAGCTAGGATGAGAGGCGTCTATTCAATGCCGAGATCGAAGCGGTGTCGAAGCTCCTGGACGTAGATACCGGTTTGATTCCGAAGCTCGTAGGTCTCCTCGTAGAGGGAGCGATAAAGTTTCGCTTCCATGTATCCGGAAAGCTTCAACTCAAGCAGGAGATCCAGTGCGGCATTTGCAGCCAACAACGCACGTTTGGCGCAAGCAATATTTCCGCCAATCATCTCCAACTCCAAGCCGATGCCGTGACCCTTTGCGATGTTTGCAGGAATCTGCGTAACATGAGCGCAGAATTGGACGAGCGTGCTGTCTTTTACGCGACCGGGCAGTGAGTTGGACCAGCGCAGCACACGGGCACTCAATTGATGGGCTGCTTGATAGAGCGGTACATTTCGGACGTCGTGTAATTCTTCGTCGCGCTCTTCGGCCTCGAGATACGATTGCTCCGCCTCGAAGAAAAGGACGTCAGCCTCGTCCTCATCCGTCCATTGCCCCGACAGCATGCGCGGCAGCGCGTCATCCGGGCTGATGCCGTTGCTAACGAGATACTGCCTGAGGTCATCCTCCCACGCGCGACGAGCCTCCGATCCCTCATCGCCGACCGGCGGATTCTGGGTCATAAACCGGAAAAGGAGCCCCATATACCGATCGATGCGACGGTCGTGTTCTTTTAGGAACGCTTCCCAGCGATCTTCATCCCAGATCTCACCATCCATACGCTACTCGAGCTACTCAACGAACGACAACGTTCTCCCCAATAACCTGAACCATCGAGATCATCAGCTTCGTGAGCTTAGGTTCAGCTTCGCCGGCTGCGGCCAGCACCTCAGCAAGCGAAACCGGTTGCAGCGCATCGGGAAAGCACTCGTCGGTGATGACAGAAACGGCCAGGACACGTAGACCCATGTGCCGTGCCACAATAGTCTCAGGAACGGTGCTCATCCCAACGACATCCGCGCCGATCGTCCGTAAGAACCGATACTCGGCCTTCGTCTCGAGATTCGGTCCCTCAACGGCAACATAGACGCCCTGCTGCAACTTGATGCCGAGATCGAGAGCCTGTCGCTCCGCCTGCTCGCGAAGCTCGACGTCGTACGGCTCGCTCATATCCGGGAAGCGCGGCCCCCATTCGTCTACGTTCGGGCCGACAAGGGGATTCGCGCCCTGCAGGTTGATGTGATCCGTAAAAAGCATGAGATCGCCCTTCCGGAAGTTCGGATTCATTCCGCCTGCAGCGTTCGAGATCAGCAGCGTCTCAACGCCGAGCGTGCCGAACACACGGACGGGAAACGTCACTTCCCGTGCAGAATACCCTTCGTAGAGATGGAACCGGCCCTGCAGTGCATACACGGGAATGCCGCGCAAATGACCGACAATACAACGGCCATGGTGCGATTCTACCGTTGAGAGCGGAAAACTGGGGAGTTCGTCATATGGAATCGTGACCTCCACGTCCATCTCGTCAACCAGCCTTCCAAGGCCCGTCCCGAGAATGATCCCGATTTTCGGACGGAGGTCCGATACCTCTCGTATGCGCTCCGCAGCCTCCTCTACCTGTTTGCGATACTCGTCGGGGTCCAAAAATCCCGGTACTTCCATGTGTTTGTACGTTGAGAGGCTAATCTAGATCGCTCAAGATGCGGCGAATCTTTTCAATTTCATCCGAGGAAGACCGCGTGCTCGTTTCTTTGTCCTCTTCGTCCTCATATTCGGGCGGGCTGTCGGATCGTGACGCGGCCTGCTCCGAGGGGCGGGAGACTACGGTTCTGGCCGTCCAGCCGGGACCGTGAATCACCTCTTCGTGCGGTCTCTGCTCGGATGCGTGCTTCGTTTCCTCGAGCTTCTCGTCGGCAGGTAGCGCATCCTCGCTTTCAAGGGCTGTATCGCCTTCGTCGTACCGCACACTCTCGTCGCGCTCGGGATGAGGATCTTCCGTGTCCGCTTCAACATGTTCTTCCTCGTGCGCGGCCGTGGGAGTTGGTGAGAACGTCGTCGATTTCGGTTCATCTGAACGCTCCGGCGTCGCTTCGCGACGGTCAGGACGTTCGGTCGTCAGCTGATGAAGCCGCCGCTCTTCAGCAGGCAGAAGTTTGATGAATCCAACCGGATCATCGCCCTCGAACCGTGCGAGCAGTTCCATTTCCGACATGAGAAAAGCGCGGAGCCGAGTGACGATTTCGGAGCGGCGTCCGCTAAGCTTGGCCGTCTCTCGTTTGATCTGATGCCGATCCTGTTCGGCATCGCGTTTAATGTCTTCGGCACGTTGCTCAGCCTGGTCGACGATCAATCTAGCCTTGTCCTCGGCGTTTTGGAGCGCTTTTCGAGACGTTTCACGAGCGGTTTGTAAGGCCTCCTGCAATGCTTCCTCAACCTTTTCGTAGTGCTCCATCTTGGTTTGGAGCTCGCGAATTTTCTCATCCTTCCGCCGACTGTCATCCAGAATTTCGTCCCACTGGTTTGATACCATCTGGAGGAAGGCGTTCACCTCGTCAGGGTCGTAGCCCCGGAATCCGCGCGTAAATTCCTGTTTGCGAATGTCGAGTGGCGTCAGTCTCATGATTGCTCCTTGGTGTCGATAGCCGGTAGCGTCGGCGCGGGGTGAGAAGATAACGATTTTTCGCCTGCTGGTCGTGTCCGCCCCAATCTACTGATCGCGTGCGCCGAATATGGCGCTACCGATGCGCACGTGGGTCGCACCTTCTTCGATAGCGACTTCGAAGTCGTCGCTCATGCCCATAGATAGGTACTTCATCTTGACGCCTGGATTACCGGCATGGTCGTAGGTTTCAAACAATTCGCAAAGACGCCGAAATTCCGGGCGAACGTCTTCGGGATCGTCTACAAAAGACGCAATAGCCATTAAACCTTCAATTCTGAGGTTCTTGAACCGCTCGACTCCGTCGAGAAAGGCATGCGTCTCGGCAGGCGCGATGCCGTACTTGCTCTCCTCACCGGATATGTTGACCTGTACCAGACATGGTACAACACGCTCTTCACGCGAGGCGCGCTTGTTCAATTCTTTCGCAAGCCGGGGGCTGTCCAGCGCGTGAAAAAAATCGGCATAGTCCACGACATCCTTCGCCTTGTTGCGCTGAAGGTGGCCGATCATGTGCCACATGACGTCGCCCCCTTGGATCCGACTGGGAACCGCCTCCGCTTTCTCAACCAGCTCCTGTACTCTGTTTTCACCGAAATGAGTCAGTCCGGCCTCGCGAGCGGCCAGAACAGCCTCAATCGGAAATGTCTTCGTAACGCCGACCAATGTGACCTCGTCTGTCGACCGGCCCGCTCGAGCGCACGCACCGGCGATGCGTCGGCGAACGGATTCGAGTTGTTCCGCGATCTGAGCGGGACCGAGCGTATTGAACGACGTGGGCATGGGAGACAGACTGTACGTAGGTGGCGGACCGTGCTTTCGTGGCAGACCGTGCTTACAGGTTGTCCCAGGTATGGAAAGGATTGCGATTTGATCCGCCGACGAGCACTGATCTATACATCGGCGCGGAGCGACTCGAGCGGCGGGCGGGCATAGATTCCCCGGCTGCTGATCATACCGATCCCGACGGTAAGAGACGGCACGACGACAAGGAGGACGACCATCGACCAAATATTCGGCTGAAATGGCGTCTCGAACAGGAACTGCGACAACGCCAGAGCTCCGAAAAATGAAAGGATGAGTCCGGTCGCCGCCGCAAAGAAGCCGAGAAAGAGATACTCCGTCATCAAAATTCGCAGTATCTGGCCACGGGAGGCGCCAAGCGTTTTCAACAGCACGCTCTCACGGACGCGCTGCATCCGACTCACGACCACGGCACCCGCCAGCACGATAAGGCCGGTAATGATGCTAAAGGATGCCATAAATCGCACGATGAATGCGATCCGTCCAAAAATGGCATCAAACGTATCCAGAACGAGGGACAAGTCTATAGCCGAGACGGAAGGATACTCACGCACGACTTCGCGCTGCACGGCGGCCGCCGCTGCGTCGCCGTCCGTACGGCTCAACAACACGTAAAACTGGGGTGCATCCTCAAGAACACCACGCGGAAAGACTACAAAGAAATTCGTAGAAAACCGGCGCCAATCGACGGTGCGAATACTGCCGACGGTGGTTGTTATCGAGAGTCCCTGCACATCCCAAGTCAACGTGTCGCCGAGATCAACGTTCAGCTCATTCGCGATCTCCTCTTCCACCGAAACCGGGATGAGCCCCGTCTCCGGCGTGACCGCGTCCACGAACTCGCCCGAGCTGACGGATTCCGACGCCGTCAAATGATCCCGATAGCTCGACCGGTACTCACGACGGTGCGCCCATCTTACGTTCACCGTAGAATCCGCCCGAAGATCGTCGATCGTCCGTCCATTGACTTCTGCGAGGCGCATCGTGACAATAGGGACTCGGTCGACGATTGGGAGTCCCTGCGCTTCAACAATCTCGGTGACGCCATCGAGCTGACTCGGCTGGATATCGAAAAACGCGATGTTCGGCCTCCCTTCTCCCCCGGCGATTTCGATCTGGCTGATCAGTGTGCTCTGGATACCGAACAGCGTTGCAATTAGAAACGTGCCGAGACCCAGAGAGAGCATCAGCGTACCGGTCTGGTTGTTCGGCCGGAAGAGATTGGCCAATCCCTGCCGCCAGACGTAGGCCCATGAGGTCGGAAAGAAGCGTCGCGTCATCCACATGATGCCGCGCGCCACACCGAGCAGCGCTACGAATACGACGGCGAGTCCCGCTGCATATCCGAGACCGTACACGGGTTCGGGTGCATTTGCCACCGCAAACGAGGTCATGCCGGCTGCAATCACCGTGAGAACAAGCCACCATACAGGATCCTTGTACGCCGGAGAGCGGCCTTCCACGGCTGACCGCAGGGTCAGCAGCGGTGAGATCTTCCGAATCGAAACCAGCGGCAACAGCGCAAACAACAGTGTGACCCCGAATCCGATAAGAATCCCTTCGGCAACCGCCGTCCAGGAGACGGCAAACGATACGCCGAGCGGCAGTACGTCGCGGAGCACAAACGGCACGAGCGCTTGTATGCCGACGCCGATCGCCGCCCCCAGTGTGCCGCCCATCAAGCCCATCGCACCGGCCTGAACGGCATAGATGGCGAAGGTCCGAACCGCTTTCGCGCCGACGCAGCGAAGCACGGCAATCGTTTCCAGGCGACGTCGCACATAAATATGGATGGCGCTCGCGACGCCGATACCACCCAGCAGGACGGCCATAAAGGCAACGACGCTCAAAAATCGATACAAATTCGTGAGCGACTCGTCCCAGTCTTCACGCGTCTCCTCGACGGTGTCCGCGTCGACGTCGTGCTCACGCAGACGCGGTCGAATCTCGTCTTCCAGGGCCTCTACGTCGCGTTCCTCGGCAAAATAGAAGGATACGTCGTATTCGGCCCGGCTGCCTTGCGTGAGCAGCGTCGTGTCCATCCCCGCACGCGGAATGTAGACGCGCGGGCTGAAAAGGGACATGAGCTCATTCTCCCGCGGCGTCTTCTCCAGGCTGCCGAGAATCTCGTAGGTTCGGCGCCCAATACTTACAGAGTCCCCGGGCTCGAGGCCAAACTGCGTCATCAGCGCACCGTCGATCAGAGCCGCGCCTTCATTCAAGTAGCGATCGGCCGCATCTTCCGGAGCCGTCACGACCGCGCCATAAAACGGATAATTACCCTCGATCGCCCGGACGGTGGCGAGGCGCGTGTTGCCGGTTGAGGAGAAGTACGCCATCGAATTGAAGGACACGCGGCGAGATTGCACACCGCCGATGGAATCGATGAGCGCCTCGATGTCGTCCGGAAATTTCCCATCCCGCTCGAGCACGAGATCTGCTCCGAGAAGGGTCTTCGACTCTTCGTCGACCGTTTGCCTCAGATTCGTGCCGAATGAATTGATGGCGACGAGCGCCGCAACCCCGACAACCATCGAACTCAGAATAAGAACGAGTTGACGACGGCTTCCACGGCTGTCTCGCCACGCCATCTTGAAGATCCAGGAGTCCATATTCAGATGGCGGAGCGGATGGGACGTCCCGGTGCCACTTCATCACCGACGACGGCTCCGCCACGAAGACGAAGAATGCGGCCGGTGCGCGCGGCAAGCTCAAGATTGTGCGTAACGAGCATTAATGTGGTACCGGCCGTTTCGTTGAGATCGAAAATCAGGTCTTCGATGGTAGCCCCTGTGTCGGCGTCGAGGTTTCCCGTCGGTTCGTCTGCGAAGAGAATAGCAGGTCGATTGATGAACGCTCGTGCAATCGCGACGCGCTGCTGCTCGCCGCCTGATAGCTGAGTTGGATAGTGCGTAAACCGGTCCTGAAGGCCGACCTGTTCAAGCAGTTGTTCTGCACGCGGCCGAACGCCTGAGTCACCACGGAGCTCGGCAGGCACCATTACATTTTCGAGCGCGGTAAGCGTCGGAATAAGTTGAAATGTTTGGAAGATGAATCCTACATCCCGATTGCGAAGGGCTGCCAGACCATCTTCATTGAGCTCCGACAGATCCGATCCGCATAGCCGGACACTTCCTGAAGTCGGGCGGTCGAGACCGGCGCAAAGTCCGAGTAGCGTGGTTTTCCCGCTGCCGGAGGGCCCTACGACCGCGCACGTTTCACCGGACCTCAAATCAAGGGTTACGTCATCGAGCACCGTAAGTAGCCTCGAACCACTTGCATATGTTTTGGTAAGGGCTTTCGCAGAGAGTACAGGAATCATTCGACCTTGCTATGAAACAGGATTTCGCAGAAATGGGTTGGGACGAAAAGTTCGCGTATACGTATCCTCCCCTCCATGAAAATTCGTAAGCTATACCTCTTACTCGTTCTCGCAGTTCTGTCGACGTCCTGCGGATCCGGAGAAAATCCCGAGGAGGGTGTCCGCGCAGAATCACCTAAAACGGCCGTTGAGCGGGCCGATTCGTCGGGCGCTGTGGGAACCGAGATTTCGAAGGTTATCCTTTTTCTCGGCAATAGCCTGTCGGCGGGCCTTGGGGTCGAAAGTGAAGCCGCGTTTCCGAGCATCATTCAGCAAAAAATTGACTCTCTGGGATGGGCCTTCCGAGTCGTCAACGCAGGTATCAGCGGCGAAACCAGTGCCGGTGGATTAAGCCGGATTGACTGGGTTCTCAAGCAGCCTGTCGACGTGCTCGTTCTGGAGCTGGGCGGCAATGACGGTCTACGGGGGATCTCGACGGAGGTTACCCGGCAGAATCTCGAACAGATTATCGGCAAGACGCGACAGGCGTATCCTCAAGCCGACATCGTGGTGGCGGGAATGCAAATCCCACCAAACCTGGGACACGAGTATACGCGTGATTTCAGGGCCATCTACCCCGAAATTGCCCAGGAGCACAATGTTCACCTCATACCGTTTCTGCTCGAGGGGGTGGGCGGAGTCGACTCACTCATGCAGCCCGATGGCATCCATCCGAACACCCGGGGACATCGTGTAGTCGCCGAAAACGTCTGGGACGTGCTTAAACCGATTCTTAAGGAATCTATGGAACCGTCCGTCTAGCGCTTTCTTCAGGGCTGCGGTGCACATGAACAGCTGTAGCGAGGCGCCTTTCAGGGCGGACGCTGCGAAAAGCGGACGCGCCTAAAGGGACTTCACGGCTCCGATAAGGCCGCTGACCGAATCCTTGGCGTCGCCGAAAAGCATCCGTGTGTTACTGTTATAGAAAAGCATGTTCTCGATACCCGAATAGCCCGGGCGCATGCTCCGCTTCAGCACGACGACGGTGTCGGAGTTGTCGACGTTCAAGATAGGCATCCCATAGATCGGGCTGTTCGTATCGGATCGCGCGGCGGGATTGACGACGTCGTTGGCACCGATGACGAGTGACACGTCCGTGGTGCCGAACTCCGAGTTAATCTCGTCCATTTCGAAAAGTTCGTCGTAGGGGACGTTGGCTTCGGCGAGAAGCACGTTCATGTGACCCGGCATCCGGCCGGCCACGGGATGGACCGCATACTTGACGGTTACGCCCATCTCCTGCAGGATGTCCGACAATTCGCGGACGGCATGTTGCGCCTGCGCCACCGCCATTCCGTAGCCCGGCACGACAATGACCTTGCTCGCATAGGCCAGCATAATCGCCACATCTTCGATCGACGTCGACTGGACGGACATACCTTCCGGGAGCCCCTCAACTGAACCGTCCGACGCGTCCGAGTCACCGCCGAAGCCTCCGATGAGCACGTTGACGAGCGACCGGTTCATTGCGTCGCACATGATCTTCGTGAGGATGAGGCCGGAAGCACCAACCAGCGCACCGCTGACAATGAGGGCGGTATTGTCCAGCACAAAACCCGTCGAAGCAGCGGCGAGACCTGAATACGAGTTGAGCAGCGCCACGACGACCGGCATGTCTGCGCCTCCTATCGGGATCACGAGAAGTATGCCGAGAACAAGCGCAAAGGCCACGAGTGCGATGATGCCCCAAACGACGGCATCCGGATCAGCGGGAAAGGCATCGGCGCCCCAGATCATGAAGCCCGCCGCCACCAATGCGCCGGCGATGATCAGTACACTCAGGATGCGCATTCCCGGAAACGACACGGGATTTCCGGACACGTGGCCGCCCAATTTACCGAAGGCGACGAAGCTGCCCGAGAACGTGACCATTCCAATCAGCACACTAAAAACAATGGTCACGGCCGTAACGGCATCAAACGGTGAAAGAGCTATGGCCGATTGCGACGCCTGCACCACTACGGAGGAACCATCCGCCGCGATAAGGTACCGAGCCACTTCGGCTGACGCGACGAGAGCGGATGCGAGACCGCCGAAGCCGTTAAAAGCTGCGACGAGCTCCGGCATTCCGGTCATTTCAACCCGCCTTGCCAGGAAGGCACCGACGCCACCACCAATGACGAGGCCGAGCACCATTTCTGCCGGTGTTAGAATCCTATCGAGAAAAAGCGTCGCGACGACCGCGACGAGCATCCCGACTGCGGCGATCTGGTTTCCGGCGCGTGCCGTCGCCGGCGACTGCAAGCGCTTCATGCCGACAATGAACAGAATGGCGGCGACCAGATAGGCCAGTTCGATCAGAGTATTAAGCATAGAATTCGGGCATCAAGCGGCGGCAGGTGTAGCGTCCTTCGTCTTCGAAGACTCTGGGACCTTCTTCTTGAACATCTGGAGCATGCGGTCCGTGACCATGAAGCCGCCGACCACGTTGATCGTGGCCGCGATCAGAGCCGCAAACCCGAGCCACTTCGACCAGTCTCCACCGACCATCCCCGCCACGACGAGAGCGCCTACAATCGTGATTCCGCTAATGGCATTTGAGCCTGACATAAGTGGTGTATGCAGCGTCTGAGGGACCTTACTGATTACCTCGAACCCGATAAACGACGCCAGTACAAAAATGACGAGGTTGTTGAGCATGCCACTTTCCGGATTGTGTGATGTCTATTGAATGGCGAACGTCGCCGGGAACGAATCTTCAGCGCCGGATCTACGGTGTTAGCAGCCCTTGCACGCGTTCGTTAACGACCTGGCCTTCGTGCGTAACACATGCGCCCTGGAAAATCTCGTCCTCAAAATTCGGCGTGAATGCTTCACCATCCGAGAATTGTGAAAGCATTTCAAATACGGTACGTGCGTACATCTCGCTGGCATTGACGGGTGCGGTGGCGGGAAGGTTGGTGGGCCCCATAATCTGGACGCCGTTGAGCGTCACCGTCTCATCCGGCTTCGTCAGCACGCAGTTTCCGCCGTTTGCCGCCGCCATATCGATGATGATCGAACCCGGCTTCATGGCCTCGACGGCCTTTTTCGTGATCAGCGTTGGGGCCGCGCGTCCGGGAATCAAGGCTGTGGTGATGACGACATCGGACTTGCCGACGTGCGGAATGAGCAATTCGGTCTGCTGGCGGGCCTTTTCCTCAGCAAGCGCCTTCGCGTAGCCGCCCGCATCCTGCGAATCCTGCGTTTCGAAGGGAAGATCGACGAACTGCGCACCGAGGCTTTGCACCTCTTCCCGAACAGCTTCTCGGATATCGTAGGCCCAGACGCGACCACCAAGACGACGCGCGGTCGCGATCGCCTGGAGTCCCGCAACGCCCGCACCCAGAACGAGTACGTTGGCGGGTCGAATCGTCCCTGCGGCCGTCGTGAGCAAGGGGAAGAATTTCGGCAGAGCGGACGCCGCGAGGAGAACGGCCTTATACCCTCCTATCGAACTCATCGCTGAAAGGGCGTCCATTTTTTGAGCTCGCGAGATGCGTGGCACCAGTTCCATGCTGAGTGCCGTCACCCCTCGATCGGCCAGCTTTCGGCTCGTTTCAGGCTCATCGAGCGGATTCAGAAACCCGATGAGGACCGCGCCCTTTCTTAAAAGAAGGATTTCTGCTTCCGTCGGCGGTTGTACCTTGACGACGACATCCGCTCCGAAAGCGGACTCGCGGTCGCCAATTCGCCCACCCGCCTCGCGATACATCTCATCTGCGAAAAAGGATGCATCACCGGCTCCCCTCTCTACGACGACGTCGTATCCGGACGAAGCGAGCTTGCGAACAACGTCAGGAACGAAAGCGACCCGCCGTTCGCCGGCGGCTCCTTCCCGGGGTACTCCAATGGTCAACGCCATATACTTTGAGCGACAAGTTCGAATCGAGCGAGCCGAACCGCTACCCTACGAAGGCCCTACTCCTCCAGCCGGCGTCGCGCCAGTGCGTACTTCGTATGTAAAAAAGCGGGCTCTTCCGTGCTGTGGGAGAACGTGAATAGACCGCTAATATGGTAATATCAGATAGGGTCGGAGCAAAATTATGAGTTCGCACGCGAGCGTACTCTAGCCGTTTCGTCGCTCAAACTCATCCATGAATCCGATCAGCGCATCGACCGATTCCTGCGTGCATGCGTTGTAAATGGAAGCACGAATACCGCCGACGGAACGATGTCCCTTCAGTGCCAGCAGTCCGACCGTCTTCGATTCATTGAGGAACTGCTTTTCGAGGTTCTCCGACGGCAGCCGGAAGGTCACGTTCATTTTGGACCGAGATGACTGTTCGGCCGTTCCGCGGTAGTAGTCATTCCGATCGATACGGTCGTACAGTGTTTTCGCTTTGCGATCGTTGATGGTCGTGACGGCCTGCAAGCCTCCGAGAGCCTCAAGCCATTTCAGCACCTTACCAACAATGTACACGGCGAATACGGGCGGCGTGTTGAACAGCTTTGCCACATGTGTACCGTAATCGAGGATGGTGGGCAGTGGTTGGTTGCGACGCTTCAGAAAATCGTCATGGACCAACACGATCGTAACGCCGGCCGGTCCAAGATTCTTTTGCGCCCCGGCGTAAATCAGACCGTAGCGGTCTACATCGACGGGACGGCTCAAGAAATCGCTCGACGCGTCGCAAACGAGAGGCACGTCGGCGGACGGTTCCTCGTGGTATTGTGTCCCGAAAATCGTGTTGTTCGACGTAAAGTGCAGATAGGCCGCCTTTGCGTCGAGATCCCACGTCGAGGGCGCAGGAATGTAGTTGAAGTTTTTGTCCTCGCTGCTGGCCGCTGCACGGACGTTTCCGACGAACTGAGCTTCCTTGATGGCCTTTTTGGACCATGCTCCCGTGATCAGATAGTCGGCCGATCCCTCCTTCGGCAAGAAGTTCAGCGGTACCTGATGAAATTGCATCGACGCCCCACCCTGGAGGAAGAGAATGTGCCAGTCGTCGTCCAGGGCGAGAAGGTTCTTCAGACGCTGTTTTGCCGCCTGCTCGATTTCGTCGTACGTGGGAGAACGGTGGCTGATCTCAAGCACCGACGTTCCGATGTCTTTGTATACCGGCAGCTCTTCACGAACCTCGAGAAGCACCTCCTCCGGCAGTGCAGCCGGCCCGGCCGAAAAATTGTGTAGACGGGTGTACTGAGTGGCCTCGGGTGTGGCCTCGTAATCGACTGACTGCATGATGGGTTCTCGGTTCTAGAGTGGTATTAGCGATACAGCGAGCACATCGGGATGATCCTCGATACAGCGCACCACGTGATCGTCCGGCTGTCCATCAAATCGGATGCGTGCACACGCGGCATTCGCTCCCTCGAAAATCAGGTTTTCCATTTCCTGAATGTTCCATTCCGCCTTGCGGATCTCGTCGAGTACAGCGGCGAGGACGCCCACTTTGTCACGATGCCGGACCGTTAAAAGATGCGTGGCCGGCGAATGCTCCTCGAGATTGACGCAATTCGGGACCTCGCCGCTCTCATCATAGGTCATGATGATGCGTACGGCCTCGGCAGCCGTAGCCGCCTGCGCCTGCCGCGTGGACGCGCCGATATGATGCGTGATGTAAAGGTCGGGATGATCGGACAACGGATGACTGAAGACGCCTTCCTTCTGATCCGGCTCGCCCTCCACCACGTCAACGGCGGCGAGAATATTTTTCTCATCCATTGCCCAGCCGAGGGCTTCCTCATCGACGACGCTGCTTCGCGTGGTATTGATGAAGTATGCCCCGACGCGCATCGCCTCAAAAAAAGCACGGTTCGCGAGGTGATGCGTATCCGGTGTGGCGGCGACGTGGATCGTGACGACGTCCGCCTCGGCGGCGACATGCACAGGCGAACTTCGCCGTTCCACGTCCAGCTCGTCGGCGAGCTCCTCCGTGAGCGATCGACTCCATGCAATCACACGCATGCCGAGCGCCCGGCCAAGCTCGGCGACTCGCCGGCCGATATGGCCTAACCCCACGATGCCGAGCGTCATTCCTTGAATGCCGGCCGCCTGCGAGTACGTGGCCTTGTTCCAATGTCCCTCTCGTGCGTCCCGCACGTTATCCGGTATCCGCCGATCCAGCGCGAGCATCATCCCAATCGTTAGCTCTGCAACCGCATCGGCGTTCTTTCCGGGGCAGTTCGCGACAAACACACCTCGGTCGGAGGCACCCTGAACGTCGATATTGTCGTAACCGGCTCCGGCCCTGACGATGAGCTCCAGCCGGGAATCCGCATCCATCATTTCGGACGTAACGCGCGTCGAGCGAACGACGAGGACATGGGGTCGGTTGCTTGAAAGCGCCTCGTTGAGAGCGTCTCCCGAAGCCTTTGGAAGCATGACCACCTCGTGCCCGGCTTCCTCGAGTCTTGCTACGCTCGCATCCGCAATTTTGTCGGCGATGACAATATGCATCAACGTCGTTCCCAGTTACTTGGCGGATCGACTCTAATAATTTGACGGATCGTCGAACACGTGCACCAGAAGACCGCTCCGGAGTTTCGGCTCGAACCACGTAGATTTAGGCGGCATTAACAGACCCGCGTCGGAGACGGCTAGCAATTCCTCGACGCTCGTCGGATACATCGAGATGGCGAGCTCCGCTTTCCCTTCATCGACCAGCCGTTCCAGTTCCCCCGTTCCACGAATTCCCCCGACAAATTCGAGATTCGGATCGCGCCGCGGATCCGAAATGCCGAGCTCGGCTTCCAGCAAGTATTCACTCAGCAGCGATGCATCGAGTTCGTTGACGATGGTGTCGTCGGCAGGCTCCGGCAATTCCATGGTGTGCCATTCGCCGGCAAGGTACAGACAGACGGTCCCTCTTTTGTCCGGCGCATTCTGCCCTGATCCTACGCGGATATCGAATTTCGAACGCAGCGCATCGAGAAAGGCCTCCGGTGTAACGGGCAGTTCGCGGACGATGCGATTATAGGCGAGAATGCGCATCTCTTCCGTGGGAAAAAGGACGGCCGGGAAGAATTCAAACTCCGCTTTCGAGTTCGTCAAACGTGACGAGCGCAGCGCTTCGGCAGCTCGGCTTGCCGCCTTGCAACGATGGTGGCCGTCTGCCACGTAGAGGCGATCGATATCGTCGAAGTAGTCGACGAACACGCTCGGCTCGCCGACCTTCCATACGGTGTGGCGAACTCCGTCGGTGGCTTCGAAGTCATAGATGGGATCCTTGTCCTGCTCGGACTCCACGGCCTGATTGATCTCATCAACTCCCCGGTAGGTCAGCATCACCGGCTCGGCGTGCGCGCGCTGCGCGAGAATGTGGCGAGTTCGGTCTTCTTCTTTGACAGGCCGCGTCTTCTCGTGCTTTAGAATGACGTCGTGATCGTAATCCTCCACAGATACGCATCCGAAAATGCCACTTTGAGATCGGCCATCCATCTCGAGACGGTATACATACAGGGCAGGACGATCTTCCCGCACCGTTTCGCTGCTCGCCACGAATTTGCGGAGGTTCTCTGCGCCTTTTTCGTAGACGATGGGGTCGTGCTCGTCCGTTCGGTCCGGAAGATCAATTTCAGGCCGTATTACGTGCAGGAAGCTCATCGACTTTCCTTCAGCCAACGTCCGAGCCTCCTCTGCATTGATAACGTCGTAGGGCACGCATGCGACTTCCCTCACTCGGTCAGAAACGGGGCGGACGGCGCGAAATGGATGTAAAATGGCCATAAATCTCTACGTGATGCGATCGCCCTTCTGATGGATAACGAGCACGTAATTTGCTAAACCTGGCCTTACGCCGCACGTGCATCTCGGCGTCGGTACAGCTATTTAACAAAAAAGCCATCTCCACTCCGGTGGCGACTTACAGACCAGGCCACGTACAATTTGGACCTGTCTACGGTGCCCACAAGGGCATCGCCGAGACTGTCGATCATGGCGAATCGTTCGTCCTGTCCACCGTGCGAATAAAAGGGCAGGATCGCCGCGACGTCACTGGTAATGGCAATCTTCTTTTCTTCGCCGAGGTCCCAACTAAATGCGAAGATCACAAGGACAGCACGAAGCGGCGGAACCAGATTCAGGAGGGGCGACTTAAAGAAGTCGGCTGGCACATATGTACGGCGGAAGCTCAGGTTTGAAACGATACCGGGCTGATCCGACGTAACTGACAAAATATGTACCAGTCCCTATGTGCGACGTGTCGGTTGTTGCAAGCTACAAACATGAGGCGGTGACTTAACGCTTCACCTTAGCTTCATTTGGTGCCGCCGGTGACGTCGCCTACATTCGGATGTAACATCGCGGGGTGGAGCAGCTGGTAGCTCACCGGGCTCATAACCCGGAGGTCGCGGGTTCGAATCCCGCCCCCGCTACAACACGGAACGCCGGCGTCCTGCTCAGACGTCGGCGTTTTCATTTGGACCTGCCCCCTCTTGATCATCCTCACGGTGCCTCGTCGACATTGCGGCGCCCGCGGTTCGCGAATCTTGCGCTGCTTTGACCGAACGATCGAGAATTTGCATCTCCTCACGGTCGAGTCCACCAGGTTCAAACGGGCGGATTCGTTGGACTAACGTATACGCGCACCGAATGGCGTCCCTAGCAATCTTATACGCCGGTCGGCGCCTCTCGATGAGGTAGTAGGCTTTGAGATCGTCTTCGGCCGATTGAAAGGGGCGGCCGGCGAAATCAGCGTCGGATGCAATTTCGCGGCCGAAGCGATAGGCGGGCAACAGATCTTCAAACGCCCATCGATCGCCGTCGTACGTGCGCTCAAAATGCCGACGGTATGACGTCTCAAAGTCGGGGTGATATCCATTCGGATCGCCAACTCCCTCGCTTGTGCGATGAAGCGGACGCGTGATTCGTACCACGCCGGCTTCCACGTCCACCTCGTCAGCGGAGAACCGGTCGTTCGCTCCGACC
Organism: uncultured Rhodothermales bacterium; assembly: GCA_964487555.1. Classification (GTDB taxonomy): domain Bacteria; phylum Bacteroidota; class Rhodothermia; order Rhodothermales; family VXPQ01; genus CAZART01. Next base: position 30,416 of record CAZART010000016.1, read on the forward strand.
AACAGGGCTTCGAAGGCGTTGTTCTGCCTGTCGACGACGAGCGTCTCTACAAATCCCACCTTGTCGCCGTTCTGATCCAGCACACGCCAGTTTCGAATATCTGGAATCGGCAGCTTTTCTAGCCACGCATCATCCTTTCTCAGCAGCATCGGCACGTCCCCTACTGTAGGCATTCGGTGGCAGTCATGAGACGAGGGTGAGTAGCGGAGTCTCCGACCTCCGCGTGCGCCGGATCAATCCTGACGGATATCCCGGCGTTGTCGGCGGCTCCCTAAGGGGCGGTGTTGCCGGTTCCGTATCCGGAAACGGCGGGATGTTCGGCCCCGGATCGGGTTTACCCGGAGTGGAAGGATCCCGCTCAGGCTCAGTCGGAACGTCTCGCTCGGGAACGGTCTCAGGCTCCCTCTTGGGGGGAGGCGGCGTTTCCTCCAGGGTCGGCTCTGTGTTCCTCCATGCGGTGTGTTCGTCGTTGACAGTCCCCATGATCTTCCATCCTCCGGCTGCGTACGTCGTCGGAACTCTGCGCGTATTATGACGATGACGGTTATGACGATGAGGGTCTGCGTTCGTTTCGGAACGGAGAGATCAACCGAACGAAAAACCGATCTCGAACAGAAGCATCATAAATACCGTCACTGTCAGCACAAGACCTCCCATAAAAACAGTATAGGATAGCCATAAGAGCCTGTATTTCTGTTTCAACACCCGCCCGAGCGAATAGACGTCGTTAATCATCGTGTCGTAGAGCGTATCCCAATCTTCCATGATCTCGTGCATGGCTTTACGAAAGTCGCCGACCTCCATATTCACAAAATTGCCGAAAAAGAGAATATTGGCTCGACTTCGACGGACATCTTCGATCGTGAAGACCTTGCTCGTCACCTTTGGCCGGGCAGCGAGGATCGCGAAGATGATAGCCACCAGGGAGGTAACAAGCATGCACGTCGCAGGGATTACCAGCCACTGATCCTGCTGGAGTCGTGTGCTTACGAACGAGACGATGATGGACATCAGGATCGCGTTCACGCTGATCATGATATTCGCCTTACTGTCGGCGATTGAGCTCAGGTTGATGTGGTTTCGATAGGCCGTGCGAAACATGGTTTCGATACCGCGCGAGGGGTTCTTCTTGTCCTCGTCGGCACTCGGAATCTCCTTACGCTCGTTGAGCGACTCGGCGAGCTTCGCCTGTACCACCTTGAGGTTACGTGCCCGCTTTTGTCCGTAGTTCTGCCGCGCGTATTTCGTTGCGAAATCCGTGCGTGTGAGAAATTCGAGCTGTACTTCGGCCCACTCCTGATCGGTGAATTCGCGGCCCTCTCGTTCTTCCCATTCCTTCCGCAAGCGCTCGGAAAAGCGGAAGAACTTCTTTTTCTTGCCGATATGTACAATGTCCGCATCGTGAAGAACACGCTCTCGGTCATTCTTTGGACGATGGGCGGGCTTCGTCGACAGGATCAGTCGTTCGACCTTGGCGATTCGATCTTCTGACAGCCCCTGCTCGGAAAGATACGCTCTTGCCCGCATTGCGCTTCGCTCCTCATGTTGGTCGGCCCCCTCGATATACCCCGTGTCGTGGAACCATGCGGCGAGAATGACGAGCAATAGATCCTCTTCATCCAGCCCCTCTTCCCGGCCTATCTTCTCAGCGGCCTTCGCCGTCTCGACGGTATGCTCATAGGAATGGTAAGTAACGTCGCGAGGCAGATTGTCCTTGAAGAGCTCGTAGACATAAGCCGAGGCTCTGGCGATGATAATATCCGGGCGGGGTGGTTTCTCTATTGTTTCGGCACTCATAAACTCTTTTTCTAAATTGGTGCTACCGATATCTCGCGGACCGAGTTGCGTTCGCCGCAGCTTCCTCCTTATTTCGAGAACGTTCCAATGAAGCGAGCATCTACCTACCTTTGACACCCGTTCATTCGCTCAGTTGCATCCGTACTCGAGTAGTACCGTAAGATAACCTTCATCATTCGTCCTAATACAGCGCCATAGTGGCATTTCTGTCGATGTCGTCCCACGCAAAAAGACCGCTTTTGCAGGTTTTGGTATACCTGTTGCTTGCCGCGCTCATTGCAGGGTGCGGGACTTCTTCACTGTTCCAGACAACGTCTGAGCGTGGAGAGTACGGAGACCTGCCGCCCGATTCTACGCTGCGGTATACCATTTTCCTCATCGGCGATGCCGGGGCACCGGGGCGCGATACCACCGAGGCCAATTTTCGAATCCTTCAGCAAGCGCTTCTCGACGCCGGCGAGCGCAGCGCCGTCGTTTTTCTTGGGGACAACATCTATCCGTCCGGCCTCCCCCCTATCACGAGCCTCGACCGGCAAGACGCCGAGCGTCGAATCGACGCCCAACTCGCAATGGTAGAGGAGTATGAAGGGCGTGTGGCGTTCGTTCCGGGCAACCATGACTGGGGCGGCCTCGGGCTAGGTGGCGATCGCAACGCAGTGCTACGGCAGGAAATTTACGTCGAGAGTCGTCTGGACCGTGGGAACACGTTCGTGCCCGACCGCGGCTATCCCGGTCCCGTCACGATTCCACTAGGTGACGACGCGATGCTGGTGGCGATCGATACGCAGTGGTGGCTTGAGGACAACAAAGTATTCGGCAACACAGGTACGTATCAGCTCGAGTCGGAGGGCGAGTTCTTGCTCGAGCTCGACGACGTTTTATGGCAACACTCCGACAAACATCTGGTCGTCGTGGCCCACCATCCGGTCTTTACAAATGGTGAGCACGGCGGGCACTTCAAAGGATTGCGCAGCCTTTTTACCGGAGAGCTCTTCTCACGACGCTATCTGGGCACGCCGCAAGATCTGTCCAATCTGAAGTATCGGCATCTCCGTGAAGGGCTACTGTCCGTTTTCCAGCATCACCGAGACCTCATCTATGCCGCAGGCCACGATCACAGTCTGCAATATTTTCACCACAACGACCAGCATTATGTCGTCAGTGGTTCCGGCAGCAAGCTGGGCTACGCGCATACTGGACACGGCGCGTCCTTCACAGCCGAACGCAAAGGGTACGCCGAAGTAAGATACCACACGGACGGGTCAATCTGGCTCGCCTTCTATTCTCCAGACGAGCGCTCCGAAGCGGAACTACTCTATGTACGGCGCATCCGGGGGACGAATGCACCGCTGGTCGCCTTTGAGCGGAAAGAGGAAGCACAGCCGGGCGATCTCGCCAGCAGATCGGATACGTCGAGAGTTCGTCCGTCGGTCGGCCCCGTTTCTTCTACGTCCGAAGTAGACACCCTCTCCGTGCGCCGCATGACCGACGTGGAAGACGACGATGAAGGTGCTGCCCGTCTTGCAAAGGAAGCCGCCAATCGACCGTCTCTTGAACTTCCCGAGCAAACGCCCTACACGTTCGCATCGAAAGGTACCGTCAGCGCTGCAGCGAATCCCGACTACGAAACGGGTGCGTTCGGACGGTTTTTCCTTGGGAAGCATTATCGCCGCGTTTGGGCGATGCCGGTGAGTGTGCCGGTCATTGACCTCGAAAAAACCGCCGGCGGGCTGACGCCGCTGAAGAAAGGCGGCGGCTTGCAGACCATGTCGCTGCGGCTCATCGGTGAAGACGGGGATCAGTACGTCTTGCGGTCGATTGACAAGGATCCGTCGGCCACCATCCCTGAGTACCTTCGAAAAACTATCGCTCAGGATGCGGTGCAGGATCAGATCGCCGCTATGCATCCATATGCTGCCTTCACACTGCCCCGCATGGCCAGGGCGGCCGGAATCTATCACACCCATCCGACCCTCGTGTACGTCGGGGATGACGAACGGCTCGGTTTTTATCGATCCGTTTTCGGCAATACGCTCGCGCTTTTTGAATCGCGCGCCGACGAGGATCAATCGGACGAAGTACGGTTCGGTAATGCTGAAAACGTCATCGGCTCTACCAAATTGTTAGAGGAGATCCGGGAGGATAACGACGAGCGGGTTGATGAGAGGGCCTATGCGCGCGCTCGGCTCTTCGACATGCTGATCGGAGATTGGGATCGTCACAAGGATCAGTGGCGGTGGGCGGAATTTGACGTCTCACCCGGTAAGATTTACCGGCCGGTCCCGCGCGACAGGGACTTCGCATATTTTCGCTTCGACGGGTTTCTTCCGCGTCTCATCAAGCTGAGTGGAAATCCGCGATTTCGCCGATTCACCGACTTCGAAAGCGGCTACCACGACCTTTACGGACTGAACTTTAACGGCGCCGCGAATGACCGCCGCTTTACGTCCTCACTTACGGAGGAGGACTGGCTGGAAATCGCGGACACCCTACGCTCAGCGCTCACCGACGAGGTCATTGACGAAGCCGTAAGGGATTTTCCGCCGTCTGTGTACGAATATCATGGTGAGGACGTAGCCAGAACGCTCAAGGAGCGACGCGATCACGTCGGCGATGCGGCTTCCAAATATTACAAGATGCTGGCCGAGAACGTCGACGTCGTCGGAAGCGACAAACACGAACGCTTCGAAGTGACGCGACTCGACGATGATCGCACGCTCATTGTAATGTACAAGACCAAGAAAGAGGGCGACATCGATCGAGAGTTGTATCGTCGCGTCCTGAAGACGTCGGAAACGCGGGAAGTGCGCCTGTATGGACTGGACGGCCGAGACGTTTTCATGGTGACGGGAAGCACGCGAGATGGGATCCGTGTTCGTGCGATCGGCGGACCGGGCGAGGACACGTTCGTCGACAGTTCTAGTGTCGCTGGTGGGTCCCGACACACCATTTTCCACGATACCGTAGAGGGAAACGAATGGATGGTGGGCCGCGAGACGGAAATCATTCGTTCCAACGATCCCAAGAACAACGACTATACGATGCGGCGATTTGAGTTGGACGAGCGCCGCCCCCTCGTCCACTTCTCAAGCAATAGCGACGACGGTCTCTTGCTCGGTGGGGGCGTTAAGATCGTGAAGCATGGATTCGGAAAGGATCCTTACGCGGCACAGCATAGACTTTACGGATCGGCGGCTACGAAGCGCCTGGCATTCAATCTCCACTACCGCGGCTATTTCGTCGAGCGCGTCGGATCTTGGGACGGCTACCTCGGGGCCGATGCCCGTGCCGACCGCAACTTCCGCAACTTTTATGGTTTTGGAAACGAGACGAACTTCACCGACCGCTATCATTACCTCTCTCGGATAGGAGGTATATCGGTCCGGCCGGGCCTCTACCGTGAACCCCTGCCCTTCACCACCTTCCGGTTCGGCCCGACCTTCGAATTCACGCGGGTCGAAGAGCCAACGATAAGCTTTCCCGGTTTCGAGAGGCGTCTGACGGACGAAGATTTTCAGGACAAGTATTACGCAGGTGCACAGGCGGAATTTAACATCGACGGCACCGACACACTGGCCGCGACGAGGCATGGACTGCGATGGCTGAATTCCGTCCGGGCAAACGTCGGCGTGCGGAACACCGGAAACGTGTACGTTCGCCTCGCCTCGGAGGTGAGTTATTTCTATACGTTTTACACACCGACTCGGGTCACGATCGGTCTACGAGCCGGAGGAGCGACGAACATTGGCGACTTCGAGTTTTATCAGGCGAACACGCTCGGGGGACAAGAGAATCTACGGGGATATAGGAAGACCCGGTTTGCCGGTCATTCCGCCGTGTTCACGAATGTCGACGTGCGCGTACAGCTGCTCGAATTCAACATCTATCTCATGCGAGGCTTGGCCGGGATTCTCGGGTTTTTCGATAACGGTCGGGTCTGGGCCGATGGTGAAAAGTCGGACGTGTGGCATCCGGGGTACGGAGGTGGTATCTGGATTGCGCCGTTCGATGTGTTCGCAATGACGGCGACCATGGGCTTCTCACCGGACGACACGCTATTCAATATTACGATGGGCTTTCAATTCTAGGAGCAGGCAAGATTTACGTTCGTTCGTTGTCGATTCCGAAACCAGGCTCCAACTCCATGCTAGGCCGACCGCACAAGCTCGTCGTTCGCCGATCGTCGCCGGCCCCAAATGGACTGCATCGCATTTCGGCGGTTGTTCCTCCGGCGCAACTCCCGTTTCCGGTCACGTTGAGCCTGGACCCACTATTGGAGTACTGGCGCAGTGCTATCCGTCCGGAGATGCGGCCGCTCGCTCGGGACGTTTTTGCCTATGTGGAAAAGCATCCCGAATTAAGCGGGCCGATTCCGGATCAGTCCATTCTGGATCCGCACGAGAGCTTTCTCGACTTGATCATGCTGCCGCTCTTTCCCATCGTATTCTCCGAGACCGACCCGGCTGCAGCGCTAATTCCGTTCGAATATCGTTCGTTTTATTCGACGCAGGCCTATGAACGACTCTTCACGCAGGAGTCGGGGATGCTCAGTGGACGCGTAAATCTCGATTTGCGAACGCTTACGTACGGAAAGCTTATTTCTGCGTATCTGCACGTTATTCGATCGATCTACAAACTCGAGGTGCCGTTCGAGTATCCCGTCATTTTTACTACGCAGGACGCTGCGACAGGCCTCGACCTGCACTATAAGATCCACACGGACCTTCGGTTCGTCCGCATACGTGCGCACGACGACGTTCCTGCTTTGGATGATGGAACCCTGCGCGAGCTCCTGGCCAACTTCACCGATCTATCCAGGTGGATGGAAGTCATACCACCGGAAATATTTGAATTTTATGGGTTCACCGTCATGCGTGCCAACGACGTGACGGATGAGCAGGTCATAGGGCTTCTAGAGCGTGACCTTGTCGATGAAGAAAGCCTTGTTGGACGGACGACTTTTCCCGACGTGGAGCATCACGTACGAACGTTGCTTCGAATGCCGGGCGTCGAACTCGGTCTCGCCACCATAGACGGGAACGAGTTCTACCTGTTAAATGAGCCGTCCCAACCACTTGCCGATACGTTTTTTGCGCATTCGACTCGGCACGATCTCAGCGCGCTGGAAGGATCCTTATTTCAACGAACGCTGGAGAATCGGACTATTCAGACCGTCGAAGACCTCGGGGCCATGGCAGATCGGTCGCCGATCGAGGAGGAATTGTATCGCTGGGGGGTTCGCTGCATCATCGCCGCACCACTTTATGCGTATTCGGATCGAGTAGGCGTGCTGTACTTGTGGTCGCAGGTCCCGCGGTCGTTGTCGGCGCTGAACGTGATGAAGCTCCTCGAAGTATTGCCGATTTTTGCCGCCGCTGTGAAGCGCGTCCGAGAAGAGATGCGGAATCGCGTTCAGAGTGTAATTATGGGCAAGTACACGGCGATTCACCCCTCGGTGGAATGGCGTTTCCGAGAGGCGGCGCGCAGCATGATTCAGCGTCAGGAGCGCGGCGATTCTTCCGACGTTGAGCCGATCGTTTTCGAAGAGGTCTATCCCCTTTATGCTGCGACCGACATACGAGGTTCGTCCGATCACCGCAACGAGGCCGTTCGGCAGGATCTGCTGGATCACCTTGATCTTGCCGAAGAAATTCTCATGGCGGCACAGGAAGAGGAGCCTCTCACGATATTCTACCATCTTCTTGCTCGCATCGCCCGTTATAAAAAGTCACTGGCCGCAGGATTCAGCTCGAGCGATGAGGCAACGACTCGCGATTTCCTTCAGCGGGATCTGGAGCCCATTCTCCTAAACCTCAGAGGCGTCGGCAAACGCTTGAATGAAAACGTCCGGCTCTATCAAGCGGCAATCGACCCGGAGGACGGTACGCTGTACCAGAGATCCCGCGCCTACGAAAGCAGCGTTTCGGCGCTCAATCAGTCCATCTCCGATTATCTCGACGAAGAGCAGCGAAAGATGCAAAGCGTCCTGCCGCACTACTTCGAGAAACGTCAGACCGACGGCGTAGACTTCAGCATCTACGTGGGTGCGTCCCTCCTAAAAGATGCGCACTTCGATCCGCTCGACGTTAACGTCCTAAGACTCTGGCAAGTGATGGTGATGTGCGGGATCGCGCGGCGCGTCCGGCCCCTGAAGCGACAGCTCGACGTCCCGCTGGAAATGACGCACCTCATCATCGTGCAGAATGCGCCGATCGACATCCGTTATCGATTTGACGAGACACGCTTTGACGTCGACGGACCGCACCACGTGCGCTTCGAAATCATGAAGCAGCGTGTCGAAAAAGCGAACGTAAAGGATCGATCCGAACGCCTCACTCAACCGCATCGTATTGCGATTGTCTACTCCCAGGAACGCGAGGCGTCCGAGTATGCAGGATACATTGCATATCTGCGCGAGCACGGCTTCATTGACGGCGACGTGGAGGACCTTGATCTGGATGATCTTCCCGGCATGACAGGACTCCGTGCGCTGCGTGTGCACGTCGCGGTTGATGAGGCGAGCGGGCCCCCCGAAATCAACCCGGAACTACTTTATGAAGTCGTCGAGGCACTCAACCGCTGACTCGCGGTCACGTGAGCGCCTGGACGTTCGTCGCGGAGCACCGTCAGGCCGCGCCATTGGTCGTGACAAGCTCCTCTTCCTCCTCTTCGGAAGCACTCACGGGCGGCGGAGTTACCCCAATTGCCTCCTTCACGCGGCGTTTGACGTCGAGTCGCTCTTCTTCATGCTCACGCAGCCACGCCTTCGCCGCTTCGCGTCCCTGGCCGATCGTCTCATCCCCATACGAATACCACGATCCGGATTTAGTCAGGATCTTGTTATCGATTCCGAGATCGATCAATTCACCCATACTCGAGATTCCTTCTCCGTAGATGATGTCGAACTCGGCCTCCCTGAAGGGCGGTGCCGTCTTATTCTTAACAATCTTGACGCGCGTGCGATTACCAACGACATCGGTGCCGTCTTTGATGGCCCCGATGCGACGAATATCCATTCGGATCGACGCGTAGAACTTCAGAGCGCGGCCGCCGCTCGTGGTTTCCGGGCTTCCGAACATCACACCGATCTTCTCACGAATCTGGTTGATGAAGATCAGCACCGTCCGCGTCCTGCTGATCGTGCCGGTTAGCTTCCGAAGGGCCTGGCTCATCAGCCGAGCTTGGAGGCCGACGTGACTGTCGCCCATATCCCCTTCAATTTCGGCCTGCGGAACGAGTGCGGCGACAGAGTCGATGACGACGATGTCGAGTGCACCACTGCGAATCAGCATCTCGCAAATTTGGAGCGCTTGCTCGCCCGTGTCTGGCTGCGACACGAGCATGCTATCGACTTTGACGCCCAGCTTTTCAGCGTAGTTTAGGTCGAAGGCATGCTCGGCATCGATAAAGGCGCACGTACCGCCGAGCGCTTGCGCTTCAGCGATAATGTGCGTGGCCAGCGTCGTCTTACCGGAGGACTCCGGCCCGTAGATCTCGCAGATGCGCCCGCGAGGAACGCCGCCTACGCCAAGGGCGGCATCTAGCGTCAGCGATCCCGTGGGAATCGCATCAATTTTGACGACCGGCTCGTCGCCCATGCGCATAATTGCGCCTTTGCCGTACTGCTTTTCGATCTGCTTCACGGCGAGATCGAGCGCCTTGTGCTTTGCGGAGTCGTTAGAGGCCATAGCTAGTCCTGTCTGAAACTAAATCTGAAAAAAACGATGAACCGGTGTCGTCTCATCTATGAAAGCAAAGTAGACCAAAGAGGTGTCATCCCTGTGTCACAGCCTTTCCTTACCCACGCAGATCAGTCAACGACCAATCAATAGACACCAAACGGCCTATAGATATAACCTTTCTCCCAAAATATTTTTCAATCCGCGGGGGACGAGGCGAACCGAAACGACGCGACGGTTCACGAGAGGAGTCGACGACGAACGAAGTTAAGCAACGCCGTGGTGGTCAGTTCTTTGTTTAAGATCCGCTCTTTCACGAGGTGTAGCAGGATTGACTGCGTGTGCTGAGCGTCGGCATAGGCGATCCAGACGGTTCCAACCGGCTTATCTGCGGTTCCGCCTGTCGGCCCCGCGATGCCCGTCGTCGAGATTCCGATATCGGAACCGAGTAGATCCCGCACACCGTCGGCCATCCGTTCCGCCACGTCCCTGCTTACGGCCCCCTCCTGCTCCAGCATTTTCCGGTCGACGCCAAGCAATTCCGTTTTCACCTTATTTGAATAGGCAATGATGCCGCCGGCCAGGTAAGCCGACGAGCCGGAAACGTTCGTGATCTGATGGCAGACGTGGCCGCCCGTACAACTTTCAGCCACGGCAATCGTGAGGCCGCGACCGACGAGGATCCGTCCCACTATTTCTTCTAACGTTTCATCATCTGTACCGTAGATATTTGAATCGACGCGCTCGCGCAGCCGTGATTCCAATTCTTCGAGCATGCGTTCTGCTTCTTCGGGGGAAGACGCGAAGGTGGACATCCGCAGCCGCACACCGGAAGAGGCCGGCAAATAGGCAAGCCGAAGCGAAGGCGAAAGGACCTCCGAGAGGTCGCCAATTTTTTCCTGGAGTGCCGACTCACCTATCCCCGCCGTTCGCAGGGTTTTGTGCCGGATGACGCGGAGGTCCTTGCGCGAACGAAGCCTCGGTCGGACTTCACTGCGAAAAAGACCTTCCATTTCGTGTGGAACGCCAGGAAGAACGGCGATGAAACGCTCCGTGTCGTCGATTCGCAGCGTTCGCCAGAGCCCCGGTGCCGTGCCCCCCGGGTTCGGAAGCACCTCAAATCCTGCAGGAACCATGGCCTGCAAGCGGTTGCTCTCCGCCATCCGCCGTCCCCGCCCTTCAAACCGTTCCTTTATGGTTTCGAAAACTTCGGCATCGAAGTGCAGGTCGACGTCAAAATAATCTGCCAGGACATCCCGTGTGATATCGTCGTGTGTCGGCCCCAGTCCCCCGGTGAGAATCAATAATTCGCAATCCTCGATCGAGCGCCCGAGCTCCTGGAAAAGCTCGGCGGCGTCATCGCCGATTGTGACCACGCGCACGAGATCGATTCCGGAATCGCTGAGCTGCTCTCCGAGCCACGAAGCATTCGTATTGATCGTTTGGCCGATAAGCAGCTCGTCGCCGATCGTAAGAATCACCGCACGCATCACGGTGACTCCGCTACTTCTCGCTGCTGATGCGTCCATGCCCACGGGTCCTCGCGCCACGCCGCCACGGAAGCCGCGCCCGACTCGCTGAGGACGCCGCTCCTTCGTGCCGCTTGCATCACATATTCAAAGTCGGTTAGCGTATACGGGGAGACGCCGGCCGCAGCGAACGCCTCGCGGGCCTCTTCGAGCTCGTAGGAGAATATGGCACAGACAGCGAGTACGCGTGCACCGGCGGAGCGCAGCGCCTCGACGACGGTAATGGATGATCCACCCGTTGAAACGAGATCCTCGACGACGACGACGTCCTGACCGGGATGGAGAGGTCCCTCTATCTGCGAGCCTTTCCCATGGGCCTTCGGTTTGGATCGTACGTACACCATGGGAAGACCGAGCACGTCGGCAAGCCACGCCGCGTGCGGAATGCCGGCCGTGGCGGTGCCGGCCAAAACGTCGGGCTTCAGTGCGTTCTTCCTTAACTCTTCCGCGAACGCATCTCTAATGCGCCCTCGCACCGACGGATATCCGAGTGTTATGCGGTTGTCGCAGTAGACGGGTGCGAGGAGACCGGAGGCCCACCTGAAGGGGGACTCGGGAGCGAACGACACGGCGCCGATATCGATCAGGTCTTCCGCGATGCGTCGCCGTGTCGGTACGTCGTCCATTCCGGATCAGTTATTCGATGACGTGTATTCCTGCCTCACAAGATAAATAACACCGGTGATCACGGTAAACGCCACGACGAAGAGCATCAGAATAAACGGGGCTTTGCTCTCAAGAACGCCGGCAAGAATACGTCCGGTGGTCCCGGAAAGCCGGGCTCCAATCATGAGTCCGATCACGACGATGAGAAAACCGATCTGAACTCCCGTTTTCGCTTTCGCAATCGGAAGCGTGCGGAGGCTCCGGCCTCTCGCCTCCTGCCACGAACGGAGGACGGTCACGGCCACATCGCGTAACGCGACCAAAGCCACGGCCCACCACGGAACAATGTCGGGGACCAGTATGGCGAGAACAATGAACGTGCCGAGCACGAGCACCTTGTCGGCGAAAGGATCCAGAAACTGGCCCAGTCGTGACTTGACCATGTATGAACGGGCAATTTTTCCGTCCAGGTAATCCGAGATTGCACCAAGAACGAGCAGCACGAGCGCTCCCACGAGTCCAAAAAAGGTATTGGACAGGAGGAGAATGAGCATAACGGGGGTTAGTACAATCCGGGCAATCGTAAGTGCGTTGGGGACGTATTTCATATAGGCGGCGCGTCGAACGTGGATCGAATATAGCCAATAGGTCTGTCGAGAACATGTGAAGGGGACGCGGTTTCCACGCCATTTCTGCATGCCGCCGCGCTGCGAAATGACGCTTTGCCCCGGCAGCCGAGTCGTGCTTCCGGGGCAAACTGCCAATGTGGCGGGCTCTCCCAAACCGGCATCGTTCTTGAGTCCGATCTATGCCGTGTGATATACATCCATTTTGACAGAAGAACCCCGTGCCGGTGCTCGCGGAGCATTCGGCCGTTCAAATTCGAAGCATAGAAAGTTAAAAGACAAAACGATGGGTAAAATCATTGGTATTGACCTCGGTACGACGAACTCGGTCGTTTCGGTGATGGAAGGCGGCGAACCGGTCGTCATTGCAAACGCCGAGGGTGCTCGTACGACACCGTCCGTCGTCGCCTACAAGAAAGACGGCGAGCGGCTTGTGGGTGCCCCTGCAAAGCGGCAGGCGATTACGAATCCCAGCAATACGATCGCTTCGATAAAGCGGTTCATGGGCCGCCAGTTCGACGAGGTGGAAAGTGAAATAAAGACCATTCCGTACGAGGTCGTCCGCGGTGACAACGATACGGCGCGCGTCAAAGTGAACGATCGCGTGTATACGCCGCAGGAAATTTCGGCTATGATCTTGCAGAAGCTGAAACAGACGGCTGAAGACTACCTCGGTGAAAAGGTCAACGAAGCGGTCATTACCGTTCCGGCTTATTTCAACGATTCGCAGCGCAAGGCGACCAAGGAGGCCGGCGAGATTGCAGGCTTGAAGGTCCGGCGTATTATCAATGAGCCTACGGCCGCTGCGCTATCGTACGGCCTGGACAAGAAAGAGCAAGATCAGATTGTGGCCGTTTACGACCTAGGCGGTGGTACCTACGACATCTCGATTCTCGAGCTGGGCGAGGGCGTGTTCGAAGTCAAGTCCACGTACGGGGACACGCACCTCGGAGGCGACGACTTCGACCAGCGGCTCATCGACTACATCGCCGACGAATTCGAGAAGCAGGAAGGCATCGACCTCCGGAAGGACAAGATGGCCCTTCAGCGTCTAAAGGAAGCTGCCGAAAAGGCTAAAATCGAGCTTTCGAGTCAGACGCAGACGAATATCAATCTGCCGTTCATAACGGCTACGCAGGATGGTCCCAAGCATCTTTCGATGGACGTCACGCGCGCCAAGTTCGAGCAGTTGATCGACGACCTCGTCGAACGCACGATTCCGCCGATGGAGAAAGCCGTGCAGGACGCCGGCCTGACAAAGGATCAGATTGCAGAGATCATCCTCGTCGGCGGCTCTACTCGTGTGCCGATCGTCCAGCGAACCGTGGAACAGTTTTTCGGCAAGAAGCCGAATAAGTCGGTAAACCCGGACGAGGTGGTCGCCATCGGCGCCGCTGTGCAGGGTGGAGTGCTGTCGGGAGACGTCACCGACGTACTCCTTCTCGACGTTACACCGCTGAATCTCGGCATCGAGACGCTGGGCGGCGTTACGACGACGCTCATCCCGGCGAATACGACGATACCCACAAAGAAGAGCGAAATCTTCTCGACGGCCACGGACCAGCAGACCTCGGTAGAAATCCACGTGCTGCAGGGCGATCGTGAGATGGCCGTCGACAACCGGACTATCGGCCGGTTTCACCTCGACGGAATTCCTCCCGCACCGCGTGGACTGCCGCAGATCGAGGTGACGTTCGACATCGACGCGAACGGTATTCTGAGCGTTTCCGCCAAGGACAAGGCGACAGGGAAGGAGCAGAATATCCGGATCGAGGCCACGAGCGGCCTGTCGGATCAGGAAATCGAAAAAATGCGCCAGGACGCCAAGTCTCACGCGGATGAGGATAAGAAAAAGCGCGAGCAGGTCGAGAAACGCAATCAAGCCGACTCTCTCGTATACTCCACGGAAAAGAACCTCAAGGATTACGGAGACAAGATCCCGGCCGACAAACGTGCCAAGATCGAGTCGGCCATCGAGCGCCTGAAGGAAGCCCAGAAGGGCGAGAATTTAACTGAGCTCGATTCCGCTCTCGAGCAGGTAAACGTGGCCTGGAATGAGGCCAGTCAGGATCTCTATAAGGCGCAGCAGGAGGCCGCAGCGGCCGGCGAAGCCGACGGATCGGCCGACGGCGAAGCCTCCGAGGCCGGCTCAGACGAAGGCGTTAAGGACGTCGACTATGAAGTGGTTGACGAGAACGACGAAAAGGCCTCGTAAGCCCATTCGCCGGTAGAAAACAAGCGTGAAGGCGCACGTGCGGCTTCCTTAATCATAGATCGCCATAGACGGGCGTCGGTCGCATCAGCGGCCGGCGCTTCGTTCTTCGGGAAGAGGGGCAAGCAATGGACCGTGGGGCAAGTCTATGCGAGCTGGAAAATCTGGACCGGCTCCTGACGCCCTTCCAGAGTAATGCTGCCCATTGAAACAGCGTCCACAGTCTGCGGATCGAGTTCATCGTATACGGCGCCCGAAATCAGCAAGCTACTGTCGAACTCCTTGTTCAGCTGCTCGATGCGCGCCGCGACGTTGACCACGTCGCCCGTGACTTTGTACTCGCGATGAACGGACGATCCGATCGTTCCCGCGACGACGTCACCGGCATGCAGTCCTATTCCGAGCCTCGTGGGCGGAATTCGCCCGCCGTCGACCGCACTCCTCACCTGCTCGAGCATATCGAATGATGCTTGAACGGCATGGCCGGCGTCGTTGCCGTAAGAGACCGGCGCGCCGAAGATCGCCATGAGACCGTCACCAAGCAGCTGATGCACGATGCCGCGATGCCTGTTTACGCAATCGATCGTAATGTCAAAGAGGCTTCGTAAGTACTCGACAACTTCTTCGGGTTCAATGCGCTCGGCAAAGGAAGAGAAGCCGCGAACGTCCATGAAAAGAATGCACACGTGCCGCCGGGATCCTTCCGTATCGGACCCGCTCCGCAGGATCTCTTCTACGACGTCCGGCGAAGTGAACTGGCCGAACGTTTGAATGATGGTTCTTCGTTCCTCCTCGAGGCGGGCATGATCGATTATCTGGGCCGACTGGGCGGCCATGATGGAAAGCAAACGAACATCCTCCGCCGAGAAATCTTGTCCTCGTTCGTGGTTGTAGACGGTGAGGATTCCGATCAGGCGTCCTCCGACGAGCAGCGGTACGCTAATGAGGGACCGCATGGAAGAATCCTGCAGCCCAAGCCGGCGTCGTTGATCCTCGTCAGCGCTTCCGATGACGACGGCCGACGGTTTCGCACGCATCTGTTGCAGGAGCAAGTCCGTAGGTCGAAGAGGTCCCGAGCCGCTTTCATGCACCCTCGTTCTCACCAGCGTCTTCATCTCATCCACCACCCCTTTCTTCACGAGGGTGATCACGCCTTCGCGTGCCTCAACGGCGCGCCGGGCCTTCCGAATAATCGACTGCGTGATCTCCTCAACGCTTCGCGCACGCCCGATCTCGGCGGCAAGCTCATTCAAGACAGAGAGTTCATCTACGGCGCGCCGGAGACGGGCGTTCTCACGCTCGAGATTCAGCGTGTGAGCTTTGACTGGTGCATCGTGGCGTCCCATCGCGATATCGACCGTTCATTCATCCAGAATCATCGTCGGCGAGGCCAGTCCTTCAGGCGCACCACACTCGGTCGGCCGAAATAAATAGCGGGCGATGTCCAGACGTTCCATGGATTTCAACAGATACGGACGTCCAAATTGCCCCGTCTGAACCATGTCAGGAATCGTCGTGGACAGAGGGGGCGTCCCAATACGACGAAAAGGGGAGGCTTGAAGTACGTGTTTTTTATTAGTCTAATCAAGTACTCTCCATAGGTGCAACAGAGTATATCTTAGGATGACATATCGTCAAATCCCAAACAAACTGCATGCATTTTTGGTTGTTGCTTCCGCTATTAGGTCTAACGTAGTGTTCTTCACTGAAGCGATTTTTTCCGCGACGAGACGAACGTGGGCCGGTTCATTCCGCTTTCCGCGATGTGGTGACGGCGCCAGGTACGGCGCATCCGTCTCCACGACGACGCGTTCGAGTGGTATCTCGCGAACGACTTCGTCCAGATCCGAGTTTTTGAACGTAATGATGCCCCCGATACCGACGTAGAATCCGAGGTTCCAGATGGCGGTCGCCTCCTCTGCGTCACCCGTGAAGCAGTGAAATATACCCCGCAGTCGTTCGGCGTCCTTGCACGTTTTGCGTTCTTCGGTGACGATGCGAATGAGGTCCGGCGTGGCTTCGCGGTTGTGGAACACGACCGGCAGATCGTGCTCGACGGCCAATCGAATGTGTCGACGGAGAAACTCCTCCTGCTTGCCGTCAAAGCTTCTATCCCAGTAGAAATCCAGGCCCGTCTCACCGACCGCCACCACACGCGCGTCGTCGCAAAACTCGACGACACGCGCAAAATCGGCGTCCGTCGCATTCTTGACTTCGGAGGGATGCAACGCCGCCATCACGTACAGGCCCTCGTATTTTGCCGAGAGCTCCAGCGCGTGTTCGATGGAGGGCACGTCAATAGCCGGCATGATGATAGTCTCCACGCCGGCGTCACGTGCCCGGGCTACTACGGACTCGACGTCGTCGGCAAACGCATCCAAATAAAGGTGGGCGTGTGTATCTACAAGCATTCCTGATTCCGGGGCAGTCATCGTTCGCAATTAGCGTGTACACCGGGTAGACGTTGACGTATGCACTCAACGACCTCCGAACGGTTCAGTGGGGGTGATTACCGCTCGCCGTCAAAAAGGAACCTCTGAGCCACGGAATGATTGATTCTTTCCGTCAGTCGTCATAGCTAAACCCCTGTATTCCTTTCGGATCCACGGTAATTCCTCCTCTCGTGTCACGCTACTCGCATATCGCTCGTGTCCTCGTGTGGGTAGCCGCCTTCGCCGCACTCATCCCGCTGGGACGGCTCGTTGCTGACTGGGTGCAAGTGAACCGCATGTTAACGGGCTCGAACGTGGAAATGTCCGCGCGCGGCTTCGATTGGGTCCACTGGCAAGAGAATGACGGGATTATCCTTGCGTCGTACGTACTTCCGCACGGCCCGGCCTACGAAGGGGGCATCCGCAAGGATGACGTCTTCTTCATGCTGGAATACCAGCAGTATTTCAACGCGGAAGATCTCAAACGCGCGGTCGAGGGCATCGAGCCGGGTGCCACTCGCACGTACTTCGTCGAGCGCGGCGGCGAGTTCATCGAGGCGGATGTCCGGTTTACTCGATATCCCACCTTTCTGTATCCCCTCTCCGGGACGCTCTGGACGTTCTCCGTGTGGGGATTTTTCGTCGCCGGATTCGTTCACCTTCTCGGCCTGATCATTGTAGGTCCCCTTTCGCTGCGGAGCCGGAAGGCGCAGTTTTCGCTGCTGCTTATCCTCGCGTCGTCACTCTGGATCTTCAGCAATCTTCTTCGCCTTCTGATGGTGGAGTTTGCCGGCCCGCCGCTCGACGTGGGGAATGCGTACGACGATCTCTTTCAAGCGCTCACCGGCATCGGCCTCATCGGGTGGATCGGTTTTCCCGCGCTTCTCGTCCACAAGTTGGTCCGCGAGACGTTTGCGCAACGAAACGCATCGATGGGCTGGTCGTGTCTCGTCATTTATCTGCCGACGTTTGTCCTCGGTCTAGCGGCGCTGCTAACGAGCCTGAACATCGAGTCGGGACCAATCACCATCGATGGACTCGTTGCCCCGATTCTGTTCCATACCTGCTGCTACCTCGCGGCAGCGGCGATTCTCATGCTGTTGCCGGGGGGCACGTCCGCCGTCGCGACCGATGCGGGCACCGCCCCCGATTCGGCTGGATGGAGTCGGATCGGCAGCGCCGTCATGCTGGTGCTCGCGCTGCTCTTCGGCCTGTCGGTGCTGGGCATTGTCCCTATTTTCGGCGCGGTCACAGAGACGATTTCCGGTTGGCTCGTGGTCAGCGCGCAGCTGCTCTCGGTAGCACCGGTCGCACTCGTCTCGCACGAGACGGTGAAACACGGAAAGGTCGATCAGGTAGTGAGCCGGGGCCTCGCTTACGTTACCTTGTCCGGCCTCATCTTCTTCGCGTTCGTAGGCGGGCTTTCGCTCATCGATCCCTACCTCCCGCGTATTGAGGTTTCGCGGAACGTTATTGCCGGGATGCTCGGCGTCGTACTTCTCTTCGTCGTCGAGTGGGTCGTCCGTCGATTTCGTGGATATGGGATGTCGATCCTGACGAGCGAGCGGCGCCGAATGTACCACTCCGTGCAGCACCTGCAGGAGCAGATGCGAAGCATCCTCGATTATGAGGCCCTGGTGCAGCGAACCGTTGACGTTGCCGGAAAGGCCTTCGGCACGCGATCAGCCGTGATGTTCCTTCGTCCGCTCGGTCCGTCCGGACCCTGGATTACGGGTACGTTCCATCCGGAGCCGCCCTACCTGACAGAACGCGTCGTTTCTTCGCTATGGCCACATCTTTCGAACGAAGGCCGCATCTGGGCGCGGAATCCTGAACTGAACGAGGCCAATTTGCCGGACCACATCGAGCGACTACTTTCGTCACGGGGTGTTGCCGTGCTCGTCCCCGTCATGGGCAAAGAGGAGCCGGTTGGCATTGTCGCGCTAGGTGCCAAGAGGCAGAAGCGCTTCGTGTACAATCTGGAAGAAATCGATCTGTTGCGGTCACTTACCGGGCAGGTCGCACTTGCGGTGGAACGGTTGAAACTCGTGGAGCGCGAAAAATCGTTGATTCGGGAAAGCGCTGAGGCTCAGCTGGTCGCCTTGCGGGCGCAAATCAATCCGCATTTTCTTTTCAACTCGCTAAATACCATTGTCTCGCTCATCGAAGAGCGGCCGGAGGAGGCGGAAGAGGTGGTTGAAAATCTGGCGGCGATTTTCCGATACATCCTTCACACCGGCAGCCGCCCGTTTGTCTCCATGGAGGAGGAATTTCAGCTCATCACCCATTATCTGAGTATCGAACAGAGCCGCTTCGGCAGTGCGTTAACCGTCCACCAGCATTTAGATCCGTCCCTGCGCCAATATCCGGTGCCCGCCTTCGCGATCCAAACGCTTGTAGAAAATGCCGTCAAGCATGGTCTCGCCAAACGTCGCGGCGGCGGCACGCTGCGCATCGATTGCCGGCGCGGACCTGAAGGCGTGCCCGAGGTGAACGTATCCGACACGGGCGTCGGCATTTCCGACTTATTTGAGAGGGAAGCGGGTATTTCGTCCGCCCAGCCATTCTTCGGTATCGGTCTTCGAAACATCTTCGCTCGACTGGAGCAGCTTTACGGGCGAAGCGATCTGCTTCACCTCGACAGCGTGGCGGGCCGCGGAACCACGGCGACGCTACGATTGCCGTACGATGGAACCGGCGAAGAAGTCGAACCGATCGACCTGCAAGAGATGAACGGCGATCCGGACATGAACGAGCACGTGGTTTCGAGCTAGCGTACGGCGTCCATGCAGAACGGAAAAACTCCACTAAGCGCGCTCATCGTCGACGACGAACCACCCGCTCGCAGACGGCTGAAGAAGTTACTCCAGCCCCTTGAGAACGACGGTGCAATTCGCCTGCTCGGCGAAGCGGCAGATGGCATTGAAGCCCTCGAGAAGCTTCGAGCGCTGGACATCGATCTCGCGTTCCTGGATATTCAGATGCCTGAGCTAAATGGATTCGAGGTCCTCGAGAAGATCGATCCGGATGTTCGGCCCATCGTCATTTTCACGACAGCGTACGACGCTTATGCGCTTCGTGCATTCGAGGCGAACGCCGTCGATTACCTTCTAAAGCCCATTTCGAGAGATCGCCTCGTCGAGGCCGTCGAACGGGCGCATAGACTTCGGCACGGCCCAGAGGGCCGGGACGCGAGCGGCGAGAAGCTCGAGAAACTCCTCGGTTGGCTCGAGGAGCATGAGGAATCCCAGCGTGCCGGCACTCCCTCGGATCCGAAAGAGTACATCCGGCAGTTGTCGGTCCCCTATCGAGACCGTATTCTACTGATTCCAGTGGACCGCGTGATTTCAGCCGAGATCAACGAAGGCATCACCCGCATCTTCGTCCTTGAAAGTGAGAAGCGCGAAAAGGACAGGGTGCGCCAGCACGTCGTCAATTACACACTGGACCAGCTCGAATCAAACCTGCCACCGGATCAATTCATGCGTGTTCACCGCTCAGCAATTGTGCAACTCGATAAAATTCAGGAACTGATCCCATGGTTCAGCGGGCGTTATAAGCTCGTTCTCCCAAACGGACATGAGGTTATTGCCAGCCGTGAGCGTTCCAAGCAGCTCAAAGACACGCTCATGATTTAAGTCCGTGTCATCGTATCTTGCGGCCGCCGGTCAATACCCATGCACGGTAGCACCAGAGACGAGACGCTAGTATTTGGGATGGGGAGGTACACGATGAGAGGGATACTACTCTGTATAGTCGTCGCGATACTCTTTGGCTCGACGGGGACCGTCCTTGCCCAGATCGAGCAGGTGGTTCGCGTTCGGCTTTTTGATCAAGCGGCTCCCGTAAAAGTCCGAGTCGCCGGTCAAGCGGGTCCTGTGCGTCTGTATGCCGGCGACTTCGCCGATGAAATCGTCCGGCTCGAAGCCGGTCAGAACGCCGTCGTGAGCCACGCGAGCAACCAACTGCACATCCAGATCGGCGAATCCGGCATCTTCGCAAATACGATTCGAATCGAGGCGGACCACGGCGCACAGATCCAGCTCAGCGTCGAAGACGGCCGCTCGACGACCAAACCTCGTTCCTACGAGGGGCGCATACGCATCGCGCCGGACGACGCAGGATCGGATCTGAAAGTCGTCAACCAGATCGATCTGGAGGATTACGTTGCGGCCGTCATTTCTACGGAGTACGGATTCGACGATCTGGAGGGCGCCAAAGCCATGGCCGTGATCATCCGAACGTATACGCTGGCCGTGATTAACAAATACGACACCGAATACGATCATGTGGACCACACGCTCTCCCAGGTGTATCGTGGTACGGATCGGATTACGCCCACCATGCGTGAGGCCGTGCGCCAGACGAAAGGAGAGGTCCTCCGTCATAACGGTCAACTGATCGAGGCGGTCTATTTCTCCGCCAGCGGCGGACATACGGCCGACAACGAGTCGGTGTGGCGCTCTAAGGCACTCCCCTATCTTCGCGGCAAACCGGATCCCTACGGGGCATCGGCACCGGATGCGGAATGGCGGGTCCGGATCTCCCGTTCTCGCCTCCTCTCGGTCCTGTCGGATGTGTATGGAGACGTCACGGGTTTCGTACTTGGAGACCGGGGGACCGACGGGCGCGTGACGAGCGTGGATTTATTAAAAACTTCCGGCGATCGGCGGACCATCCCCGCCAACGAATTCCGGATACTCGTCCTGAAGCATTTTGGCGACCGTACGCTGCGCAGCACGATGTTCACTGCACGACGAGACGCTGATGACTACGTCTTCGAGGGCAAGGGGAATGGACATGGCGTCGGATTGAGTCAGTGGGGCGCGCGCGAGATGGCTCAGCGCAAGATGTCGTATCTCGACATTCTCGACTTCTACTATACGGACGTACGCCTCGAATCGCGGGATGAGCTCCGTTCGCCTCAAGAGCAGCCGCGCGCCGAAGTCGAGTCGAAGGAGGAGCCGCGCCGAACATCCGGTCGAATCGGCTGGTAGACTCGAGCCGCTTGTAACCTTCCGGAAGGGTTCTTCGTAGCCTGCGTGTATCACCTGCACAGGCTACCCGGCACATCCTCTGTTTCTATGCGCACGAACCCGTTCCTCCTTCTGTCGCTGGCCGTTGTACTCCTCGTCATTCCCCAGCTCGGCTGTGGGAATGACGCGCAATCGAAGACTCCTGAGGATCAGGAGGAAGATACGTCCGTCCCGGTAGAGGCTGCCGTGGTTGAATCGGGCTCCATCGACGCCGTATTCACCGGAACCGCATCGCTCGAGGCTGACGAAGAAGCGATCGTGGTCGCTCGCGCCGGCGGGGTGGTGAAGGAGTTGTTCGTCGAAGAAGGTCACTACGTGGAGGCCGGCCAGCCGCTCGCGCAGCTCGACGAAGAGCGACTTGCGCTGGAACTCCGGCGCGCGGAAGTAACGTTGGCCAAGCTCAACCAGGATTTTGAACGGCATCGCGAGCTGTATGAGAAGAAACTGATCGCTCCCGAGGAATTCGAGCGACGGAAGTCCGACTTCGAGCTTCAGCAGCAGGTACGCGACCTCGCTCGGCTCGAACTCGAATATACGACCGTACGTGCGCCGATTAGCGGCTTCGTATCGCAGCGACTCGTCAAGGTCGGCAACATGGTGCGGCAGAATGAAGCCGCATTTCATATTACGGATTTTGATCCGCTCCTGGCCGTCATGCACGTCCCTGAGCGAGAGCTGCGTCGACTTCGCTCGGGACAGAAAGCCGGCGTCCTGGTTGATGCTCTTCCTGAGGGGCAGTTCGATGGATACGTAAAGCGGATCAGTCCGGTAGTGGACCCTGGTACGGGCACTTTTAAAGTCACCGTAGAGGTATCCGATCGGTCTCGTCGATTGAAGCCCGGTATGTTCGGTCGCGTTCTGGTCACCTACGACACGCACGAAAACACGCTTCTCGTACCCAAATCCGCCCTTGTTCGGGAGGATGATGAGTCGGCCGTATTCGTCATCCGCGACAGTGTTGCTTATAAGCAGCCGGTGGTTGTCGGCTATGAGGATGCTAAGCGCATCGAAATTTTGACGGGACTTCATGCCGGTGATGAAGTCGTCGTCACCGGACACGGCAGCTTGCGTGACAGTTCACGCGTGGAGACCATCAACGTGTAATCTGGTTCGTTCGATAGTGGCTGGGACGGTTTTCCCCGTCCGATACTATCGTCGCCCGGAGCTCAATACGGCCCTATGAAAATCGTACACCTTGCCACCCGCCGCCGTGTTACGATTGCCATGTTCACGGTGGCGATCCTTCTATTCGGCAGCGTCTCCCTGTCGCGCCTCAAGCTCAATCTGCTCCCCGATCTCTCGTATCCCACACTGACCGTTCGCACGGACTATGTGGGCGCCGCGCCGGCGGAAATCGAGAATCTCATCACGAAGCCGACCGAAGAAGCGCTGGGCGTCGTCAAGAATGTCGAACAGCTCCGCTCCATCTCGCGAACCGGCCAGTCCGACGTCGTGCTCGAGTTCGCCTGGGGCACGAACATGGATTATGCGGTCCTCGAGGTGCGCGAGCAACTCGATGCCCTCATGCTTCCGCTCGAAGCGTCGCGGCCGGTTCTGCTTCGCTTCGATCCTTCCCTCGACCCGGTGGTTCGTCTGGGGCTGTATAAGGAAGAGCCGTCGCTCCCGATAGCATCCGCTGTAACGGCGTCATCGGTACCGCTTCCGGAAACAGGCACGGCCTTATACGACGAAGCAACACTGAAGGAGCTTCGTCGGTTTGGCGACGAGCAGATCAAGAAGGAGCTGGAGGCCACGATCGGTGTCGCTGCGGCCAAGATAAGCGGCGGTCTGGAGGATGAGGTTCAGGTGTACGTCGACCAAAGTCGACTGGCACGCCTGGGACTCCGTCTCGAGCAAATATCAAGCGTTCTCGGTTCGGAGAATGTGAATCTTTCCGGCGGACGTCTCGAGGAAGGCGTGCAGCAGTATCTCGTGCGCACGTTGAACGAGTTTGAGAGCGTGAGCCAGATCGCCGACGTCATCGTCGCGCATGTAGGAGGCACGCCGGTCTATCTTCGGGATGTCGCCTCCGTGCGGCTCGGCCATAAAGAGCGGGAGGCGATCACTCGCATCAACGGCACCGAAGCGGTCGAGATCGCTATCTACAAGGAGGGGGACGCCAATACGGTCGCCGTCGCACGCGCTGTTGACGCACGCCTTGAACGGGTACAAGGTCTGTTGCCGCCCGGCATCAAGCTGGCGAAAGTCTACGATCAATCCACCTACATTCAGCAGGCGATCGACGAGGTCGTGAATGCGGGCATCATCGGTGGTCTTCTGGCGATTCTCATTCTCTATTTCTTCCTGCGCGACTTTGCCTCGACCCTCATCCTTTCGCTTTCCATCCCGGTGTCCGTCATCGCGACGTTCAATCTGATGTACGGTTTCGATCTCACGCTGAACATCATGTCGTTAGGCGGGCTCGCCCTGGGCATCGGCCTTCTGGTGGACAATTCTATCGTTGTTCTTGAGAATATCGCGCGGCACCGTGGGATGGGTAAGGACCGAACAACCGCTGCAAGCGACGGCGCCAGCGAGGTCGGTCGGGCTGTGGTCGCATCCACCCTCACGACGATCGCCGTCTTTTTTCCCCTGGTGTTCGTCAAAGGCATCGCGGGGCAACTCTTCGGAGACCAGGCACTAACGGTCACGTTCTCACTCCTCGCCTCTCTACTTGTGGCCGTCACGCTTATCCCGATGCTGTCGAGTCTCGGGAAGTCGGAGAGTACGCCCGAGGAGCTCGCGCCTTCCCTGAAGGAGCCTCGGACAACGTTCGGCCGCGTGCTACGCCGAATTCGACTTGTTCTATTCACGGCAGTCCCCAACTGGATCGGAAAGATGATCTATCGCGCGGCGCGCCTGATCGGCAGATCGTGCCACCTTTTGCTGACGCCGTTCGCCCGCTTGTTTAACTGGATCTACGAAACGCTGTCAGGCCCGTATCCTGCGATGATTCGCTGGTCTCTCGGCCACCGCTTCACCGTGCTCGGCGTGGCTTTCGGCCTGTTCGTTCTAGCATTACTACTCGTCCCACGCCTCGGCATCGAGCTGATTCCACAACTATCTCAGGGTTCCTTCAACGTCGAGTTCCGGCTACCTCCTGGCGCACCACTCGAAGAGACGGACCGTATGCTCCACCGCGTGCAGCGTGCCGCGGCCGCAAGCCCCGAGATCAAGCTGACGTTTGCATCCGCCGGCTCAGGAAACCGGATGGACGCCAACCCTGATCAGGGTGGCGAGAATTGGGGTGAGCTTCACGTCGCGCTTGAGGATGGAAAGGACGAGTTCGACGAGGCCGCATCGATGGCCTCGCTGCGTAGCGAACTCGGCCGCATTCCCGGACTCCAGTATAAGTTCAACCGTCCGACGCTCTTCACATTCGATACTCCCATCGAAATCGAGATTAGCGGATACGAACTCGACGCATTGAAAGCGACTTCGCAGCGTATCGCTATGCGCTTAAGCGAAATGGATCGGTTTGCGGACGTCAAGTCCAGTATGGAGGCGGGGCATCCGGAGCTTCAGATCCGCTTCGATCGTGAGCGCGCCTCTGCGCTCGGACTTGCCGTCCACGACGTGGCGCGCACGGTCGTCTCAAAAGTGCGTGGGGACGTGGCCACGCGCTATTCATGGCACGACAGAAAGATCGACGTTCTCGTCCGGGCGCAGGAAGCCGACCGGGAGTCAGTAGACCGTATTCGTCAACTCATTGTCAACCCCCAAAGTCCGCGGCCAGTAACGCTTGAGGCGGTCGCGGACGTCGTCGCCGATATTGGACCCAGTGAGATCCGCCGAGTGGGACAGCAGCGCGTGGCCATCGTTACCGCCAATCTTACGCATGGGGACCTGGGCTCTGCGGCGACGCAAATCCGGGAGGTTATTGACGAGACGGCCATTCCGGTCGGCCTCACCGTACGGCTCGCCGGACAGTCCGAGGAGATGTCCGTAAGCTTTCGTTCACTGCTCTTTGCGCTAGCGCTTGCGATTTTTCTCGTGTATCTCGTGATGGCCTCGCAGTTCGAGTCACTTGTGCATCCGTTCGTGATCTTTTTCACGATTCCCCTTGCGGCAATTGGAGCCGTATTCGCGCTCTGGCTAACCGGCAGTTCGATCAGCGTGGTCGTCTTCATAGGCCTCATCCTCTTGGCCGGCATCGTCGTTAATAATGCGATCGTGCTGGTGGACCTCATCAACCAGTTTCGCGAAGAAGGCATGGCGAAGCTGGACGCGATTGTTGAGGCGGGCCGTCTGCGTCTGCGCCCCATTCTAATGACGACGCTGACGACGGCGCTCGGCCTGCTGCCTATGGCGGCTGGGTGGGGTGAGGGCGCGGAGCTTCGAGCGCCGATGGCCGTCACCGTCATCGGCGGCTTGCTGGTCTCCACGGCGCTGACGCTTCTCGTGATCCCCGTCATGTACGCCGTTGTCGATCGAACGCACGGCGCGCACGTGTCATCCGAGGGAAGCAACGCCTGACGCCTCGAGAACGACACCATGAGTCTGACTATCGCCGCCATCCGGAGACCCGTGACGACCAGCATGGTCTTCGTGTGTCTTCTCGTGATCGGGATCATCGCATCTCGACTCATCCCGATGGAGTACTTTCCGGCCATGGACGCGCCGATGCTCGGGGTAGACATTCCTTATCCCGGATCTACGCCCGAGGAGGTCGAGCGCCAGATCACGCGACCGGCCGAGGAGGTGCTTGCCACGCTGCGCGGCGTGAAGGAGCTGAATTCCACGTCGAGCGAAAACGGCGCGTTCATTCGCATGGAATTCGATTGGGGCGAAAACACGAAGCTCAGGGCGTTAGAGGTTCGCGAAAAGCTCGACGCGATTCGTGACCAATTTCCGTCGGACGTCGAGCGAGTCTTTGTTCGGCAGCATTCGACCACCGACTGGCCGATCCTCAATCTCCGCATTGCATCGGAACGGGATCTGTCAGGTGCATATGAGCTGCTGGATCGAAAGGTTAAGCGACGCCTGGAACGACTGGACGGCATTTCGAAGGTCGATCTCGACGGTGTGGTGGCGAAGGAAGTCAGCGTAGAGCTTCTCGCCGACCGCGTGCTATCCCATCAGATCGATCTCGTGGCGCTTTCGGAAAATCTGCAGCAGAGCAACTTCTCGCTCACAGCCGGCCGCATTACGGACGGCGGGAAACGCTTCAACGTACGGCCTGTGGGCGAATTGAACGACGTCGAGGAGGTTCGCAATCTCGTGATCTCTGAGGACGGGCTTCGCCTTCGGGATATCGCCGAGGTTCAATTTGCCCCTCCGGAGATAGAATACGGTCGGCACTTGGACGGCGAGTTCGCGGTCGGTCTTACGATCTTCAAAGAGGCGGGAGCGAACACCGTGGCCGTTGCCGAAAGCATTGTCGAAGAGCTCAAGGGGCTCGAAGGGGATCCCGAGATGGCGGGCATTCAACTTTACTACATGAACAATGTGGCCGAAGGCATCGTGCAGTCACTGCGCGACCTGCTTCAGTCCGGGCTCATCGGCGGTATTTTCGCCATCATCGTACTTCTGTTTTTTCTGCGCCATCTGAAGACGACGCTCGTCGTCGCTCTTGCGGTACCCATTTCCCTGATGGTGGGCGTCGGGGCAATGTATTTTATCGGCTATTCGCTCAACGTCCTCACCATGATGGGACTCATGCTCGCTATCGGCATGCTGGTGGATAATGCCGTCGTGGTTACCGAGAGCATTCATCGGCACCGAGTGCTGGACCCGTCCGACCCGGTGGGCGCAACGCTTAAGGGCGTAAAGGAGGTAGGCCTGGCCGTGACGGCGGGCACACTCACGACGGCCATCGTATTTCTGCCGATGATTCTGAGTCCCGCCGATGAAGTGACGGTCTATTTGAAGCACGTCTCCGTCACGATCTGCCTTGCGCTCGGTGCATCCCTCCTGCTTGCGCTAACCGTGGTTCCACTTTTCACTGCTCGGCTCAAGCCCGTCGATCTCGTAAATCGAAAGCCGAACATTGTTGACAAGCTTATCGATCGTTACGGAAGGATGCTCGTCTGGCTCATCGGGCATCCGAAGAGCGCGGCGTTGTTTGTTTTCGTCACGCTAGCCAGCGTCGTCCTCCCGGCAAAGTTCGTCGACACGGACTTTTTCCCCAACGAGAACAACAACCGAGAATTCCGGCTCCATTACCACATCAACGGAAGCTATACGCTGGACCGTGTCGAGGAAACCGTCGATAAGGTCGAGGCCTACCTGCTGCCGCGGAAGGACGAGCTGGAAATTGAATCCGTGTATTCCTACTACCAGAGCGGATATGCGATGAGCACCATCACGCTCAAGGACGGAGACGAGGCGACACGCTCCGTCGAAGAAATTCAGCAACAGATACGGGAGGAGCTCCCAAAGCTGGTCATAGCAAATCCGTCATTCGAATGGAGAAGCTCGGGCGGCCGGGATGGCGTGCGGATTACGCTTTCTGGTGAGTCGTCGGATCTTCTGGCGGATATGTCCAAGGACGTGGCCGTCGTGCTGTCGCGCGTACCGGGGCTGGCTGACGTACGCTCGGAGACGGAAACGGGCGATGAGGAAGTGCTCGTCGTGGTAGATCGCGAGCGCGCTCGGCAGTACGGATTCTCCTCGGAGCAGGTTGCTCGTTCCGTGACCGTTGCGATGCGCGGTCAAAACCTGCGACGGTTCCGGACTCCCGAGGGGGAGGTGGAGATGCGGCTGCGTTTTCAGGATAGCGACCGGCGTTCGCTCGATGATCTTCGCAACCTCCCCGTCTATGGGCCACAGAACGAGCGCGTGAAGCTGGCTTCGCTGGCGAACCTTACGGTGAGGCGGGGTCCGCAGTCGATTCGGCGAGAGGATCGGCGAACGATGATGGGCATCACGGCCCATGTGGAAGGAATCGACGATGCCGAAGCACGCCGGAAGATCGGCCAAGTGATGTCCCGTTACAGTCTTCCCGCAGGCTACGGCTGGAGCTTCGGGCAATCGTGGCAGGGTGAGCAGGAATCGCAGAACATCATGTTGATGAACCTTTTGCTCGCGCTCGCGCTCATCTATTTGGTGATGGCTGCGCTCTTTGAATCGCTCATCTACCCGGCAGCTATCTGGAGCTCAATCATCTTCGCAATTGTGGGGGTCTTCTGGTTCTTTCTCGTAACCGGCACGACCTTCTCCGTGATGGCGTGGATTGGCGTGCTGATTCTCATCGGCGTCGTCGTAAACAACGGCATAGTCCTCATCGATCACATCAACTATCTTCGCAGCACGGGCTTGCCGCGTACCGACGCGATCATCCAAGGGGGCCGCGATCGGCTGAGGCCGATCTTAATGACGGCGATGACCACGGTGCTCGGACTTATTCCGCTCTGCATCGGGACGACTCAAATCGGTGGCGACGGGCCACCGTATTTTCCGATGGCGCGTGCGATCGTAGGTGGGCTGGCCTTTTCGACCATCGTGACGCTCATCATGCTGCCGACAATCTACCTGATGCTGGACGACTTGCGTAACTGGAGCCGGCGGGTGGTGCGAGCATCGACTCACTAGTTCTCGTATTATCGCGGCTCGGAACTGGCGGCCGCAACATCGGCCTTCACGAGCACCAGGACGAGGACGATGAATACGATCGTGACTGAATCGCCCGAGAAGGCGGCGGGATTTGTTCGCGCTGGAAGCGTCGCTGCATTTCCCACGGAAACCGTCTACGGCCTTGGGGCTGACGCGTTTCGCCCTGACGCTGTACAGAAGATCTTTGAAGCGAAGGGGCGCCCTTCAGACAATCCCCTTATCGTCCACCTCGCCGATCGGGTGCAGCTTGATCTCGTTACTTCCAAGATACGTCCGTATGCATCCCTCCTGGTTTCCCGTTTTTTTCCGGGACCCCTGACGCTCGTCGTCGAAAAGTCCGTACAGGTTCCGGAGGTGGTTACAGCGGGGTTAGATACGGTCGGGATAAGGATGCCCAATCATGCGAAGGCGCTCGCCTTTCTTCGTGCGTGCAACACGGCCGTGGTGGCACCATCCGCTAACCGTTCCGGCCGGCCGAGCCCCACAACCTGGCAGGCCGTACTCGAAGATCTGGACGGACGTATACCGTGTATCTTGATGAACGGCCGCACGGACATCGGCCTTGAATCCACCGTGGTCGATTGTACGGGGCCTGTCCCAATAGTGCTTCGAAGCGGAGCGGTGACTCTGGAGCAGATTCGGGCCGTAGTTCCGGATGTTCGCCCGCTTCGTTCCGGAGAAGATGAGATTGCGCGCAGCCCCGGCCTGCGGCATCGCCACTACGCGCCAAGTGCAGACGTGGTGCTCGTGCACACGCCCCCCCTGGAGCCTCCTCCACATTCGGCTTACATTGGTCTCACGGCCCCGGTAACGCACGGTGCGTTTGAACGGCTTCGCGTGTGTCGCGATCTGCAGGAATACGCTTTCGAGCTCTTTGACTTTTTTCGTGCCTGTGAGGCAGCCGGACTTGGGACCATCTACTGCGAAATGCCTCCTGAGTCTGGGATCGGGGTCGCACTCGCAGACCGCCTGCGCCGTGCCGCCGATTCATCGCAACGTCGATGATCATCTCTTGACGTCGCCGGGTCCGTCTGTCCGGTCAGGGAGGCCCGGGAGCCTTCACATGACAGCCGTAAGAGAATGCGGTGATCGGGCGAAACCGAGCAGATGTATGCCCCATGCTTACGGCATCTTCACCGCCACCGTTAAGCCCACCTGATCAAGGTTCACCGATGGCGCCACCTGGATGCGCGAACGCTCGTCCTGGTGCCTCCGTGATAGCACATATGCTGTCGCGAATCCGATGGCGCTACCTGCCACCACGTCAGTAAACCAGTGGTTGTGCGTAAGCATGCGTGTGAAGGCCGTTCCGGCGCCAAGCACAAGCAGACCAGGCGTTAAAGCCGTCGGATAGTAAA
>CAZART010000017.1:0-31741 GCA_964487555.1 uncultured Rhodothermales bacterium
CCCCACCCAAGGTAGCATCCACGTACACGCCGCCGGATTCGGTTACAATTCCTTCAATTACAGCTTTATAAAGAACAGGGGAGTGGAAGCCGGTACCGTACTTCAGCGGATCGCTGCTTCCACCCGTATTTTCCATCTAATCGCCCCGCTTTCTTGGCGGGATATCGGAGATCGGAGCGTGGAGATCGCCGCACATTCCTGAGCACTATCTCCCTTCGCCCATCTCCAATCTCTGGCACGGCCAGAGCTCCTACATTCCCAAAACTCGTTCGGCCAACGTCGAGTAATCCGAGCCTAAACCCTGCTCCCACCCGCTGAAGACCTTCGGATTCCAAATTTCTATGTGGTCGAGGGCACCGATAATCAATGCCGTGTCGTCAATCTCAGCAAACTCCATCAACGCCTTCGGAATCGATATCCGGCCCTGGCCGTCTAGCGTAGCTTCTTCCGCCCACATCATGATGGTCCGCACGAAATCACGTGCCTCTGTCCGATACGTATTCAGAGCGGCAATCTCCTCTTCTTTTCGCACCCACTCGTTCAGGGGGAAAAGGTTGATGCACTGCTCAAAACCACGCGTTATGGTGAAGCTGTTTTTTGCTTCAGGGGCCAGGGCATTTCTCATCTTGGCCGGGATCGCGACGCGACCCTTGCTATCGACGGAATATTCGGCCTGTCCCTTAAAGCTTGCCATTAAGCCAAAGACACGTTACTCCCACCGGCGCCCTCCGATTTCAACGCCGGCCCATGCGACGTCTTCAGCGGACGCATCCAAATGAACATCTTAGAACGCTTGAAGGCGTCGGTCCCACGCGAAGAGGTTGGGATAGTTCCCCACTTTTCCCCACGCACATTTCAAGGTACTGTATTTATGCGAAATGTCAAGCTTTCCCAGGCAAAAAAATTCAGGCAATGAGTACACGTTTGTATGTGTTCGGTATGTGAATAGCAACAATACTCCCGTGAGCGAGCACGCAGCGGCATCGTGTGGGGACACGTGGGGAGCTATGGAGGGTGGCGGGGCAACCGCATCGACCTCTTCATGAGAGAGCAGCACATCTTCACGAGCTTGTTGCCGAAGAAGAGACGGCGCTCCGCTCTTTGGCGGATAGGACGAGACGTATGCCGCGTATTAGCTCAGCGAGCCCGTCGGCTCCAACCCGAGCCAGGATCAGCGAACGAGGCGGCCTGGATAGAACGAAATGAGTGCAGAATGATGAAAGAGAGGAACGAAGTCGTCGTTATCACAGGGGCGACAGCCGGCGTCGGCCGCGCGGCCGCGCGGGCGTTTGCCAGAGAGGGTGCCCGCATCGGCCTTCTCGCGCGCGGACCAGACGGTCTCGCCGCAACGAAGCGCGATGTTGAGGCGCTGGGCGGTCGCGCCATCACCGTTCCGACCGATGTAGCGGTCGCCGACCAGGTCGAAGCGGCCGCCGAAGCTGTAGAAGATGCGTTTGGGCCGATTGACATCTGGGTGAACAATGCGATGACCTCCGTCTTTGCCGAATTCCAGGACATCGAGCCGGATGAGTATCAGCGCGTTACGGATGTCTGCTACCACGGATTTGTAAACGGCACACGAACCGCACTTCGACGTATGCTTCCGCGGGACCGGGGCACCATCGTTCTTGTCGGATCGGCGCTTGCGTACCGCGGAATTCCGCTGCAGTCGGCGTATTGCGGCGCAAAGCACGCCGTTCAAGGTATGTTCGATTCGGTCCGGGCCGAGCTGCTCCATAAGGGGAGCAACGTACACATCACCATGGTGCAGATGCCGGCGCTAAATACTCCTCAGTTTGACTGGGTTCGTTCGAAGCTGCCAAAGAAGGCTCAGCCGGTGCCGCCGATCTTTCAACCCGAAATCGCGGCCGACGCCATCCTTTATGCCGCGCATCATCGCAGGCGCGAAATCTACGTCGGCGCATCGTCGGTGAAGGCTATCGTTGGAAACAAAATCGCGCCGCAGTTCGCCGACCAGTATCTCGCCGCAAAAGGTTATGACAGCCAGATGCGTGACGAGGCTGAACAGGACCGCGCAGATAACCTCTGGGCGCCTGTCTCCGGGGACCATGGTGCCCACGGAGCTTTCGACGATCGGTCACGAAACGTCAGTGCTCAACTCTGGGCTTCCAAAAACAAGGGCTGGTTGACGTTTACCGGCGCTGCCCTTGCCGCACTCGCCATGCATCTCCTAACGAACAACCGTAAGTAAAGCGATGTTTACCTGCATCCCGGCTCATCAATCCGTCGCCGCCGCCCTGGCCGATCCGGTCAAGAACCTGCGCGACGAATAGCGATCAGGAGCTGCGCAGCCGTTCGATCAGGCTGGACGTATCCCACCGGCCGCCGCCTCGTGCCTGGATGTCGGCGTAGAATTGATCGACGAGGGCCGCAACCGGTATTGAAGCGCCGTTTCTCCGTGCTTCACGTAGCGCGATGTCAAGATCTTTTCGCATCCAGTCGACGGCAAACCCGTAGTCGAACCTGCCGTCAACCATTGTTTCGTAGCGGTTTTCCATCTGCCACGACTGCGCGGCGCCTTTGGATATAACGTCGATGA
Source organism: uncultured Rhodothermales bacterium (assembly GCA_964487555.1). Classification (GTDB taxonomy): domain Bacteria; phylum Bacteroidota; class Rhodothermia; order Rhodothermales; family VXPQ01; genus CAZART01. Next base: position 2,561 of record CAZART010000017.1, read on the forward strand.
CGGCTTTCGCATCCAATCCGGCGTTCTCTGCGAAGTGCAGTCCCTCCGACAGGCTCTGAACGAGGCCTGCGATGCAAATCTGGTTGACCATCTTCGTGATCTGCCCGCTCCCCGCCGGCCCGAGCCGCTTTGCCCGCTTCGCGTAACAATCGATCAGCGGCCGCGCTCGTTCGAACGCCGCCTCTTCGCCACCGACCATCACCGTCAACGCACCCCTCTCGGCGCCCGACTGTCCGCCCGAAATCGGGGCGTCGAGAAAGCTGATTCCCCGATCCGAAGCCTCGCGCGCAAGCTCGCGGGCCACGAGCGCCGACGCCGTCGTGTGGTCGACGAACACCGCCGGCGTGGACATGCTGTGGAAAGCGCCGTGGGGGCCCGTCGTCACCGCGCGAACGTCGTCATCTGCGCCGACACATGAAAAGACGAATGCGGCTTCCGCGGCCGCTTCGGCGGGCGTCGCAGCCGCCTTTCCTCCGTATTCCTCCACCCACCTTTCGGCTTTCGACTTCGTCCGATTGTGGACGGTGACGTCGTGTCCGGCATTCTGGAGATGACCCGCCATGGGATATCCCATGACGCCGAGACCGATGAAGGCGACACGTTGCGACATATTTCCAGCTACCCAATCCTGAAGCAGGTTGAAGGCCCGGCCCTACATTTTCGCGGTCGCAAGCTGAACGACTTTGCTTCTTCGCGGCGGGCGCGGCGACTCCATCATGTCCTTTTCGCGGGCAAACTTGACGGCCGCCTCGACGAAAGCCTTGAAGAGGGGGTGCGGCCGGCCGACCGTGCTCTTGTATTCCGGATGGAACTGGACGCCGACGAAATAGCGATGGCCGGCGAGTTCGATGATTTCAACCAGATCCCTGCCCGGATTCACGCCTGTGAAGTGCATGCCGTTTTCGAGCAGCTTGTAACGAAGAACGTTATTGACCTCATATCGATGACGATGCCGCTCCGTCACTTCAGGCACCCCGTAGATCTTCCGCACCCGCGATCCCTCGAGCAGCGCACAGTCGTATGCGCCGAGTCTCATCGTGCCACCCTTGTCGGTAATCCGCTTTTGCTCTTCCATGATGTCGATGACGGGATGCGGCGTCTCAGGATCGAATTCGGTCGAATGCGCATCCTCCCATCCACAGACATTGCGTGCGAATTCCACGACCGCGCACTGCATCCCGAGACAGATGCCGAAGAAGGGCACGTCGTTCTCGCGTGCGTACCTGACCGCCTCGACCTTCCCGTCGATGCCCCGGTCTCCGAAACCGGGCGCGACGAGCACCCCGGCTACATCGCCGAGCAACTCATGGACGTTCTCGTCATTGATCTCGTCGGAAAGGACGTACTGCAAGTCAACCTGCACGCCGTGGGCCGCGCCGGCCAGGATGAAGCTTTCGGTGATCGATTTATAGGCATCCTGATGCTCGACGTACTTTCCGACGAGCGCGACGCGAACATTCGCCTCAGGATTCTTCAGCTTCTTGAGAAAGTCGATCCATTCATCCAGTTTGGGCTCGGCGACCACGCCGTCCCCCTCCGCGTCGACCGGCACGTTCAACCGCTCGAGCACGATGTCATCCATCCCCTCCTCTTTTAACAGAAGCGGGACTTCGTAGATTGATTCGGCATCGAGCGAGACCATTACCGCACGCGGCTCCACGTTGCAGAAGAGCGCGATTTTGCGACGAAGGTCGCTATCCAGAGGCCGCTCGGAGCGGCACACGAGGATGTCGGGCTGCAATCCGTAGGAGAGCAGCGTTTTCACGGAATGCTGCGTGGGCTTCGTCTTGAGCTCGCCGGCCGCTTCGAGGTAGGGCACGAGCGTAAGGTGCACGTCCAGCGTATTGCGCACACCCACCTCGTAGCGAAGCTGCCGGATCGCCTCGAGATAGGGCTGGCTTTCGATGTCCCCGACGGTACCGCCGATCTCGGTGATAACGATGTCGTAGCGGCCCGTCTCGCCGAGCTTTAACATCCAGTACTTGATCTCGTCGATGATGTGCGGCACGACCTGAACCGTCTTTCCCAGATAAGCACCCGCCCGTTCTTTTGTGATCACCTCCAGGTAAACGCGGCCCGTCGTGACGTTGTTGGCCTGACTCGTCGGGCGGCCGAGAAAGCGTTCGTAGTGCCCGAGATCGAGATCCGTCTCCGCTCCGTCCTCCGTCACGTAGACCTCGCCATGCTCGTACGGGTTCATGGTCCCCGGGTCCACGTTGATATAAGGGTCGAATTTCTGAATGGTAACGCGCAGTCCGCGGGCTTCGAGCAGCCGGCCCAGCGACGCGCACACAATTCCCTTTCCGAGGGATGAGGTGACGCCCCCCGTGACGAAGATATACTTGGTCTGCACGGATTCCAGCCCTCTGTTTTTCATGAAATTGCGCTAAGCTCCACGCCCATGGTGATAGGCCTCAGTGCTTCGTTCGTTCGAATTCGCGGGCGGCCGCGGACGACCGCGCAGGGCCTTAAGAGATGCCCACCCAAAATACGGCGCACGCGGGCGCCTTCCAAACCACATTTCGTTGATCCATCATGTAGGCTTCCGGGCCACCACAAGTAGTCCCGTTCCTGCATCGTTCTCGCTGCGCACGTCCAGGGCATTTAGCGCCGTGCCCAACGGAAGTGCTGCGACGTAGTAGATCGGCAGCACGACGAATGAGGCTCGCGTTCGCGCGAGCATCTGCATCGGCCATTTGATGAGCAGCCGCCATGCCCTGGAGCCGTATCGACCATAGGTGTACATGGCGCGTGTGACGCTCAGACCGGCGTCGTTCAGCTTGGCCGAAAGCTCTTCTCGATTGTAGCCCGGCCGAACGTGCTCCTCGATGAAACTGCCGTCGTCCTCACCACGCACGTCGGATCCGCCCAGATCGGACGGCGTGTTGATAACCACGTACCCGCCCGGATTCAGGACGCGTTCAAAGTTTCGAAATACGCCTCTGTCATCCTCGATGTGTTCCATCACGTCCACGGAGAGGATCAGATCGAAACGCTCGTCAATATCGAGAATCGTAAGATCGGCTTTCTCGAATCGGACCCGGTCACGCTCAGGAGTGCGCTCGATGAACCGGCGAGCGTTCTCAAGGTAGTCGTCCTTCACGTCCACCGCGAGCACGCGCACGTTGGGGAATTCCTTCGCGAGAAAGTAGGCGTACTGCCCGAATCCGGTTCCGGCATCCAGCACGTGTATGAATCGGTCCTGCGGCATTGCTTCCAGCAGGCGTCGAAGCTCACGCCGCACGTACCAGGCCCTCAGAAAGAAGAGGTTGAGCATGCGGTAAAACGCCTTCTGCAGCGCAGGATGGCTGCTGAACGCGAGTCCTAGCCGGTCCTTGATCGGATCGTAAAACATTCTCTCAGGTACCCGTCTAACGGATTCATACGATCATCAATTCGACAGCCGCGCAAAAGGAATCCCACCCATGCTTTCCCTTTTCACGACGAACACCCTCCGCGAGCCGGTCCGCCAGGTGCTCCTCAAAATAGCGGATCACCGCGTTTGCTAACGCGGGAGAATCATCTGGGGGGACCACGAGACCCGCCTTCTCGTGCGGCACGACCTCGGCCAACCCGCCCACATCCGTGACGATGACCGGCCGCTCAAAATGATAGGCCGTCTGCACAACGCCGCTTTGCGTGGCACTTAAGTAAGGCTGAACGACCACGTCGGCCGCCGAAAAATACACGGGCACCTCACTTTCCGGCACATATTTAGACGACAGATGCACACGATCCTCGAGACCGATTGAACGAATGATTCCGCGGTAGGCGTCTTCATCATCATAAAACTCACCCGCAACGACGAGGTGGGCCGCCGGACGCTCGCGCACGATCGCTGGAAGGGCTCGCAAGAGCACCATAAGACCTTTGTACTCGCGGACGAAGCCGAAAAAAAGCATTACTTCGGCGTCACCTGGAAGTCCAAGCTTCCGCCTCGCGTCATCGCGCGCGAGGGGCTCGCCGAAATGTTCGTACACCGGATGCGCCAGCGTCCGAACTTCGGCGGATACACCGAGCGATCGCGCATCCTCGGACACGGAGGCGGAAAGGCCGACGATGGCGTCGCATTTCTGCAGGAAATAGCGGCCTAGGGCCGCATCGCCTGGACGTCGCTCGTGAGGAAAAATGTTATGGGCGACGGTCAGCAGGCGACTGCTGCCTGCGCGCCTGCGCATGTGACGGGCGATCGTGCCATAAGCCGGGGCGAAAAAGGGCAGCCAGTACTGAAAGATCAAGGCGTCCGGATTCGACGCGGCGATCTGTGAGCCCGCCGAAAACCACGTCAGGGGATTGATGGAGTCGATCGTGGCCATGGCAGTGGGGGGCCGTGCTTCATCGTGCTCATACTGCGACTTGCCCGGAAAAAGAAGCGACGGATACTGGCGGGAGAAGGTGACGATGGAAACTTCGTGACCTCTATTGCGCAGGCCGTTCGCCATCGCGTCGGTGAAATGGGCAATGCCTCCGCGAAAAGGATACGCAGGGCCCACGAGGATAACCCGCCTGCGATTCCGGAGGGGCAACGATCCAGTTGAGTTCATGCGAAGAGCTTGGAAGTAAGGCAGTCTTCGCAAGGTAGGGCCGGATTAGCTGGCGTTGCAGACCCGATCCATTAAACCCGCGTCAAGTAGTCGCTGAACGTCAAGAGAAATAGGATCAGCAGCCAGTACAGACCCGCCGCGGCGAACAGTTTCGTCAGTTTGCTGCTGAATTTTACATGCATGAAATAGAGGACGATGAGCATCATCTTGGCGAACGCGATGGCCAGCGCTACCACAATCCCGAACGGTCCTAGCTCCAGAAAGGATACGCCGATGGTTGCCGCCAACAGCACCATGAGAGCTCCCGAGACGAGATAATAGGTCTTTCTGGTTGGATTCGGTCCGGCCATAGTATCAAAGGTGGAATGTTTCGGCGGTCGCTTAGGCGAACGGTCAAGAAGTCATCCTACGAGGTAGAAAAGTGGAAATAGAAATACCCAGATGACGTCGATGAGGTGCCAGTACAATCCGACCATCTCGACTGAAATAGACTGGTTGACGCGCCCAATCCGGATCAGGACCATCATCATGAGCATAATGCCGATCCCTGCGATCATGTGGATCGCATGCAGCCCCGTCATCGCGAAATAGAAGACCATGAACATCGCGATCTGCGGCCCCTCGGCTTTCGCGGATTCGAAGCGAACCCCCGGCACCATGTGGTGCTGATAGTGGACGTAGTATTCGTAGCCTTTGATCGCCAGAAATACGGCGGCCAGCGCGATGGTCAGGCCGAGAAAGCGCTGAACGATCCTCCACCGGTCTTCTTCCGCCGCGCGGACCGCCAGCGCGACCGTCAGGCTGCTCACGAGCAGGACACCCGTGTTGATGCCTCCGAGTATGACGTCATTATGATGGCTGCCCTCAACCCAGGCGTGCGGATACAAGTAGCGATACACGGCGTAGCCGAGAAACAACCCGCCGAACAGGAGAACCTCGGTCAGCAGAAACGTCCACATCCCAAGCGTGTCCGCCTCCCGCTGCTGAGCGTAGTCGTCGAACTGATGCGCTACCAGGGGCGATTTCGGTCTCATCTCGCTCTCTACCCTCAACTCTCTTGCCTCCACGCCCCCATATCTTTCACCGGCGCCTGATCGTAGTTGTATGCCGGCTCATCCACGATCGGCTTCTCCTCAAAATTATCAGGCGGAGGAGGCGAGAGCGTTTTCCATTCCAGACCGGCCGCCTTCCAGGGGTTCGACGGCGCCGGCTTGCCTTTGAAATAGGACCATATCAGATAGATCAGGGGCAAAACGTAGCCGACCGCCAGAATCGATGCGCCCGCGGTCGACATCACGTTCAGCACCTGGAATTCCTCGGCATAGGCGTGGTACCGCCGTGGCATGCCTAAATATCCAAGGATGAACTGCGGGAAGAAGGTAAGATTGAAGCCCACGAAGATGATCACGGCGGCGGCGATGCCGAGCCCCTCGTTGTACAGTTTGCCGCTGATCTTCGGCCACCAGAAGTGCATCCCCCCGAGGTACGCCATCACCATCCCGCCGACCATGATGTAGTGAAAATGCGCGATCACGAAGTACGTGTCATGAACGTGCACGTCGACCGGCAGCGTAGCCACGAACAATCCGGTCAGCCCTCCTATCGTGAAGAGCCCGATGAAGCCGAGGGCATACAGCATCGGTGCCTTGAAGTAGATCCGCCCCTTGTGCAGCGTGGCCGTCCAATTGAAGACCTTGACGGCCGACGGAATGGCCACGATGAAACTGAGGACGGAGAAGACCAGTCCCGCATAGACGGACTGTCCACTGACGAACATGTGGTGGCCCCACACCAGAAATCCAAAAATGGCGATCGCGAGGCTCGCGAAGGCCACGAACGTATAGCCGAATATCCGCTTCCGCGAGAAGCAGGTGATGAGCTCGCTGACCACGCCCATGCCCGGCAGAATCATGATGTAGACGGCCGGGTGCGAATAGAACCAGAAGAGATGCTGGAAGAGCAGGGGATCCCCACCCAGCGCCGGATCGAAGATGCCGACTCCCCAGATCCTTTCGAGCCCGACCAGCAGAAGCGTGATGGCCAGCACCGGCGTCGCCAGCACCATGATGATGCTCGTGGCGTAATTCGACCACACAAACAGAGGCATCCTGAACCACGCCATCCCCGGCGCCCGCATCGTGTGCACGGTCACGATGAAGTTCAGCCCCGTCATGATCGACGAAAACCCGACGATGAAAATACCGACGACGGTGAGCACCACATAGCCGTTCGAAAAAGTGCTGCTGTACGGCGTGTAGAAGGTCCAGCCGGTGTCGACACCACCGACGACGATCGCGCCGAAGGTGATCGCCGCACCGAACATGAACACGTACCAGCTCATCAGGTTGATGCGCGGGAAGGCGAGGTCTTTCGCTCCGATCATCATCGGAATCAGGAAATTTCCGAGGGTGGTCGGTATCGAGGGCACCAGGAAAAACCACACCATGATTACGCCGTGCATCGTGAACAGCTTGTTGTAGACCTCGGCCGACACCAGATCTCCGATCGGCGTCATAAGCTCCAGCCGGATGAGCGTCGCAAACGCACCGCCGACGAAAAACAGCACGGTGAGCGATCCAATGTATAGAAGCGCTATACGCTTGTGATCTTTCGTGAGAAGCCACGACTTGATCGTATACCCCGCGTTGAGGTAGTGCGTCCGCTCGGTGGTCGTGGTCGATGGGGTCATCGTCGTACGGTCCTTCGCATTATCCGCACCGCGCCTCGTTATTATTGACCGGTGCTCTGTTCATTGGTGTCCACACTCGTTCTCGCCGTATCGGCCGGCAGGGTGCCGTCTGGATCCGGCGTTCCGCCCAGCGACTTCAAATAGGCCAGAAGCTGCATCAGCTGTACATCGGAAATCTGGCCGGCGAACGTCGGCATCACCGGCGGATAACCCTTCACCAGCTTCGCATAGGGATAAAGGATAGATTCCGCGAGGTACTGCTCGTCGGCCACGATCTCACGCTCGTTTTGAAGTTCGACCCCTCGGCCGTAGACATTCTCCAGGACGGGGCCTGTCGACGGCTGCAGCGCGGACGAATCGGTCCGATGGCACGTGACGCACCGCAGAGAGACAAAGAGATCCGCTCCTGCTGCCTCCATGTCGCGATCTGCAAGCGTTTCCGCAGGCACCTCCGGCGCGAATGCTCGTTGCCGCTGCTCTCGAAGGTCTTGCATTCGACCGGCGTCATCCTCGATCCCGTAGCCGCGCGCCTCGCCCAGCCGCAGCCATTCATGATAGTCGGAAGGCTCCATGACCTGCACGAATCCTCCCATATGCGAATGTTCACTGCCGCAATATTCCGCACAGAAAAGTCGGAAACGGCCGGTTTTCGTAGCCTCGAACCACGTATCCGTATATCGGCCGGGCAGGACATCCTGCTTCACGCGAAAGGCCGGCACGTAAAAGCTGTGGATGACGTCCTGCGAGGTCATGACCAGTTTTACAGGACGACCTATCGGCACGTGGAGTGTGTTGATCTCACGCGCACCGCTCACGTGCTGAAACTTCCACATCCATTGTTTCCCGACGACGTACACCTCGATCGGCTCTCCTGCAGGCGCCGCCTGTATCTTGAAGTACACCGTCGTACCCCAGACGAACATCCCCAGGGCCAGTCCTAGCGGTATCAGGATCCAGGTAATCTCCAGTTTAATATTGTCCGTCGTCGGGTTGGATCGGTCCACGACCGCCGCCGCGCGATAGCGGATCGCGAAATACACAAGGGCGGCCGCCACACCGAGCGCGAAAAACGCTGCAAGACCCAGCAGCACGAAATAGACGAGATCGACCTCACGGGCGATGGTCGATGCCTGATCCGGAAAGAGTGGAAAGTCCCACATGGTGCTCGTCAATGAACTCGTTGGGGTCGGGCTCGCTATTCCTGTTCGGAGTTCGTGTCGATGAGCCCGAGCATGCGGGCATATTCCGGCGATACGGTATACGGCTCATGTCCAGCTCCGAGGAACGGCGGTGAAGAGGGCGGAGGAATATCCACCTCTACGTCGATGAATCCGCTCTCCGTGAGAAGCCTGACTACCTCTCTTTCCCCGGCGGCGACGGAATCATTGCGCCCCGCGAGGATCTCTATGGCACGCTCGATAGGGATCAGGACGATGCCCCTTTGTCTATCCACCCAACCATAACTCGTAAGCTGCCGATGCTCGCGCTGCCGAACGTTCAGCAGATCAACGGCAGGATCGACCTGCAGCGGCGACTCGATGGGAGCACGCTCGAAGCGCGTAAACGGCGGATCCGGTGTGCCGATTTGATCGGATGATGCCCGCCCAAGAAGGCTCAGCAAGAGGCCCACCGCACCCAAAATCGCCCCGATCAGGACGAGGAGTCCGGCCGCCAGAGCCGTCACCCCGCCGAATCCTAGCCGCTCGGCAGGAACGTGGCCACGCTCAATGTCGTCCCGGCCCACGACGCGGCCGTTCTGGTCATCGTCTTTGTGACGTCGCCACCGCCGCCACAGCCAGTATGCGGCCGCGCCGATCAGCGCTAGCCGGCGGAGTCGTGAGCCGCCGCCGTCGCCTTCGTCGGTCCGGTGCTCGTGGAGATGACTGGAAGTACTCATGATTTCGCGTGACTGATCACGTCGGTCGTTTCTTCGAATCTCGGATCGAATGACGGGACGAGAGGTCTGGCCGCCAGGGTGGAAAGAAACAGCGCCAGCCAGCATCCGCCGATCCCAAGCAAGGAGACGACCACAGAAACGTAGCTCAACAGTCCGGCTTCGTTGAAGGAGGGGAGAATGAGCCAGATGAGAAAGACGGCGTGGACTATGAGCAGCGCGGCGGCGAGTCCTGCCAGACGCGCGGGAGTGCGCTTCGTGCGGCGGAAGAGCAGGATGAAGAACGGCACCGCGAAGTGGAAAAGAACGAGGAATGAACCGACCCAGAGCAAAACGCCGTGCTTGCGGTGCACGTACCAGAGAACATCTTCCGGAATATTTCCGGACCAGATAATCAGGTACTGCGCGAACATCATGTACGTCCAGAGCACGACAAACGCCAGCATTAAGTTGCCGTAATCGTGGAAATGCTTCGTTTTCAACACCTGGCGAATCGTGACGGCACCCCGAACGAGGTACAGGGCGACGATTGCGACGGCGAGTGCCGTCAACGTTTGACTCACCGCGATCAACCAGCCGTATACGGTCGAAAACCAGTGCGGAGAAATGGACATGTACCAGTCCAACGATGCCCAGGTTATCAGCAGGACGTATACGACAAGGCCTCCGGCACTCAGCCTGCGCAACCTTACCGCGTACCGAGGATCGCGCCGATCGTCCTGCATCCTCGACCAGCGAACAAGAAAGAATGAAATCAGGACAAAAGCCGCGAAGTAGAGAATCGTGCGCACGATGAAGAACGGTGCGTTCAGATACGGCTTCTTATGCTGCAGCACGTCACTAGCGGCGACGACATCTTCGTGCGTCCATTCATAGATCTCGTGCATTCCGAACAGAATCGGAATCACGAACGCCGCCATCAGCAAGGTCGTGGCGGCTCCGGCCTCGAGGATCCGCTGCGTTACGAACCCCCACTCGCCACCAACGAGGTGGTGCAGCATCAACAGCGCCATGCACCCGAACGACGCCCCGGACCAAAAGGCGAATCCAACCAGATACCCCTGGTAGAAGTGAGTAGGCTCGGCGAACAGAATAGTCACGGCAGCGGCCAGGCCCACGGCACCGATGGCCACTGCGAAAATCCGAAATCCATCCGCTCTTTCTCTGACGCTATGTGTACGCTGGTCGGTCATGGCGTAGCCGGCTCGTCTGGAGGCGCGTGCGAGACATCCGCGTGCCGGCTGAGCTGCAGCGCCCGAATGTAGGCGGCGATGGCCCATCGGTCCGACGGCTTTACGCGCGATGCGTAGCTGTACATGGCACCGTATCCGTCTGCGATCACCTCATAGAAATGAGATGGCGGCGCCCTACGAAGTCGATCCGTATGGAAGGACGGCGGCTTCCGCAGCCCTCGCTCTACGATGATGCCGCTTCCGTCCCCCACGCGTCCGTGACACGGCGAACAGTAGATATCGAACCGCTGCCGACCCCGCTCGAGCAGGTTGCGCGTAATCTCGACGGGTATCCCGGACAGCCCCGCCGGCTCCCCTTCACCCAAGACGCTGTCGACGACCTGTGTTCGCTCCTGAAGCGGCGTACCGTCTTGCAAACGCTCCAGACGATAGCGCCGATCGAGTTCCGCTGCGCGCGGCACGGTGCCGGCAACGGGATGTCGCATCGCCATACTGTCCTGAAACAAGCTCGTCCCTTCGTACGGCTCAAATCGCGGCTGATCCGCCATCTTCTGACGGCATCCAAATACCAAAACCAGTACGACGGCTGCGCCCGCGATAGGCCTCCTTCTATACGTCACCCGTCGCCCTCCGCCTTGACGTCGCGTTTCCGCCCGCCCGGCGTACCGTGCAAAATGGTATCGTCTTCCTGCGGCAGGCCCAAATACGGCACCACGGTCACGGCTGTCGAACCCATCTCTTCGAGGAAACGGGGGGTATCCTCGAGGTCGAATTGGGGATCGTCTACCTCGATCGCCAGAAAGAACGCGTCCTGCGTGGCCCGATCGAACCGAGGTGCATTGAACAGCGGATGATAGGGTTCCGGCAAGCGGTTCAAGATCAACATGCCCAGGACTGCGCCGACGGATGCCAACAGTATGGTCAGTTCAAACGTGATCGGGATAAAGTAGGGCCAGCTGTGAAACGGCCGGCCACCTACATTCATAGGATAATCGATGACATTGACCCACCAGAGCATGAAATACGCCAGGGATCCTCCGAGCAATCCCATACCCAGCACGATCATTGGAAGGCGGTTCGTCTTCATGCCCACAGCCTCTGCCAATCCCTCCACCGGAAACGGAGAAAACGCATCAATTCTTCGATACCCGGCGGCATATACCTTGCGCGCCGCCTCACGAAGCTCGCGGGGGCCCGCAAACTCGGCCAGAATGCCGTATATGTGAGGATTTAGCGCCATACGACTGCCGTCCAACGACCCCTGTCGCCTCTATGTCCCGGCTCTCGGTCCATGCCCATGACGTCGTTTGTTCACTCCGAATACGGCGACTCTTTCTCCTGCTCTGCGTTCGCTTGCTCATGGAGCAGCTGACGCATCTCGGCCATTGAAATCATGGGCACGAAGCGGACAAACAGGAAGATGCATGCGAAGAAGAATCCGATCGTGCCGGCGAACAGGGCCCAGTCCCAGAATGTGCCGTGATACATGTCCCACGACGACGGCAGATGATCGCGATGAAGGCTCGTCACGACGATGACGTACCGCTCGAGCCACATTCCGACGTTCACGACGAGCGACAAGGCGAACAATCCCCACACGCTCCGCCGCACGCGCCGAAACCAGATCAGCTGGATCGCTACGAAGTTGCAGAAAATGAGCGTCCAGAAGAGATGCATATACGGACCGGTCATCCGGTTCGCCATCATATACATCTCGTATTGATTGCCGGAGTACCACGCGAAGAAGGCTTCATTGACGTAGCCGTAACTCGTGATCATGCCGGTCGCGAGCATGATCTTTGCGCAGAAATCCAGATGGCGCATCGTGATCATCTGCTGCAGTCCGTACAGGTGGCGCACAGGAATGATCAGCGTAAGCACCATTGCAAATCCCGAAAAAATCGCACCGGCAACGAAGTAGGGCGGGAAAATGGTCGAGTGCCATCCGGGAACCATGGACACGGCGAAGTCAAGACCGACGATGCTGTGCACGGAGATCACGAGCGGCGTCGCCAATCCAGCGAGGAGCAGGTAGGCCGTTTTATAGCGGTGCCAGTGACGCGCCGAGCCGCGCCACCCGAGCGAAAGCAGCCCGAATAAAAGCTGATTGACGCGCGTCTTCGCGCGGTCGCGCATCGTCCCCAGATCCGGCAGGAGGCCCACGTACCAGAACATGAGCGAGACCGTGAAATAGGTGAGGATCGCGAAGAAGTCCCACGTCAGCGGACTCCTGAACTGCGGCCACAGGTCCATCGTGTTCGGGTACGGCAGGATGTAGTAGAACATCCCCGGCCTTCCGAGATGCAGCAGCGGAAACATGGCGGCGCATGCGACCGCGAAAAGCGTCATGGCCTCCGCAAGCCGATTGATGGATGTCCGCCAATCCTGCCGCATCAGAACCAGGATGGCGGAAATGAGCGTTCCGGCGTGGCCGATCCCGATCCACCAGACAAAATTGATAATCGCGAAGCCCCACGCCACAGGAACGTTGATGCCCCAGATTCCGACCCCTTTGAAGAACAAATAGATGATGCTATATATCAGCACCATTACCAGAGTGAAGGCGAGCGCGAACCCGTATATCCAGCCGTGCGGTTGCCGCCGCTGCAGCACGATCCCGGCGATCTTCTCCGTCACGGACGTGTAATCCAGCCCGGGCCCGACAACGGGATACTCATCGCCCATATAGGTGTCTTTTCGCCTCATACCGACGCTCTACAAAGATCGAAAATTGAGGATCGAACAGGCCCGCGTTAGCCACGGGCCGGCCGCTACCCCCTATCCGCCATCCTCAAATCTCGACTCTCTATCCTCGATTCTCCATCCCCCGCTCCGGCACCTGCCCATTTGGATTCCGAAAATGAGCCAGATACGTCGTGCGCGGATGCGTTCCCAGATCGCGCAGTAGGTCATAGTTGTGCGGCTCCTGATGAAGGTGATAAACGTGGGCCGTCTCGTCGTTCAGATCGCCGAACGTGATCGCCCCGGTCGGGCACGCCGTCTGGCATGCCGTCATTACCTCGCCGTCACGTATGGCACGATTCTCCTTCTTCGCCCAAACCCGTGCATGATTGATCCTCTGCTGGCAATACGTACACTTTTCCATGACACCGCGACTGCGGACCGTGACATCCGGATTGCGCTGCAGCGCCCGGATATTCGAGTCCCAATCCGCATACTGCAAAAAATTGAATCGCCGGACCTTGTATGGACAGTTGTTCGAGCAATAGCGGGTGCCGATGCAGCGGTTGTAGACCATGACGTTAAGTCCTTCCGAATCATGCACCGTGGCGTAAACCGGACAGACGACTTCGCAAGGGGCCTTCTCGCAGTGCATGCACGGTACGGGCTGAAAGAAGATCTTCGGATTACTTAACGCTCCTTTGTAGTAGCGATCGACCCTCAGCCAGTGCATCTCGCGCCCGCGGCCCACTTCGTCTTTCCCGACAATAGGAATGTTGTTTTCGGCCTGGCAGGCCACGATGCAGGCGTTGCACCCGATGCAGGTATTGATGTCGATGACCATCCCCCATTTGTAGCCCGTGTATTCGAATTCGGGGTACAGCGAATGAAGCTCATGGTCTTCCTCGTGAATGAAGCCGGGGTTCTTCCTGAAGCGTTCGATGTCGGCCTCCTCTACGAGCGGCCGCCCCTCCATACTGTGATGGTGCTGCGTGCTCACGAGATGATAGCGCTCGGAGAGTGGTTCGATGGTTACCCCGACCCCATTCCATTCGGCGTTGGTAGTCCGCAGGAGATAGGCGTTGAATCCATTTCCGGTCTTACGACCGCCGGATGCCGGCATGGGATCGGACGCCCCACGCGGCGCCGAATTCGCCCCTGCAGTGCGTCGGCCGTAGCCCAACGTCAATGTGATGGTGTCGTCGGGGTGGCCGGGAACGATCCATACCGCAGCCTCCATGGACCGCCCGCGAAGACCCATCCGGATCATTTGCTCAGGTTCGATTCCGAGTCGCTCCGCGAGATCGGGAGATATCAGGGCGGCGTTGTCCCACGACAGCTTCGTGATCGGCTTCGGAAGTTCCTGCAGCCAGCCGTTCGTCGCGAAGGCGCCGTCCCAGATGGCGGGATCGGGACGGAAGACGAGCTCGATATCGTGCTCTTGCACGGCACGCTGTTCTTGGAGAGCCTCGAAATCCAAGCTCGATGGCACCGTCACGTCAGCGCTTCCCGCGTCGCGAATAATGCCGGCTCGCAGCGCCTCTTGCCAGGATCGTTCGAAGTCGCCCCCGGGGATCCGGTCGCGCCAGTACGAGCGAACGAGATCATATCCGGTTGATCCCCACTGATCCATCAGCACCGCAACCATCTCGTGATCGGAGCGGCACGCTTCATAAAGCGGCGCGATCAGCGGCTGGATGATGGATGGAGTGCCATCGAAGGCACGCACGTCGCCCCAAGTCTCTAAATAGTGCGTTCGGGGAAGGTGCCAGGTCGTCCGTAGCGACGTCTCGTCGGCGTGCATGCTCAGGTGGATGGAGAAGGGGACCTGCAGCAGTGCCCGCTCAAACGCGACATCGGCTGGAGCGGCGTACACGGGATTACCGCCCAGCATCACAAGCGTGTCCACTTCTTCCGCTTCCATATCGGCCGCGAGCGCCTGAAGCGGTTCGAAACCGCCGGCCGGCCGCCGGTCGACGGACTCTTTGTACGTGAGCGTTTCGCCCACGGCATTCAGGCGCTCATTCATCCGATGCACCAGCACGTGCGATTCCGGGTGAAGGACCTCTCCCGCGATCACGAGCGCCGAGCCCGACGTGCCCAATAGATCATCGACAACCGCATCGAGCCAGCTGTCGTCTACGTCCGGCACGCTTTGGGGCCCCTCACCCACTCCCATCCGCATCGCGAGCGCGCGAACGACCCTTTCGACCGTCGACGGTTTCAACGGCAGACGATGATCGGCCATTGCACCCGTTATCGTGACGGTGCTCTCGACCGCATACATTCTGTTGATCTCTGCAATGCCTTGCCGAACCCGGCGCCGCTCCGACCAGTCGCGGGCATATCGAACGCTTCCCGGCAGAGCAAACATAAAATCCGCATCGATGGAGAGAATCGTATGCGCCCGACTGATGTCGTAAACCGGTACGACGGGACGGCCAAAA
Source organism: uncultured Rhodothermales bacterium (assembly GCA_964487555.1). Lineage (GTDB taxonomy): Bacteria > Bacteroidota > Rhodothermia > Rhodothermales > VXPQ01 > CAZART01. Next base: position 18,010 of record CAZART010000017.1, read on the forward strand.
ATCTTTGCGAGACCCTCCTCCGCCAGCTGTCCGCTTACTGCATCGAATCGATGCCAGCGTGCCTCCGGATACCGTGCAAGCAGCGCATCGATCTGTCCCCCCAGCGTGGGAGATGTAGTCGTTTCGGTCAGCAGACGCAGACCCCGACCGCCGTTTTCCCGGAACCGTTGTAGCCGCAGTCTCAGATCTGAGATAAAGAGATCCCACGACGCCTGCTCACCTCGAAGTCGAGGCGTCGTAGATCGCCGCCGGTCGTACAGATCGAGTATGGATGCCTGCGCAAACACGTTCGTCGCGCCCAGGCTCGCAGGGTGGTCGGGATTACCCTCGATCTTCGTCGGGCGGCCCGCATGGCTTTCCACCAGCACGCCCTGGCCGAATCCGCGAAAAGGAAAGGCGGTCGCGTAGAACTGCGGCCTGCCTGGAACGACGTTTTCGGGATCCTGCACGTACGGCACGATTTCTTCTTGGGGAGGGCCTGAAATGCATCCTTGCACGCCGGCGAGGGCGAGCGACGATCCCATTAGCTTCAAAAACCGGCGACGTCCTTTCGCGTCGTTCCATTCGGATACCCCCTCCGCGAACTCCCGATGAAGGCTATCTACAAAGTCAGAAGTCGCCGCCAACTCGTCCAGACTCCTCCAATATTCAGGCCCGCTTCCGGTCTCGAGCGTGCGCCTCAGCGCCTGTATGTCGGTCTTTCCTTTCACCAGATCCTCGTCATCGGTGGCAGATCGAACAGTCCGTGAGTTGCTCGGTATGGATGTCATATTCGCGCACGAGCTTCCGTCCGATTTCCCGCTGCCGGTTAGCGGGAAGCTCGTATCCGAAGGCGAACACTAATTCTTGTGGCCGGATGTACTCTTCCGGCGCACGGTGGCAATCGAGGCACCACTCCATGAAGAGTGTGGATTCCTTCCTCGTGAGCGGCATCTGGTCGACCCGGCCATGGCACGTCTCGCAGCCGACCCCCTTGTTCACGTGGATGCTGTGGTCGAAATAGACGTAATCGGGCAGGTCATAGACGCGCACCCACCGAATAGGCTGTCCTGTCTGATAGCTCGTCCTGACCGGCTCAAGAACGGCTGCTTCCGTCCACACTTGTGAGTGGCAACTCATGCATGTGTGGGTCGACGGCATGCCTGCCGTCGATGCTTCCTCAACGGTGGGATGGCAGTAGCGGCAGTCGATCCCCAGGCCGCTGACGTGATGCTCGTGGCTGAACGGAACTGGCTGCTGAACAACGATGTCTTTCCGCGTCTCCCATGGAGACCAGTCAGCACGGACCCACGCGAAGAGAAGGAAGCCGACCATTGAGGCCACGAGCAAAGGGCCGAATCGGATGATCGGATTTGAGCGTGGGTGGAATATTTGCGGCATAGAACGCTATTCCCTTCACAGCCGGCTCGTCCTTCGGTGCAAGATGCCGGAGCACGCCGATGCGTGCGCGAACAGAAAGGTTAGCGATTCAACCGCCCAAGAAATGCAATAAACTTAAAACCACTGGGCCGGGAACGGAGAACGGAACGGCTATCCGTTATTCTCAACTAACACCTCCTTCGGCGCAGACGGCCCCAGCGTCCGCGTAACATGATATGCTCCCGTCCGCTCCATCTCCCGCTTGATCATCATCTCCCCGAGCAGTCCCGTCGTGAACATCTGAACGCCTACGATGATCATCAGCACGCCTAGCAGCAGCAGCGGCCGATCGCCGATCGGCCTGCCGAAAATCAGCTTGTCGATTGAAATCCACAGCGAGATCATGCTTCCCGCCAGGAATGCGAGCGTTCCGAATGAACCGAAGAAATGCATCGGCCGAGCAGCAAATCGCGTGAGGAACACGACGGAGATCAGATCCAGAAAGCCCTTGACGAAGCGGTCCATGCCAAACTTCGTGCGTCCGTACTGCCGGGCGCGATGTCGCACAGGCAGCTCAGAAATCCGATCGTAACCCTCCCATTTTGCAAGCAACGGAATGTAGCGGTGAAGCTCACCGTAGACACGCACGCTCTTGACCACCTCGCTCCGATAGGCCTTCAGGCCACAGTTGAAATCGTGCAGCGGGATGCCCGAGATCTTCCGCGTGACCATGTTGAAGAACTTGCTCGAGATCCGTTTGCTTGGCGGATCCTTCCGCGCCTTTTTCCATCCTGATACCAGATCGAACCCTGCCTGAAGCTCGGCTACCAAATTGGGGATTTCCGCTGGATCGTCCTGAAGATCCGCATCCATCGTCACGACATAACGGCCCCTTGCACGTTCGAACCCGATCGCGAGCGCAGCGGATTTGCCGTAATTGCGGCGGAGACGCACTCCGCCAAACCTCGGATCGGTGCGATGGAGCCGTTCAATGACCGCCCACGAATCATCCCGTGACCCGTCGTCGATGAACCATACTTCGAACGAGTAGGCGAACTCCCTACAGATGTCACTGATTTGGCGCGCGAGATCCGGAAGCGACTCATCCTCGTCGAAGACGGGAACGACGACAGAAACATCCGGGATTTCGTGTTGCGGCATGGTAGCCGTCACTCGATTGAGAGGCTTGTTCGACGTCATACGTACACGCGCCGGCAAATTTCTCGTACCCGCATCGCTCCGTCAAAACGTCCTCGCGTTGACTAGACGTCGATCGTGGCGTATTTGGCGTTGCGCTCGATAAACTTTCGGCGAGGCTCGACAGCGTCGCCCATCAGCGTCGAGAAGATGCGGTCGGCAGCGGCCGCATCATCGACTGTCACCTGCTGCAGCATTCGCGATTCAGGATTCATCGTCGTCTCCCACAGCTGCTCCGGATTCATCTCACCCAACCCTTTGTACCGCTGAACGCCGAATTTCGAACGGCCTTCCTCACGATACTTCCGTGTCATATCCTGCAGCTGGGCGTCGGACCAGATGTAATGCTCGTCGCGGCCCGCTTGCAGCCGGTAGAGTGGGGGAAGGGCCACGTAGATGTAGCCTTTTTCGAAGAGCGGGCGGAGATGCCGGTATAGAAACGTGAGGAGGAGCGTGCGAATGTGTGCTCCGTCCACGTCCGCGTCCGTCATCAGAATGATCTTGTGATAGCGCAGCCGAGCGATATCGAACTCATCCTCCGTCGTCGCCAATCCGGTACCGAGCGCCGTCACCATATTCTTGATCTCCTCGTTCTCGAGGATACGATCGAGCCGTGCTTTTTCGACGTTTAAAATCTTACCGCGAAGCGGCAGAATCGCCTGAAAATGACGGTCCCGCGCCTGCTTCGCCGATCCTCCCGCTGAGTCGCCCTCTACGAGATAGAGTTCGGACTCGCCTGGATCGCGGGAGGCACAGTCAGCCAGCTTGCCCGGTAGACCGCCCCCTGCGAACGCACTCTTACGCTGCACGAGCTCGCGCGCCTTGCGCGCGGCCGCTCGCGCCTGAGCGGCGAGTACGACCTTGTCGACGATCGACTTTCCCTCGCGCGGATGATCCTCAAGCCACTGGGCAAGCTTCTCGTTGACCAGCGTCTCGACAGCGCTCTGCACTTCCGAATTTCCCAGCTTCGTCTTTGTCTGCCCCTCGAATTGAGGCTCGGCGACTTTAATGGACAGCACCGCCGTGATACCCTCGCGAAAGTCCTCGCCCGACAGCTCAACCTTGGCGTTCTTGAGCAGGTTATTCTTATCGGCATAGCTCTTCAGCGTGCGCGTCAACGCGCGCCGAAAGCCCGACACGTGCGTTCCGCCCTCGTGGGTGTTGATGTTGTTCACGAAGGACAGGACGTTTTCGGTGTAGCCGTTGTTGTAGCGCATCGCCAGCTCGACGGGCACCTCGGCATCCTCGTCGCCAATGTAGATCGTCTCCTGATGGATCGCCTCCCGAGTTTCGTCCAGATAATCGACGAATTCGACGATGCCCCCTTCGAAATGGTATTCCTCGCGGCGAAGCTCTTCCTCTTCCTCGCGCCGGTCTTCGATAGAGATGTACACCGCCCGATTCAGATACGCCAGCTCGCGCAATCGGGTTGACAGCGTATCGAAGCGAAATTCGGTGATCGTAAAGATGGACGCATCGGGCCAAAATTGAACCTGCGTGCCGGTCCGCTCGCCTTGATGTAGAGCGCGCACCTGTTCCACAGGGCCTAACGGCTTTCCGTAAGCGAATTTCTGCTGATAAACATAGCCCTCACGTTTGATCGTAGCAATGAGTTGCGACGACAACGCATTGACACACGACACGCCTACGCCGTGAAGCCCGCCGGACACTTTATAGCTGTCCTTGTCGAACTTGCCGCCGGCATGTAGGGTCGTCATGACGACTTCGAGCGCCGAGCGCTTCATCGTCGGATGCTCCTCGACGGGAATGCCACGGCCGTTGTCGATCACGATCACCGAGCCGTCTTCGTTGATGGCAACGTCAATCTGATCACAGTGGCCGGCAAGGGCCTCATCGATCGAGTTGTCCACCACCTCATACACGAGATGATGAAGCCCGCGAATACCCACATCGCCGATGTACATCGCCGGGCGCTTGCGGACCGCCTCGAGTCCTTCGAGCACCTGGATATTTCCCGCGGTGTACTGCTGAAAAATAATCTCTTTTGGATCAGTCATAGATATGAAGTCAGCGTTCGCGTTCCCCGATTCGGCATGTGGAGAGGGTAGAGAGGCAGCGGTTCCGATTCGGAATTCGAATGTATCTGAATGGTAACGCCTCAGGCGTGGAGAAGTTTGAATTTCTTCATCAGTCCACCGTCCATTTTCGTCGTAAGATCTGCCGGATCTCGGCGACAAAATCGGTGCAATCTTCAATGAACGCGACGATCTTCGCGGCCAGACCGTCGTCGTGCTCGATCAGCTCGCCGCAGGCAGTATGCAGGCGCCGAGCATCTTCCACCAGGTTCTCGCTAACACCCGGATACAAGCTCATAAGGTGCTGGTGAATGGCGTGCAAGCTGCGCGAAACCCCCCCGAGTAGGATCAAGTCGCTCATGTGCCGAACGAGCGCGACGCGATTGAGTGCTTCCCGCTCTGCGGCCGCGAGACTGGCGCGGAGGGCTATTAAATGATCCTCTAGCTCGCAAAGCTCGTCTGTGAGCGAGGAAAAAACGACATCCGATGACTGCTGCTCGGACGGATCGCGTCCGAGGCGCCGCGCATGACTGGCACGGATGAGGTCTACGGCTGTCGCGAATGTCGAAAGCAATGCCATCGACCGCGCCACGGCCCGCTCTTCTATTCCTCGATCCATCATGGATAATCGTTTTCTCATTCTGGTACACGCGACGAAACCGGAGTTCGTCGTCCAAGACAGGGCCGGCTTATAATGAAAAAGGCGCCTCGACCCTTGGTGAGACGCCCCGTTTCCATTCGCGCATCGCAGCGTCAGACCTCGAGATATCGCATGAATTCCTGCACGCGAAGCTGAAGATCTTCACTCGTGGTGTCGTCACTAAATGTGGCAATCACGTGATACCCATAATGGTCGAGCATGTGCCGGACGCGGGTGGCATCTTTTACGTTCAGCTTCAAGGTCACACGGATCTTCCCGCCCACTTCGTCCGGCGACTCGGACGCAATCGAGAGGATCTTAACCCCATTCTGCTCGATTGTGTATACCAATTTGGACAGCGAGTAGTCCCTTGGATCCACCTCGAGCGCGACGATAGCACCCGACTCCTGCGTCGAGAGCATTTTGGCGAAGCGGTTAAAAATATCGTGGCGCTTGACGAGCCCGACGTACTTTCCGCCGCTCTCCGCAATGGGAAGCGTCGTCAGATCATGTTCCACCATGGTCTGCGTCACGTCGAAAAGATGAGTATCAGGCTCTGCCATTACGGGTTCGGGGCCTAGCATGGTGTCGATGGTCGCCTCCGGACCCGACGCCATCTCAAGAAGCTGGTCCTCCGAAATAACGCCGATCAGCTTTCCCTTCCCGTTCACCACGGGTAAGTGACGGACGCGCGTCTCCATGAGCAGACCGAGGGCATGTTCCGCAGTATCGGTCGGCTTCAGAGGAGTGGCGTCGGTGCTGATCAGGTCCTTAATGGTCATGATGCCTCGTATCAACCGCTTCGTTCAACCGTCACAAGGTCTGTTCGACTATGATGACCAACTACTTGTTAAATGCTGCAAGAGGCGTGCCGTTCTCGCTGTCAATGTTACATTCTCACGCGGAACTGGATCGTTAGGATCGCGGAGCGTTCGAGAAGTGGGCCCATGCTATCGTTAACGCGGGATTTACAAAGAAGTATACACTTCTGCAAGGCCATACGCCTATCGATCCAACCGAACAGGCGAAAAGGAGCCGCGAACGGCCGCTTTTCTGGTGCCTTCTACGTCCCGCCTCTTGCGCGAGGGTAGGAATCTACAACCGGTTGCAGCCGGGAAAACCTTGCCAGTACGGGCTCCAAGTCCCGCTCGTATTTCCTCGAGCAACGAAAGTGCATCCTGGCCACGGCTATGGGTTCGATACTCGGATCGCCATTTCGCGCGTACATGTAATCCTCCGAGACCACGTCGGCAACTCGATGGATGTAGGCAATCATTTTGGCCTCCGCGACCGGCAGATATACGATTCGCTCCGTGAAATCTTGCTCGATAACCTCAAGAAGCTGCTTCTTCGCGTCATGCAGCCCGATGCCCCGCATTGCCGAGACGAATACCGCGTCCTCGAACTCAGCGCGTAGCGAGGCGAAAAGGCCGGGCTCATCAACGAGATCAATTTTATTGAAGACCAGAAGCGTCGGTTTCTCCAGGGCGCCGAGCTCTTTCAGCGTTTCGCGAACCACCTGGATGTGATCTTCGAATCGCGCATGAGAAACGTCGATGACGTGGATGAGTACGTCGCTCTCGCGCACTTCGTCGAGCGTGCTCTTGAAGCTCTCGATAAGCTTGTGCGGCAGCTTCCGAATAAATCCAACCGTGTCGGAGAGCAACGCCTCTTTATTACTGTCGAGTGATACGAGACGTGTCGTCGCATCTAACGTCGCGAAAAGGCGGTTCTCCGCAAAAACGTCGGCACCTGCCAGCGCATTCATGAGGGTTGATTTGCCCGCATTCGTGTAGCCGACGAGCGAGACTCGGGTGTACTGCCCGCGCCCTTTCCGCTGCGTCGTGCGCTGCTTGTCGATCTTATCCAGGCGTTCCTTCAGGGTGGCCATCCGGTCACCGATCAATCGACGGTCCGTCTCGATCTGCGCTTCACCGGGACCCTTTGTGCCGATGCCCCCTTTCTGACGCGAAAGGTGTGTCCACTGTCGCGTCAGGCGCGTTCGCAAATAGTCGAGCTGCGCCAGCTCAACCTGCGTCTTGGCTACGGCGGTTTTCGCACGGGTCGCAAAGATATCCAGGATGAGCGCAGACCGATCGAGCAGCTTGCAGCCGAGCGCTTTCTCCAGGTTACGAATCTGTACCGGCGACAGGTCGTCGTCGAAAATAACGAGATCGCTCTTTCGCGCTGAGACTAGATGCTTGATCTCGTCAACCTTGCCTCTACCGACATACGTCGACGGATTGATCTTAGCTAGCGACTGTGTCACGCGATCTGAGACCGCGGCTCCGGCCGTGTCGGCCAGCTGTTCCAGCTCGTTGAGTGAATCCTCAACGTGCCAGCGAGAGATGTCGGGCGTAATCACGCCCACTAGGATGGCCGATTCGATGATAGGACGCTTGTTCTCGTACAAAGGCTACCGCTGGATTGTCATACAAATGGAATTTTGCCTTCATCCATACGTCAAATTAAGGCGCGCCGGATAGCAGTCAAAGGCAAAAAAGAAAATCTTCAGAGAGCCCAACGCGTGCTCTACGCGGCGGTACCTGCCTCCCTCCAAATCTATGGCTTATGTGCGTGTTTACGATGCAAAGAATATGCCCTTATCCATCGAGCGTCGAGTCGCCATACGATTCGGCGGGCAGTGACTCGAGGCGACTGTCGAGATATCTGGACAGGAGTCGTGCGAATTTCTTTCGGTGCCGGATGGGAACCGTGATCTCGACACGACGCCGTCGACTTGCGCGATCCACGTAAAACAACACATATCCCTGCCGCTGATCGTTCTCGAAGCGAAAGTAGTCGACGATTTGTCGCCACGCGATACGATGTCGTACGTCTCTATCATGGACGATCACACCGTGATGAGTGACGACGACCGCAGCGGTCAGCACCGATGCCATGAGCCAGAGCACGCCACCCGTCAAATAGCCTGCCGGCAGCAGGGGATGAATGCCGAGATCGACAATCATACTTCCCATCGTGAGCAACACCATCACACTTACAAAGATGGTAGGCGCAGTCGGTACGGAATGGGCGCGGGCGTCACGCCAATATAGATCTACGTCGGCCGCACGATTCAGCCCACTCGACGACGTTGCGAGGAGCATTATCGTCACGAGCAGAAAGGCCCCCAGAAGAACGACGTGAAGTGTCGGCATCACATCCATCACTGCGCAAGCACCTGCATGAGCGGCAAAATCAGGCGGCCACCGTTTCCGGACGCCAGTGTTTCGCAACTAACATCTCGGCCACCAGAGTGAGCAACGCAAGGAGTAAAAACACGTTCCAGAGTTCGAGTCCAGTACGCTGCGCCGTAATGGCCTCCAGTACGTCTTCCGGCCGTTCGCCTCCGGCGTCGATGAGCTGGACGTCACGACCTAATGCGTTCTCCAACCGCTCCCGTGCCTCGCCGTGTCCATAGGATGAAAGGTCGGATTCGGAGGCATCCATGTTGAAGGCCACACGCCGAATGAGTGTTTCGCCCCATCGTACGTCGTAGATGCCGGGCGTGCGCACGGCCTGTCCATCGATCGACAGAAGCAGAGCACCGAACAGGCTGCGCTGTTCGGGTACGTATTCCGAACCATCGGGACCGATCAGCTTCAACTGCTCCGATTCCGAGACGCCGGCTATGCGGACTTCCGCATCGTGAGCGGCTGTCAGTTGCTCTCCGGTCATCGACTCCGACGCGGAGAGATAATACATCGAACGATAGACGAGGGGTATGAACAAGCCTCGCACGGGAATCTCGCTCCATCGCGGATCCGGCGCTACGGCGAGGAGAAAAGCGATGCCCCGACCATGGCGAACCTCCTGCAAGAACGGAAAACCATTAGATAGTCGGATCAGGGTCTGTTCCGAACCTGCATTCGGCGTATAGTTCATCGCGTAATAGATGTCCGCCCTCTCGACGCGTCGTTCTTCACCAAGCTCCTGCCGCATAAAAACACCCTCAAAAAGAGGGTGCTCGAAATCCACTCGATCGAACGAAGCTACGCTTTGCCGGGCAGAGAGCTCGCCGCTGAAGCCGCTGAACTCACCCGCGTCCAGCCGGCTCAGAAGCGCGTTGTACTCGGCCGCCGGAGCGCCGGCCGATGGCGTCAGGAGCAGGCCCCCGCCGGCTTCGACGTAGCGCCCTAACGCGGCAATCTCACCGCTGGATAGCGATCGGGGGCCTATTAATACGACAGCATCATATTCGCCCAATCCGGCGGCCGAAAGGCCGCTCTCCGGAATAGTCTCGACATCGAACGAGACGCGCCCACGACCAAGATCCGGCGATAAGGCAAGCTGCATGTAATCGACCGACTGCCCATCGCCACGGACGAGGAGGATGCGTCGACGCTCCGGCACGTTTACGGTGAAGAAACGCTCGTTATCGAAAGCGAACGCATCATCTTCGATTTGCACGACGCCCGAGAGCCAGCCGCGGCTCTGTGGGGTGGCCGTGAAGGTCACGGTAGTAGGAATGCCCGGCGAAAGATCTGCCGTTGCCTGCGCGAGTCGCTCGCCGTCAAGAAATACGCTGGCTACGTACCCGTCTAGCGGCTCGGTTCCATAGTTTACCAGGGTGGCGCTAATGCGGACAGGCTGTCCGACTTCAATAATTCGGCTCTCAACCCTCACGTCCCTGACGGCGACGTTGGTATGCATCCGGTCGCCGATCGGCAGCAAGTACAGCCGAACGTCTTCCGCAAGTTCGAGACCGGATGTATCGACCAGCGCTGTTCGCTGCACGTCCGAGATCACGTAGATCTCCTTGTTCAGATGGCTCGCATCATCCATCAGACGGGCCGCGCGCTCAACAGCCACCGGTAATGACTCGGCCCCGACGTCGGCTCCAATTTCTTCCACCGCCTCAAGAGCCGGCGCTCTATTCGAGTACGATTCTCGTTGCGACGGACGCTCACTTGCCGTCGCGACAACGAAAATCTCATCACCCGTCCGGAGCGCATCAATGAGTCCGGCCGCAATATCCTTCGCCTGACGCAGATACTCGCCACCGCCGTCGCGAAGGGTCATGGAAAGAGAATTGTCCACCACTAGCGCAACGGAGGAACGAGCGTGTCCGCCCACGGACCCTACGAGATCGCCCGTCAGCGTCGGGCGAGCGAAGGCGAGCACGAGGCACGCAATGGCCAGCGTCCGCAAAAGCAGCAGCAACCACTGCTTGATGCGAACTCGCTGCATCGTCGTCTTCTGCAGCTCTTTGACGAATGCGAGCGTACTGAAGTCAATCTTCTTCGGCCGGCGAAAATTGAAGAGATGGATGACCAGCGGTATCGCCGCAGCCGCGAGAGCCATCAGCGCCAGCGGGTTGAGGAATTCCATGTAGATATAACGTGGGGAACGAGAGGACATGCCGCGGCAGGGGATCTGAGCCGCCGCGCAGGATTGGACCGGTCAACTGCTACTTAACGGAGAGATGCGCAGTTCCGAGCCAAAACACGACCTCTTGGCTGGTCGAATCTTCCACGGCGTGATCGGATTCCAATGATAGGGTCCCCTTCAGAAATCACTATGCAGGCAACTATCCGGATGCTCATATCGCATCTTACACTGGCCAGACGCGTTAAACTTTGTCTTGCCCATCGACCGGAGTTCCCAGCTAGCTGATGCCCACCACCACCAAATCCCTGACCCCGCAGGCGCCCGTTGCTGCGCACGCGAATGATGAGACCAAGCGCGCCGCCCGCAGGAACATCGTCATCCGCGGTGCACGCCAGCACAACCTGAAAAGCGTCGACGTCGATCTTCCTCGCAACAAGCTCATCGTATTCACCGGACCATCCGGATCCGGCAAATCCTCCCTCGCCTTCGACACGATCTATGCCGAGGGCCAGCGCCGCTACGTCGAAAGCCTCAGCGCGTATGCTCGCCAGTTCCTGGAGCGGATGGATAAACCCGATGCCGACCTCATAACGGGTCTGGCGCCGGCGATTGCCATCGAGCAGAAAACCACCAGCAAGAATCCCCGGTCGACCGTCGCCACGCAGACGGAAATCTATGACCATCTGCGGCTCCTTTTCGCCCGCATCGGGCGGACCATCTCACCAGTCAGTGGGCAGGAGGTGACGCGCGACTCGCCCCGTTCGGTGGCAGACAAGCTCCATGCCCGGCTCGAAGATGGGGCGCGGTTTTACGTCTGTTTTCCCGTGCCTGAACACAAGGGCAAGACGCTGAAAAGGGAGTTGGAGACATTGCAGCAGCGCGGATTTTTTCGCGTCCTGCTGCTGCCTACGGAGCGGCAAGACGCGGAAGGAGAGGGAGAAGAGGTCTTTGATCTAAACGAGACGCCGCCGAATAAAGTGAACAATTATGCGCGGGAGCGGCTTCTCGTGCTCGTGGATCGTCTGGCTATTCGGCACGGTGACGAGGCGAACCTTTCACGCATCTCGGACTCCGTCGAGCAGACGTTCAAAGAAGGCAGCGGCCGATGCGTCATTCGCGTTCGCGGCGGTGAGAATTTTCATTTCAGCGAGTATTTTGAGCGGGACGGCATCCGCTTCGAGGAGCCGACGCCGCTGCTGTTCTCGTTCAATAGCCCCTTCGGCGCATGTCCCACGTGCCAGGGCTTCGGCCGCGTAGCCGGTCTCGACGAAAATCTCATCATCCCCAATCCGGACCTTTCACTTCGCCAGGGCGCCATCGCGCCTTTCCGCACGGAGCAATGGAGTACCTATTTCCGCGACATGATCCGCCTCGCCGCGGAGCGCCGCATCAACATAGACCTTCCGTACAGCGCGTTGCCGGATGACGTGCGGCGGATGATCTGGGACGGGGCGGGCGATTACGTTGGGATCCACGGCTTCTTCAGGTTCCTCGAGAAGCACAATTACAAGATGCATTACCGCATCTATCGCGCGCGATTCCGCGGCTACTCGACGTGCCCGGACTGCAAGGGCCACCGCGTTCGGAAGGAAGCTCGCTACGTAAAGGTGAACGGCATCCAGATCGGCGAAGTTTGCGAACTAACCACACGCGACGCCAAGGACGTATTCGATGAGATCCGGCTCACCGGTTATGAGGAGAAGGTCGCCGGTCGCGTGCTCGAGGAAATCCGCAAACGCCTGAAGTATCTGGTGGATGTCGGGCTTGATTATCTCTCTCTGGATCGTCTTTCGCAGACGCTTTCCGGAGGTGAAAGTCAGAGAATCAATCTCTCGACGTCGCTGGGGTCATCGCTCGTGGGATCGCTCTACGTGCTCGATGAGCCGTCCATCGGCCTCCATCCTCGTGACAACGACCGGCTGATCAACATACTGGAGCACCTGCGCGACATCGGCAATACGGTACTGGTGGTCGAGCATGAGGCGTCGATGATGAAACGCGCCGACCAGATTGTCGATCTCGGCCCCGGAGCCGGTCGCTTTGGCGGCCACATCGTCTTTCAGGGGACCTACGACGAAATTATACGGGACGAGCGGTCTCTTACAGGGGCATATCTGAGCGGCCGCGAGGCGATCCCTGTGCCGAAAAATCGCCGCACTGTCGACGAAGACTACGTATTGAGGATCGAGAACGCCCGCCAGCACAACCTCAAACGGGTCAATGCAAACCTGCCTCTGGGTATGATCACGTGTGTGACGGGCGTGAGCGGATCGGGCAAGTCGACGCTCGTTCATGACACGCTCTACAATGGGCTGGCGCGCTTAAAGGGGCTAAGCATCGATGGCGAGATCGGTGCGCACGATGCCATTCGGGGGCACATGTTGCTCGACCAGATCGAGATGGTCGACCAGAGTCCGATCGGGAAATCGCCGCGCTCAAACCCGGCGACGTATACCAAGGCATTCGACCACGTTCGGGATCTGTTTTCATGTACCTATCAGGCTCGTCTTCGCGGGCTGAAGCCCGGCTACTTTTCATTCAACGTACCGGGAGGACGATGCGAGGTCTGTACGGGAGAAGGAGTCGTGAAAGTTGAAATGCAGTTTCTAGCCGACCTTTATCTGGAATGTGAAGCGTGCAAGGGCCGTCGATACAAGCAGGAGGTGCTGGAGATCACCTATAACGGACGGAACATCGACGATGTCCTCAACATGACCGTCGACGAAGCCCTCGAGTTCTTCGAGGGCGAGACGTCGCTCGTCAATAAGCTCGCGATTCTTCAGGATATCGGTCTCGGCTACTTAACACTCGGCCAGCCGTCTAATACCTTGTCGGGCGGTGAGAGCCAGCGCCTGAAGCTGGCTTCATACCTCGGCAAATCGACCCGAGATCGCGTTCTTTATCTCCTCGATGAGCCGACCACAGGGCTGCATTTTGACGACATCAAGAAACTCATGTCCGCCCTGAACGCGCTCGTCGAAGACGGCCACTCAGTGATTCTGATTGAACACAACCTGGACGTCATAAAATCTGCAGATTGGGTGATTGATTTAGGTCCCGAGGGTGGGCGCCACGGAGGGTTTGTCGTAGCTGAGGGAACGCCCGAACAGGTTGCTGCACACCCGGAGAGTCATACAGGGCGCTCTCTTAGAGACGTTCTGTAGGA
>CAZART010000017.1:31841-59629 GCA_964487555.1 uncultured Rhodothermales bacterium
TTGCTGCACACCCGGAGAGTCATACAGGGCGCTCTCTTAGAGACGTTCTGTAGGAAGGCGCGGCCGGCGTCAAAGACCGTCGAAAAAGTTTTCTGATACAATCTGTTACTTCGTCGACGGAGGGTGCGGCTTATGGTACTCCGGGGGGACTGCTGCCTGCCTGCGAAAATCTCGCTAGTCCCCCTGTAGAATCTTCCCTTGAGTATTCCCGTAGACGACTCCCGTAACCAGGAGGGGCTGCAGGAGCACCAAGTTCGTGCGGCCCTCCGGTATCGCAAGATCTTGAGATGCGCTGCTTTCGAGCGGCACACGTTGATGGCAGAAAGAATGTACAGGCTTCGGCAGAGTTCAATGCAGCTTCCGGCGGATGACATTCCACGGCGCGTTGCTCTATTCACGGGCGCGTACAATCATATCGCCGACGGCGTATCGCTGACGCTCAACAGGCTCGTGCGCTTCCTGGAGAAGTCCGACACCGAGGTGCTCGTCTTTGCACCGACGGTTCCCGATCCACCGGTCGACCACGCCGGCACTCTTGTCCCTATTCCGTCGATGCCGGTCCCCGGTAGAAGTGAATACCGCATTTCGGTCGGGCTTCCGCCGGCCGTGCGCCAACGGCTCGCTGATTTCCAGCCGACTCTCTTTCATATCGCCACTCCGGACCTCCTCGGTTTTCGCGCTCTCAAAATCGCGAAGCGTTGGAACGTGCCTGCCGTCGCATCCTACCACACGCACTTCAGCTCTTACCTGAAGTACTATGGGTTCGGCGTCCTGGAATCCGCCATGTGGAAGTACCTGGCGAATTTTTACGAGCAGTGCGAACACATTTATGTTCCATCCCCGTCGATGGCCGTGGTGCTTCGTCAACACGGAATTAGCGATGGACTTCGACTCTGGTCCCGCGGCGTCGACACGGCGCGTTTCAATCCGGCGCTCCGCTCATTGGAATGGCGGCGGGCTCAGGGCGTGGGGGACGATGAGGTGCTCGTCAGTTTCATTGGCCGCCTGGTATGGGAGAAGGGTCTCCGCGTCTTTGCAGACGTGATCGAGGGCCTCCAGCAGCGCGGCGTTGCTCATCGGAGCATGGTAGTCGGCAACGGACCGGCATTTGACGAGCTTAAAGTTCGGCTTCGGGATACCATCTTCACAGGATACTTGCAAGGTCCTACCCTGTCACGCGCCTACGCGAGCTCCGATCTCTTCTTGTTCCCCAGCGATACGGAGACGTTCGGCAACGTAACCCTCGAGGCCATGGCCTCCGGCCTGCCGACCGTTTGCGCAGATGCCACCGGCAGTCGCACGCTGGTCGAACACGGAGAAACGGGCTTGCTCGTACCTGCGGGCAACGCCTCTGCATTCCTGGAGGCTGTCCACCATCTTGTAGACGACGCGCTGGAGCGGCGGCGAATGGGTATCGGTGCACTCCGCCGCTCGCGTCAATTCGAGTGGGATGCCGTTCTCTCTCGAATGGTCGGCTTCTACGACGAACTTCTAAATGCACGTCTCGCTTCATCGGGCGCCGCTCCTTATGTCTCCACCCATCTCGTCAGCGACAACGCCGTCGAGCCCGTTCTCGTCCACTGATTGTCGACTAATAACGCCTGTGCGCATCCTTTTCGTATCTCACTCTTTCCCGCCGACCGACCGCCCTCTGTCGAATGTCGGTGGTATGCAGCGGGTGGCGACGGATCTATTCACTGCGCTGCACGAGCACGACGCGGTAGCTCTCCGTTCGTCGGTGCTTCGTAGCTCATGGCGCTGGACGCACGTGAAGACGGTTCCCTTCATGGCGAGCACGCTCTGGAAAATTTATCAGATGGCTGAACGGCGCGAGATCGATGCCGTCCTCTTTTCATCCATGGTCACCGCGACGCTTGCGAGCCCCCTGCGAAAGCATCTCCGTCGACACAACGTCGCCACGGCCGCAATCGTTCACGGCCGGGACGTCACGCTGAACATTGCTCCGTACCAGCGCTTCGTTCCGCGCGTGTTTTCAGCGCTCGATGCGGTTCTGCCGGTAAGCCGAGCCACGGGAGAAGCTTGCCTGCAGCGTGGCCTGCCTGGAGATAAGCTTTTCGTCGTTCCAAATGGCGTGGCCGTCCATCGATTCAATGGGGCATCGCAAACGGCCGCAAGAACGGAGCTGCTCGAACGATTCGCAGGAAGTGATCTGCCGGATCGCGGACTCCTGCTCTGCAGTGTCGGCCGGCAGGTCAAGCGAAAAGGCTTCGCGTGGTTTATCCGAAACGTGATGCCGTTGCTGCCACACGACGTTCACTATTGGCTGGCGGGCGAAGGTCCTGAAGCTGAAAACATCCTGGCCGCCGCCAGGCAGAAAGGCCTTGCCGATCGTGTCCGCCTAGTCGGCCGCGTCTCTGAACACGACCTCGGGATGCTCTATGCGGGATCGGATCTTTTCGTGATGCCCAATATCCCCGTCGTCGGAGACATGGAGGGATTCGGTGTCGTGATGTTGGAGGCGGGACTCTCGGGTCTACCCACGATCGGGGCACGCCTGGAAGGCATCTCCGACGTTATCGAAGAAGGTAAGAATGGCCATCTCGTAAGAAGCGGCGACGCGTGGGGCTTCTCTGAGGCCGTCATGCATTATTACCGTGAGGATGCCCGCCTCCAGGCGGCAAGCGAACGCGCCGCATACCATGTGCGAAGCCGATACAGCTGGCAAGCCGTGGCCGACCAATACGTGGATGTGCTCCACCAACTGAGACCCGCTCTACCAACGGCGGAAAAGGCGATCGCCTGACTTTAGCCGACCGTTCTCACAACGGTTTCCCGCGGCGACCAATTACCCTCGGACCTCATCTCCTCGTATAGTCAGCCGGAAACGACACTCGACTCATGGGCCAGCGGCATTTCTTCGCGCCTCGCCTCGGGTTTCGACCGCGGCGCCGACGAACGGCTCTCGATCCATTGCAGCAGCGCGGGAAGGAATAATAGCGCAGCCAACAGCGTCATTCCGATCCCGACTATAGCGAGCTCGCCGATCGTCTTAAGACCCGGATGAAAGCTGAGTAGTAGTCCGCCGAAGCCGATCATCGTGGTGACGGATCCCATCGTTATATGCTCGCCCGTATAGCGCAGCACCTTCATGATCGAACCCCATCCCTCTTCTCTATACCGGTGCACCAGGTGCACACCGGCATCGTTGCCGATGCCCAGGACGGCCGGAAGCACGACGAGATTGTAGAAATTAAGCTTCAGTCCGATCAACTCCATCACCAGAATCATCCAGAGAACGCCGACGATGAGCGGAACCGTGGCGAGCGCGGCCCAACGAACCGACCCGAAGTTTAGCCACATCAGACCGATCACAATAAGAAAGGTGAGAAAAACCATGTAGGGCGCCTCCTTCAACATCAATCGGAGCATGTCGGCGGCCACCAGCGACGTGGATGCGGAATGATATATGTCGCCATTCTCAGTCGCGATGGTTCCGACATCGTCCGAGAACGCAATCGACATCCGGCCGTCCGACAAGCCGACGGACGGATAGATCATTACAAACCCGCCAATCTCGCCGGTCTTCGACGTAAACTGGTTCCGAATGCTCTCCGGCACCTCTTCCACCGTCAGCGCCTCCGTCGTCTGGGCCGCGCGGCGAAGGCGATCGATATCGTCACCGGACTCCTGCTGAACGAACGGATCGCTCAGGAGATCACGAATTTCAGCGATCCGATCGAGCTTGTGCTGCTTCCCTTCCGGTGACATCGGGAAACGGTCCTGAATCGACTCGACTCGCTCGATCGTCGGCGTCTCATCCTGAGCGGCGTGGCGGCGCAAAGCCTCCACTACCTGCCTCGTCTCGCTTGGATCATCGACCATCACGTAGGCGGGATTGGTGCCACGCTTCGGATACACGCTGCGGACCAGATCACGCTTTACCTCATAGGAAGGATACTCCGGATCGAGGGCACCGAAGTCGTAGTGAAACCCGACGCTCGGTAAAAACGCGAGCGCTGCGACAACGGCCGCGATGCTCGCCAGCACGATGCCCTTTGAGCCGGGGAACGTCCGGCGGCGGCCGTTCCCGGACGTCGCTACCGCCGTGGACCCTAGATTCAGAAGTCCGAAGCGCTCCATCAGCACCAACAGCGCCGGGAGCACCATGGTCATAGCAAGGAGCGCCAATATGATACCTGTGCCGGCGATGAAACCGAATTCACTGAAGCCCCTGAAGTCGGCGAGCATCAATACATACAGCGCTGCGGCCGTCGTGAGCGCACCGACCGCGATGGCCTGTCCCGTGCTCGTAAACGTCACCTCGGCGGCCCGTTGCGGCGCGAGTCCGCGCCCGCGCTCTTCCGTGTAGCGTGCGAAGAAATGGATGCCGTAATCAATGCCAAGCCCGAAGAGAACGAGACCCAGCGTGGACGTCATCAAGTTCAGCGTGTCGTACGCCAGATACGCCACGCCGAAGGTCCACGTCAGGCTCATCAGCAGCGGCGTTCCGATAAGTACAGCCAACAGCGGCGTACGCACAATTATTCCGAAAAGGGCTCGCGAAGAATACCGGTGCCCCGCTCGGGCGGTGTAACCCTTATAGAGGAAGTAGAGAACGACGAGCAGAAGCACCGCCGTTACTCCCGAGGCAAATGATCGGAATACGTCGTCCGTGACCGCACGCACTTCGACAAGCTGCCGCATGAGACGCCCCGCGAGCGTGACTTCGACTCCGGGTTCGTACGCGCCGGGGTTCATTTCGTCCACGAGACGTTCCAGGTCGTCGTACATCCGCTGGATGAAGCCTACGTTGGTCTGCGACCCTGCAGGGTAGAAGCGCAGCACCATAATGGTGCTGTCTTCGTTGATCGGATACTGTTTTCCGACGACGCGGGTGTACACTTCTTCAAGATCCCGCTCGAGATCAAATCCTGAAGCTTCGCCCTCTACTTCCTCGTCTTCGTCAAGATCAAAAAAGAACGGATTTGCCTCCAGCTTCGCGTCCCGAATCGTGCCTCGGAGATAGCTTTCAAGGCTGTCGAGCTCGGCATCCGTCGCAAAATACAGCGCGTTGTTCTCGAGGAACTCAGTGTCTTTCTTGTAATCGACGCGGGTGAGGTAGGGCTCGCCGGTCGTTTCGTCACTTAACGCGAGCGCGCGAGGAATGAATTCCTCGGCGAAAGCCCTGTTGGCGTCAAACGAAGAACTCTGCAGCACGACGTCCGCCGTGGTTTCGCTGCCGACCGTATCGCGAAGCTTCTCCAGCGCCTGTACACTCGGATAGCTCTGGGGAATGAGATTGGAAAAATCAGTATCGATGCGCAGCTGCCGCGCGAAATAGAAGCCGACTATCGACAAAATGAGGGCAATGGTCAATGCGACGCCCGCGCGCTCCGTCGCAAAGCGGATCATCGGCCCGAATTTTTCAAAAAATCTATTCATCAGTCGTTCTCTCGTTCACCGTTCGGCAACTACTTGACCAGCATATGAATCGTCAAGTTGTCGAAATCGACTTCGCCGATCGACTTAGTATTGTCCGAATCACTCCACAACGTCACCGTATATGGATCTTCCGGCGGAGCTCCGCCGAATAGCCGCTTGTAATCATCGACGACGTTTCGCTCTACGTGAACCCAGCGTCCCGTCTCGTTCTTCCCGCTCGAGGCTACGATAATCTTCACATTGCCCGTCGAAACGACCGTGCCGACCGGAAGCAAAGTGCTATACGTGTACTTTATACTAAGCGGCCGGCCAAGCCAATCCGTCTTCGAAAAGGAGACGTAAACCGCTCCTCCGGTGTCGTTTACGGTGTCTTCGCTGGCTCCGGCCGGAAGACGAAGCGCTCGCCAGTCCCAGCTAAGAATCGGATACTGCGATAGGCGCCAATCTAGTTTGGACGATGGCAGCGAAACCCGCTGGGCCTGTCCCTCCGTGTATCCGCGGACAAACTTATTTCCACGCTCTGCGACCACGTAGAACTTTTCTTTATCGTTCATGAACGGCTCAAGCGGCTTGAACGTACGGTCCGTTGTGGCTAAGAATCGCCAGTTTTTCGGCCACTTTCCCGGCGTATCCGCCTCGAAGTCTTCGAGCACGACCGCAGCCTCCGTCGTGTCGGCGGGGACGTTTTGATACGGCGATGCAGCTACGAGAGCAAGTGTCAGTATGGTTAAATGCAATCGCATGCGCGCACGACTTCCGTCATTAGTCTTCTTTTACGAAGGGTGATCGTAGGTGAGCGAATGTTCATTTACGTCGACCTCCCTCGAGGACGTTGTTGAACTCAAGATCGATGCCAATCGCGGCAGATTGATCAACTATTCAAGGGGAGGGCGATTTCGGCGTCCGTTTCGGCACTTCCGGCATACATCACGTCTTCCGTAGCTTCCTCGCGTTCTGCTTCATTGTACAGGGACTGACGCTCCCTCCATACGGTTGTCGTGAATAGCACGACGTTAAGAACGCGGTCCACGGCGCTGCGAACCAGCAGCATGCTTACCACCGGTGCAACCGGAATGGCCAATAACGGCGAGAGGCCGGCCCCCGCGGTCACAAAGACCAGGTCGCTGGACGGCAGGAACGGAATTCTGTTGATCAGTATGGATACGGCTAAAAGGATGGCCCAGGTTTCGAAAGGAGCAGATGGCAGCACCACCCACCACTGCGCAATCAACAGCGCGTTTCCGACGAGAAATCGCGATAGATGGACGGCCCCGATCGCTGCAATAACCTGCCGCGGAAGTGCGAAGATTACGTTCCGAAACCGATAGATGAGCGCCCCAATTAACATCGCGGCAGATAGGACAATGCCCATGTAGATCGGCCGGGGATTCTCCATAATCAGCCCAGGCTGAAGCTGCCCGGCCGCCGTCAGACCCAGCAGGATTAACACGGCAGCTCCGATGGAGGCTGCCGAGGAGAGGATCAGATTATCCTTTATCGTAGCCATGATCTCGCGCCCGGGTTTCGATATTCGGTCCTTGGCCCACATGAAGAAGTAGACCTCGCCCGAATAGCCGATGACGTCGACATTGAGGACGCGCTTACGAATCATGATCGGCAGGCAGTCCCGCAGGCGAAGATGCCACAGCCGTCCATAAATCAGCGATTCGGTGACCGGGAGCAGCAGGTACATCGCCAGCAGGATGACGTAATACAGCGGCTGCGTCGGAAGCGACATCCAGATGTCCTTCCATCCAATGCCGGAGAGCTGATAGAGCAGCAGCGCTACGATCCCGGCGATAAAAACGCCGCGTGTGTATCGAATGAGGCGTCGTCCCCCGGTTGTCCGTGCGAACGCTTCCCAGCGATCGTATGTCAATTTCAGGTGCATCAAGAGAGTGCGGCAAGATATATTTGGTGTACAACCCACGCCGCTGGAGACGGTGCCGAAAACATTACGAAGAAATGTCTAGTCTTTAGAATGCTGTCCCCTCTCCACGAGAAGAGATGGACGCGCCGTCGAGATCCGAGAATGCTTGGGACGGCCACCTCCCGGTCAGGATCCCGCACGAAAACTCGACGTGCAAGCCAATGGCACGGATCGCGCCCGCGCTGTCGAAGGTCGAAGGTCGAAATGTCGGCACATCACTGTGCTCGACCGTTAGGTAATACGCATCACTCATTAAGCCCCCACTGAAATACCACACGTGAATCCCAACCGACGTGCCGGACGTGTCGTTGTCTTTGCACTGGTCGCCTACGGTGCTCTCGTGGGTGCCAATCTCGGCGAGTTCTGGCCCTTCAGCATCTATCCCATGTTCTCCCAGGGAGGCAATCCGTGGTCGAGGTCCGTCGTACGTGACGTGACCGAGGCCGACAGCATTTTCTGGGACAGTCATTCCTTCGCCGAACTGCCCGGCGAGCCGTATCCGCTTCTCGATCACGGCGTGGACCCGATCGATCTCGCGAACTTCCTCTCGAAGTCGAGTCGCTGGGATGACCAACGAGTCGCCGGCCTCCACAATATGTTTGCTGCCCACACGCTGGAGGAGCGGAAGCTGTTGGTGATGCGCGTGAATGGCCGCATCACGCCTGAAGACTCGGTGACCTTCGAATTTGTCCCATATGCGCTGCTGACGTCCGAGACGTCTACGCTGAACCCGTCGCTTCCACGATGAATCTCCTGCGCAACCTCTTCGAGTTTGACAAACCCCAGACCAGGGGGGAGCTCATCTTCTTTAAGATGTTCGAGCTTTTTATTCTCTGGGCCGTCGTTAATCTCGCCTGGTCCTGGGGATCCTACATCTTGCGAATTTCCGACGTGGTTCTTCCCCTTGGGATTGCGCGGTACGTGGACGTTAGCTTCATGTTCGACCATCATCTGTCCGTCGTCAACGCCGTCCTCATCACGGGCCTCATGGTGGCGGGCTTCTTTCGTCTAACGAAATATGCATACGCCGCTGCATTCCTGCTGCTGCATCTTCAATACGCGGCGCGCTACAGTCTGGGTGAGATCCCCCACAGTTCGAACATGGTGGGAATGACGCTGCTGGGCCTCAGTCTGGCGATGCTCGTTTTTTCCGGTGATCTGCATCGACGGCGCTTTACCCTCGGATTTACCTATTTCTTTGTGGGTTTAGGCTACACGCTGTCGGGTTTTTCCAAACTCATCGGCACAGGGATCACATGGCCGGACGGAAGGCATCTTTGGATGTGGATCAACGAGAAGAGCATCGACGCCTTCGCCAAGACCGGCATCCTCGACTTCAGTCCACTGCAGGAGTTGGCGCTGAGCGCGTATCCGATTGCCACGCTGTTCCTTCTGTTCGGCCTTCTGACGGAACTGTTCGCGTTCCTCTCCTGGTGGAAAAAATTCAGGATGCCGGTATATGTGGCGGTGATTTGCCTCCACATAGGCATCTATCTCGTAATGAACATTTTCTTCCGGCTCGCGACCTATGAGTTGATTCTTCTTGCCTTTCCGTGGTCTGCCTGGCTTGACCGCCTAACAAGCCGCGCTTCTTGGATGAACGTACTCGAGCGTGTCAGCGTCAGGTTTGCCTGAACGCACGACCGCCGATCCGCAATGTTTGACCGACCCGCACGCCTTCGTACCCTCCCCGATGACGGACAAGTTCACGCTGCAATCCGAGCAGTACGAGTTCCCGTATCACTATCTCGTCGATCTGGATTCCCGGACGTTCGTCAAGAACCTCGATTGGGGGCTGGACTACCTGACATATGTGGAAAAGGTGCTCGATCTCACCAGGAAGTATTTGACGAGCGACGTGCTCGACGTAGGCTGCGGCGACGGGTATCTACTCTACAGTCTTGTCCGTGGCAGTGGTTTTGACGCACGCGTCAAGGCGGTCGGTATAGACGTCGACGAGAAGGCGGTCAAGTTTGCGCAGGCCTTTTCTCACGACCTTCCGGTTTCGTTCCGCGTGGAGGATATCGCCGAATATGACGAAAAATTCAGCCTCATCACCACCGTGGAGACGCTGGAGCACATTCCGGATGAGGCGTTGCAGGCCTTCACCGGCCACATGGATCGATTATTGAGCGAACGCGGCGTACTGATCGTATCGGTACCTTCAAAGGTGCGGAAGGTGATCGAGAAGCATTATCGACACTACGACCTCGGCATGATCCGGGCCTATTTCCCGGAATACCGCCTCCTCGAGGTTCATTTCGTTACGGCCCGGAAGAATCTCCTCTATCAGATTGTGGCCCGCCTGCTGGCCCATCGCCACTTCAATCTTAATTTCGGGATTTTTAAACGCCTCCTATTCGCCGTCCACAGTCGCTTGACCAGGGACGTATCTGCGGCGCGGGGAGCACATATCGTGGCCGTACTTCAAAAACCTTGAGAAGCTCGACCAAAACCATGAAGGATTCTCTTTCCATATTGGAACGCCTGCTGAAGCGCATGGGCGTGACGACGGTGGGAAAGGGCGAGTCGCGCAAATATCTCGTGTTGCCCGATGACTTCGAAAAGGAGCACGTATCCACGTTCCGGCACGTCGAGCCCTACACGATGACGCGGCCGCCGCGGGTGTACGCTCTCATCGAGGCCGTCAAATACATTGTGCGGAATGGGATCGAGGGGGACTTCGTTGAATGCGGCGTCTGGCGCGGCGGATCGGTAATGGCCATGGCGCTGACGCTAATGCGTCTCGGTGAGCGGCGAAGCATCCATCTCTACGATACATTTGCCGGAATGACGACCCCGGGCGCCGGCGACGTCACTACTTCTGGCGACGCTGCAGCCACCAAATTCGACCTTCTCCGAACCGAAGGCAATACGTCGGATTGGTGCCGATCGAGCCTTCCGGAGGTGCGAGTAAACGTTCTTGGGACCGGTTACGACGAGTCTCTCTTCTGCTTCCACGAAGGCCGGGTTGAAGATACGCTGCCGGGCAAGGCGCCGGAGAAGATTGCATTGCTTCGCCTCGACACCGATTTCTATGAATCAACCAAACACGAACTCGTCCATCTGTATCCCCGGCTGGCGCATGGAGGCGTCCTGATTTTGGACGACTACGGACATTGGAAAGGGGCCCGCAAGGCGGTCGACGAGTACATCCAGGAACAGGGGTTATCCATCCTCCTGAACCGAATTGATTTTGCCGGCCGAATTGCGGTGAAGCCGTAGAGGCGGACGGCATGGAGGGCGCACCGTATTTGTCATGCAGCTGAATCGATCCTCTCTCATCATTCCCGGCATCGTCCTTGGCGTCTGGCTCCTGGCGGGCCTGGTACTGGTGCCTGTGCTGCTCGAGAGCGCATTTCGCGGCTCGGGCATCCTAATTTTGAGCGCCGCTCTTGCTGCACACCCGAATCTTACGCTAAGCTTTCTACTGGAAGAGTGGCACGGAATTGTACTCGCCGGCACCGCCGCGATTCTTTTTCTGGCGGTCCTGGCCCACGTACTTCGCCGGCCTGAGTTCGCCCGCCGCTTCGTCGGAAAAGCGGCCCCCGCCGACATTGGTGCGATCCGGACCCTAGTCTGCGCGGTTCTTTTGATCAGCGTTCTTTGGGAAGACCTGGCGAGTACGGCTGCGCTTCCGCGAGAAATGATTCGGCCGATGGGCGTCATCCAGCTTCTCAATGTTTTGCCCGGCTTCGACCGCTTCATCGCCTCCGAGTTTGCGCTAACCCTGTTCGAGTGGGCCACGGCTGCCGTACTTTTTCTCGGGATGATGGGGTGGAAAACGCGTGTCGTGCTGCCCCTGGGCGCCGTCGCATACCTCATCTTCGGGGGCCTTCTCAGGCAATACGCCTGGTTCTATCACACCGGCTTGCTCGCCCTGTACCTCCTGATTGTACTCTCACTGCTTCCCTCCCACCACGGCTGCTCTGTAGACCGGTTGACGAAGCTCTGGAAGGGGGAAAACGTCCCTTCCCCCGAGCCGACGAGGCAGTATGGCTGGATGCGATATGCTCTTTGGGCGACGCTGGCGATTCCGTACGTCGTGGCCGGTCTGAGCAAGCTGCGAAATGGCGGACTAACCTGGTGGGAAGCGTCGAATTTCAAGTTCATCCTGTATCAGAGCACGCTTCGTCCCATGGAATTCGACTTTGACGCGTCGCTGCTCCTTACGTCGGCGCCGGATTTCGTATTCGAGATCCTCGCCATCTCGGCGGTCGCAGGCGAACTCCTGTATGGACTCGTGTTGTTCTCGCGAAGGGCGCGCTGGATCATGCCTGCCACGATGGCCTTGATGCACGTGGGAATTCTGTTCTTCCAGAATATCCTGTTTTTCGATCTTATCGTCCTTCAGGCCGTCTTTTTCAATTTCCGTCCACTGGCAGCACGGCTTCGCAGCGCGTTGGCGCGCCGGCGCCTACCCGCGACGTTGATCTACGACCGCCTACTCGCGCCGCGGGGGCGGCTCAGGCGGTGGGATTCGGCCGTGGACGTCCCCGAGCGGGCTGACGCGCCGCACGCTCTCGGTGGGTTCACCGTGCGATGGCGTTCCTGGATCGCGAGCCCAAAGCTCACCGTCGTTCTTGTGGGCCTACTTTGCTTTTTCTGGGTCTTCCGCATTGAGTTCTACCCGTTCACCGGGATGCAGATGTTTTCAAAAAAGCGTACCGAGCCGGTCACGTACGAAATGGTTTTAGCCCGCTTTAGATCGGGCGAAGTTGCGCGCGCACCGGTAGAGGAGTGCATCGGTGCCATGTCTGACAGCCGATATCGGCGTGTCATGCAGATGGCGTTCGAACCGGCGAAACAACCGATAACGGTGGCGTTCCTTGACTCCTGCCGAACACGCTGGAATCGCCGCGTCCGCCGTCCCGATGATCTGATCGAGGGCTTCGAGGTGCAGCAATGGGAGTGGTATTATCTCCAGGATCCGGAGCACCCGGATTATGGTGAGCTGATCCATCGAGAGGTGTTCCCGTCCGAAGATACGGAAAGTGCAGCCCGGAGGCCGGATTCGCACCCTACGTCTTCGCCGCCCCGGTGATATTGTCGAACACGCTCGCGAGTGCACGCGTAGTTTCGCGGGCTTCGAAGCGGGTCATCGCATCTGCCTTCGGATCGAACGGGATGGGCATCGGTCGCCCTTCGTCGGACGCCGCAAGGCACTTGAACAAGAAATCGGCAACGGTTTCGGGCTGCAGGGGATCAAGCTGGATGCCGGTGCCGGTTTGCTCGAGGATTTCTTCCACTTCCCGGTTCCGCGAAAGCGACAGGATGGGCCGCCCCGCGGCGAGGTACTCAAATATTTTCGCCGGAATGATCTGGTTTCTGCTCACGTCCGTGCTTACGAGCAACAAATCAAAACGACGAAGGACGGCCAGTGACTGCTCCAGGGGCACGGCATCTTCACGCTCGAACGACGCCTCGACGCCCTGTTTCCGCGCGTATGCACTGTCCGCCTCATTCAGCGGTCCGAAGGAATGGATATGGATCCGTGCTGCCTGAACGGGGTCGCGGCGGCGCGCGGTACTCATCGCGTCGATTATGAGAGATGCGGGCGACATGGTTCGGAATCGTCCGAAAAAGCCGATGTGCAGTCCATCCGCTCCGGACACGGGCATAGCCGACCCGGTCTCGTACGTAATCGGATCGTCAAAGACGTTCGGATCGAAGCTATTCGTAATGGTCCGCGTCTCGATATTCAGCGTACCGTAGTGCCGTCGATATGCTTCTTCGACGCTTGACGCCTGAAACATGACGACATCCGCAGATTCGATGATCCTTCGCTCCAAATACGCATCAATCCGGCGCGACAACGCCCACTGGCCCTTCGTACGGATCTCTGAAAGGGTCCAGGGATCTCTAAAGTCAGCGACCCACGGGATCTTGAAGTGCTCCGCTAGTTCCCGCGCTGCGACGAGGGCGGACCATGGATCTCCCGTGCACCATAACACGTCCGGCTGCACGTGGCGAACGACTCGCAGCAGCTCTCGGTATTTGGCCGCAAATAGCAACAGCCAGCTATCCGTCGGAAACTGGCGGTCGAGCGTTTGCACTACACATCCTGCAATCCCGCGTTTCCTGTAACCGATGGAGGGGGCTCTTTTGGACGGTGCCGGCGGTGAGCTCGTCTGTTTTGCGGCTCCAAGCTGACTTTCGGACGAAGCGGTCCGATCGAATGGGGCGCGCAGGGCAATGATCTCGATCCCGCCCAATAATCGTTTTTCCTTCGGGGTCATTCGCTGCCCTGGGGCGGCAATAGTAAGGATCGTGGGCTCCCAGCCGAAGTCCCGCAAATGAATAGCAAATCGAAACGGCCGCATTGATCCGACACGTCGACGAGGAAGAAAATATGATGCGAACAGGAGGGCTCGCCTAGTCGATCTCATCGGAAACGCCAAGTCTGCGGCAGGCAACTGTATCGATTCTGTGAAGGAGCATCGAAAAACAGGGGCCCCATCGGTGTTCCACGCTCCATCCGCCGGCATATACGGCCTCTCGGTTTCGATTCTCGAGAGACGTTCGTTTATTGGGGTGCCTTGACTTCTTCTCCATGGCCGGACCGTTTCCTCAACCCCGCTTGATGAATACTTACGAGACGCTCAGTGTAGGTGATTCTTTTTCCACGACACGCATCCTCACCGCGGAAGATGTTAAAACGTTTGCCGATCTCACGGGTGACGACAATCCAATCCATGTGGATGAGGCGTATGCAAAGGAAACGCGGTTCGGGAAGCCGATCGTGCACGGCGTGCTCCTCCTTGGCATTATATCCAAGGTGCTGGGACGAGACTTTCCCGGGCACGGAAGTATTGCGGTAGCCATATCCTGCCGGTTCTTGCGGCCGGTCCCTGTCGGCTCCGAGATCACCGTGGAAGTGAAGATTTCAGAGAAAATCGATAAGCATAAGCATGTGAAGGGGCGCGTGTACGTATACTACGAGAACCGCCTTGCTCTCGGCGGCGAGGCTACGATCATTCCCCCGTCCGAGAGCGCCGAATCCTAGGAATCGCCTCTCATCAACTCCTTAAAATACAATCTCTTAATGCGACAGGCGGTTCACTGCGATCGCGCCGGTAATTTCATCAGGAACCCCGTCGGTACTTGCTGATTGAGCTCCACTTGATTCATAATCGCGACGTCTTCGGGCGTAAGATCTCGCGGAAGCCGTTCCGGTACAAAGGTGTTGAAGGGTGCGGAATTCGGAGCCCTTACAATCTCGGCGCGTATCGGTTGAGCATTTAGTATTTCCGGATCAGTCAGGGGTGCGAACCCTCGCATCGTACCCAGGAACGTATTCTCGAATTGACTGAAGTCATCGCGCGCGGAATAGGCAAGAAAGCTGTAAACGTTATCCCCGTGTTCGATGAAGTATCCAAGTAGACGTAATACCTGTCCCTCCTGCGTCTGCGCGTCGGCCACTACATAATAGGCCTGCAGCCCGTTCGACCGGGCTGTTCCCGAATCGACGGTCTGGACGCCTTCCTGTCCGGCGAGATGCTGAGCGGCTGCCTGTGCGGAGTTTTGTTGAGCGATCGTGAACACCTGAATCGCTCGCTGCTGCTCATCGACCATGACCACTTGTGAGGCCTGGTTCGCGAGCTTGAAGCCGCGCGGGACCGGAAATTGAAAGCGCAGGTCGGGGTGATAGAAGATGCCGTCGGAAACGAATCCCTGTCGAGGATTCTCACCCAGAACCGTGCCGCTAAGCGCATTATATAGATCCCGTTGTTCCAACCGCTCGGTGGCGTAGTCCTGCCCCCACAATTCGGCCTTCTCCCGGATGGTAGCCTCCCGCTCCCCCGGATCCGGATGGGTCGACAGGAAACTGGGCAACGCCTGACCCTCCTTTTCGCTGATGCGCCGGAGTGAGCGAAAAAATTCAGCCCCTTCGGAGGCATCGTATCCGGCTCGGGCGGCATATTCTACGCCTAGATTGTCGGATTCCCGCTCGTCGTCTCTACCATAACGTAAAAACATGAGCTGCGCGGCAGCGCCTCCGATATTAAGCAGATCCTGAGCCGGCAAGCCCAGCAACTCTTGGCCGGCAATGGCCCCACCTAGCAGGGCGAGTTGGCCGAGCTGCTGCTCGAAGGCGCGCTGGGACGCGTGCCGTGCCTCCACGTGGCCGATCTCGTGGCCCAGGACAACTGCGAGCTGCGCTTCGTTGTTCAAGTGGGCGACGAGGCCGCGTGTTACGTACACAAATCCGCCGGGGAGTGCGAAAGCATTCACGACTGGAGAGTCGAGAACCCGGAATACGAAGGGCGTCTCGCGAAATTCCCGCGGCGCATCGGGACGTCGCACATGGCTCTCCGCCAGTACCTCTTCACCGACCTCCCGCACGTACCGATTCAAAGCCTCGTCCTCGTAGAAGCCGTACATCGCCTGGATTTGCTTATCGGCGTCGGCTCCAAGTTGACGCTCTTGCGCCCACGAATATCCGTAGGCTCGCTTCTTCCCACTGATCGGGTTGCGAGAAACGGTACAGGAGGAAACGAAGAGCGCCAGCACGGCGATTAGGGCGATGTGGCGAAGATGTTTCACGTGAAACACCGACTGAGCGCGGTTGGTCTGCATGGTGCACGGTGCGGTCGAGTAGGGTAGGGGCTCACCTTTCTGGTAAGTAGCGAATTGGGATCGGAGGGATCCCCCGCCGCCGGTAAAACGCAGCCTTATCACAACATTCTCCAATCCAATGATCCTTCCTATGCGTCGACCGGTGTATGTCCTGTGAGGAGCGACTCCTCGCGAATGGTTCCCTCCCTGACATAAAGTGACCGGTTCCGATCGTGGTCGAACGGCACCATACCGGCGAAGGACGCACGATCCGTTGCGGTGATGAGGGTTTGCCCGATTCGATCAGACTGTAACAGCTCCAGAAATGCGTTCGAACGCTTCCGATCGAGATGATCAAAAACGTCGTCCAGCAACAGAAGAGGGTACTCACCCGTGTGGTCGTGGAGATAAAAGTACTTGGCGAGTTTCATAGCCATTCCAAACGTACGGTGCTGGCCCTGTGAGGCATAGCGGCGCACGAGGAGGCCGTTTAGGCGAAATACGAGTTCGTCGCGATGGGGACCGACGAGCGTGAGTCCTCTACGACGCTCCTTATCGGCTTCTGCTTCGAGCTGCTCCCTGTAGATGCCGGCGATTTCATCCTCGGACGCGCCTTTGACGCGTCCGACCGTTTCGTATTGGAGGGTTGGGCGCTCCACGACGGCCTCTATCTCTTTATAGGCCCGGTCGAGAAATGTGGTAAATTCCTCCGAAAATGCAGCACGTACGGCCACGATGCGGCTTCCCATTTGGATGAGCTCCTCCGTCCAGGGCTCAAGGGCTGCTGACGGAGGCCCGGAGCGTGACTCCTGATATCGGCCCAGGAGCCTGTTCCGCTGTTTCAGTACGCGTCTGAATTTGAGCAGCGTATCGAGATACGCTGGCCGAGCCTGGCTGAGGATGTTGTCGACAAACCGGCGGCGCTCATCGGGTCCGCCCGCCGTAAGGACATGATCTTGAGGCGAGTATACGACGACCGGCAGCTGGCCCACGATTTCCGAAAGGCGCTCGAGCGGCGCTGAATTCACAAAAAGCTGTTTTCCCTGGCCCGGCACATAGACGAGGCGTACCCGTAGATCGCGTCCTTCATCTCGAGAAAACGTAGCCTCAACTTCCACATGGGCAGCACCTTTCCGCACGATGTAACGATCCGACGACGTCACAAAGCCTTTTGACAGGCAGGCGTAATGAACCGCCTCAAGAATATTCGTCTTTCCGGCACCGTTCGGACCAAATAGCAGATTTACCTTCGGCGCGAACGAACAATCCGTGCGTTCGTGCACACGAAAAGATCGAAGACGAAGAGCGTTGATTACCATAGGATTTAACGGCGCCGGTACACGTGCGTTGGCCACGTGTACGCAGGCTTTCAGCAATCGTTCACGAATGAACGCACTCCGGAACCAGGTGCCTCTCGTAATGAGGCCACCACGTGGACACCTCGACCTTGAACCGAAAAGCTTCCGTGACGTGTACACTCACCATCATCCTATAGCCTTACGCTTCGAGCCTTGATGCAGACCCAACCTTCCGAGCTCTTCACTGAGATTCAGCGCCTCGCCACAGAGCAACGCAATCCACGTTCGATGAGCATCGACGTCGCCTCCGTTCGGGAAATTCTAGACATCATCAATACGGAAGACCACAAGGTGCCCATCGCCGTACGCGGGGAGATTCCGTACATCGTCGAAGCGGTCGACATCATCGTCGCAAGTTTCCGGAGCGGTGGCCGCCTTTTCTACATAGGGGCCGGCACCAGCGGACGACTTGGCATTCTCGATGCTTCAGAGTGTCCACCCACCTTCGGAACGCCGGCGGATCTCGTCCAGGGCCTGATCGCCGGCGGACAGAAGGCAGTATTTCGTTCGCAGGAAGGTGCTGAGGATGTCGAGGAACACGGCGCACGCGACCTCATGGAAGTGGGTCTTCAGGCGCGCGATGTCGTGTGTGGGATTGCAGCGAGCCGCCGTACGCCGTACGTCGTCGGCGGGGTCAAATACGCACGTTCCATCGGCTGCAAGACGATCTTCATCACGTGCAATCCGCGCTCGGAATTCGATCTCAACGTAGATGTGGCGATTTGTCCGGTCGTTGGCCCTGAAGTTGTTATGGGATCCACGCGCATGAAAAGCGGCACAGCACAGAAGCTCGTTCTCAACATGCTCACGACGGCCTCGATGATCCGTCTTGGAAAGGTGTACCAGAACATGATGGTGGACCTGCAAATGTCGAACAAGAAGCTGGTCGAACGGTCCCGACGCACGGTAATGACGGTAACCGGTCTTTCCTATCATGACGCGATGCAGCTTCTCGAGCGAGCGGACGGTCACGTCAAGACTGCTCTGGTCATGGAGCTCGCAGGCGTGCAGCGCGAGGAAGCACTTCGGCGTCTGGAGACGGCTGATGGATTTGTTCGAAAAGCGATCGAAAATAGCGCTGGCTGATGAATGGCTCCCCCGAAACGATCACTATCAGCGCCGGCGAAGATGTTTCACGTGAAACACATCTTCCGTCATTTAACGCGTTGTTTTTCAACGCCTTAGGCATACATGTCGCTCGGTTCGTATCCGATGCGAACCTTCGTCTACGTCCGTCGTTTTGTCGATCCGCATGCTCTAATTCCCACAATCCGGCTACAGCGTTCCGCACGCATACCGTCTGACTTCGTCCGTCTGTCAAGTGGCTCTAAAATCCATATATCAGCGGCTCGCCGCATATGAAGGCTTCGCTGAGATCGCACGCTGGTCCACTCAAGCCGGCCGTTCCGCGCCCACATCATTGCAAATCAAGGGACTAACCGGCTCAACGTCCTCCTTCCTCGTCCGCCGCGTCTCGGACGATGCGGCGGTGCCCATCGTCTGCCTTACCCCGGATGAAGAGAGCGCGGCCCACCTCCATGGAGATCTCGGACCGCTCTTTACGGAGGAGGCGCGCCTGCTTCGCCTGCCCGCTACAGGCCACAAACCGTATGACCGCGAGCAAATGGACGATCCGGGACCGCTCGTGCAACGGGCGGATGTCCTCCAACAGCTTTCCGAGGGATTCGAGGGTGTTGTGGTGACGAGCATCGATGCCATGTTCGAAATGGTACCCCCCGTGGAGACGGTTCGGAACGAAACCATCACGCTGGCCGTGGGAAGCGTTATCCCGCCCACCGATCTCACTGCACAGCTGATTGAACTCGGCTTCGAACGGGTCGAATTCGTCGAGCAGCCTGGAGAATTGGCGTTGCGCGGCGGCATTCTCGACGTTTATCCATTTGCCGGCGAATACCCGATCCGTCTCGAGTTCTTCGGGGATGACATCGATTCAATCCGCGAATTCGATCCCGGCACGCAGCGCTCGGTCAGCCGCATGACGGCGGCGAGGATCGTTCCCAATTTGGAGCGTCGCCAGAACGGCCGGACCGGACAGTTCACGTCCATATTCGAGCATCTCCCGGCCAAAACCCTCATCGTCACCTTCGACGAACAACAACTCGTCGAAAAAACCGACGATCTCTTCCAGCAGGCATCGGCCGCATATCAACGCGCCCTCAAGCGAGATCCGGAGGCTCACTTCCCTGAACCGGCGAGCCGATATTTGAGCGGAGACCGCCTCGAACGTGCTCTGATTACCCATTCGCGCCTTCTCGTTGGAACGTTCGCCGGATCGGCAGCCGCCGAAAGCCGCACCCTCCACACACAACCCCAGCCCGACTTCAACGGCAACATCGCCCTCCTTCGCAAGCAGATTGTCGAAAACGCCGGGCGAGGATTCGATACGTTTGTCCTCTGCGACAGCCGAGGTCAGGAAGCGCGACTCTTCGAACTGCTTGAAGAGGAATCGACGCAGCATCACGTGCAATTCTCTGTCGAATCCCTTCACGAAGGATTCGAGATGCCGGACCTCCGCCTCGCCGTTTACACGGACCACCAGATCTTCAATCGCTATCACCGTCCCTCCACTCGAGGACGAAAGCGTCGGTACGGCGGGCTTAGTCTTCGCGAGATCCAGAATCTCTCGCCCGGAGACTTCGTCGTCCACGTCGACTACGGCGTCGGCAAGTTCGCCGGGCTGCACAAGATTACCGTCCGCGACAAGCAGCAGGAGGCCGTCAAGATCCTCTTTCAGGATAATGATGTTCTCTACGTCAACGTCAACGCGCTTTACAAACTGCACAAATACTCCGGCAAAGAGGGGCATCAGCCGAGGCTCACGAAGCTCGGTTCCGGACAATGGGAGCGCACGAAGGCGCGTACCAAGAAAAAAGTCAAGGACATCGCCCGCGACCTCATCAAGCTCTACGCCAAGCGCAAGGCATCACGGGGCCTTGCCTTCTCTGCCGATTCCACGTGGCAGCGGGAAATGGAGGCCTCGTTCCGCTACGAAGATACGCCGGACCAGGCGACGGCCGCCGAGGCCGTCAAAGACGACATGGAGCAACCGGTCCCGATGGATCGCCTCGTTTGTGGCGACGTGGGCTTCGGAAAAACCGAAGTCGCCGTACGCGCAGCTTTCAAGGCCGTACAGGACGGCCAGCAGGTCGCCATTCTGGTCCCGACGACCATTCTCGCATCGCAGCACTTTGAAACGTTCAGTCAAAGACTTGCGCGGTATCCCGTCCGAGTCGACGTGATCTCTCGATTTCGCACAACCGGTGAGCAGAAGGAAGTGCTCAAAGATCTCAAAGCTGGCCGCGTCGACGTTCTCATCGGCACGCACCGCCTCACCTCGAAAGACGTCGACTTCAAGAACCTCGGCCTGCTGATTATCGACGAGGAGCAGCGCTTCGGAGTCGCGGTCAAAGAACGGCTTCGGAAACTACGTGCAGAGGTGGACACCCTTACCCTCACCGCCACACCCATCCCTCGCACGCTCCAGTTTTCACTTCTCGGCGCCCGGGACCTCTCGATCATCAGCACCCCCCCGCCCAACCGGCAGCCTATCGATACGGAAATTCACACCTTCGACAAAGATCTCATTCGCGACGCCGTTCTTTATGAGGTGAGCCGCGGCGGACAGGTCTTCTTCATCCACAACCGGGTGCAATCGATCGAAGAGATGTCATCCATGCTGCGAAACATCATTCCGGACATCCGCATCCGCACCGCCCATGGCCAGATGAAGTCGACGGCCCTAGAGAAGGTGATGCTGGATTTCATCGAAGGTCGCTTCGACGTGCTCGTGAGCACAAATATCATCGAAAATGGTCTCGACATTTCAAACGCCAACACGATCATCATCAACCACGCCGAACGTTTCGGCCTCGCCGAGCTGCATCAGCTTCGAGGACGGGTGGGGCGATCCGATCGAAAGGCGTTCTGCTATCTTCTCGTGCCGTCGATCCACGGCATGACACGAGAAGCCCGTCAGCGCCTGCAGGCCGTTGAAGAATTTAGCGATTTAGGCAGCGGATTCAGCCTCGCGATGCGAGACATGGACATCCGTGGCGCCGGTAATCTCCTCGGAGGCGAACAGAGCGGCTTCATCGAAGATGTCGGCTTTGAGACCTATCACAAGATTCTCGATGAAGCAGTGAGAGAGCTGCGAGAAGAAGAATTTCAGGACGTCTTCGATGAGAAACACGTCCCCTCAGCCGGCGAGACCGCCGTTGACGTTGAGGAGGACGCCTACATCCCCGAGAGCTACCTCTCCAATCACGTCGAGCGGCTGAACGTCTACCGTCGAATCAGCGAAGCCGAGGACAACGACGCCGTGGCGGCGTTGCGAGCGGAGCTCGTTGACCGTTTCGGCCCGCCGAGCCGCGAAGTCGACAATCTGCTGCTCGCCGCCGAGATCAAGCTCCTCGCCAACGCTCTTCGGCTGCCGAAAGTGCTCTTCAAGAACGGGCGACTCTTCCTCTACACGCCCGAACAGGATGACGACGCGTACTTCTATGAAACGATTTTCTATCCCCTTTTGGAGCGCCTCACGAGCCTCGAGCGCCGCTACGTCCTGAATGACAAAAGCGGCAAGAAACTTCGCGTCATCGTGCAGAACGTGGCGACGTTGGACGAGGCGAAAACGGTTTTGGAAAAGCTCCAACTCGGCGAAAAGGTCGCGGCGTAAGTGCTCAACGTGACTCCGCGCCATGATGAGCCTGCGGAACAAAGATTCCATGGAAATCAGACGCCTCCGCATCGCCCAGCGCCACGGTCCGGAGGACCTCCCTCGTTCCGACGTCGATCATCGTAACGCCGGGCGTCTCTCCCACGGTCGCGTGAGGGATGGTGGGCGCCGGATTCGGCCCCCGCAACGTGACGTACGCGCGATCGGAAGCGGGTGAAAAGGCGATAAGGTCGGGCGCCTTTCCGACATTCTCGATCATCTCAACCCCGTGTCCCGATTCACGAATGGAGGCGAGAGGATGGATGGTGATGTTGTCGCTCACTCGATGAACGATCCACAGCTCCTCCCGCACGGGATCGACGTACACGCCGTGCGCATCCTGCGCCTCGGCAGAGAGATCGTGGGTGGCACGTAGCACGACTTCATCGCCGCCTACGTCAAAAACGTAAAGCCATGAAGAGTGCATGTCTCCGGCCGTGACATACAATTCGTTCCGGTCCATTGAGGAGGCGAAACCGCATCCATGTCGGGCAATCTCGTCGTTGCCCCAGGCTTCCGAGACCGCCCACTCCTCCAGATCCACCGCGGCAAGGCCGCCGTCGAACAGCGTGACGAGCATCGTCTCCCCATTTTGCGTAAACCCGCCGCAGACCGGACGCCGGCTTGGAAAGACGGCCGTATCGGCGAGGGCGGGCTCCGCTTTGAGATCGAGGAAGCGGGTGATCTCCCATTCGGCGCCGTCGGCACCGTCTGTCCGCACTAACTCGGCGATCGTCTCACCTCGATCCGGAGCGCCGTCGTCGCCTTGCTGCTGCGGACCGATGTTGAATACGTAGACGCGGTCGGGCTGCGATGGATTCGGCTGGGCTGCGTGCGGTGCCTTTCCAACAGACCCGATGACGCCCACCACGTCACCGCTTCCCCGGTCCAGCACCGAAACCGACGCCGAGACCGTATTTGTACTGTACACGAACGGGTCTCCAGGGACACCCCAAAGCATGTGAGGCCTCTCGGCGCCCCCGAGCTCCGCCGATTCAATCGTTCGGAGAACCTCGCCGTCTGCGTCGAGAACGTAGATCGTATTCAAATTCTGATCCGCCGCCCATACCTCGTAGTCGTCGGAATCCGGAAGTGTCGCGGTGCAGCCTGCGTAGAGGCAGAATGTCGACAGGATGAGCGGGAGGAGGGCGGGATAATGATTCATGGCTGAGTCCGGATGGGGGTGTGGATCGAGGCCGAGGAAGGAGCCGGTCGGCCCTCCATGACAACGCGTCGCCGCCCAACTGACTTGCGGCACCGAACTCTGCAGCCGTTGCCTTAGATCGCCCTATCGACTCACAGGCTATACCTCTTATAATATCACCATCGATGGGGGCTGTCAACCGCGTTCGGGCGCGATAGGGACGTTATCAATCGAACGGATCTCCTCCGCGCCGTTACGTCGCCGACCTCGGGTTTCAATCGTACAATCGCGCCGTCGCGCTCGCCTCTTCGCGGATCAAGACCCTCAAGGCATCGGGCTCCTCCACCACCGCGTCCGAGCCGAACCGGATCAGCCATCTGGCCACATATTCAAGATTTTCGAACAAAAACGCGATAACCACTTCGTCATCGTGCTCGATCTCTTCGTCAATCTCCGCCGGTATGCTGCGCCGAGCATTTCGATAGACGTTCTTCCGGAAGCGGATGACGATCCGTCTCTTCTCAACGCCTCCGCTCTCCTTGACGAATTCCGCCAGATCGAATCCCTCCGGCCGCTCAAAACGCTCCATCAGGACGTGCATCGAGTAAATATTATCCAGCCGAAAATTCCGGACATCCTTCCGGAGGTGATCGTGCGCGATCAGATTCCAGTGATCGGTGTAGTAAACGAGCCCCAGTGGATCCACCTTCCGCTTTGTTAACTCATTACGGCTCTGGACGTGATATTCCATGATGACCGATCGTTGACGTGCCACGGCCTCGCTCAGCTCATACCATCGCCCTTTCTCCTCGTCCTCGTCGTCGGGCGAGTAGAGCCAATATGGATCCAGCACGGTGCGGTCCTTCAATCGGTCGATATAGTCGCGCACCTCCTGCGGAAGCACAGATCGTACCTTGAACTCCACCTCTCCCGCATCCTTTCGCAGGGAGGCATCCGGCTGGAGCTTCATGAACTCCGTGCCTACCAGTAGCGTCGCCGCCTCCCGCGCCGAAAGCATGAGCGGTGGAAGCTGATAGCCTTCCAGAATCTCGTATCCACCTCCCTCCGCATATGTGAGCGGTACGCCCGACTCAGTCAGCGCCCTGAGGTCCCGAAAGACGGTCCTACGGCTCACATCAAAATGCTCGGCCAGCTCCTTCGACGTCATGTTCGGGCGATTCTGCAGGAGCAGAATCAGCGCAAAAAGCCGTTCGGTCCGGTTCAGCGAGCGGTCGGAATTGCTCATAAACGGAGGGATAGGCGGGGGATGTTCGAGATCCCACATGCTGCCGCTGTCCCGGGCGGCCGGCGTGTGACGTTCGGACGCAAAGCACTCCTATCAACGAAAATATATCCGACGATGTTCATCGGATATAGCGCTCAACGAGGGGAAGCTAGCCCGCATTCTAGGATCACCTTCTCATCGTAATATCCATCTTCGAACCACGTACCGAGTCGGATTTCCCGAACGTTCACAGATTGCGGAAGCGCGCGCTTCTCGTCGGTGAGATCACCACCCTTTAGACACACGAGACCCCGGCGCCATAACCCATCCTGCGGACTTTCTGCAGATGGGACCGCGACGCGCCGATGCCACGCCCATAGATCTGCCAGCGGCGCCGTGGCACGCGATACTGAAAAATCCGCCCTGCCGTCGAAGGTCTCAGCCCTGCCGTGCCAGCCAACGACGTTGTCCAACCCGAGACGCCTGGCCATTACCCGTACAGCCTGCACCTTCTTGCCGACCGCATCGATGCCGACAAACAGCACGTCTGGAAAAACAATGGCGAGCGGGATCGCCGGCAGTCCCCCACCGGTGCCCCAGTCGACCACCACCGATCCCCCCGGGAACGACTTTCGCGTCAGACTCAGGCTATGGAGGATGTGATGTTCAAAGACCTCCTTTTCATCTTCTCGAGAAATGAGATTGATGCGTTGATTGATTTCGAGAAGGAGATCTTTAAACTGGCGGAGCTTCGTTTCCTGCTCGCCCGTGATGCGATCCAGAGGATTCCAGGCCACCGCTACGCCCCGACCGCTTCGGACGAAGGCGTCCGCGCCGGCCCGCGTCCCTTTTTCAGCAGTACCATCAGCACGGAAACGTCCGCCGGACTCACACCGCTAATGCGCGACGCCTGACCGAGATTGTCCGGCTGGATCTTCGACAGCTTCTCACGAGCCTCCATCGTGATGTTACCAACGCCGTGGTAATCGAAACCCTCCGGGATCGCATGGGCCTCCATCTGCTCCATCCTCTCGACCAGATCGTGCTCGCGGTCGAGATAGCCTTCGTACTTCAGCTCAATCTCTACCAGTCGAGCCGACGGCTCAATGCCGGGTGCCGGCGTCACCACCTCGTCGTGAATTCCGGCATGCCGAAGCATCGCATCGAGATCGACCTCCGGTCGCTTTGCAAGCTGAATGAGCCGTTCCGGCTCACCAATCGGGCTCGTACCCACGCGCTCCAGATAGCCGTTCACGACCTCGGGCCGAACGGCGGTCTCCTCCAGCGCTCGGCGCGTCCGGCGAATCGCTTCTCGCTTCGCGCACATGCGTTCGTAGCGGCTTCGACTCGCAAGCCCCAGATCATAGCCGAGCTGCGTCAAGCGCTGATCGGCGTTGTCCTGCCGCAGCAGCAATCGGTGCTCGGCCCGTGAGGTGAACATGCGGTAAGGCTCATCGGTGCCTTTTGCCACAAGATCATCAATAAGCACGCCCACGTAGGCTTCCGAACGCTTAAGCACCACGGGATCTTCACCACGCAGCCGCTGCACGGCGTTCATGCCGGCCATTATGCCCTGCGCGGCCGCCTCTTCATAGCCCGTGGTGCCGTTGATCTGTCCCGCAAAGAACAGCCCCTCCACGATCTTGGTCTCTAGGCTATAGCGTATCTGATAGGGCGGGAAATAGTCGTACTCGATCGCGTAGCCCGGCCGGAGCATGTGGACGTTTTCCATCCCAGCCGTCTTCCGAAGTGCCGCAAACTGGACGTCCTCGGGGAGACTCGTCGAGAAACCGTTCACGTACACCTCATACGTGCTGCGGCCCTCGGGCTCAAGAAATAATTGATGCCGGTCTTTCTGCGCGAATCGATCGATTTTGTCCTCAATCGAGGGACAGTAGCGCGGCCCGGAACCTCTAATCCGGCCGGCAAACATCGGGCTCCGTTCGAATCCGGTCCTGAGTGTGTCGTGGACGGCCTGATTGGTATAGGTGAGCCAGCAGCTCATCTGGTCGGCCGGTAGCGAATCCGACATGAACGAAAACGGATGGGCTTCTGCATCGCCCGGCTGTTCCTCAAGCCGACTGTAATCGATCGTCCGCCCGTCCACGCGCGGCGGCGTCCCCGTTTTCAATCGTCCTCCCTCGAAGCCGAGCTTTTCCAGCGACGCGGTCAGCCCGACGGAGGCGCGCTCCCCCATCCGACCGCCGCCATACTGGCGCTCCCCAATGTGAATGGTTCCATTCATAAAGGTCCCGCTGGTGAGAATCACATAGCGCGCTCTAAAGACCTGATCCGTCTGCGTCCTGACGCCCGTCACGCATCCGTCCTCGACGAGAACGTCCATGGCCATGTCGGATCGCATGTACAGGTTCGGGATGCTCTCGAGCTCCTCTCTGACAGCCGCCGCATACGCGGCCCGGTCGCATTGTGCCCGCGGTCCCCATACGGCCGGACCCTTCCGCTGATTGAGCATCCGAAACTGGATGCCTGTCCGATCCGTAACGCGTCCCATGATGCCGCCGAGGGCATCGATTTCGCGAGCGATATGCCCTTTGCCGATACCGCCGATGGCGGGATTGCATGACATCTGCCCGATGGTCTGCAGGTTCATCGTGACGAGCAGCGTCCGCGCGCCCATGCGCGCCGCCGCCGCAGCCGCTTCCGAGCCGGCGTGACCGCCGCCCACTACAATGATGTCATATTCGAAGTAGTTCATTTCAAGAGATCCATCGTTGGGCGTAAATGCGCAAGACTCCGCCGCCCCCGGCAACGTCACGGACCGTTACCGATTAAAGCAGACTACTTTCCGATACAGAACCGGGAAAAAATTTGATCGAGTACGTCTTCATTCGTGATTTCCCCGGTAATGGCGCCGATCTCGTGCAGCGCCATTCGAAGGTCCAGAGCGAGTGTGTCGCCGGAGCCTCCGGCCTGCAGAGCGTGCGCTGCCGAGCGAACCGCGTCGAGGGACCGGCGAAGATGCTGCCGATGGCGCTGGTTCGTTACCACGTGCGAGGCGTCCGCCTCGCTCAGCGAATCGCTGACGATAGACCGCAGGCGGTCAACGAGCGGCGCCATTTCGCTCTCTTCAACTGCACCGCGGACGGCGGAAAGTTTCAGCGCGTCAGCCGGTGTGGCGGCGCCGTTGGCGAGATCGCGTTTATTCGCCACCAGTATAACGGGAAGCTGAGCCTGACGTTCTCGCACCTCCTTAAGGAACGAATGCTCCGCACCGGCCAGTCCGATACACATGTCATACACATATATCAACACATCGCTCCGTTCGATGGACTGCTCCGCCCGCCGGACGCCCTCTGCCTCCACGGCATCAGCCGTTTCCCGAAGTCCGGCGGTATCCACAAATCGGTATAGTACGCCGCCAATTTCCGCCTCGGCCTCGATCTCGTCGCGCGTAGTGCCGGGTGTGGAACTGACAA
>CAZART010000018.1:0-34720 GCA_964487555.1 uncultured Rhodothermales bacterium
ACGACCCCTTGCACCCCATGCAAGTGCGCTACCGGACTGCGCCACGTCCCGAAGTGGGTCAATGATAGCGACTACGCGTCGCCAAGACAACCTAAACCGCAGTATATATAAAAGGTTCATTCGAAAGCCGGAGGGCGCCCCTATAGCGGGGCAAGATGCACGAAACGCCGGCGCTCACCCGAGCGCCGGCGTTTCATCGCTCTTACCATTGATCGCCTATCTTACTTCACGACGGTCAGAACTTTGGAAAGCGTCGCTCCCGCACCTCGCAGTTTATAAACGTACGAACCGCTCGCGACGCGCCTTCCTGCGTCGTCTCGGGCATCCCACACCACGGAATGCTCGCCCGACGTCACGACGTCATCGATGAGCGTAGCGATTTGTCGACCGAGCACATCATAGATGGCAAGCGTGACGTGTCCGGACTGCGGCACATCGAAACGGATGGTGGTCGTCGGGTTGAAAGGATTGGGATAATTTTGGGCAAGCGTCATACGCTCCGGCATCTCGCCAGGGCCCTCCTGTGCGGTCACGTCAGACGGCGAGACGATCCTGTACACCCGCCCGGACTCTCCGTCAGGGCCTCCGCTGTCGGTCGTCAGCACGTAGGCTTCTCCGGAGCCGTCCTGTTCGATTGCCAGAACGAAATGGCCCAGCTCCCCGTCCGGCCGATTGACAACGTGAAGCGGCTGGAACGGCCACCGCCCCTCCTCAACCGGCTCAGCAAGGAAAAGCTGCCCATCCGCCCCGCCGTGGCCGTGGCTCCAATCGCCGAAGATGTACCGGCCATCGAATGCCTCGATCGAGGCTCCTCGGTAAACGACACCGCCCACGACGACCAGCCCCAGGCCGCCTTCCTGATTGCTGTTAAGATATTCGATCACCGGAAGTTGAAGCGGCCGGCCGGCATCAGGATGCGAGCCGCCAACCTCGGTCGGGCAGCCCGTCACGTCCGCTTCAGGGCTTTCGGCATCAAAGCAATGCGTCCCTTCGAACACATTCCATCCGTAATTGCCACCGAGCTCGACCTGGTGGACTTCTTCGTATCGATCCTGACCCGCATCCCCAACGAGCATGCCGTGCTCACCGTCCAAATCAAACGAGAATCGGTATGGATTCCGGAGTCCGTAGGCATAAATCTCGTCCAGTCCGTCCCGTCCAACGAAGGGATTGTCATCCGGGATGCCGAACGGATCCCCGGCGTCGACGTCGATGCGGAGTATTTTTCCGAGCAGGTTTTCCTCGACGTTCTGCGCATTGCCGCCTCCGTTGTCATCATACCAATCTGAGACGTGGCCCATCTGGTTATCGTTCGCTCCTCCGCCATCGCCGAGTGAGATGTACAACTGGCTGTCCGGACCAAACCTGACCGTACCACCGTCGTGGTTGAACTGTGGCTGATCCACCTCGAGGAGGACGCGTTCAGACTCGGGATCGGCCCGGTTGGGGTCGCTCTCCGAGACCTGAAATTCCGCAATGATGGACGTGTGATCCCAGCCGTCAGGTGCCGTGTCGCGAAGCGGTGCGCTGTAGTAGACAAAGAAACGGCCGTTCGTTTCGTAATCAGGATGAAAATCAAGGCCGAGAAGGCCGCGCTCGTCGAAATCGTCCCTTAGCTCGACCATTCGGTCACCGACGTCGAGAAACGGCTCCTCGATCAGCGTTCCATCCGACATCACGATACGAATCATGCCGATTTGATCGACGATAAACAGGCGATCGGTGCCGTCGTCCGGTTGCGCCAGACCGATGGGCGAGGTTAAGCCCTGCGCGATGGTTTCGAGGCCGATATCTGCTTCGTCGCGGACATAGATACGCCAGCCCATGTATTCGTGGCTGCCGCACTGATAGTACAATAGATCCGGCGTGCTCTCGGTGGGTGTGAATGTCACCGTTGAATTGCCGGTCGAAAAATTGCCGTCCACGCCGTCCGAATACGGCTCGGCACCCACGCCCACCTCGCTTGTAGTGATGTAGAACGGATGAAGGGCAGGGACGTCGTCAAGTTGAAACACATAGGTCTTGCCACGTACCACCGTCACAGGCGCTCCCTGCTGACCGTCGATGGCGAAGGCTTCCGGCCATCCGATATCTTCATTCGGATGTGCGATGGTCTTGTCTTCGACGGTTACCCTGACAGTGTCTGTTTGCCCGACGGCGAGCCCTGGAGCCATTGCACAGAAGACAAGAATAATGGCAAAAACGAAGGTGGCCCGTATCGTTTGCGATATCATAAATTCCCTCACGGTTTTTTGCTGGTCGAAAGATCAATTCACCATGGAATTGCGCATGTGGTCGCGTATCAGGTCAGCACGCATCGCCCACAGGGTGACCACGCTCAGCGAATGGAGCGAGGAGGTCTCAACACGACGATTACATTTCGCGAACGAAGAGAGGGGCTCTTGAGCGGAAGAGGCGGGTGCGAGGACAGCGGAGTTCGCCGCCGTTAGAAGAGCTGGGCGCCGAAGACGCCGGCAATAGCAGACTGTACGCCGAAATCGTCCCAGATATAGACAGCCACATCGTTTGCTGACCGGAAGACGTGCGCATCCGACATGATGCCGGGGTTCACTCGCGAGGCATCGAGTGCCGCCCGATTTTCGTTGCCGTATTCGTAGAGGTGGAGCGTGCCGCCTGCGCCAACCTGATACTGTTTGCCCGTTACGGAAAACGCGTCAATGTTCGACATGCCCGAATGCATGAGCACAAGGCCTTCGTTCTTCCAACCGGGGGATGATGTCCTCGGTGGAAACTCCTTCGTTCACCGCGGCACGTCGAAGATCAAAAAACCTTGGAACGAGCGAGCGTGCCCACGGCCGGCCGAAGCGTCTCGGGCTGCGATGCAGCTTCAATGCGGCGCTCGGCGGCTTCGAGGATGAGCCGTAGCATATCGGCATAGCTATAGCCCGCATGCGCCGCCTGTTTGACCATGTGGCCATCCCAGCACCAGCCGGGGTTCGGATTGGCCTCAAGCAAACGCGGCTCACCGTCGGCGTCGAGCCTCCAGTCAAAGCGCGCATAATCTCGACAGGCAAGCCGCTCAAACAACGTCAGGCTGCATTCTTCGATGAAGGCGCGCGTGGCGTGCGGAATGTCTGCCACGACGGATCGCACGTCGGTCATGTAAGGCGATTCCGCGAGCCACTTCGCCTCATAGCCGCAGATGGGTGGCAGGTCGGCGGGCAGAGCGGAGTAGTCGTCCTCCGTGATGGGAAGAATCGTGTAACCGCCGGAGGCGTTTCCAATAATGCCTATGGTGAGGTCTTTACCCGTCAGGAACTCTTCGACCAAAAGCGATCTGTCCGCTCCGACCTGCTCGCGAACCGTGTTCAGTGCCGAGGCGAGCTCGTC
Source organism: uncultured Rhodothermales bacterium (assembly GCA_964487555.1). Taxonomy (GTDB): domain Bacteria; phylum Bacteroidota; class Rhodothermia; order Rhodothermales; family VXPQ01; genus CAZART01. The sequence continues at coordinate 3,352 of CAZART010000018.1, forward strand.
GGGGGTGTAGGCCACCGAGTGCTGCGTAATTCCGAGGCTGCAGTCCCCTGAGTTCGGCTTTACGATGACCGGATAGCCGATCTTGAGCAGGTCGATCGTAGCGGCGCCCGGCCGGAGAAAACGGGCCTCCGGAATCGGAATGCCGAGCTCACGGGCGACGCCCCGAACGAGCGACTTATCATAGCAGAACGCGAGGCACTGGGGTCCTGCACCCGAGTACTGTTTCCCGAACAGGTCGAGAAGTGCCGGAACGTGCAGCTCTCTTCTCGCATCATTCCAATAGCCTTCGTCACAGAGGTTCAACACGAAATCGACGTCGGACATATCCCGCAGCCGATCGATCAGCATCGTGTGATCATCGATGAACGAGAATCGGTAGTCATCGAGCGTGGCGAGGGCGGCGCGAAGTTGATCTATGGTATAGAAGTCGTCCTCATCGAAGACGCCGCCCAGCTTCATGTTATCGGGAAGGCGGGGGTCGCCCATGACCACCGCCACGTGACGGCGCGCCGGCGGCCGATGACCGTTGGTAGCGTAGAGCTTCCGTGCCGCCCGTGCACTGAACATGCGCCGATGACCCATCATGCCCAGATCCTGATTCCGTTGGGAGACCGGCAGCAGTGGACCGGCCACCGTCACGTCGGCGAATCCTGCGTCGAGCATTAGCTGACGCAACGCGTCTGACCCATAGAGGAATTCCGCGTAGAACTGGTCGGCCAGCACACCCTGCTCGGTATGGGTGACTACTTCACGCGAGAAAAGACGTGCTCCGTCTTCCGAAAGCGTTCGCTCGCGGCACACGAAGTGTTTCCCGTCGAGCCATTCCCAAGAGCGAGGTGTGAAATGATCGCGGAGAAAGTCGGCATCAACCACGTCCAGAAGCAAGCGCCCGTCATCCTTTAGCACACGCGCGATTTCGCGAAGAACCTTCAGGTTGTCGTCGGTTGTGTCGAAGTAGCCGAAACTGTTTCCGGCAAGTAAGACGGCATCGAAGGTCCGGGCGGGATACGCGAGACGTCGGCAATCGCCTTCGCGAAAGCGAACCGCAAGAGATTCGCGGCGGGCGGCTTCACGGGCCTTCCGGATGAGATAGCGCGACCGGTCGAGTCCTTCGACCTTGCCGACGCCGCGCCGGGCCAGCTCCAAGGCGTGCCGGCCATGGCCACAGCACAGGTCCAGGACGCTGTCTTGAGGTGAGAGATGAAGTAATTCGATGAAGCGCGCAACCTCGGCTTCAGTGACGGACTGGTCCATCACGTCGGCGTCGGTGAGAAGGTAAGTAGATCCGAACAGGGCGCGCCACCACTCTGTCGGTACGAACGGTTCCAGGTCATCGACCGGTCCGAATGAACGGACGGGCGACCCGGAAGCCGCCTTCTTCATCGTGTTCAACGTGCTAATGCTCCATATGAGTTCGGGGAAAGAAGACGTCACATCCGGTGCATCCGGAATTTGAGACGGTCCTACTTTTTTGGTGGGAGAAGTTCCTCGACCCGGCCGCTCGGGAATGATTTTTTTCCTTCGACCACGTCAGCACCGTACCGGGTATGGCTAGAGCAAGATAAATGCGAGTACCAGTACCGCCAGAATTCCGGACACGCCGGCGACGGCCGATCCGACGGTTTGCAGCTTGTAAGCCTGAGGAACGGTCATCCCCGAAAACTGGCTGACGACCCAGAAATAGCTGTCGTTTGCGTGAGAGACGGTCATTGCACCCGCGCCGATCGCGAGCGTCGTAAGGACCGTGCCCCAGGTGCCGTCCAGACCCATGTAAGGCAGCATCGGGAATAGGATGGATGCGGATGTAATAATGGCGACGGTCGAGGAGCCGAGGGCGGTTTTGAGGGCAGACGCAAGGACGAACGGTATCATGATGGTAAAGGCGCCGAGATTCGCTGCCCCTATGACGTCGCCGAGATAGGCGCCGATCGGCGTGGCCTGGAGCACTCTCCCGAAGGCCCCTCCTGCCCCGGTTATCAGAATAATGAGACCGGCCTGCTTCAGGGCTTCTCCCAGCCATGCAGACTCGAGACCGCGAAGCTTGTTGCGCGCCGCGAAGAGCGCAACGGCTACGCCCAGAAGAAGGGCCGTATTCGGATTTCCCAGAAACGCGAGCGTGGCCATAAAGACACCGGCACCTAACGGCCGGGTCGGCAGATTCGCGATCGACTGTAAAGAGATGAGTACGACCGGCAAGCCGATGGGCACGCACGCCGCAATCAGCGACCGCGCCGGCACCTGCGACAGGTCTTCTGCCTGCGCCGCGGCGGACTCCATTTCTTCCGGACCTGTGAGCGATGCATCCGACGGCTCAATGAGAACGCGGCGGCCCATCCAAAGCGCAAATACGTAGGATGTCGCAAGAACCGGTATCGTCACGATGAGCCCAAAGACGATGACCAGGCCCAGCTCCGCCCCCAGCTCACCGGCCGCAGCAATCGGCCCGGGGGTTGGCGGAACGAAGACGTGCGTAGTGTAAAGCCCCAGGCTGAGCGCCACGGCGTGCGTGGCCATCGACTCACCGGAACGTTCCGCAAGGGAGCGGTTGAGCGGCGATAGGATGATGAATCCGGAGTCGCAGAAAACCGGGATTGAGACGGCGGCACCGGTCACCGTCATGGCCATGACGGCTCGGGCTCTACCAACGAGCCGCAGGACCGCTTCGGCCATCAGGTGTGCGCCTCCGGTGTGCTCGAGGACGGCGCCAATGATCGTACCCGCCGCGATCACGATGCCGATATAGCCGATCGTTCCGCCGAACCCCTGGGTGATGGCCTCAACGGTCGCCTCGGCAGACAGACCAGAAAACAAGCCGACGCCGTACGACGCGGCGAGCAAGACGAGGAACGGATGGATCTTGAATCGGGCGGTCGCGACGATGACGAACACGACCGCGCTCGCCAGCACGGCTATGAGGAAGGGTCCACTCATCGTCGCGCTGCTCTACTCGCCACGACGGTCGTCATTTTTCTTCGAGGAGGTTCAATATTTCCGTCAGGAACTTCCTCATCTCGATGAGCTCGTCTTTGTGGGTTTTCTCTTCTTCGTCTAGTTCAGCCTCGCGATCGAGCACCTGCTTCGCACCTTCGATCGTGTACTTTTCGTCCTTCAGCAGGTACTGGACGCGCCGCACCATCGCAATATCCTCCTCCGTGTAGACGCGGCGGCCGGCGCGGTTTTTCCGCGGCTGGAGCTGCTCGAATTCCGATTCCCAGTAGCGGAGGACGTGCTGCTCGAGCTCGGTCATCTCACTGACTTCACCAATGGAGTAGTACAGTTTCTTAATGCCGTCGTCGAGCATGAAAGAATGAAAACCGTGAATAGCAAAGGAATTGAAGCTAAAGTACAAAAGCATAGCGGCGAATGTACAGGGCGCATGCTATATAATCGCCGCCCCCAACTATCGCTGTCCGATGCCCGAAACCAAACAGTACTGGCGAGCCGAAGGTGCGCTGATCTTCACGATTATCGTCTGGGGTTTGAACTTCCCCGTCGTGAAGGCGGTGCTGCAGATCATGCATCCGCACGTGCTGAATGCACTTCGGTTTGTCGTGTCGGCGGCCGTGCTGGGCGGTCTCTACGTGTACAATCGTCGTCGGGCCGGACGTCCGCTCTGGCGGCCGCTACGCGAACATCCCATCCAGATCGCCGCGCTGGGGATTTTAGGATTCGTGTTCTATCAGCTCTGCTTTATTCTCGGATTGGATTACACGACGGCGGGAAACGCGGCGCTCATTATGGCAAGCTCTCCGTTATGGACAGCGATGGTGGGCCGTGTTTTCCGGACCGAGCAGTTAGCGGGCGCATCGTGGTTCGCGCTGCTGATCGTCCTTATCGGCACCGGCGTGGTTGTCCTTGGGGGAAGCAACGAGATCCATCTGGGGAGTGATACCTTCAAAGGTAATCTGATTATGCTTGCGGCGGCCGTGTTTTGGGGAGCCTATACCGCCTTTAGCAAACCGGTGCTCGGCTATCTATCGCCGACGGGCCTCACCTTCCTCAGCCTGCTATTTGCGCTGCCATTTCTGTTCGGCATCGCCATTCCGTACTACGGAGACACGGATTGGGCAAGCGTGCGTACGATCCACTGGGTGGCGATTTTATACTCCGGCGGTCTTTCTACCGGCCTCGCGATCGCGCTGTGGAACAATGCGGTCCATGTCGTCGGAGCCTCGAACACCGCGGTTTTCGGAAATCTCGTGCCGCTTCTTGCACTCGCGTTCAGCTATGTTCTGCTCGGAGAAAATATTTATCTGGCGCAGATCGTCGGAGGCGCGCTGGTGATAGGCGGGCTCCTCGTCATGCGAAGAGCACGGTTAGCGGCGTGAAGAATAGGCCTCAGGGTTCGTCAAGAACTTGACGGGCCTGCGCGCCCAGGCGGTCGGAAAGCGATTTTACGCGAGGCAGATGAGTGGAGACGTAATCCCAGGCGGCGGGAAGTACGCCGGCAATCGGTTCATAAAGTAGGGATTCTTCCCGGTTTTCCGCCTCGGGGATATCGAGGTGGGCAAGGCCGATGAAAAGGACACTTAGAATAAGTGCCGCCTTCGCGAGGCCGGCCATACCGCCCAGCAGTCGGTTGACGGCCGAAAGGCGGAATGTTTTTACGAGTGATTCAACCGCTCGTACGACGAAGAAAAGAACAATTTGAATGATCAGAAAAACGGCGAGGAGACCGATAGCCGGCTGGAGCGCCTCCGATACGCCGATAGCATTGCCGACGAGCCGCCCAACCGGGTTCATCAGTTCGACGGCCAGGACGATCGCGATCACGATTCCGATGAAGCTGATGATCTGTCGGACCGCGCCGGTCATGAATCCGCGTAAGACGCCGACAGCAAGTGCGAGGAGAATCAGGATGTCGAGGGACTGAAGCACGAAGTCTCTGACTGGAGCCGACGACTAGGATTTTTTATCCGAGAGCATCTCCGTCGCGAGCTGCTGGACGCGGCGACCGTCTGCGAGGCCGCGCACTCTCTCCATCGCCGCCCCCATCACCTTTCCCATGTCGCGCGGCGATGCGGCACCCGTCGCAGCGATCACCTCGTGAAGAACCTTTCGTACTTCGTCCTCGTCCAGCTGTCGGGGCAGATACTCCTCAATAACGGCAAGCTCTTCTTCCTCTTTCTGCTGAAGATCCGAGCGGCCCGCCTTCTCATACTGCTCGATCGAATCGCGACGCTGCTTCGCTTGCTTCTGAACGACGGCGATCTCCTGCTCTTGCGTGAGCTGCGCCTTTCCTCCTTCGCGGAGCTCGATTTCTTTCTCCATGAGCGCCGCGCGCAGTGACCGTATCGTGCGGAGCCGAACGTCGTCGCGTGCGCGCATGGCCTCCTTGAGATCGCTGGACAGCTTGTCTTTGAGCATGGCCTCCGTTCTTCACTCGTTGCGCTCGCAACCATCCAAACGATCACAAACCGCCGGATGATTCCGCATTCAGTAGAAGATTAGAGGACCGGAACGATCACTCGGTGCAGAACGGCAGAACTAGCGGAGAATGAGTCGGATGGCGAAGAGGCCCAGGCCTCCCTGCATCACACCGAAAGCCACCCCCGACCGGACGTCGTACGCGTGGATGTCATCTCGTAGTGCCGGATCGGCCGTGTCTTCGTACCTCGAATAAAGATCGTCCGCCTTGAATTTATAGTGCACGGCTACCATTCCGGCCGCGAGAGCCGTACCCAACGCGGCATAGTCAATCCAGGCGCGGCGTTGTTTCGGCGGCTTCCAGTTGACCTGTGCTGCCGTCGGATCCAGCTCGTCGGACGGCTTCAGCATAATGACATGACGGTTCCAAATGTCAAGTCCAGGGTCCAGGCGTTCCAGAACATATCCGGCATGCTCAATCACAAGGATATTGTCGAGAGGGGCATTCGTGGTGTGTAGAAGCGGTGTAGATCCCAGATAGTCCCACTCTTTGCCCTGCTCCACATGAACCTTTGCGCCGAACGGGATGGATTCGATCCGGTAGTGATATGGAAAATTCAGGTGGATCTCGATCGAATCACCGACCGCAGCATCGAGACGCTTCTCGACCGGCTGAATCGACCACGACTTGGCATCTCGGATGGTGAGCCGAAGTCGTTCGGTCTCAGGTGGAATGGAGACGAATCCTGACGGCACGCGGCCTATCAGCACCGAATCGGCGAAAAGAAGGGCGTCTGCAGAATTTGTAGAGACGCGGACGTGAACGGTTTCTTCCGAAGCCGGTGTTTCCGTGGGCGCCAAGGCGGACTCCGTCCGATCCTGAGCGGCAGCCGACCCTATGGCGATTACGAGAAAACCGACAACGAGCGCACGTTTATTCATCGCCAAGCGCATAGCTATCCGCTGTCGTCTCGAACAAATACACCGTTTTCGGCTCGGCGAGAACGACCAATTTTTTGCCCTTCGCCGCAAATCCGGATTTCATCCGGCCGTCAAGCTCCACCTCCCAGAGCTTTTCGCCCGTGGCACGTTTGAGGCCGATGAGCCCGCTTTGCATCGTTCCGACGTAAACGACGTCGGCTGTTAGAAGGGGCGCCGCCGTGATCGCCGCCTCAACGTCGCTCGACCATACGAGCTCTCCGGTTCTTGCATCCAATGCACGCACGAACCCGTCGGATGCGCCAAACACGACCTCGCCATCGCCTACTGCCGGCGAGGCGAAGTACCGGTCGTCTGACGCCTCTGCATACGTCCACAGCTCCCTCCCATCATCGACGTGCAGCTTCACGAGGCGTCCACGCGTCGTGGATAGGTACACGGACTTGCCGTCGGAAGCGGACGTTGCGAGCACGGGGGCGTCCAAAGCGGCCGACCACGTCAGCGAGCCGTCCGCCGGATTCAATGCGGCAACGCGGCCACGGTCATCGGCGACAATCACGAGACCGCCCGCCAGTATAGGCGACGCCTTCACGCCGACGCCTTCGCCGAGATCAACCTCCCATTCTATCGTTCCGTCCTTCTTGTTGTATGCGCGAACGCTACCCTTGTCATCGGCCGCGATCACCAGGTCCGCATCGATGAGCAGACCGGCGCTAATGGAAGCGCCTTTTACCTTCCACGCCGACGAGCCGCGCAGCAAGTTGTAGCCGACGAGGGCGCGACGGCCCCATCCAACCGGTACAAACAGCATCCCGTCGTCGTAAACGGGCGTTCCTTCGATCGACTCGCCGAAAGAAGACTGTCCGACTCGGCGACCCGTCTCGAGGTCGATCGCGTGAACCTCACCCTTCCGGGTGGCCACGAATAGGATTTCATTGACGATGAGTGGTGAGACGGACCCAAAGCCCGCCCCGGCGTCGAATTTCCAGCGCTCTTCGAGCGGTGGACGCAGCACCGATGACACCGCATTTGCACGAAGTGGCGATTCGCCTTCCGTCGTCCAGCCCTCCGCCCCCCGGATTTGGGAGGACCGCACATGGAGCGCATTGCATCCCACAAGAAGGAGGCACGTCACTGCTAATGTGGTGTAAGCGTGTTTATTCACGGTTCACGTTAACCAACGATCGCGAGCCTAAAAGTCCCATCCGAAGAAGAACTGCTTGAAGAACTTGTCTTGTTCTCTGAAGCCGTCGCGATAGCGATAACCGACGTCGTAGCGCAGCACGAACCCACCGAATAAGTTGAGGCGAAGGCCGGCGCCGACGGCACCCAGCGTCTCCCCGATGTTCAACTGATCGCGCCGGCTTGGCGTCAAATTCGACTCTCGGTAGTCGTCATTCCACGCGTGAGCAGCGTCGAAAAACAGCGAGCCTCGGAGATTGGCGATGCCGAAGGGCGCGAGAATAGGAACGTACAGCGCTGGATTCGTCACGAGAGGAAACCGAAGTTCATGCGAGGTGAACCACATCTTCTGCCCGCGCACACTGAAGAGAGGGAATCCGCGAAGATCCCAACTGCCTCCCATGAAGAAGAGGCGCGCCTCTCGACCCTCGTTCATTCTACCAAGCACGCGCGAGGCAAACGTGACGTTTCGGTGCAAGCGGAGGTAGTTACGGATGTCGGCTGTGAGCGTGAAGTAGCTGACATTGGAATAGAGGACGTCCGTCGTATAGGCCGCTTCGATGCTCCCACGCCAGCCGTCGACCGGGCCATTCATCCCCCAGAGCGCGTTGTCGTGCACGAGCGACACCGCATTGGACACGAGGAGCGCGTCGCGGTCGATGTCCTTCCACGGAATTTCCTTGCTGTCCCAGCTCAGCGACGTGCTGAGTTCAACACGTCTGAACATCGATAGTGGATAGCTGATGGCGCCGAAGCCTCCGTAAATCGTCTCCCACAAAGTCGGATATTCTCGGGCCGCATCCGGATCCGTGATGTCGTAGCGTAGGCCGCTAAACCGGTAGATCCCATATCCTATGTTCGTCCGGCGATGCAGCTGTACGCGTGATACGGCGACGTTCAGGCTCTTAAGAAAATCTTCCTGCCCGCGGGAATTATTGTACACCATGACGTACCAGTGGTCATTCCCCATCATATCGGAGAAAGCCATAGCGGCCCCGCCTGTCGTTCCCCAGACCGGGTTCTGACTCACCTGCCCCTGGGCGATGTCCAGCGTGTACTTCTTTTTATAGTTCACGCGCTCGGCTCCTTCGTCAATGCCGATTCGCGCAAAAGCCCAATGATCGCCCGTATCCATGAGATCAACACTGGTCTTCGCACGCGGATTTTCGAGTAAGGAATCCACCTCCGCGAGATTTCTAATGGTAAACCGAAAGTGCTCAAAGCTCGTGAAAACGAGACGGTTGTCGTCCGTCCAATACGGATCGAACGCCGCGGCCGTGAGCTCCGTCAGCCTTCGAACCGATCGGGTCCGCGCTACGTTCGATTTGGCCTCGTTGCGGAGAACGAGCGACGCGGACGCCATCTCGGCAACGGCATCGTCGCCTTCCTCCGTGTCCGCCACCCAAATGTTCTGCGCGCCGTAGCGCCCGCTCGAATCCTTTACGGCGCTCGTAAACACGACGTGCTCCCCGCCGGGGCTCCAGCGCGGCGAAAAGTCGAGCCGGTCACCAAAGGTCAGGTAGTCTATCCGTGCATCATCCACGTTATAGACAAACAGGTTGTAGGCGTTCGACTTGCCTGTAGACGTGCGATCGGATGAGAATACGACACGGTTTCCGTCGGGACTCCAGGAAGGATCACGGTCGTCGTACGAATCATTTGTGAGCTGCTGAAGCCTCCCCGATTCGATGTTGTACGCGTAGAGATCGCTAAAACCGCTCCTGTCGATCGACGAGAACGCGAGGCTTTTTCCATCCGGGCTCCAATCCGGCGAATAGACGGCGACGAGGTCTTCGAATTTATAGGTGGGTCCCAGCTCCTCGGATTCGAGATCGTAGATGTGAATGACGTCCGACTGTCCACTCTTCGTCACAAACGCGAGTTTTCCGTCTTCCGAGACGCTGAGCCTGCTTTCGAACAGGTGAAACGCTTCGAAATCGTCGCTTCGTTCTCCGCGGATCAACACGTCGGGTTCGGCCGTCGGGCGGAAGAGCGAATCGACCGTGACCTCATAGACGTTACTGTATCCCGTACGATTTCCAACGAAAAACACCTTACGCGTCCCGTCGGCGAATCGGTAGAATGCCGGCTTGGTACTGAATCCTTCCGTCGCCACACCTTGCGCGATGAATGAGGTGAGCTCCACGTCGTCGAGCTCGGGATAATACTTCTTCTTCAGCCACTCGCTCCAGTTCTCGTCAATCGCCGTAAATTCCTCCTTGAACGTGATTTCGAGCACTTTTCGAAAGTCGCGTTCCTTCCAGAAATTCTCGATCAGTAGCAGCAGCTTCTCTTCCCCGTACGTCTCGGCAAGAAATTCGCACAGCGCTTCGCCTTCCTTGTACATCACGAAGCTGCCGTTCACACGGTAGATATTCTCGAGGGGCACCAGATAGTTCGAGAAGACGGCATCGCGCATCACCATCTCGTGTGAATGGTCGGGCTCTCCCGACCAATATTCAGCAAGCCCTTCGGTGAACCACAACGGGAGAAATCGGTCCGGCGGAATGCGGTGGTCGCGAACCACACGCAGGACTTTCGAATACGTGAAGACGTGTACCATCTCGTGACGAATCACACGGCGAAACTGATGGATGTTGCCGTTCGCGGGAATCACGACACGTCCCTTCAGAAACTCAAAAAAACCACCGACGCCGTCAGGTATGAACCCCGGCGTTATGTTTGTCTGCTTGAAATGCAGATTCGACGAGTAGAAAATGAGCGGCGGACGGTGCGTCAGCGAGAAATTGAATTTGTTCTGCAGCTCTTCGTACGCCTCTTCGGCGAAGTGCGCGCCATGCTCGGCGAGCTCCTGCATCTCCGGGTAATAATAGACGTCGAAGTGCTCCGTCTTCAGAATGTGCCAGTCAAAATCGTCGTACTGGACTTTGTTACGGCCGAAATGGAAGGTGTACTGGGCAGATGCCGGAAGTGCGACGGCAAAAGCCACTGCGATGAAGAAAAAATGTCGCAGGGAGAGGCGGGACATTCGATGCTCTTGATCGGGATCCGAACTGAATCGAGAGAGGCGGGGCAAGCGTTATACCTGGTTTCCTGCTAACCGCTTGTTCTCCAGGCACATGCAGAGCTATGTGCACGTAGCGCTACGCGAATTACGGGGATGCCGTTCCCAAGTTACAAGATTATCCGCCGCGCGAAAGTCATAAGACAGCACCCTGGTTCTTGCAGATCGCGGACGCGAGGGTCGAGAGCGCGTTCGCGACGAACAAGCTACTACTACCCTCCTTCTAAATACGATGCGATGTCGCACGCGTGCTCATGCATCCATTCTTTGAGAATGGCGTGGACCTCATGAGCATCACTCGCGCGCAGGGCGCGCTCGGCGAGCTGCGGCGTCTCGTCCATCCGTATCGCACGTATTACGCGCTTTAGCTCAGGCAGATAGATCGGTGAGGCGCTGAGCTCGTCAACGCCCAGACCTAGCAGGAGCGGCGTCGCCTGCGGACGAGCGGCGAGTTCGCCGCACACGCTTACGGTTATTCCTTCCGCGTGGGCAGCGTCGACGGTGTTCTTAATCAGCTGAAGAATAGCGGGATCGAGCTCCTGGTATTTTGAGGCCACCAGATCGTTGCCTCGATCAACAGCGAGCGTGTACTGCGTGAGATCATTGGTGCCGATCGAGAAGAAGTCGACTTCGGCGGCAAACCGACGGGCTTTCAGCGCCACGGCCGGAACCTCAACCATGATGCCGATGGGGATATTTTCATTGAACGCCTCGCCGGCAGCGCGAAGGTCCTCCGCTACCTTCTCAACCACCCCCCGAAACTCGAGCACCTCACCCAGTTCGGTGACCATCGGAACAAGAATACGAAGGCGTCCGTGGGCACTGGCGCGTAAAATGGCTCGGAGTTGCGGATACAGAAGCTCGGGTTTATCGAGGAGGATGCGGATGCCGCGCCAACCAAGAAACGGGTTGTGTTCGCGGTGGCCCAGCGGCAGCATCTTGTCGCCGCCGAAATCGAGCACGCGGAACGTCACATCGTCTGGCGCAACGGCCTCGACGATGAGTTTGTACGTCGCGTACTGCTCGTCTTCGGAGAGATTCACACGGCGCTGCATCAAGAAGAGAATCTCCGTACGGAATAACCCCACGCCCTTCGCTCCGTATTCCTCGAGGAGTTTCAGCTCCTCCTGAAACTCGAGGTTCGCCATCAGCCTTACCTGATGACCGTCGATGGTCTCGGACGGAAGCGGGACGAGCTGTTTTTGCTCGTGCTGAAGACGTCGATAGCGTTCCTGGCGCTCGCGGTAGAACGCAAGCGTTTCCTCCGTGGGGTTGACGATCACTCGTCCATCGAGTCCGTCGAGGATAAGGAGGTCGCCCGACTGAACGCCGCTTGTCACGCCGTGCGTGCTGACGACGGCAGGAAGACTAAGCGCACGGGCCATGATGGAGACGTGCGATGTGGCGCCACCGTAATCCATGGCCGTGCCGAGAATGCCGCGGCGACTGAACAGGACGATGTCGGCAGCTGAGAGGCTCTCAGCGACAACGATGGATTTCGAGTCTACGGACGACAAAATCTTGCCGCGCCTCAGGTGCCGGACGATGCGATCCTGCAGATCGAGCATGTCGTTGGCGCGTTCACGCAGGTACTCACTGTCGCTGGCCTTCAGCAGCTGACGATGCTTGTTGATGACCGTAGAAACGGCGTAGTCCGCACTCATATGGTCATGCCGAATGCGCTCACGCACGGCATCATACAGTTCCGAGTCGCGAAGCATCAATGACTGCGCCTCAAAGATGCTCGCGCTGCCCTCGCCGAGCTTCTCGCGCGCAACGGAAGTAATCTTGTTGAGGTCGCGTTCGGACTTCATCACGGCCCGCTCGAACCGCTTCAGCTCTTCGTCAAGCTCTTCCTGCGAAATGTGGCGTTCCTCCACCTCAAAAGCGCCCCGCGCGTAGAGGTACGCCGGCCCGATCGCAATGCCGGGGGCTACACCAATCCCTTCTACGACGTGCTCCCTCTGTTCGGGCGTCGCGAGATCCGCGGAAGATTCTACATTCTGTTCGTCGGTCAACATCAGATTTGACTACTTGACTTCGCCGAAGCCGCTTTCAAATAACTGGGTGATCGCTTCGGCCGCGGCCTCCTCATCATCACCCTCGAACGTGAGGATAAGGGTGGCACCCTGTTCGGCCGCGAGCGTCATCACGCCGATGATGCTTTTGCCGTTTATTTCGTAACTGTCCTTCTGGATGTAAAACTCCGCGTTGAACTTGGAGGCGGTCCGGACAATCATGGAGGCCGGGCGAGTGTGCAGGCCCGCACGGTTGGTAACAGTTACCTCACGGACAAGCATGTCTTAAGCGGCAATCAAGGATCTATCGGGAATTTCGGTCAATGGAGGCGCTCCTGCATCCGTGCAAGGAGTACGTCGAGCATCGCGACGTCCGGTGACGCACCAAGCCGCTCAGTACATTCGGCCGCGCGGCGGCTGTAGTGTCGTACTTCCGCCCGCGCTTCGTCTAGCACGCCTGAGCGCTCCATTCGTTCGCGCGCCTCGGTGACTTCCGCCGGCGGAAGGCCGCCTTGGCGTACGATCCGCAAGAACCACTCGCGATCGCTTCCCCGCGTACGCTCGATGGCGCGGAGCAAAAGATAGGTTTTTTTGCCTTCGATCAAATCCCCACCAATCATCTTTCCCCATCGTTCGTCGGCCGCCGTCAAATCGAGAAGATCGTCCTTAATCTGATAGGCCCGTCCGGCGTTGCGGCCGATCTCTCCGAGGGACGACAGCGCATCCTCGGAGGCGCCGCCGATCATGCCGCCCAGTTCGAGACACGCCCGCAGCAGGGCGCCGGTCTTTCGATCTACCATCTGCAAGTACTCCTCGACGGTAACTTCGTCGCGCGTTTCGAACTCCTTATCCAGCGTCTGCCCTTCACACAGCTGCGCCGTCATGGACTGAAATCGCGCAATCAAGAGAGCGGTTGGGCTCCTTCCGCGCGCCCGCGCCAGCAGATCGTAGGAGAGGCCAATGAGAAAATCGCCGCACAATATGGCCGTGCTTTCATCCCACTTTGCGTGAACGGAGGGTCGGCCTCGCCGTTCGTCCGCGTGATCCATAATATCGTCGTGCACGAGCGTAAAATTATGGAAGACCTCCACGGCGAGTGCGGCGGCGATCGCATCGTCGTCGTCCACGTTAAAAATGCGGCTCGCCGCGAGGAGAAGTATCGGCCGCAGCCGCTTTCCTCCACCGCGCAGCACATAGCGGACAGGCTCGTAAAGTCCAGCGGGCTCCCGACTGGAGATAAGCGAGGAGAGCCGCGCATCTATCGTTTCACGAAGCGCGTGCACCGCAGTCAGCGCGCGGGCATCACTGGACGCGACGGACATGGACACTGTGGGATATTACGAGGACTTTCTTTCGAAGAGTACGGCGGCTAGCGTGTCCTCGATACGGGCATAGACTTCTTCGATTTCACCGACGCCGTCCACTTCCATGTAGAGCCCCTTCCGGCGATAATACGCTTCGACCGGCTGGGTCTCCTCCCGGAAAACGTCGAGGCGCTTCCGGATATATTCCGGCCTGTCATCTTTTCGCTGAATAATCAGGTCGGGGTCCATGGCAGGGGGCGGCGGCTTGAAATCCAGATGGAAATTCTCGCCGGTCTCTTTGTGCACGCGGCGCTTCGAAAGACGATCGACGATGACGTCGGTAGGGACTTCGAGGCCTATGACCGCGTCGAGCCCGGCCGAGTGCTCCTCCAGATATGACGTAAGCCATTCCGCCTGAACGATGGTGCGAGGATAGCCGTCGAGCACGAACTTGTCGTAATTCTGCTCGGCGATGGCCGTCTCGGCGAGGACGCGGACGAGCCTATCGGGGACGAGGCGGCCTTCCCGAACGTACGACTCGGCTTCCATTCCGAGCGGGGTCTCGGCCTCGATGGCTGTGCGAATGATCGCGCCGGTGGATGTGTGGGTCAGGCCGCGGCGTCTCGCTAGTAGAGCCGCCTGCGTCCCCTTGCCAATCCCGGGTGAACCGAGGAATACAAGGCGCATGATGCTTTAGGTAATACCGACGAAAGTCTGGAGCGAAGTCGGACAATGCCCGAACTGGTAGAGAGGCGAAAATAGGCACAGGACGTGCGCTACACAAAAGTCGAGGGGGTGGTTCCTCCGTACTCGAGGAGATCGTCAGTGGTCGATCGGCGTATTTCGCACGGGAGCGGCCTCCGATGTACCGTCTCCTCTCGGCCGGGTGGCGGCTTCTTCTCCCGAGCGGCGCTCTTCTTCTTCGAGCATGAGCATGCTCTGCAGCTCCTTGACATTCAAGCTCGCCGTAAAAAAATCGATCGCCGTTTTCACGGCAAATCCCAGAGCCGTCTTAAGCGTAAGGTCACCGAGCTGCCGCAGGAAGCCGGCGCGCTCTCCGACGTGCTGATCTCCGGTCTCCGGCGCATAGATGATTACGGGCACGCGACGGTGAAGAGACTTTCTGACCACGTCGTCGGGATCTTTTCCTCGGCGAAGTCCCTTCCCCACCTCGTCCGCTACGGCGGTAATGTAGCCCTCCACGAGTGCCTGGTGGGCGGGCGGGATCGCCGATTTTTTCTTCCGGCCGCTGAAAATGAGACCTACGACGACGCCGGCGGCGACGGCTGCACCTACGCCGAGCCAAGGATTCTTTCGGATGGCGGCTCTGACCGCAGCCGGTGTCGACACAATCTCGCCTTCGAGACCGTCGATGCGCCGCTTGATCTGCTCTTCCTTCGAGGCCAGCTGGCGTTCGATGCTTATTTTATGCGTCTCCTTCTCCATGTGGGATGGATCGATTCTATCGAAGTATTAGAGGGGCGGTCGTGTTCTACGAAGTGGCCGCCGGTTCGCCGTTGGCTGCGAACAGGGGGGCGTCTTCTTCCTCGTGTTCGCGACGTTTCTCGAGCCGTTTCTTGCGAACCTGAAGCGCACCTGTAATCACGGCAAAAAGAAGCGTCACGGACAGAAAACCCCACGCCGGGTGGCCGAGCCACCATCCCAGAAAGAGCGCTAGCGTTACCAGCGCAAAGAACCCGGCGATCGCACCGGCTACAAAGGGCGCTATCTTGACGACGGCTTGGTTGACCTTGCTCTCGATCTTCTCCTGGATTTCGGCCTGAAAAAGCTTCAGCCGCAGCTCAACCCACGAGGTAAAGTCGGCGAAAAGGCCTTTCGTCTGTTCGCTGATGCGCTCGACCTTGTTCCGTCCGCTCGGCAGCTGCCGATCCGGCTGAGCCGCTTGCCGGGTATGCTCTGGTAGTGCCTCCATTCAGTCGTCGCGTTGAAGTTGGAGTGGCTTTGCTCGTCTTACTGGCGAAAGGGCGGCGATGTGCGCCCGTGCATGAGGATTTTACACAAGAGTACACTTTTTTCACACCGGCGTCTACATTGGAGACGTTTCATAGAAGTTTGCCGACAACATCAGTTTGCACGATGCCCAAAATTCAGGTGTCTCCGACCCCAAATCCGGATTCTTTCAAATTTACGCTGAATAAAGGTCATTTTATTGAATCGGGGATGGAGTCGTTCAATACTCCTGAGGAAGCGGACGCCCATCCGCTCGGAAGCCGCCTATTTTCGTTGCCGGGCGTGGCCAACGTGTTCATTCTTCCGCAGTTCGTGACGATCACAAAGCATCCTGCCGAGGACTGGGATCTGCTCGTGCCGAAGATTGAGCGCGCGATCAACGCCTATTTTGATGAGGCGCCGGCCTGAGCGCTATTTGAGCTCTGTGAGGAACGCCATCACGTCGACGCCGTCCGGGCGCCAGTCGAGCGGCGGCCGCTGCGCCTCACCTAGCGTAACGAGCGGGATGTCGCCTTCCAGCCGTGGTCGCAGCTCCTCACGCGCGCATACGATCTGTATCTCGTCCCGATGTTCGGCGAGCCAGCCTGCCACCGCGTCGATGTCCGAGTACTCCGACCAGCGCACGTGTCCCGGCTTCATCGGCTCGGGATCTCCCTTGCTCAGCAGGAATTCGAGACCGTCCCCATACCCATGCGGCACGTTAACCGCCTCGAGAAAAGCCCGCTGCATCTTGAGACGCCCCGGCGTGGCTGGATGAGCGGGGAAAACGCCTCTAAACCGGGCGAATGCTTCGAGCACGTCATCCGGAGCACGTCCCTCCGGGGCCCAGATCACGGCGACATTCCTGCAGCCAAAGCCTTCATGAAGCAGCGCATCCTCCGCCAGTCGTTCGAGCTCCTCTTCGGATTCTCGCCCGTCAATCACACCTACAGAGAAGCGATGACCGCGTAGGAGGCGGTTTTCACGTGGGATGCCGTGCCGCTCGCACTCCTCGTTCACCCACGCCGCCGTCGCATCGGATCCTGTCGCGATCACGGCATCGGCTCCGGCGAAAAGCTCGTCCGCTGCGACAAATTCGGCAGGGAGAACGGTCGCGACCTTCGCCAGATCACGCGCAAAGCCCCTCATCAGGGCGGGCGACCGGGAGGATACGGATCCGAGATAGCGGTGTCCGGACAAGATGACGGCGAGAAAATCCTGCAGCTCAACAAAGGGCACGTTTCCGGCGTTCAAAACGCCGACGATTCGAGGCTCGCGGGCGGAGCTCGCGGGCGACCACGTCCTGAGCGCCACTTCGGTGAGCAGCGCCATCTGCTGGTTTGCGGCGTATGCTATCGCTTCCGTGGTAAACGATTCGGACTTCTTAACCGTCTCCTCCACAGCGCTTTTTCGGGGGGCGTAATCCGGGTCCCGCCAGGCCGCGGCCGTTTGCACCAGCGATCCTATCAGTCGCTCACGTTCAGACATTTTCCAGAAGGAAATTGCATCCGCGGAGCTCGGCGTCGGTGATGCGGCCGAGGATTTCGAATCCGTCCGGAAGCTGAACGGCGCGGTCTTCGGTGAGGACGAATGAGCACGAATAGAGGTTAGCGAGATCCACGATCGCGAGGACGCCTGACCGGCCGTGCGGCACCTCACGCGCGGGATCCGAAGGATCCACAACGTAGGCCCGCATCCACGGAGGTGGTATGAAGGTTTCACCACCTCGTGTGTAGCATTGACTCATGAGCTCACACATCCCGTACTCGCTTAGAACGTGATCGCGCGGTACTCCGAAACCCTCCGCCAGGAGGGCGTGCAGATCGAACCGTGAGATCTCGCGGCGGTGGGTTTTCATACCGCCGGTCTCTAGAACTACCGCGCCGGCCGGAAGCTTAAACCGCCGCTCGGCCACGAGATCCAGAAGCCCGAATGCGGCTCCGAAAAGCATCAGTCGATTCCCGTCATGGAGCGTAGCCTCGATGGCCGCCTCCAGCGGTTCGGTGTTATGCAGCATAAATCCGCTGCCCTCCGCACCGAAGGTCTCTATGAGGTGTCCGACCATATACACCAGCGACGAATCGGTTGCGTACTCAGGCAGATGGGCCACGAGCCGCCAGGGTTCGCTGCCGAACGCGTGCCGAAAACCCGCCGTGATCGCCCGTTCGTAAATCCGTACGTCACGCACATAGTGCCGGCTCCGGCCTCGCTGTCCGGTGGCGCTGCTCACGAATACGGCATCGGCCTCCGCGGGTTCGAACGTCGTAACGGCGGCGCGCTTGAAGGCTTCGACCGGAAGGAAGGGCGCACGATGCGGGGCGAACTCAGAGTGGTTTTGTCGGTCGGAAAGCAGTTGGCCGCAATAACGGCTATAGGCCGGGTTCTCCGCCCGTTGAAACGCAAAAACCGCCCCGGCCATCTCGTCGAAACGGCCGGAACGGTCCCCTATTAGGTCTACGAAGCGATCGACTACAGCCTCTATCGTCACCCGGTCCTGCCCTATGATCCGACCTATCTCAGTTGGAGAACTTAATCGTACAGCCGAACGCCTTTGTCCTCGGAACCGGCACGCCCGAGCCGCCAAGCACGGCGTCCAGCGCCTGACGCAAGTAATGCTCCTTTACGTTAGACGGATCCCCGGGGCTGTCGTCAATCGTTCCAACGTAGACGAGCGACGCGTCCGCACCGAATACGTATACATGTGGTGTACGCTGTGCGCCGAATGCGTTGGCTACGTCTGATGCAGGATCGGTCAAGTACGCGAGTCCGGAGGGATAACCGGCGGTGCTGAACCGCTCGGCGCCCGCCGCAGCGGCCTCCTGCGGATACGCATCGGGATTGTTGGAATTGATCAGCACAAAACCGATCCCCCGTTCGCCGTAATCGTTTACGAGCGCGGTGATCCGGCCCTCATATTTCTCCACCCACGGGCACTGATTGCTCCAGAAAACGACGACGGTCCCAGCTTCGCCCTGAAGACCGGCCAGCGTGGCTTGTCCACCGTTTACGCGGCTCAGCTGCACCGACGTCGACGGCATCTCCGATCCAAGTGGAATCTCCTCGGGCGATTGTGCGTGAACCGTTCCAGCGACCAGAACGGAAGCCGCAAGTGTCCATGTTACTAGGCAGGCTCTCGTAAGCAAGGTCTTCATCTATCGTTTTCCTCTTTCGTTCATGGTCGCTCTGACGTCTCGCCGAGCGCGCGGTAGACACACTCCTTTGCGAGCTATTTGACGTCCTACCCTTCCAGAACGCAACGACCGTGCCGTTCGCATCGAATAGCGCCGTGCGCCGGACCATTCATTTCCGAACGCCTCAATGACGGCCGCGTGGCCGCCAGATATCAGATAAGACGGTTCGGAAACGCCGTGCTCGGCCAGGAACTGGCGAGCTTCGGGGGCACGCTCGGGATCGTCTGAAAACGCCCACAGCTCGCAGTATCGCAAAACGCCTTCGTTATAAAGTATGAAGGGCGTACTTAAGAAGATGCCGTCTGTTTCCCTGTGCCGCTGCCGCCGGTAGCTCCCTGCGTGCAAGAAACGGCACGTCTAGCTCAGAAAAGGGGCGTCGAGATCAACCGAAGCGCAGTTGCGACGCTACTTTAAGCGTCGTCCACTCAGTTTATTGAGCGAGTGCTTCTCGCGCCTCACCTGTGTGGGTGTAAAGCGCGTTTAGCAAATCCAATTTACGCAGAGGCTTAGCGACACAATCATCCCACCCTTGCCGCATAAAGGTGATTTTTCGGCCCGGAAGGCGCTGATGATCGATCAGAATGCAAGGAACCGCCTCCAGTCCCAGTATCTCGTGAACGGCAGCAAGAAGATGCTGCGCCTCAAGGTCGGGCTGGATCCGACCATCGATAAGAACGACGTCGTAGCTTCCGTCGGCCGCGCGCGCCGAGAGTTCCTCCAGTGAGTGAACGGCCTCGAACGTGAAATACTCGCTCAGCATATGGCCGATCATGCGATGCGTTTCACGTTGCGGATCGGCTACAATGACGCGAGATTTCCAGCCACCGCGCCGTCGCAATTCGGGCTCGACCAGGGGAAGCCGCACGACGAATGAGCTTCCGGCGCCCTTCTGGCTATGAACGCGGATTTCCCCGTCCATCATCGCCAGAAGCCGCTTCGTCACGGCCAGTCCGAGCCCGACTCCTTCGAAGGAGCGATCCGTCCCGGAATCCTCCTGGCTGAACGCTTCGAAAACATCGTCCTTGGCGTCAGCTTCGATCCCGACACCGGTGTCCATTACGCGGAGATATGCGAACTCGTAGCTGGCGGAGACATCGAGAAGGATACCACCGTCTGTCGTAAACTTGATCGCATTATCAACCAGATTGCGAAGACTTCGATAGAGCGCGCTACGATCAGCACGCACCAGAATCTCCGGCTGAGCCACGTTCACACGAAGGAACAGCCCTCGGCGGTCTACTACCGACTGAAGCGAGCGAAGCACTTCTTGAACCTCCTCCGAGAGATTTACAATCTCGGGCCGATTTTCGACGCTTTCAGATTGCAGTCCGGCGAGATCCAGCATCTCGTTGAGCGTTTCGGCAAGTCGATGTCCGCTCTCCTCTATATTAGACAGGAACTCACGGACGTCTTCCGGTACGTCCGATTGGAGCATCTGCGCCGTCCCAATGATGCCCGCGAGCGGTGTACGAATTTCGTGGCTAACGTTTTGCAGCAATGCCTCCTTCAGCCGAGCGGTCTTCTGCACCTCTTCCCTCGCATCCTCGAGATCGGCCCGGCAGCGCACCAGCTCGCTTAAGTCGACGCCGAATCCAAGCACCATCGAGACGTCTCCCTTATGATCCACGAAGGGACAATATCGCCACGCCAGGCGCCGTTCCTCACCGCCGACGGGGACGTTTTCCTCGAAATAGATCGTTTCTTTCCGGTCGACGGCCTCCATCCGGTGCGCCCGGCGTCGGAGTGCCAATTCGAGGTGTAGGCCGAACTCCTTGCAGTAGTCGAAATCCGTTCGGCCGATCAACCACTGACGGCGGTGTTCATCCGCGATGAAGGAGGAGCTCAGGTACTGATAGCGTCCGTCGGGCGTGAGAATGGTGACCTCGACCGGCAGATTCCGGATGAGGTGATCGAGAAATGTTTCGTACTGCTCGATCTGGCGCCGCGTTGCCGTGACGTCATGAAGCGACCACACGACGCGATCGCCCGTGCGGCCCTGGCGGCGCACTCCACGCAGGTGCCAGTACGTCCCGACCTCATCATCGGGCAAGTGTACTATGATCGGATACGTCGAGTCCTCCTCAATCGTCGACGCGAGCTTCTCATAGCTGAGCTCATCCTCGGTCTCAATCACAGAGAGCAGATGCTGGCTTCGCCGCGCCCCTCGGACAATTCCGAGCTCGCTTCTTGCGGCGGCATTGCCTTCGATGATCCGTCCTTCCGCATCCGTCACGACGACAGGGTTGGAAATGGTGTCGAAGAAGAATTGCCAGCGCGCGGAATCGCGCTTCCACAGACCTGCTTTCCGCCAGGAAATCCAGGCGAGGAGAGCAAGAATGAATGCGATTGCGGCGAGAGCCAGGGAGAAAGTAGTCACGTTCTGCCACACCGCCGCCATAAAGAGATACACGCCGCCGACTCCAATCATGCGGTACACCTTCACCAGCCGATAGAACACGGAAAGTCATCGGGGGTATCGGCCACGGCACGACGGACCTTAAGCGGCGGCCGCATTCAATGGATCGGAAGGTGTTCCGATTAGGGGATTCCCCCAGGGAGGCCGGGAGAAGCCTGAGTACCAAATGAGGAGGCAGCCTCTCGAAAGATTGGCCCTTGATCGCCTACGTTACATACTGAAGGTATGGATGCGGATAGGCACACCACAAAATGGAGACGGAAATGGAGATTAGGAAAACGAACGGCGATTACCGCGTATTTCTGGTGGAGGACGACGCCGACATGCAACGCGCGCTCCAGGATTACCTCGCGATGCAGGGCTACGACACGTCATCCAGTATGGACGGCGAACATGCGATCGAAACCCTGAAGACGGACGTCCGATTCGATCTCATTCTCCTTGACGTCATGTTGCCGAAGAAAAATGGATTCGAAATTCTACGCGAGGCACGCGGAATGGGAATCAAGACGCCCATCGTGATGTTGACGGCGAAGAATGCGCACGATGACATCGTGAAGGGCTTCGCTCTGGGGGCCGACGACTACGTGCCCAAGCCCTTTTCGGCGGACGTGCTTGAGGCACGGATACGAGCTATTCTGTCGCGGACCAAGTCGCCGGCCGAAAAGCCGATGGACGTGCACCGCTTCGGTGGCATCGAGGTCAACTTCTCGTCAAATGAGGCCTATCGAGATGGCGAAAGCATCTCCTTCACGGCTCTCGAATTCGAGCTCTTGCGATATTTGCTGGTGAAGAAGGGACAACTGGTAAGCCGAAACGAGCTTCTACGGGACGTATGGGGTCTTCCGGATACTGTCGATACGCGAACGGTCGATCGACACATCGCCTCGCTCCGCAAGAAGATCGAACCGAATCGCAACGAACCGTGCCACATTCTTACCGTCTACGGTCGCGGATATCGCTTTCAGCTCTAGCTATCCGAACGCGTAGATCCACCGGAGCAGCCGGACGCTACGGCATAAGCACTTTGTTCCGCTTAACGATCCAGCGGTTGGCGAGAAGGAAAAGGGCCAACATCAGACCCCACTGGAGAAGGCACGTCATCACACTGTAGGGCGCGAACGGATCATACCAGTTCTCGGGAGCATAGGTCGAAGCCGACAGATACAGCCACCAGACGAGCAGCACGGTGGCCTGAAGCGGTACGGCATACTTGATGAGGTGCTCCCAAATCGTTCCGACGCTCCAATCGTCGTCGCCGCCCGCCATCTCCTCGAGCCGAAACCGCCTGGCGCCGTAGCGGATAATCGCGGCCGCGACAAACGCGCCCGATATCATCAACGCCACGCCCCAGACGAAATCCTGATTGCCCAGAAAGCCCAGATTAACGGCCGAGGGGACCCCGAGTATGAAACCGATGATTCCGACGGCAGGTATTGCGCGACGGCGGCGAATGCCGGCATCGACAATGGCCCGCGTGGCCAATTCGATCATCGAGATGAGCGAGCTAAAGGCGGCAAACGACAGGCCGAGAAAGAACAGCACGGCGAGCGGCCGACCGAACGGCATCTTCGCAAAAAGCTGCGGCATCCAGATGAACGTGAGGCCCGTGGAAGCAGGCCCGCTGGACTTCATGACATTAAGCACGTCACCTCGGGACATTTCGGCGCCGAGAACGGCGAACACCGTCCCGAAGATCATAACGGCGGCGAGAATGGATACGACGTTATTCCCGATGCCGGTAATGAAGGCATTTTTCACGATCCCGTGTTTTCTCTGCATGTACGCACCGTACGTCAGAATCAGCCCCCATCCGGCCCCGGTGTCCCACGCGTTTTGTGTCAGCGCCTCGAGCCACAGCGAAGGCTTGCCGAGGAGGTCGAGCTGAGGCGTGAAGAGGAACGCCAACCCGGCGCCGGATCCGGGCAGTGTCACCGCTCGGATGACGGAGATGATCACGATGACGAAGAGCGTGGGGATGAGCACCTTGTTCACTCGCTCGATCGACGAGACGCCGTTGTAAACCGCGAGGGCGCCAAATCCCATCGCAAAGGCGTGGAAAAGGATCGGCCATCCACCGCTCTGAAACGTGTCCCACACCCGTGTCGCCGTCTCGAGACTTGTCGGAAGCGGTTGCGAGGTCATCGCGAAGAAATAGAAGATGCACCAGCCCGCGACGACCGAGTAGTAGAACATGATGGCCGTGGCTACGAAGGCTACGAAAGTGCCCATCCAGGCGAATTTTGGCCCAGCCGTTTTGATGAACGCACCGATTACGCCTTTTCGACTCTTTCGGCCGATGGCGTACTCTGCGATAATCAGGGGAATGCTCCAGAGAAACAGGAACATCACCCAGGCAATCAGAAATGCCCCTGCTCCCTCCTCTCCCCCATTCTGAGCGGCTATCCTGGGAAAGCGCCAGATGTTTCCCGTCCCCACAGCGATGCCGAGCACGCTCAAGAGCAGTCCAATGCGGGACGAAAAACGCTGATCGGTGTCGGTGCGCGCCATTAGTTCTCCTCTCCGGCCGGATGGACGAAGGTCTCGCTCCGAAGTCGCGCTTCGCCTAGCTCTCCGGAGGCTGACGGCTTGAAAAGGTCATAGTATTCAACGGCGAGATAGGCGGGCAGATGAAGATCGTAGAGCCGGCTGAACGGATTTCCACGCTGTCCGCCCGGGTAGATGCCGCGGCCGCGCGGCTCGCCGGAGGAGAAATCGACAATGACGCGCCAGCTCGCGCTGTGATGGCTGATCTGATCCGATGCCGGCGAGAGCGTTTCGCGATAGCCGGAGTACTCGAACGGACCTCGTCCCAGCGCTGCAAGCGCAGGACCGCCGATCAGATGTTGGAACTCGATCTTCCGATGGCGCCCCCAGCGCATGCTTTCCGGAACGTCGTCAGGCCGGGTGCCGGCGCGCGAGGCGCCCGTCGACCCGACGCGCCCAGCGGTGACGGCCTCGAGACGATGAGCGGCCGCTTCGAGGGCCTCGCGAAGCAGACCGGCTGCGTCTTCCCGGCCGGGAGTGCCTACCACATCAAACCACGACAGAGAAGGCCGGTCGCGCAGCAACATGAAAAGTCGCGATTCCGCGGGTTTCGGCACGACTACCGCCGCACCGAGGGAATCGCCGCGCGCATCGACGTAAATCGGCTTGAAGACGGGCTCATCCCAGGCCAGCCTGCTGAGCTCATTCAGAAAAATGTCGAGGATCAGCGGCTCGCCGCGATCCCTGGCCATCGTGCCGTCCCAGTTCCGGAGCGCTGCTCGAAGGTGGTCAGCTCGTGGAGACAGACGCGAAAGGGTATCGATCAGCGGGAAGAAAAGATCGTACTGCACGGCGTGCACGTCCGATTGATAGCTCGTCATATCCTCCACGCTGTGTCGAGCTTTCTGACGGAGTAGGGAGTCGATGCGGAGGGAACGGTACTGGTCGCGCCAATCAGAACCCACGTAGTAGGCGTACGTCGAGTCGGTGGGACGCTGGTTGGTCGACGTCAGGAAACCCTGGCGCGGATTCGATGCATTCGGAAGTTCGTCGAACGGCACTCGACCTATCCACTCGAACGCGGCCGTAGAGCCGTCGAGCAGACCGTCGCCGGGCCCTGCACGCCGCACGGGCAGGAATCCCGTGGACCGTATGCTGATCGTACCCTCGACACTCGCATAAAGGATATTTTGCATCGGCGTATCCCACATGCGAAGCCCCCGATCGAATGCGCGCTCGTCTTCTGCCCGGTTCATGGCATACAGCGCGGCGAGCGTCCGGCTCGGCTTGTGCGCCGTCCACTGGAGGGCGACGTCGCGTCCTGCGTGCTCTACGACAGGGCCCCAGTGCGCGTAGCGAAGCGTGTCGATGACGGCGTCGTCCCCCTTTATACGAATGGTATCAAGAACCACGTCGAGGTCGCGCCATGCACCCTCGTAACGGTAGCGCGTTCGCGCCGCGTCGAGCTCGATGGCGTAGTGGTCGATCTGATCGCTTCCCGTGTTGGTGAAGGTCCATCCCAGATAGTTGTTGAAGGCCTCGACCGGCAGGGGGGCGCCAGGAATCGTTACCCCGTAGCTGTTCATGGTGGGCGTCACGAGATGTACTTCGTACCAGATTGGCGGCAGTGTCACCGAAAGATGCATGTCGCCCGCAAGTATGGCGTGACCGGTCTCGGAGCGGTTCGGCGCGACGGCCCAGCTGTTTGATCCTTTACCGTGGACGAACCCTTCTAAGAGCGGCCTGCTGAGAAACGTCGCCGACGGCGCTCCCGGCTTCAGCGGCCGAGGCGCGGCAGCGGTGAGCTGCACCGAGGTCCCGGCAGCTTCGGGCTGTACCGAGTGCCCGGCAGCGGCGAGCTGTTCCGAGTGTCCCGCATCAGCCGTGGTGCTCATCGACGACGATGTAGACGGCAAAGCGTCCGCGGGAACGATCGGCACATACATCCCCTCGAATGGCGGATACAGCACATCGAAATCTGCCACACCGAGGCGGTCTCGCAGCCAGCCGTACGAGGGATCGTCGGTGCCGTACGAGAGATCATAATTCATGTACTGGAGGAGCCGCAGCGTTTGAAGCGGCGTCCAGGGATCCGGCTGATATCCGAGGAGGCGGAACTCCAAAGGCAGATCACGGGGCTTGAGCCCGGCGAGATAGGCATTGATTCCCTCGGCATACGCTTCCAGGATCGCCAGTTCTTCGCCGGCATCCCCGTTGATCCGCGCGAGATTTTTTTTCGCACCCCAATCCATGCCCGTTCTCCGGAGAAAGCGGTCTGTGGGAACGGCGGCAGGTCCCAGGGCTTCGGCGAGCCGTCCTGAGGCGGCACGAGGTAGAAAATCGAGTTGAAAGAGCCGGTCGTGTGCGATGACGAAGCCGAGCACCCGAACGGCGTCGAGATCGTTTTCGGCGAAAATGTGGGGAACACCACGATCATCCCATTCAATCCGAACCGCGGACTGGAGTCCTGGTACCTCGAAGCGCTCGGGCGCCGGCGAATCGGCGAGACGGGCGGTTCGATAAAGCCCGTCAAGCGGATCGAGAAGCGTACCGAGCGGCGGAATTCCGGTCACCCGCGTGCCGAGCATCACCAGGAGCGTAGCAGACACTGCAATGAGCAGCAGAAGTGGCGCGACGGCTCGGCCCATGACGTCACGATCCGAACTCCCGAATCGGCTGCCAGAATGCATGCACGCCCTCGCCGCGCATGTGGCCGCGCAGCGGGACGTCCGACTTCGAATCACCGTCGGATCCATGCCCGCCGCCCGTTGCTTCCGGCGAATCGTGACTGTCGTGTTGTTCTTGGGCGTCGTGATCGTCGGGCCCGCCGGCATTTTCATCCACCTCGCTCGATCCCTGCCGAACCGGTGGCGACACCGAATGCCTCGCGTCCGGATTCACGATGCCCAGGAGTTCGTCCGTCGCATTCGCGTAGTCCCGTGATCCGCGCGAATAAGGATCGTGATCGAATGCGGTCGAGCCGTCCGAATGCATCTCCGAAAGGGCGGTACTCGTGCGAATGATGCTTCGGTAGATCTGCTCGCCGTACTTATTGCGCATATACCGCCGATAGAGGCGATGACTGTTTTTCCGGGCATCGACCTGCGTAAACAGAAAGAAGGGTTCATGCAGATCCGGATTGAGCCGCTGGCGGACGAGTTGCGCCGTCTGGAAGGTCTGTTCAGCGCCCAGAACGGGCTGGTATTCGGGCGTCACGGGGATGAGCACGTGACGGCTCGCCACAAGCGCGTTCAGAGAGAACACGGTAACGGCGGCGGCCGTATCGAACAGAACCACGTCGTAGTCGAGGCCCTCCTGAATCGACTCCTTTGCCCAGAGCACGTCGGTCGGCTTATTCAGCTTCCGCATGGCCTTGGTAAGCGACGTCGAGGACGGCAGCACGTCGAAGTTGCGCACCGACTGTACCGGGACCTCGCGCAGAGACACCTCGTGATTGAAAAGCATCAACGACGAGTTCTCCTCGGCAGGTTCCTCGACGCCGAGCATCCGCGTGAGGAAACTCTGCGGATCCAGGTCTATGGCGAGCGTACGAAAACCGCTGAGCCCAAGGGCGGCGGCAATGTGTATGACCGAGGTGGTCTTACCCGTGCCGCCCTTGTGATTACAAACTGCGATTACGGTCATGGATGGGGTTCGAGAGATGCCTTAGATTTCGCGCAAGTTAGGATGTCACCCTCGCGGAGTCAAATAAGCGATCTTCAACCGGAAGCGATACGACGGCAGTCCCCATCGATTCGGCCGTTCCGCGGGCGGCGAGACGGTGTATTCGGCCTCGAATGTACGAGGATCGACCGCCGCGCTCCTTGCGGGACGCTCCGGCGCGGTTTCATCCGGCGTGCTCCTGGGGCTCAGTTATCCGCCATTCCCGTTCCCTTATTTAGCCTGGTTCGCCTTCGTTCCCCTGCTGCTCGGCTGGCAGAAGCACACGGATGGCCGACGTGCATTCCTTGACGCGTATCTGGCGCTTCTCGCGACCTTCGGGATCGCCTTTCACTGGCCTCTTTTCCACGAACTGCCGGCTACGGCGCTCCTTTCACTGCCGCCACTGCTTGTTCTCCCCATGTGGATGGCCCTTCCTTTCGGCCTTGCCCACTTTCTTTACCGCCGGCGCGGTATGGCGGCCGGCGTGTCCGGGTGGATCGTGCTGATCCTACTAGCAGAGTACGGTATGCGGGCCGGTCCGCTGGCCTTCCCATGGACGCTCGTTGGGCACACACAGGCGCCGGTAGCGGCTGTAAACGGTCTCGCGGCGCTAGGCGGCGTTCCGCTTCTGACGTTGGTGGTGCTGCTCGCAAATGCTGCACTCTTTCTTGCCTTGCATCGCTCCGTCAGGGCCGCGATCGTACCGGCGCTTCTCTGTCTGATGCTCGTTGCGGCGCCGACGATTTACGATACCGTCCGACAAGAGGAAGATCGTAGCCACAGTCACGCGCGTGTAGATCGCCGCCACGGGTACACGCGCGTTGCAGGTGTTCAGCCGTCCGTGTCTCCGGGTGAATGGGCCGATCTCGACGACAGCAGGCGCGTGACGCTGCTTTTGGATCTGTCGCGGCGAGCGGCGACCTCCGATTCGACGATAGACTTGATCGTATGGCCGGAGACCGCCATTCCACCTCGGCCGGCCACGCGCCCCTACATCAACCGGATGCAGTCGCTGGTAGATTCGACGGGCATTCCCATTCTGGCCGGCGCCATCACGACCGGTGACGGCGATTCGGCGTACCGAAATTCAGCTGTTCTAGCTATGCCGGGCCTCCCGGTTCGCACCTACGACAAGGTAAACCTCGTCCCGTTTGCGGAGCACGTCCCTTTCGCCGGAACGATCCCCTTCCTCGAGCGGTTCGCCGTCCCGGCGGGTGGAGTTTCCGGATATCAACCGGGCGAAAACCGCAGAATCTTCGAAATCCGGGGGCTGCGTTTCGGCGTACTCATTTGTTTCGAGACTCTCTTCGACGACGCGGCGCGGAACTACCGGCGCGAAGGCGCGGAGATGCTCGTCGCCGTCACGCAGGACGGCTGGTGGGGTGATTCGTTCGGGTACCGGCAGCATCTTGTCTTTAACCGGCTTCGGTCGATTGAGACAGGATTGCCTATGATTCAGTCGGCCGTAACAGGGATTTCAGCGCTGATTCATCCCGACGGCCGTGTTGAGCAGACGGCGGGTTGGATGGAGCGCACGGTGTGGACGGTCGATGTACCGCCACCCGCCGGGCCGCCGCCCTACCTGCGACTGGGCGATTGGCTCACCGTCCTCGCTGCCATCGCCGCGGGGACGGCGCTCGCGCTCTTCGCGATGCGATCCCGCCTACTTCAACGAAAGATTCGACGACGGCATGCGACTTAGTACACCTTTCATATTAGCCTCCCGATCGCCAAGACGCCGTCGTTTGCTCGAGCAGATCGGCATGAGCTTCGAGGTCATCGTGAGCGAGGTGTCGGAGGATCTGCCCGGCGCGACGGCGCCCGCCGATGGGGCGATGATGCTGGCGTTGCGGAAGGCCGAAGACGTCGCGCGTCGGCACCCGGAGGCCGTCACGCTGGGCGCCGACACCATCGTCGTCCTGCACGACCACATCCTTGGTAAACCTCGCGACGCAGCCGAAGCGGAAACCATGCTTCGGCGGCTGAGCGGGCGCACGCACACTGTATTTACGGGCATCGCGCTCGTGCATCCGAAGAGTGGACGTGCAATAACAGCTTCCGAGTCCACAAACGTCACGTTCGGGCCATTGGATTCCGACGAAATCGCGGCCTACGTTTCTTCCGGCTCACCAATGGACAAGGCTGGTGCCTACGGCATTCAGGACGACCGCGGGGCCTTGTTCGTCGAGCGAATTGAGGGCGATTATTACACCGTAGTCGGGCTGCCGCTCTACCGATTGTATCGCATCCTGCGCGCGTCTTTTTCGGACCTTCTCGCGTGCGACTTCCTCATATGGCAAGCAGAGTAACGCACAGATGCCGCGATTCGAAGATCTGAAAATCATCCTTGTGCAGGCGCGCAGCACGCCCGACATCGAGGAGCAGGAGCAGGAATGCTTCCTCGAGCGGTGTCGACTCGAGCCGAATCAGATTCACATCCGCAGTGTGCTGCGCGATGCGCTCGACGAGCGACTTCTCGATGACTTTGACGGGGTCATGATCGGCGGCGCGGGTGAGTATTCTGCAGCGGGAGACTATGAATGGATGGCAGGCGTTCTACACTTCATTCGCGTCTGCTACCAGCGCGGTACGCCGACGTTCGGTTCGTGCTGGGGGCATCAACTGATCGCAAGAGCGCTCGGTGGACGCGTCATCCACGACTCGGATCTTGCGGAGATGGGCTGCCATCATGTGACGCTCACCGACGCGGGGAAGGAGGACCCCCTTTTCGGTCGTTTCCCTCCTCGATTTCTGGTCAACATGGGTCATCACGACCGTGTCGTTGAGCTGCCGCCCGACGCGATCGAATTAGCCGTATCGGACACGCAGCCGCACCAAGCCTTCCGGCTGGCCGGGAAGCCCATGTATTGCACGCAATTTCACAGTGAATTGGATGCGCGACGCGAACGGGAGCGACTCTACCGCTATCGTGAGCATTACCCCGAAATCGCCGCGGATGCCGCTTTTCAGGCCGTTCTCGACAATCTTGCAGAAACGGGCGAGGCGGACCATCTGCTGTATGATTTCCTCGCTACGTATGTCGTATCGACTTCATCGTCCTGATCAGGAACACCAATGAGCGAGCCCGTCACGATTGGTCTTGTGCAGATGCAGTGTGGAGACGATCCCGATGCCAACGTCGAAAAGGCGCTAAGTATGACGGCGGCAGCGGCGGACGAGGGAGCGTCGATCATCTGTCTTCCCGAGCTGTTCCGCACTCGGTATTTCTGCAAGACGGAGGATCATGCGTTGTTTCAGCTGGCCGAGACCATACCGGGCCCGACGACGAAGCGGTTTGAGCAGCTCGCCGCGCGACGCGACATCGCCGTCATCGTGAGCCTGTTCGAGAAGCGGGCCGAAGGGCTCTATCACAATACCGTTGCCGTCGTCGATCGGGATAGCGGATTTGTCGGCCGCTACCGCAAGATGCACATTCCGGATGATCCGCTTTTCTATGAAAAGTTCTACTTCACGCCGGGCGATCTTGGATTCCAGACGTTCTCCGCGGCCGGCGTCAACGTCGGGACGTTGATCTGCTGGGATCAGTGGTACCCGGAAGCCGCGAGACTGACGGCGATGCGCGGCGCCGACGTGCTGTTCTATCCGACGGCGATCGGGTGGCTGCCGTCTGAAAAAGCGCAGCGAGGCGAGACGCAGTACGAAGCCTGGCAGCTCGTTCAGCGTTCACATGCCGTGACGAACGGGTGCTACGTGGTCTCGGCGAATCGCATCGGCTTCGAGCCGGCACCCGCGAACGTCGACGGAGAGGCCGGCATCGAATTCTGGGGCCGAAGCTTCATCGCGGCTCCGGACGGATCGATACTCGC
>CAZART010000018.1:34820-57828 GCA_964487555.1 uncultured Rhodothermales bacterium
CTCTCGGCTACCGTTTACCCGCCGAATGGGAGCCGCACGAATCTACGTGGATCTCGTGGCCGCACAACGAAGAGACCTGGCCTGATGAACTCGATCAGGTCGAGTCGACGATCGCAAAGGCCGTCCGGGCGCTGAGCCGCGGCGAAACGGTGCGCATTAATGTCAATTCGGAGGCGCACGAGCACCGGGCCCGCCGCATCCTCGGCCGGGAGGATGTGCGTGGCAACATCATTTTTCACCACATACCGACGAACGATGCGTGGGTGCGCGACTACGGTCCGATTTTCATTCAATCGGAACACGGCGACGTCGCGGCTACATGCTGGGGCTTCAATAGTTGGGGCGGAAAATACCCCCCCTTCCACCTGGATGATGCCGCGGCCGGACACATGGCCGAGGCACTGGGTATGCATCCGTTTCATGGAGACATGATTCTTGAGGGTGGATCTATCGAGGTTAACGGACGTGGCCTCCTCCTTACGACCGAAAGTTGCCTTCTAAATCCGAATCGCAATCCTCATCTGGACAAGAGTGCAATAGAAGAACGTCTCGCATCGTTCCTGGGAATTGAGCGCGTCATCTGGCTGAGGGAAGGCATTTTAGGTGACGACACCGACGGCCACGTCGACGACATGACGCGCTTTGTCGCGCCCCATCGCCTCGTGACTGCTGTGGAATCCGACGCAGACCATTCGAACCATTCGATTCTCCAAGAAAACCTGGAGGTACTGCGAGAGATTAGGCTGGCCGACGGATCGACCCTGACCATCACGGCATTGCCTATGCCGGCTCCGCGGGAATTGAGAGGCGAACGGATGCCGGCCACATACGCCAACTTCTATATCGGCAACCGAAGCGTTCTCGTGCCGATCTTCCATGACCGCCACGATAACGATGCGCTGGCCATCCTGAGAGACGAATTCCCGGGCCGTGAAGTGATCGGAATATACTGCGGCGAACTGATCTGGGGTCTCGGTGCGTTCCACTGCCTCACGCAACAGGTTCCCGCCGGCGTGCGGCGGTATGACTCGCGGCCGCATTCGCACTAAGCGCGGTACGACACGCGCGGCCGCATCCATCATAAGCGCGGCACGCGTCCTCTCGCCGCCTGTGCGGGGCAGCGGGGGTATTAAGCCGACATGCTCCCGGTATCCTCGATCGCGTTAACCGCGTCATCCGTGATCGCCTCGAGCTGTTCGCTTCTAATGTCGAGGTAATACATCACCACGTCGCCAATCTCCTGCCATTCGAAGCTTGGAGGACGGTCGTCGTAGGCCCTCGCGAAATATTGCCCCAGCTGCAGCACGGCCAGATAGGAAGCAGCACCATCGAGCTTCGTGTCGGAATTCACATAATAATCCACGAGATCGTGGTGCCGGAGGATGCACTGGCAGTAGCTCTCCGGCAGCTCCCAGTTCTTGCCCATGATGAATCCGACGAGGGTGTGATCGGTCCCCAGTTCGGCTTCTTCATAGGACGTCACGCTCTGATCGATCAGCTCACGCGCCTGGTCATACACCGCGGGATAATCCGGGAACTTCCGCAGCATGAGCGGCACGCCGCAATTCGCGAATAAGCCGAGCGAATACGCATCTTCGGTGGGCATCTTCCCCGTACGTCGTGCCGCAAAAGACGTGGCGGCCGCCAGACGCTCCGAATCGTTCCAGAAGGAGTCCATGAACGATCCCTTGTTTTCCGAAAATGCGGAGTGCAGCATGAGGGCGGTCACGATGTTCGTGACGCTGCGGATGCCTATCAAGCGAACCGCGTGATCGATCGAGGTGACCTTCCGCGGAAGCCCGAAGTAGGCCGAGTTGACGACGCGCAGCACGCCGGCGGAGATGGCAACGTCCTTACTGATGAGTTCGCCTATCCGGTGAAGATTCGGATCAGTGCGAGACTGTTCGTTCAGCACTTCGACAAGAATGGTAGGACGGGGCGGAATGATGATTTCTTTCATCAACTGCTCCGCGTTCTGCAGCTCTACCGCACGCTGGGCGCCAATCGTAAGGCCCTGCTCCTCATAACTGGTCATGTACGTAATCTCAAGGATTAGTGGCGTCGAAGGGGGGCCGGACGAAAAAGAACGACGCCCTTCTGTGGGCGAACGGCCGTTCAGAGAAGGTAACGATGCTGATACGCGGGGGCAAGACGTCAGGAGTACGTTTAGCCGAGTCGATAAACAGCTTCCGCGTGGTCGGCGGTGCCGCCGACGGGAGGGTTGGGTTTGCGCACAGAGACCTGAACGCGCTCGGCGCGTGGATAACGCGACTTCACGTCATGCGCGATTAGATAGGCCAGTTTTTCGATCAGGTAAAACCGATTTCGGGTTACGATCTCCTCCACCATTTGATATATCTGCTCATAATCTACGGTTTCGTCAAGATCGTCCGACAGTGCTGCCGCATCGAGTTCGAGGTCGATCTCGACGTCCACCTCGTAGCGACCACCGATACGGTGTTCCTCTTGCATCACGCCATGATGCGCGTAGAATACGGCATTGACCAGCTTTACCGTTCCGTTTGCCATGAATTCCCGTATCAGAGTCCTAGATTTTCAAGGAGCGCGGCATCCTCCGCCGTGAGTCGTCCGGCGCGGTGCTGCTGCCGGAGCTGCGCCACGAATAGCGTCGTGTACAGCCCAAGTACCGTGTCGCTTCGCTTTCGGTGCTCATCGAAGAGCTTTACCACGTCACCATCGCGTAATCCGTCCTCGACGTAGATCTGCCGCGGCCCGTGCGGTCCAGGTTCGGACTTCGCCGGGAAACTCTTTTCTGGCTCGAACAGCTTGGATCCGAGGTGACACCCCACGCACTGTACCGGCGATTTAAGCTCTTTCGGGGGCGTGAGCGTGGTGGGCACCAACGAGCCGCTCGCGTCGTAGACGGCGAAATCCCAGAACCCATCGTCCCGCTTTCGCATGACCGTCGTTTCAGCCAGACGGTCATTAAGGTAGTGCCGGCCAATGATGGTGGTCGCGGAGGGATAGATGAGCCTTTCCTCATTCTCCCAGTAGCCTTCCAGGGCGTGACGGATGGCTGTTTCGTGGATGACCAATCGTCGGCGCGCGATCGACATGACACCATCGATCTCGACGCTCATCCACTCCGGATCTTCCGGCGAATAGCCGGCATCGAGCAGCAGTGCGTCGACAGCCGGGGGCAGGCCGCGGGCTTCGTAGTACGTCCTGTTGATAAACGCCTCCAATTCGTCCCAATCGATCCGATTGTTGCCGTCGCGATCTCCGAGGGCCGATGCAGCGTCGGGAAAGTGCGCCGACAACGAGTCCATATTGACGAAGAGCCGGCCGAGCGTGTCGGCCAGGAGGCCCGCATCGAATGGGTCGCTTGCCCGGGGCGTCACGTACCCTCCAAAGTAGTAATTCAGAAGGCGCTTCGGTTCGGACTTGTCGATCTCGATCGGAATGAAGGATGCCGGAAGATCAACCTGACCGCCGGCGTTCGTACAAGCCTGCATCGAACAGAGTAGCATGGCACACACGGCGAATCGCAGAACGGAATGGCCGAGCAAGGTTGAATTCATCGCATGATGCTGGATGGCTCATGAACGGGCCGAACTGAGCAGCATCCGGCCGATCATCGAAAGGTTGAATCTGTAAGTAAACCATCCTCCGCTTGTTCCTAGCGGTAGGATATGGAACGAAGCTTGCGCAATCGATCTACAGGCCGGTGTCGAACCGCGGACCGGAAAGTTCGTCCTAGAATCTATGTCGAGATGGAACGAAATCTCATGCACAGCCGCGCGATACTCTTTCTCAGCCTGTTTGCGCTCGTCTGCCTTGCGCTGGCCGGCAGTATTGCGCTTCATTTAACCTCTGCATCGGCATCGGCGAACGATGCCGCGTCGGATCTTGCATTGCAATCGCCTTCGGGATCTCCGAACTTGGAGTTTTTTCGGGATACGTCGGAGCCGGGTTCGGTCGACGCCGGCGTCTCCGTGGCGGAGCTATCAGCGGCGGAACAATCGAGCGCAGACAGCCTCCAGACCTTGCTGCGGCAGGTTCACATCATGTTTGAGCCGGAGAGTGCGAGCGTTAGCAACGTCATGATTCCCTATATTGCAGAGATGATAACTGTGATCAACCAGCACGATCATCTCGTCTACCGCATCGAGCTCCTCGAGCCCGACGCCGCGCTCGCTCGCCGCCGGGCGCAAACGCTGAACGACGTCTTGCGCCTGAACGTATTAGATCCGTCGAAGCTTCGCATCGTCGGACGGCAGGGACTCCACGCCGCCCTCGTCGACGTGTCTGCCCTGTGAGCGTTCCGGCGAATACCCCACCACAGCGCTTCTATCAGCGATGAGCGCCTTTGCTTACGTCATTTTCGTCATCGTGGCCCTGCTGGCCTGCGGACTCGGCGCCGTGGGCGCGTATTTTTATTACCGCGCCCGGCACCGAGAAGCCGTTGCCGAACTCGAAGCGCTCGACCAGGATCTCGCCGAGCGAGAGGAGGAGCTTCATCGGCTTCACTACCAGTTCAGAAATACGTATCCGGGCGGTCCGTCCTTTGTTCAGACGGAAGCTCAGGCCGAGATGCAGAATCTTAGAGATGAGCTCGAACAGAAAAAGAACGACTACAATATCCTCAGACAAGACTTCGATCTCGAGATTGGTATACTAAAACAGGAGCTCGATCAGCTCAGAGAGGAAAAGTCGAACGTGGACCACACGCGCCGCCATCTGGCGCGGAAGGATGCCGAGCTCGAGGAACGTGAGACCGATCTCGTCAAGAAAGAGGCCGATCTCGTCAAGAATGAGGAGGATGTCACGAAGCGTGCGAAGCACATCGAGCTCGAAATCGCCGCTAGAATGAAGCATCTTGAAGACGAACTGGCCGAGAGAAAGAAGCAGCTCGAGGACGAATTCGGCGCGCGTGCCAGGCGGATGGAGGAGGAGCTTGCAAAACGTGACCGTCAATTTAGCGAACGACGCCAGGCCACGGAAGAAGAGCGCGAAGCCTTGGATCAGGAGCGTACGGCCTTGCGCCAAAAGCAGATGGTACTCGATGAAGAACTGCTGGAACTTCCCGCGGAGAAGTTCACCGGTCGTCAGGAAGCCCTTCTCATTAAACGCCTCCGGCAGCAGATCAAGCTTCAGCGCAACGAGCTCGAGCAGGTGCAGCAACTTTACCACCATGCCACGACGGAGCTACAGGCCCTCTCCGCTTCCGGTGAGAAGCAGCCGAACACCGAAATCGCCCAAGAAAAGCCTGTCGGCGCCGACACGGCGCCGCGGAATGAGCGTCCCAGCCTCGCCGACGACGAGAATGGAACCGGGGACTACGCGCCGGAGGTAAACGATACTTTTCCGTCCTTTTCGACGCTTTCCTCACATGTGGAGCGCCGCAGAGAATCGGCCTCGCGTTCAGAAGTGTATCCTCTTGATTCTCCGAATGATGCCGAGAGCCGCGACGATCTCACGTCGCTGCCCGGAATAGACGCACGGCTCCAGGCGCAGCTCCATCGACTCGGAGTCACGTCGTACGACCAGATCGCCCGTTGGAGCAGCGCCGACGTCCGGCGCGTATCGGAACGCCTTGAGATTGACCGGAAGACGATCCAGGATCACTGGATCATCCACGCCCAGTCTCACCTGTTTTCGCGGAAAGTGGATTGAGTGCTCCCTTCGTCGTTCTTCGCCTCGAAACCGCTCTTCGTGCGTATGTTGTGCGCCGCAGACGGCCCTTGCTTTGTTCGAAAACTGTCTTCTTTCGCGCTTCGTGCGCCGCACGTCGTCCCTTCTTCATCTGGAACCGTCTTCGTTCGCGCTTCATGCGCTGCAGGAGGTCCCTTCCGGTCAGCGTGAATAAATCGGCTTCACGGCAGGTATGGCGGATAGGTCGCGGAAGGCTTCGACACGTGATGAGATTTCTGACTCGGTGAGGCCGAGTAGGCGGTCGGGCCCGAAACGCTCGACGCAGAATGAGGCCATTGCCGACCCGTAGATGACGGCGCGTTTGAAGCCGTCGGCCGTATGCTGTCCCGCCTGCACGAGATACCCCGCAAAGCCGCCGGCGAAGGTGTCTCCCGCTCCAGTGGGATCCTGAATGTCTTCGAGCGGATAAGCCGGCGCGCTGAAAACGTGGTTGCGTGTGAAAAGCAGCGCTCCGTGCTCGCCCTTCTTGATGATCAGGGTCTGTGGGCCCATCGCGCGAATCATACGAGCCGCCTTGACGAGATTCGGCTCTTGTGCAAGTTCACGCGCCTCGGCATCGTTGATGATGAGGCAGTCGATGAGCTTCAGCGTCCTCCGGAGACTGTCGGGCGTGTTTTCTATCCAGTAGTTCATCGTATCGCAAACGACCAGCTCAGGCGAGTGCATCTGTTCGAGAACTTTCCTCTGGATGTCGGGATCGAGATTGCCGAGGCAGACGATCCGGCTATCGCGGTAAGACGCCGGAACCACGGGATCGAAGGTTTCGAGAACATTTAGATGAGTGGCCAGCGTGTCCCGCTCGTTCAGGTCATAATGGTAACGGCCGGACCAGGCGAACGTGCGGCCGTCGGCATCCACTTCCAGACCGCGCAGGTCCACGCCGCTTGATTTGAGGAGACGGAGGTATTCGTCGGGAAAATCCGCGCCGACGACGCCGACGAGGCGGACGTCTTCGCTGAAATATCGAGCAGTAAGCGCGATGTACATGGCACTTCCACCGAGCACATTGTCTTCGGCGCCGAACGGCGTTTCGATTGAGTCAAGCGCAACCGTACCGACGGCGAGAATACTCACGGGAAAACGGATCTTGAATGGCTAACAGGATGTGCGTCGGGGCGATACCGGCCGCGACGGCGCGCGGCGTGGGACGTAGTATACGAACGAAATGGGCGGATATCACTCCCGCTGGATTGGGTCACACACGACAGGAGGGCGCGGCGCATTCCCGCGGGAGCGCCGCGCCCTCCTGTTCCGTTTTTTCGAGAAACCGGACATCGCAACCACCAGCGCCACGAAAGGTACTAGCGCATTGCTTTCATCCAGTCGTTCACTTTCTTGATGACGACGGCGGCGACTGCCGTGCGGGCTGCATTCAGCACGGTGCCCGAGAAGTCAACGCCGCGATCCACACTCTTCTTTGCGGACTTCGATCGTTTCTTCATCGTTTTAGAAAGGTCGTGCGCCGCGTCTTCGAGTTCGTGAAAGGATTTCTTAGCCGATTCGGAGATCGCTTCGCTCACGTCTTCGGCCCGGCGGGTCACCGTACCACCGACGTCGCGGGCGCGGTGCGATACATCGCGCCCCACGCGCTCCGCCCGCTTGGAAACGTCGCGACCAGCCCGTTCGGCCCGCTTCGAAAAATCCTTTCCCACCTTCTCGGCCCGGCGCGAAACATCGTCGCCGAGCGACCTTGCCTCACGTCCGAACCGCTCGGCCGCCTCACCGCCTCGTTTTGCCGCAGCCGCACCGGTTTCTCCCGCCTCGTGGACGGCTCGAGCCACCTGATGGGCGATCAGCGAGCTCAGCTCGCCGGCGTACTCTCCCCCTTCTCGTGCGAGGATTTCCGCGCGTTTGCGCGCCCGCACCGATAACGGAGGCGGCTCCGGTGTGAAAGCGCCGGAGAGGAGCCGACCCGTCAAAATGCCGGCGCCGATCCCTAAAAACACCGCGAGCGTCGGGTTTTCGTCCACCCACGACTTTGCGCGCGTTCGCGCCTGGTCGAAGTCGATCTTAGAAAGCTCAATCCGCACGTTGCGAACGGCTTCATTTAACTCCTCGCGTGCACGCTCATAGGCCTGGGTTAGCTCTTGAAGCTGGCGATTGCGCTCCTCCACTGCGGGCGAGGAACCGCTTTCGCCTGTGGAGTTCGCGGCGGTCGAAGAACCTTCACCATTGGGCCGGGTCTCGCCGAGTCCTGTATTTTGTTCGTCTGCCACGGAAATACACCTCCTTTATCATTGAAGTATGATTGCTCACGGCCTCATAAGCGCTCCGATCAAAACGCCGAGAGCAAAGGCACCGACCAGTGACAGTTCCTCGTGGGCGCGTATCCACGCCTTTAGAGCTTCCTGCCCACGTGCCCTCGGTTCCAAACCGGACCGATCCTTCCCCGCCTCGAACGATTTTCCGGCCACGGCCTCGCGAGCCGGCGCCGTCGATGCCGCGCGCGGCGACGCCGGGCGGCTTCCGGCTGCGGAACTCGCGTTATCGGCGGATTCTAAAGAAGCCATCTCACTACCGCTTTGGTGAATACCTAATAGGCTCGCTGTGCGGTCGTTATCGACGAGACGTCAACACGCCGATGATCACGCCAACTACGACCGCGCCAAGCACCGTGCGTGCCGGATTGTCACGGACGAACAGGCGACCGTGATCATAAGCCTCGGACGCCTGCGACGAAAGCATCTCGGCCGTCTCGGTCAACCGCTCATAGTATCTGTCGGCCAGGCCCAGCAGCGTATCTTCCGCCAGCTGCTCCTCCATTGCCGATGTCGCCTCTTCCGCTTCTTCAGGAAGATGGGCTTCTCCCTGAGCTGTGACCGGTCCCGACGCACGGAATACTTCATTTCCGGTGGGCTTTGCTGCGGCCTCACCGGGCCGCGGCTGGGCCGTCACCGATCGCTCGTCCGGTTTTCTACGCTTTGCCATAATGCAATCCTGTCATGCTGGATGTAAGGACAATAAAGACGTTTGCTATGCGTCTATACTTCTTAACGTCGAACGCTGAATTCCTTCCGGGAGGGCCCCGGTATGTGAAGAATTTGACGGCAAGTTGCAACATATTCACTATTGAATATTATCATAGAGCGGCTGTACCGGCGCGCGTCGAACCTGCCTCTCTACCCTCGATGCGGCCGTGGCACATGCAGGTAGATTCAGGACATGGAACCAAGTTGTTTGGACACCCATACAGCGAGGCAACCGCTCTGAATGCACGTGCATTTGCCGGATCGGCTTTGGCTTTTCGCGGCCGTGCCGGCATGTTCCAGGACCATGGGCCCTCGACCCGGACGATCTAAGCAGGCGCCACATGCGACTTTCTTCATCACGACGCCCCACCGTTTGCATTATGCGCTTTTTACTGACGTGTACGCTCGCGGCGCTCACTTCATGTGTTCTGATTCCTTCGACGGCGCCCCAGCAGCAGGCCGTCGCCCAGCTGGAGTCCCGCTCCACCGAGGCTGCGTTCGCAGACGCGTACGAGCTCTTTGCGAATCAACTCTACCGTGAAGCGATCCACGGCTTCGCCGCGTTTCGGTCGCAACATCCCGATCACGTCAACGCGGCCGACGCCCTGTATTATCAAGCCGAATCTTCTCTCGCCCTCGGGCAAGAAGATGAAGCGGTGGCGCTCTTCCGTCGACTCGAGCGAGACTATCCCTTTCATCCGCTTGCCGCCAAATCCCGATTGGCGCTCGGGAAATACTTCTACACGTCTCAGCAGTACGAGCGGGCTATCGACGTGCTCGGACAGGTCGTAGACGACCGTCCTTCTCCGGAGATTGCCGCTAAAGCGCTCTACTGGATGGGTGAATCCGCCCTGAACCGGGGCCGGCACGACGAGGCATTGCGATACTTCCGCCGCGCCGCGGATGACTTCCGACAAACAGAGACGGCTCCGGTTGCACTTTACACCGTAGGGTTCACGCAGGTAAAACAGAAGCAGTATGACGCTGCGGCCGAGGCCTTCGAACAGCTTGCCGCCCGCTATCCCGACTCCCCTTACGCCCGTAACATCGGGCTGGCGCTCGCCGAGGTTTATTACGAGTTAAATGATTTCGAGCGGGCCGTCGCCGAGATCGAAAGGCGGATGCCGAATTTAGGTGTGGATGCAGGTGAACGGGCGACGTTCCTACTTGCCGAGTCATACAATCAGCTTCGCCTCAGTGACAAGGCCATCGTGCATTATCGTCGGTTCACGGACAACAATCCACAGAGCCCCTACTACCGTCGTGCGCTCTACGGCCTGGCATGGAACTACTACTTCGAAGAGGCGCACCAGTGGGCGGCCGAGCATTTTGCGCGCGTGCGCGAAGGACATGGCGACGACCTGGCGGCGAGGGCCACGTACTATGAGGCCGTGAATCAGCATCTCGCGAAGCAGCCGGAACGCGCCATCGAGATGTTGGAACTCTATGTAGATCGGTGGCCCGATCACGAGCTGGCGCCACAGGCGCGCTTTGAACTCGCCGTGGGATATTACGATCAGCGCCGATGGCAGGAGGCGTCTGAGACGTTTTCGGACGTGGTAGAGGAGTATCCCGAAAGCGACCTCGTAGGAGAGGCGCTCTACTTTCGAGGTAATACGGAGATCGCCCTCGGTGAATTTGACGGCGCATTGAGAGATTTCGAGCGAGCCGTCGAGCTCGACGCCGCGCCGGCCTCTCTTAAAGGCGAGATTCGGTTCCAGCACGCCTGGCTGCAGTATCGAAATGACGATTTCGCCGGAGCGGCTCCCGCGTTCATCAGGCTCCACGAGCAGGACGAGCGTTCCGACAAAGGTGCCGAGGCCCTCTTCTGGGCAGCGGAAAGCTACTATCAGCTCGGTGAGCTCGAACGGGCTACACAGCTCTTCCGCCAGTACCTCGGCTCGTACCCTGGAGGCAAGCACGTCGATGCAGCCCACTATGCACTCGGATGGACGAACTTCCGGCAGCGGAATTACGCCGAAGCGGCCGCAGAATTTAATCGATTTCTCGAGGCGTACGGTGCCACCGGAACCACCGAAGTCGTGCCCTATCGAACCGACGCCCTGCTGCGGCTGGCGGACAGTTATTATGCCTTGAAACGCTACTCCGAAGCGATCCGCACCTACCGGCAAGTCGCCGACCAGGCGGGCGACTACGCCCTCTACCAGATCGCGCAATCGTTCTACAATTCGGGAGAGGCATTCGATGCGATCTCGGCGTTTCGAAATCTGCTTAGAGAGTATCCCGAAAGCGAGTGGGCCGAGGAAGCTCAGTATAATCTCGGGTACATTTTCTTTCAGAACCAGGACTATGATCAGGCGATCGCCGAGTACCAATCGCTGATCGAAACCTATCCGCGAGATCCGCTTGCGGCGAAGGCCCAGTACGGTATCGGCGATGCGCTCTTCAACGCCGGAAAATCGGATGAAGCCATCCAGGCCTATCGCGTAGTGCTCGAGCGTTATCCAAAGAGTGCCTTCGTCGCCGATGCCGCGACCGGCATTCAGTACGCGCTGATCGCCTCGGGCGATGAACTCGGCGCTGCCAGGGCGATCGAGGAGTTCATCGCGGATAATCCAGACTCGCCGATCGTTGACGAGCTGCGTTTCCGTCAGGCGGAAGTTGCCTATCAGAGCGGCCGAACCGACAAAGCGCTTTCCGACTTGCAGCAATTCGTCCGCACGTCCAACAGCGAGTCGCTTCTTCCCGAGGCCTACTACTACCTGGGATCGATCTATGCCGAACGAGATCAGAATGCCGAGGCGATCTCCTACCTGAAACCGATCACAGAGCGGTTCGCCTCGAGCAGCCGATTTCCGGACGCCGCACGGCTTCTCGGTGAGCTTTTCCTGGAGGATCAGCAGCCGCAAGAGGCGTTGAACGTGTTCCGGAAGCTCGAGTCGCTCCAGAAGAACGATGCCCGACTTCTCGCCGAGGCCCGTTACGGGCAAGCCATGGCGCTGCTGCAATTGGATCGTCGCGACGAAGCCGAGCGGCTGCTCGAGAACGCGATTCGGGCCGCGCCGGACGCATCGCAGACGCTCCCGGCCTCCCTCGGGCTGGCCCGCGTGTACGAAGGGTCGAACCGGTATGAGGA
This sequence comes from uncultured Rhodothermales bacterium, assembly GCA_964487555.1. GTDB lineage: Bacteria > Bacteroidota > Rhodothermia > Rhodothermales > VXPQ01 > CAZART01. The sequence continues at coordinate 46,563 of CAZART010000018.1, forward strand.
TGCGGCACGCCTTTACCGCCAGGTTGTCGATCAGAGCCGCGACGAGGTCGGCGCGGAGGCCCTCTACCGGCTTGGTACGCTACTGATCGACCGCGGAAACGCCCGCCGGGCCGTCGAAGAATTAGGAAGGATGCCGGTCCTCTTCCCCGGATTCAACGAATGGCTTGCGCGAGGCTATCTCGCGCAAGCTCGCGCATTTCGCTCGCTCGGTCAGACGGGCGATGCCACGAGCGTGTATGACCGCATCATTGAGGAATTCAGCGGCACCCCGTATGCGCGGACCGCCGAACAGGAGAAGGAGGCCCTCTAGGAGATGGAAATGCGAACCCATTCAATCATCTTGCCGACCGCGGCACTGTTCCTCATCTCGCTATTTGCGGGAGGAATGCGCTCGGCCACCGCGCAGGTCGATCCGAATAGACCGGTCCTTCCGGACATAGCTCCGCGCGTCGTTGAGATTCGTGGACAGCTTGAGATTTCCATGCCGTCGCTCGAGCGCCAGCCGCTTATGGGGTTCAACCCGCCTCCAACCGTTGCGCCGATTCCTCCCGACCGTCGACCTTTCGTCGAGGAGTACAAGCAGGAGAGTGTCGACCTCCCTCCCAGTCCGCTTCAGGCTCCCGAGCCTCCGTCCGTGGCATCACTCATCAGCCGGCAGCCACGGAACGGGATCATGGAGGCGGCTGCGGGCCGGTATCTGAGTCGGATGATCCGCTTCCGCAGCGAATGGCCGCTCAGCGATCCGACCGCCGTGTATTCAAAATTCGATTATGAAGGTAGCGACGGCCATGAGCCGCTCGACGAGCGATTCGCTTCGTTTGACGCCGTGGACGCCATGGTCGGACTGCAGTACCTGGCGCGCGGCGCCGCCGCCGGCTTTGAGATCGACGGATTTCTGAACAACTACTCGCTGTATGCTGCGGAGTTTTCGGCCTTTGCCGGCGAGCTCGAGGACGCGCCCGAGAGGGAAGGACGCGGCGGCGGCGTCTCGGCGTGGATGCGGACGCAGGCCGCCGGCCCGGTCGATTTCGATGCTCGCATCCGGTATGGGACGACGCTCTACCAAACGCTGGCGACGGACGCGGCGGAGGTGGAAGCGAACTTTGAAACCGAAGAGTCCACGCTCGATGCAAACGCCGATCTACGCATCCCCTTCGCGCCGGGGCAGTCTCTTCGGTCCGACGTACGCTTCACCGGTCTCGGACGCGGCGACGACGCCGTTGGTGGAACCGTCCGGATGCTCGACGCCGGCGTAGGTATCCAGATCGGCTTCGCGCGAGGTCTTGAACTTACGGCTCTCGGCCGTCTGATGACCTATGCGGCGGAAGATCACAAGGTCATAAACGACGTGGAGGAAGGCGGTGATGAAAACACGTTCGTCTCCATCGACGTGATCGCGAACTTGTATCCGGCCGAAGGTGTCCGGTTTTACGTACAGAACCGCCCGCACGCCGAACATCACACGCTCGCCGCACTCCACCGGAAAAATCCATACCTGGTCGACGGTCCCGTCGTGCAACCGACGGTGTACACGATCGACGCCCGCGGCGGCGGGCACCTCGTGAAAGGTGTCTTCGAAGCCGAAATCTTCGCGGGCTTTCAACAAGCCCCGAATTACCTTTACTTCACCCGGTCGACGGATGCCGAGTCATACGGCTACGGCTCCCACTTGCTGTCTACGCACTACGACGAGGCTTCTATTATCCTTTTCGGTGGAGACGTTTCCGTTAATCTCCCGTCCGGACTCAACGCGACGGTCGGACTCACCGTGCGGGACGGCCGGCTTACACAGGACGACACGGAAATTCCTTACTTCGGTCCGCTGGTAGGACGCGGATCCATTTCGTATTCGTTCGCGGAGGGGCGCGGATTTTTGCAGGCGATCGGAGAGTATGAAGCGGCCCGGTACGTGGATGTCCCCGAGACGCGAAAGCTCGGAGATTTTTTCGATTTGGATCTGCAGGGATCCTACGACTTGACGCCGTCGCTCGGCGCGGTCGTTCGTTTTCAAAATCTGAGCGCCGGATACCTGGAGCGCTGGGAAGGATTTGAGCGTTCGCCGTTCGTGCTGATGGGAGGCCTTCGAGTCCGCTGGTGATGGGTTGCCTTGTTCGTCGTGACGGCGGGCGATTCTGCGACTACCATCACGACCGCCGGTATGATCGATTTGGGGCCATGTGAATACGATGGGCAGAATTTGATGGAACAACGAGATCGGTTATTTTTCGACGATGACCCTCTGGAGCGCGCCTTCACATCGCTCCTGGCGCGCCGTCTCACCGCGGAATTTCCCGCACGATTGTACGATTATCATGCAGCCGCCGCCACGTGACCAGGTAGAATCCATGCTCGCGGAGATCATCCGGGAATACCTATCCCGCAGCGACTCCATCATCGTCCCTGGACTCGGTACGTTCGCCGTTAGCCACCGGAGCAGCTCCATCGAGCGCACCGACGCAGGCGAGGTCCGAATGAGACCGCCAAACGACGAAATTGTATTCACACCGGAGTATTGATCCGCCGTTCACCGATTGCCTCGGAGCCATGCCTTTCGACCTGGAAGCAGAATTAGCACGCCGCCTTGGCGTTTCGCGTGATGCAGTCGGTCCTGTTCTGGACGCCGTCATCGAGCGTATCCGCCAGCAGGTGTCGCACTACGGCTACGCCCGGGTGGCCGGTCTTGGAACGTTTCGCGGTCAAAACGGCCATGTCGCGTTTGAGCCCGATCCTGTTCTAGCCGACGAAGTGAACGTGCGCTATGCGGGACTCGAGAACGTAAGCGTAGCCGTGAGAGAGGATGAGGACCGTGACGAGGATGAGGTGCTCTACGGGGAGTCACCGGGGGATGACTACGAAAGGAGTGACTCCGGCACGGCGGACGAAGGGATCTCTGAAGACGTAGAGGATGCGGATGAGTACATTCCTCCTTCGTTCCCTCCGGCCGAAATACCGCACATCGAAGAAGAACCCGATCCGCCCGAGCTCGCCGATGCCGACGAGGACGACGAATTGGCCGAAGGAATTCACGCGCCTTTTCAGTGGGAGGAGGAAATCGATTCAACGGAATCCCACGAACATGACGTGCCGCCAACCTACCCGGCGGATAGCGTTGACGATCCGACGATTGACGCGCCCGCCGACGATGCCGAACCAGGCTCGGAAGAGGAAGCCGAACCAGCGTGGGAAGACGAAGCCGAGCCGGCGTGGGACGAGGAAACCGAACCGGCGTGGGAAGACGAAGCCGAACCGGCCTGGGAGGACGATGCCCAAGGACTCGTGAATGAAGATGCCGAACCGGCCTGGGAGGAGAATGCCCAAGGACTCGTGAATGAAGATGTCGAACCGGCCTGGGAGGACGATGCCGGCGGACTCCGGGGCGACCTGGCCGGGGGAGCTCGGGATGACGACACCGGACCGGCCTGGGAGGACGCGTCGGAAGAACACGATATGGGCGAGGACGACGATTCCGAAACCTGGTTTGAGGATGCGGACGAGGTTCATCCGCTTGGACCCGTGCCCGAGACCCCGTTTGAAGAAGCGGATTATTCCGTTCTCGACGAACAGCGCACGATGGGTCAAGCGTTTGGCAAAGAAAGCGGCACGTATGCGGATAATCCGCTCGAAGGCGACCGTCCGAGGAAGCAAGAATTTCAGGATCAAGGTGCCGTCGACGACGACGCTGACGGCTACGTAGAGTCGGATGGCGGTACCGGCAGCGAACCCGAGGATGACCTCGGCGAAGATCTGCGTGATCGCGTCGAAGGCCCAAGCGTCGAATGGAATGCGCTTGAAGAGCAGGTCGAAGACGATCCGTATGCGGAAGAAGAAGCGGCCATGGCCGCCGCGGGAGGCGCCGCCTTTGGCGACGACGACGAGATCGACCGGGATCTTTCTCACGAGAAGGCTCCGGACCGCAGTGCCCTTCCCCACGAACGGATTCGGCAGCATCCTCCTCGGCGGCATGCTGCGGCCCGTGCATCCGGCACGGGAGCCGCAGGTGGGAACCGAAACGCGATTTGGATCGGCGTAGGCGTCCTTGTGCTCGTCGCCGCTGCCGCCGTCGCTTACTTCGTGCTCGTGCCCACCGTACCCCCCGACGAACGGTCGATTACGGACAGGACAGAGACGCCGGCGCCGATCGATACGGGCGCGACTGCGTCCTCCGACGCGGAAGTAGCCGATACTTCGGCTGCCGCCGTTCCGCCCGTCCGGAGCGAGGAGACTACCCCCCTGCCGCCCGTCCGGAGCGAAGAGACTTCCCCGTTGCGCAGCGCCGGCGGCATCGACCGTTCGGCCGGCGGATTCACCATCATAGTGTATTCTGAAACTTCGGAGCGCGGCGCGGCCGAAGCAGCGGCGCCTTTTCGCGATCGTGGCTACCGCACCAGCGTGCTGGAATACCATGAGAACGGCCGGACCCGATATCGCGTCGGCGTCGGACAATTTGCCACGCTCGAGGAGGCCGGCGAGGCCCGCGATCGTCTGGCGGGCAGTGAACTTCCGGACGATGCCTGGGTGTGGCGCGTGCAGTAGCCGGCCGCCATCCGAGCGTTTTATTCATCCCCAATCCGTGTCGAATAGCTGAAGATGATGCTAGCGCTGTTGCAACAAGAATTGAACTTGCCGGCGGACACCGTCGCGCAGGCGGTGTCGCCGGAACCCACGTCCCTGCTCGACACGCTCATTCTGGGGGGATGGATCATGCTTCCGATCTTCATCCTCTCGATCCTCGCCATCTACCTGTTTGTAGAAAGGCTCGTCACCATTCGCCGGGCCAAGACAGATCCGGTGGTGATCACCAAGCGCGTGCGGGATTACGTGCAGGCGGGTGACGTCGGTGGGGCGATGGGTTTCTGCGAATCTCAGGAAAAGCCGATCACGCGCATCCTGCGCCACGGGCTCGAGCGTCTGGGACGCCCCATCGCCGAGATCCAGGACGCCGTGCAGGCGCAAGGCAAGCACGAGGCCTTTCTGCTGGAGAAGCGAACGGAGCTCCTTGCCAGCATCGCCGGTATCGCTCCCATGATCGGCTTTCTCGGTACGGTGACGGGCATGATCAAAGCCTTCCAGGAAATTCAGAACCTGCAGGGTAATGTCAATCCGAGCGTGCTCGCCGGCGGCATTTGGGAAGCGCTCCTGACAACGGCGGCCGGACTCGTCGTCGGCATACTGGCCTTTTTCTTCTACAACTTTCTATTGACGCGCATCAAACGTCTCATCAACGATATGGAGCGCTCAGCGACGGACTTCATCGACTTGCTTCAGGCTCCTGCGCCCGCGCGCGCTCGGTACGAAGAGCGTGCGACGAACTATTAGACCCGCGAAATCATGGCTTTTGATTTTTCCAACACGCGGGAGCCGCTGACGGCATTCAGCATGGCGGGATTGACGGACATCGTCCTCCTTCTGCTGATTTTCTTTCTGCTCACGTCGAGCTTCATTCCGCAGTTCGGCATCCAGGTGAATCTGCCCCAGGCCGAAACGTCTGCCCCCATGGAGCAGCAGTACGTCTCGGTGGCGATTACGGACGACGGGCGGTTTTACGTAAATCAAGACCTCATCCCGAGAGAAGCGCTGCTCGACGCCCTTCGTGACGCGCAGGGAGATCGTGCGGCGCTCGTCCTGCGTGCGGACGAGAATGCCACGGTCGGCCAGTTCGCCACGGTCGCGAATCTCGCCAAGGCCCTAAACATGCGGGTGCTGATGGCGACAGAGCGCGGCGAAGCTGCCCCGCCGCGTTAGGTATTCCGCTCTCAGGCTCGATCTGCCTCAGACCTCTCCGGCTCTTCGCCGGCTTCCGTCCGTTTCTTCGAGTTGTTGGGCCCTGTATCCTCATGTCCGGCCAGCTCACTGCGGCCTCCAATCCAATCGCGCCACGACAGCTTATTCCATTCGCGGAAGCGTTCTCCGCGCGTCTGGAAGAAATTGGGCAGCGCCACGAATAGCAGCCCGCCGAACGTGTTGCCGAGCGTGACCGGCACCTCGAATTCGAAGATAGCCGCCATCGGCGACGTACCCCCTCCGAGGGTAAAGAAGGTGATTTCGCAGGCACCGATAATGCAATGGAAGAGGCCGGTGGACGGGATGAGGAAGAAGATGAGGTACACGAGGACGAAGCGGACGATCGACTCCCGCACCGCGTGGATGAGCCAGACCATGCCGGCCACCATGAAGCCCGCGAGCAGTCCACGTAGGAACAGACTTCCCCACGTGTGCTCCATCGCTTCGACGCCGAAACGCATAGCGGCATCCACGGCCTCCGGCGTCAGCACATCCGTGGAGGAAAAAAAGAGGGCCATCAGCGCGGCTCCCAGGATGTTGGCCAGATAGACGATGCCCCATAACTTGAGGAGGCGAGGAATGCTGGACAAGCGCATCATGACCAGCGTCACCGGTGTGAGCGTATTCTCGGTGAAAAGCTGCTGCCTGCCGATGATTACAAATATGAATCCGATCGGGTAGAATATATTTTCGAGGAAACCGGTCGGATCGTCGCCCAGTGCGCCCGCAAAGGCAACGCGGCCGAGAAAGGTGAGCCCGACGGACAGGCCGGCCATCAACCCACTAAGAAAAAGAAGCCGGTTCGACCGGCTGAATTCGCTGTCCGCCGTGGCAAGGATGCGGTGGAAAATCTCGTCGGTCGCAAAGATGTCTTTGACCGCCTCGCCGGCGGCCGGCGCTCCGGACGCGGCCGTCTCGAGCACTTCTCGAAAATTCCCTTCGCGAAGGTGTGCGGCCTTCCCTTTTTTTACTTCGCTCACGCCTGATTCCGATCGGTCCTCAGACTCGTTTTCGTCGCTCTCCGCCGACGCGAGCTCCTCGGCATCTTCGCTTTGGCGATCGGCCGCCGATCGCGTTCCGGTCCTGTCGTCATCCATAAGTCATCCGTGAGGTTCCGCGGCGAGGGCGTCATGAGCGGTGCGGACACCTCGGCCGCCTACGATCGTACGACCACGATTTCCGAACCAGCCTATCCATTGCGCAGGGCGAAGGTCCAGGGGGTCCTTTACAAATGACAACAATTTTGCAGCCGGCTGTCCCATCCGGCATACGCCGAGGCGCTGCCGAGCGCAAACGGGGCCGCGGTCCACGTCCAAGTTTCACTGCCCATCGAGATTGAAGAGATTCTGTGAAACCAAGGAAGCTCTAGGATTTCCAGGAAGAAAAATATTGCACGTCAGGACTTTCTTATTTAGACTTGATCTAAATCACACGTATTCACTGCTCAATTCAACCTCGCCATGCTCAACGGCGCTGTTCCTCTGACGACGTACCGCCAGGGAGATGATGTCGAAATCGAGTGGCTGGGCCTTGACGAGGTCCAGAACGAGCGCCTGCGCGAGCTGGGTGTTCGCGAAGGCTGCCGTGTGTGCGTGATGATGAATGCGGACAAATGCATCCTCGGAATGGGTGCGTGCCGGGTGGCGCTCCAACGCGAGATCGCGATGTGCCTTTTCGCCGTTCCGGCCAGATGAGCACGCTGCGCGAGCTCAGCCCGGGTGAGCACGGCACCATTACCGGATATTCCACCGACGATCCGCCAAGCCGGCTCCTCGAAATGGGACTCCTTCCGGGCACCAGCGTGGAAGTCGTCCGCCTGGCTCCTCTCGGCGACCCCATCGACCTCAAAGTCCGCGGTTACCATCTCTCGATCCGCAAGCATGAAGCGGAGTTGATACGGATCGATCCAGCGTAATGCCTGTCTCCACTCTCTCCCGGCTACGACGTATCGCGCTTGCCGGCAACCCGAACGTCGGCAAGACGACCGTCTTCAATTTGCTCACGGGTCTCAACCAGAAGGTCGCGAACTATCCCGGCGTCACGGTGGAGCGCAAAGCGGGCAAGCTGGTCGGGGCGTCGGAAGTAGAGGTCGTCGATCTTCCCGGCACCTACAGCCTCAATCCAAAATCGATCGACGAGCGGGTGGCGTACGACGTGCTCGTCGGCCGCATGAAGGGCGAGCGGTCGCCGGACGTGGTCGTCTGCGTCGTAGACGCTACGAACCTCGAACGCAATCTGTACCTGGTATCCCAGATCATGGATCTCGGTTTGCCGATGGTTGTCGCGCTCAACATGATGGATGCGGCCGACGAGGAAGGACTGGAGATCGACGTCGATGCGCTGTCGCGGGGGCTTGGCGTTCCGGTCGTTCCGATCGCCGCGCGAAAGCGCCGCGGGATCGAGGAGCTGGTGACCGCGATTCACGATCACCCTGAGACGGCGCCGACGCGGAGGTGGACGCCGATGCCGGCCGTCGCTCCGGTGATCGAGCGGCTCAGCGAGCAGCTCGCCGTCGAAGCTCCCGACGTCGAATCCGAACGTCGATTTTTTGAGGCGGTGGGCGCGCTTACGAGCGATCCCCTGCTGAATGCCTGGAAGGACAAGGCTTCGGGCTTTCATCAAGCCGTGCTCGACGCACGCGAGGAGCTGACCGAACGCAAGGTGCCCTACCGTTCCGCCGAGACGATGGGTCGCTACGGCTGGCTCTCACCGCTGGTATCCGGGCTCGTCACGCGGCGGAAGGATCCGTCCGAGATGACGATGTCGGATCGCCTGGACGCCGTGCTCACCCACCGCATCGCCGGCCCGGCCATTTTCGCGGGTCTGCTGATCCTCATCTTTCAGGCCATTTTTTCGTGGGCCACTCCGGCGATGGACCTCATCGAGGGTGCCGTCGCAGGCACAGGCAGCGTGGCCAGGACCGTTCTTCCCAATGGATTTATAGAGGACATGGTCGTCGAGGGCGCCATTACGGGCGTCGGGAACGTCCTGGTGTTCCTGCCGCAGATCTTGCTGCTGTTTTTCTTCCTCGGCTTGATGGAGGACACGGGGTACATGGCCCGGACGTCGTTCATCATGGACCGGCTTATGCGGCGGATGGGATTGAGCGGCGGTTCGGTGGTGCCGCTGCTGAGCGGGTATGCGTGCGCGATTCCCGCGATTATGGCGGCGCGGACGCTCGACAGCGAGCGGGACCGGCTGATTACGATCATGGTGGTGCCGCTGATGAGCTGTTCGGCGCGCCTGCCGATCTACACGCTGTTCATCGCGGCCTTCATTCCCGCCGGATCGCTGTTCGGATTTGTCGGCTTTCAGGGGCTGGCGATGTTCTCGATGTACGTGCTCGGCACGGTGATGGCGTTTGCGGCGGCATGGGTGCTGAAGACGTTCGTGTTTAAGAGCGATTCGTCGATGTTCGTGATGGAGCTGCCGCCGTACCGCGCGCCGCAGCTGAAGCAGGTGGTGCGGCGGATGCTGGATCGATCAAAAATATTTGTCGTGCGGGCGGGGAAGATTATCCTGGGGATGAGCATCCTGCTGTGGTTTCTGGCGACGTTTCCGAAGGCGGGAGCGGATTCGGCTGCGGAAGCTGAGCGTGCGGCGGTGGAATCGGCCTACCAGGCGAGAATCGATAGCATCGCCGCAGAGAATGGGCTCACGGCGGGCGAGATCGTGGCGCGCGGGCCGATGGAGGCCGTCAATCGGGCCGGCGACGACCGCGACGTGCGGCTCGCTGAGATCGGCGATCGCGAGGCGGCCGAGCAGGTGCGGCAGAGCTTCATCGGACAATTTGGGCGGGCACTGGAGCCGATCATGCAGCCGCTCGGGTTCGACTGGAAAATCACCGCCGGCATCATCTCTTCGTTCGCCGCGCGCGAAGTGATCGTGAGCTCGCTGGCGACCATCTACAGTGTCGGGCGCGCCGAGGAAGGCGGAACGCTCCTGCGCGAGGCGCTGAGAGCGGATACGTATCCGGACGGCAGGCCCGTGTATACGCCGCTCGTGGCGGTGAGTCTGATGGTGTTTTTCGTCTTTGCGCTGCAGTGCATGAGCACGCTGGCCATTGCGCGCCGGGAGACGGACTCATGGTTTTATCCGATCGTCATGTGGCTCTACATGTTCGTGCTCGCGTATCTCTTCTCGCTGGTCGTGTATCAGGGTGGGCTGGCACTGGGTTTCGGCCTCTAAGGACACGTTCATACTAGTGTGAACGCATTCGCCAATTTTCGGGGTGATGGTCGGGGTGGATGATCACGCTGACGGAGTCGGCGAATCTAGACGCGTCAGGGCAACCGAAGCGGTCCGAGCCCAAGGTCACGCATTCGGTATCTGAAACTTGCGCCGGTAGGCGCCCGGCGTGAGTCGCGTAATGCGCTTGAATAGGCGCCGAAAGAACGCGGTATTCTCATACCCGACAGCATGGGCAATGTGTTCAACGGGCGTACCGTCGCGTTCCAAGCGCTGCCTCGCCTCTGCTATCCGCATATTTTGCACGTACGTAATCGGCGAGCAATCGGTGGCATTTTTGAACCGGCGCTCGAGGGTTCGCCGAGAGAGTCCGGACTGCGACACCATCTCCTCCACGGGGTTGGACACGGCATAGTGCGTCTTCAACCACCGCTGCAGACCACGAATAATGGCGTCGTCGTGATCCAGACGCGGCGAGAACGCGGCGTAGGGAGCCTGCCCTTCCGCGTGCCACTCGAGCATGAGGAGTCGAGCCATCGACTGTGCGGCCGTCGGGCCGACGTGCCGAGCGATAATGTATAACGCCAGATCGTGCCAGGACATCACGCCGCCGGTCATGATGAACTCGTCGCGATCGCCTGCGGTGATCAACACTTCCTCCGTGCGCAGCCGCACGTCCGGGAAATTGCGGCGGAATGTAGAGGCGAATGCCCAGTGAATCGTCGCTTCCCGACCTCGTAGCAATCCCGTCTCCGCAAGCAGCAGGACCCCCGTACAGGCCGAGGCCAGGATCGCACCTTTGTCGTGAAGGCCGCGGAGCCATTCGACAAGCCCGGGGTAACGGGCCGTCACCCAATCCGGTCCTTTCACCATCATAAGCGGGACGATGGCGATATCGGTGTGTTCGATCTCGTCGGGTGTTCGATGGAAGCCGATCGGAAGACCGCTGGCGCCGCGAACGGATTCCCTGCTCGGGGCCACGATCTCGACCTCGAAAGGCCGCGGCGGCACGTCGGGCTCGAAATTGGCAAGGAGGGGAAAGGCACCGAACGTCTCGTAGAGACCGCTCAGCGGGGAGACCTGCGCGTCCGGCGTTGCGACGAGCGCGACGTGCAGCGGTTCGCGGCGAGCGGACGTTTCGTCTCTCATGGCGCAAACGGATCGATGGTGTCGAGTTCGGCACTTACGCACTACGATACCATCCGGTATCATAGCGGTAAAGCCGCTCTAATTCTGCCACCATTTAACGTAGAGCGACTTCGGAAAGCAAATGAGAGCACGCGCATGCCGGCGCGGC
>CAZART010000019.1:0-57031 GCA_964487555.1 uncultured Rhodothermales bacterium
TGCGGTATTCTCCAGTACGTGTTTCCATCGCTCGGGGCCGAACAAGACGAATCAGATGCGTCGGGCGTATGCGGCTCAATTTTCGCCCGAGCCGGTGCTGGAGCCCGACGGTTCACTCAAGGGTCTGGCGGAGAAATTCCTCGTAGACGGCAAGCGAGTACGTTGACTTGAGGTCGTGATGTGGTTTTGGCCTCCGCGGCTGAGATCGTGGGCAGCAGCGTCAGGTCTGGTACATTAATGCGTCTATACGTCAAAACGTCCACACGGCAATGCAGGTTGTTCGACTACATGGAATCGGAGATCTGCGCATTGCGGAGGAGCCTGAGCCTCAGGCATCCAATGGCGACGAGCTGGTTCGTGTTAGGGTGGTGGGGATCTGCGGCTCCGATCTTCACTGGTTCGAGGGCGGGGGCATCGGCGAGACCCGTGTCGAACGTCCACTCGTCCTGGGCCATGAATTCGCCGGTGAGGTAGGCCGGGCCGACCAGCGCCGCGTTGTCGCGGTTGATCCGGCGGTCCCGTGTGAGCAATGCGAGCACTGCGTCGAGGGCAACGTCAATTTATGCGAGAACGTACATTTCGCAGGACACGGAGACGACGACGGCGCTTTGCGTCAGTTCATGTCGTGGCCGGCCCGCTGCCTGGTTGATCTGCCTTCGACGTTTGACGCAGCGGATGGTGCGATGCTCGAGCCGCTCGGCGTGGCCATTCATGCCGTCGATCTTGGCAACGTGTTTCCCGGCTCCACGGTCGGAGTCTACGGCTGTGGGCCCATCGGCCTTCTCACGATTCAGGTCGCTCGCGCCGCCGGCGCAACGCGCATCATCGCAACCGATTTTCTCGAACACCGCCTCGAAGCGGCGATTGCACACGGGGCAACGAAGGCCATCGAGGCGAACCGTGGACAGGAGATTCAAGATGTACTTCGAGCTACCGGCGGCCGCGGCGTGGACGCCGCCTTCGAAGCCGCCGGCACCAACGAGGCTATTTCCACCGCCGTCGAGACCGCTCGTCCGGGAGCCCGGGTGGTGCTGATCGGCATACCATCGGACGACAAGACGTCGGTTAGTGCGTCAACGGCGCGCCGAAAAGGTCTCACGTTGAAGTGGGTCCGACGAATGAAGCATACGTATCCCCGGGCCATTTCCCTCGTGGAGAGTGGAAAAGTGGACGTCCGCTCGATGATTTCGCACCGCTTTCCTCTTCAAGAGTACGGCCGCGCGTTTGAGGTCGCCCTACGGCGGGAGGGATTGAAGGTCCTCATTGACCTAGCCGCATAGGATGGCCGGCATCGTGAGCACAACGGCTCTTTTGGCGTGAGATCACAGCGACATCCACATGAGAGAGCCTCGATAGCTCCCTTCGCGCAAACGTTTGTTCTACTTACGTAAAACCCGTATATATGTAGACGTACACATCCTCCACTCAGGCTCCCGCATGGCCGTCACCCTCAATGACATCGCCGAACTGGCCGGCGTTTCCGTTTCTACGGTCTCGCGCGTACTCAACAACAAAGCGGCCGAATATCGCATCAGTCCGGATACCGAAGAGGTCATTCTAGATGCTGCGCAAAAGCTCAAATACCGGCCTAATCAGATTGCCCGCGGGCTGCGTCTAAAGAGGACGAACACACTTGGCGTGATCGCCCCCGACGTCTCTAATCCCTTCTTCGCATACATTATCAAACGGGTGCAGAACGTTGCCCATAACCTGGGCTACAGTATTCTCGTTTGCAATACGGACGAGAACCTCGATCAGGAGATAGAGCACGTCAATATGCTGTACCGGAACCGGGTCGACGGGTTGATCGCGATGCCGGTGGGACAGGATTTCCGCCACTACTTCGAGTGGGTGGATAAGGGACGCCCGGTGGTTCTTCTCGACCGCTGCTTCGACGGTGTCGACACGAACAAGGTGATGGTCGACAACTACACAGGCTCGTTCGACGCGGTTAAACATATTCTCAGCTACGGACACCGGCGCATTGCCTTCATCCAGGGTTTGCCTGGGACCTACACGAATAGCGAGCGGCTGCGGGGATACCGTCAGGCCCTCAGCGATCATGGTGTCGATTCGGACAACGATCTTATCGTTGGTGGGGACTTCCGTGAAGAAAACGGCTATCTGGAGACGAAGCTCTTACTGACGATGCCGGACCGACCTACGGCCATTTTTGCGACGAGCGATCTTATTACGCTTGGTGCGCTGAAGGCTATTTACGAGGAGGGCTTGTGCATCCCACACGACGTTTCGTTGGTGATGTTCGATGATTTCGATTTCGCCCCCTACCTGAAGTGTCCGATTACGGCCGTTCGCCAGCCCAAGGAATTGATGGGTGAGATGGCCGTGAAGCTTCTGGTTGATGAGCTGAAGGGCGAATCGAAGGGTGGGAAACGGGTAGTTTTGAAGACGCAGCTGGTGATCCGAGAGTCGGTCGCGGCGCCCCGCTCACCGGCATCGGAGAAACTTGCCCGCGCATAGGTTTTTCACGGCATCCTATCAAGCGCGGTTCGCAGGGCGCCGACCTGCGGCGCCGACGGTGCCATGTGTTCCAGACGCTCGACGTGCCGTTCCGCATTATCGCGATCGCTCGTGTTGATGTACGCCGTGGCGAGAAGGGTATGTACCTGCGCCTGAAGCCGCATCTCCAGGTTGCCGTCAAGAGCCTTCTCCAGATGTGTAATGGCGCGCGGAAAATCACGGAGCTGGTAGACGATCATTCCCAGTCGTGCGTGGATCTCCGCCGACGGCTCGATACGCACGGCGCGATCGTACACATAGGCCGCGTCCTCAAATCGCCGCTGCCGCGCGAGCAGGTCGGCGGTTCGTACGTAGAACGCCGGGTCGTACGGTGTACGCCGGGCCAGGGCCCAGAAATGCGTCGAGGCCGACGCAAGATCGCCTCTGTCGGTAAGCGTGTGTGCGAGTGCTTCGTGGGACGAGGCCCAGGACGTAAGTCCCCGAACATTGTCCCAGGCCGCCTTCTCGACCATGTTTTCCGGCTGAACGGTCACCTCTAGCGGTTCGTCGCGAAATGGCCAGCGGCTCGTGAGGGCTGTGATGCGCATCCGCGCCACCTCGTGATCGAAGTCGGTGAGCGACGACCATTTCCTGTAAAATGCATCCGTACTATCGGGCCTCAATTTCCACTCGCCCAACGAGGGACCTATGCCTTCTGCTTCCATCGCATCTACGAAAGCCCTGGCCATCAAGAAGTATCCGTCAAAGGTGGGATGCACGTGCTCCCAGAAGAGGTTCGCTCCAGGTATACCCTGAGGGGACGCAGCAGCGAAGATGCTGTCCATTTGAACAAGGGGCAGGCCGAAGTCGGCCGTGACATCGCGGACGACGTCGTTGAATTCACTACGTGCTCGAAACGGAAGCGCGTCGAGGTCGCGCGCAAGAATATATTCAGCGCGTGCCTCGTTATGTTTTTCAAGTTTGTCGAGACACCGCGCAAGGTAATAGTGCCCGTCTGCCCGCTCGTCGTCGACGCCTAGAGCTTCCCTGAACAACTTAGTGGCGCCTTCGCAGTCTCCCGCATCGGACCTGGTCAGCGCACGTCGAAACAATTTGCTCCACGTCAAGCGGTGTGACGCCGTCACCTCCTCGCCGTGGAGCGAGACAAAGGGCGGCTGATCGCGCAGATTGCTGACAACCGTGCTTGCGAGGACGGCCACGCCATCGGCTCCGGCCGTGCGAACGATGTCCTCGTAATTCGCGCGGAAGTACTGGTGGGCCTCGAGGTGGGCATCGCTGTTCAGGCGAATGCGCCGATCTCGGGCCATCCGCTCCATAAGCTGCCAGGGTTCGGCCTTCCCGGCGAAAAGCGAGGCGACAGCCGCAATTCCCCTGCGAAGAAGCTGCGTCGTCCGCAGGCGCTGCAGCGCGAGATACAAGCGTACACGCTTTAGGGACCCCCCTGCGTATTGACTCGAGCCGACGCCGAGTGCTCCGTAAAACTCGTTGTGGCCAAAATAGAGGAGCAGGACGTCTGGTTGGTAGCGGATCACCTCACGTCCGAGCTCCGCGACGGTGAAACTGTTCACGGCGGTGATGCCGACGTTAACCACCTCAACGTGCTTCTCGGGAAAGCGCGTTTCGAGCCTGTCCCGAATCAGCGTGGAATAGGCCCCGTTGAACATGTACGGATAACCAACCGTCGTTGAAGCACCGAGGCAGAAGACACGAATGGCGTCAGCCGGCTTATCAACGAGAAACCGATCTCCCGATATGTAGGTGCCGAATTCCGGATCGCCGAAGTAGCGACGGACGACTCCTGGGTTAACGGTGTAGTAGGCCGTTCCGCCCGATTCCGTCGGTACGAACAGGCGCATATCGTCGCCGAATCCGGCGAGGCGAAGCCCACCTTCCAGCGTGACAAAGAAGACGATGGGAATCGCGACGAGCGCCAGCCAGAAAAGGAGCTTTCGATGGAGCGGCATCATGGTAGGTAATCGTAGGGCCGGTCGAGAGTATAAGGCGAATCCATGGGATCGGCACCGTGAAGGCCCCGATTGCAGTATGCGCGCAAGAAAGCCTGGCGAGCGGCAGGCGGAGGTCAAAAACGGCCCCCCAGTCGCGCGAAGCTTTCATTTGCACAAACGTTTGCATAAGTTGAGTTGAGTTTGTTCATTTGGTGGCACGGCCCGACGTTTCGCACCCCGGAAATGCCGTTGGGCATGGAACGATGAAAGCGCTTTCGATCGTTCCGTTTGGCAATTCGGCCAATCAGCGGGCCGTCCATATTCCTGCCAGAATTGCACAATCGATTGCACAACCTTTCCTGATGTCTACACGGCGCATGAAACACATTTTCCTGGTCGTGCTCGTCTTCATGCTTGGTGGGGGCGCCCTGCTGGGTTGCGACAGCGCAGATGGAGAGCTAGCCCCTTACCAAGGAGAACGTCCCCTTAATTTATTGAAAATCACGCAGAGCTTTTCACCGGACATTCAGTGGGTGGGTGGGCGCGTCGCCGCCGCCGGCGTCAATCGCGGCGACAGCGCGGCGTTAGACAGTACGCTCGTCTGGTTAATTGCCGCGGATGGGGACGATATCAATTCTCACGTCACGGTGGGCGAAGGCACGGACGCGTCACGCATTGAGTCGTTCGGCGGCGTGCCGGTCGACAGTCTGCCAAGCGGGGAGGAGTATACGTTCTGGCTCGCAACCCAAGAGGCCATGGACGCCGCGTTGCAGCCCGGCGCCCGTAATGAGTTCACCTTTCTCGACACGACCTTTTCACTGGGTTATGAACTACGCGGGCGGCTCCGGACGCGCGAAAATGTCACGGTTTCCGCCTTTCGCGATCAGAAATTAATTTCCGACCGACTCGTGATTCGGTGGGAGCCCGCAGATTTCGAGTTCCGACGCCTGGCGCTTCGCGCCGCATCGTCGCCGGGCTGGGAGAATCTCGTCTGGCATATCCAAACGCCGGATGGCGAGGCGCCGAATTTGAGATCGCCCCTCCTGACGGACGCTCCACCGGAAGGAGCTCGAATTCTCGAGCCATGGCCCGAGACCGGCCTCACGCCCGGCGTGCCATACACGCTCTGGATGACGACGGATTCTTGGAACAGCACGTTCGCTCTCACCGCTCCCGGGTTGGCGTTTATACAGTTCTTCACGACGAGCATTCAACCGTAGTCCATTCTCGTGAAGCTCTTAGCCCGAAATATCATTTTTCTGCTCGTCACGTTCGTTGCCGTCGGCGGCTGCGGATCTTCGGCTGACGGTGATTCAGGCAATCGCGTTACCGTGACATTCTGGCACAGCTTCACCCAGTCGACGCGGCCCGCACTCGAAAAGCTCATTGAGCGATTCCACGACGAGCATCCGGATGTCCGTATCGACGCTCAGTACATCCCCACCGGCGATGCGCTCTCGCAGAAATTGATTACGGCCGTTCAGAGCGGTTCAGCGCCCGATATATCGTGGATTCACTCCCATTATCTGGAGGACCTGGTGAAGGCCGACGCCGTTTATGAAATGTCGCATTTCATGACGGGAAGTAATCCTCTGTCGGACGAGGATTTTGCCGACATCTACCCGGCACTCATCGAATACGCCTCCTGGCAGGGCACGCTTTACAGCTTACCCATGGAAGCGACGAATCTCGGCATTATCTACAACAAAACGCTATTCGAGGAGGCGGGTCTGGATCCCGAGCGGCCGCCGCAGACCTGGGAGGAGCTTCGTGAATTCAGCCGGCAACTTTCGAAGGACGAGAACGGCGACGGGCGGTACGAGCGCATCGGATTTTTCGTGCCCGCGGTCCCGTCCTCCGGTCCTCAAGGTGCGTACATGATGTGGCAGTGGACGCCGTTCCTCTGGCAGGCCGGCGGATACCTCGTCGATGAAGCGCAGACGGAGATTCTCTGGGATCAGGAGGCGGGGGAGAAGGCGCTCTCACTATGGAAATCGATCTATTTGATTCAAAACCAGCGAACGTTCACGAGCGAAGATCCACTGACGGTCATGGCGTCGCAGCAGATCGCGATGATGCTTGACGGGCCATGGAATCTACCCCGATATCCGGCCCTCTTTTCGCGGTTTGATTGGGGAGTCGCCATGCTTCCGGAGGGCCCCGAAAAACGAGCTACGGTCGTGGCCGGCGAATACCTGGCCATTTTTAAGCAATCCCGGAATCCGGATGCCGCGTGGACGTTTGTCCGGTGGATGATGAATCCGGAAGTCCAGGCCTTCTGGTCTATGGAGTCGGGTTATTTGCCGGTACGCAAGTCGGTGGTGAACGTCCCCGAGTTTCAGGCTTTTCTGCAAGAGAATCCGGCCCAGCGCGTCTTCGTGGAGCAAATGGAATTCGCACAGGCGCAGCGGCCGATCGACTTCAATACAATGCGGATACAGCGGTTGCTTGCTGAAGCGATCGAACGAGCGACCGTCGGGAATGAGCCTCCGGCATCGGTTCTGCGCGAGACGGCGGAAAAGGCGAACACGCTTCTCAGGCAGGGGCGGTCGCTATAGAGCGGCGAATGAGACTCTGAACTCGATACGAGCGATCCATGCATGACGGATAATGGCGGAGGTCATAACACAGCAGGACCAGTTAACGGCCGGACAGGCGGCTGCCGAAATTACGGCAGTGAGTTCACCGCGTCCGTCGGGGGAGGGCCTCGTCCGCGGGCGCAAGGAGTGGATCTCCGCGCTCTTGTTCCTGTCACCGACGCTGGTCATCGTTTCGGTCTTCATCTTCTTTCCGATCGTTTTTTCCTTCTACCTGAGTTTTCACGAGTGGAACATGTTCGGCGGCAGCCGCGAGTTCGTCGGGCTGGCCAATTATGCGCGTCTCCTCGGGAGTGGGGAGTTCTGGCAGGTTTTCGGTACGACGACGGTCTACACGATCGCGACCGTACCTCTCAACATGGCTATCGCGCTCGCCGCGGCGATCTTCCTGGAAAGAAAGCTCAGGGGCAAGAAGTTTTTGCGGGCCGCGTTGTTTACACCGGTCATCATCTCGTGGGTCGCAGCGGCCGTGATATGGCGCTGGGTCTTCCATCCGAATATCGGGCTTCTCAACCATGCGCTGGAGCTGCTCGGCATCCCCGCCGTCAACTGGGTCAACGATCCGACTGCGGCCCTCTTCTCAATGATTATCGTAGGGGTGTGGAAGACGTTCGGAATCAACATGATTCTCTTCTCTGCGGGCCTCGCCGGTATTCCGAACCATTACTACGAAGCCGCGGAGATCGACGGGGCGGGCCCGATAGCGAAGTTCTGGAGGATCACGGTTCCGCTCCTCAGCCCCACGACCTTGTTTATTCTCGTGCTGTCGATTATCGGTTCGTTCCAGGTGTTCGATCTGGTCTGGGTGTTAACGCACGGCGGCCCTCTGGGCTCGACGAAGGTCATCGTGTTCTACCTTTACGAGCAGGCATTTCAGTTTTTCAATATGGGATACGCATCCGCGATCGCGTACGTGCTCTTTGCCCTGCTCTTCGTGGTTACGATGCTGCAGTTTCGCTATTTCCGTGGAAAGGGCGTCGGAGGTATCGCTTGACGTCCCTCGCTCTCCATAGCGGTCCTTGCGCTGAACGTAGCGGGGTATGCGCAGGATGAACGATTTCCTGCAACATAGCGCCGCAAAGCGGGCCGGCCGCGTGCTGCTCTACGTATTGATGTATGGTGCGGCCGTGCTTACGATCGCGCCGTTCGCCTGGATGGTGCTGACGTCGTTTAAGCCGCTGGGGGAGATCTTCACGTATCCGCCGACGTGGTGGCCCGAGGAGTTCACGGTTTCGAACTATCGGGATGCATTCGGCGCCGCGCCCTTCGGCCGCTATTATTTCAACAGCCTGTTCGTCGCGATCGCCGTGACGGTCGGCCAGCTCGTTACATGCTCGCTAGCGGCGTACGCCTTTGCGCGCATGAAATTCTGGGGTCGCGACGTGCTGTTCTACGTCTTTCTGGGGACCATGATGGTGCCGTTTCACGTGACTATGATCCCAGGTTTTATGATTCTCAACTGGCTCGGCTGGATCGATACCTATGCGGCGCTCATCGTCCCCGGTCTCGCATCCGCCTTCGGTACGTTCCTGCTGCGCCAGTTCTTTTTGACGATTCCAAAGGAGCTGGAAGAGGCGGCCTTCATCGACGGATGCACGCGATTCGGCGTGCTGTGGCGGATTATCGTGCCGCTGGCGAAGCCGGCCCTCGCTACGCTTGCCATCTTCACGTTCATGACCGTCTTCAACGATTTCATCTGGGCGCTGATCGTCATCGACTCCGAGGAAATGTACACGGTGCAGCTAGGTCTCGCCATCTTCCGCGACCGCTACGGCACGGAATGGGGCAGCCTGATGGCGGGCTCGGTGGCGGCGACGCTGCCGATTCTGCTCGTGTTCTTCTTTGCCCAGAAGTACTTCATCCAGGGCATTACGCTCTCGGGGCTGAAAGGCTAGCGGCCCGGGCATTCAATCCAACCACGGCTACCAGAGCACACCATACAGTCTCATTGCCTTCTAACAACAACAATCGGAGGACATTATGAATAAGGTGATACGATGGCTCGCGCCGACGTGCTTCCTACTCCTGTGGGCCATGCCGGCCATGGGCCAAATTTACGGAACGGGGGCGGCCGCCTTCGTTCCCCAAACCGACGCCTCTGCAATCGTCGTAGACGGAGTGAAAGGGGAGGATGAGCCGTGGGATAGCGGCCTTACCCTGGATCTCACGAGCAACTGGGCCGGCGGGTGGAACGAGGGCAAGGCGCCGACGCCGGACATTGTCGCCAATGCCAACCTGCTTTACGCGGACGACACGCTGTACGTCTTCGTCACATTCGAAGACTATGAGCTGTTCTTCAGCGACGAGTGGAACTCGGACCAGATTCTCATCGGCGTCGATCCACAGCACGATGCGAGCTTTGACGTCGAAGGCGGCTGGGAAGGCTGGCCGTGGCATGGCGCCGACAGCATTCACGCTTTCCGCGTGTGGGAGCCCGGCTTCACGATTCGGGGCGACAGCGTCATCACGGACGCCGTCGACTGGTTGAACGGCGACTTCGTGATAGACGACGAGTTGCAGACGATCACCGCCGAGGCGGCGATCTACGTGCCGGATCTGAGGGCAGGCTCGCAGATCGGGTTTAATGTCGGCGGCTCGGCCGCCACGGGAGAGCTTGAGACGGCCGAGTACGCGTGGTTCGCCTGGCAGGAGGGGGAAAGTGCCGGCGGCGAGATCTTGAATTTGCCCGCCGCCTACGGGACGCTCGTTATGCTCGGCGAGGGTGAATTGCCGTATGGAACTGGTCAGGGGGCGCTTATGCCGAGAGTCTCGCCTTCTGCCATATCCGTTGATGGAGTGAAGGGCGAGGATGAGCCCTGGGATGATGGCCTCACGCTTGACCTCACGTCGAACTGGGCCGGCGGCTGGAATGAGGGCAAGGCGCCGGAGCCGGACATTGTCGCCAATGCCAACCTGCTCTATTCGGACGACACGCTGTACGTCTTCGTCACGTTCGAAGACTACGAGCTGTTCTTCAGCGACGAGTGGAACTCGGACCAGATCCTCATCGGCGTCGATCCACAGCACGATGCCAGCTTTGACGTCGAAGGCGGCTGGGAGGGTTGGCCGTGGCATGGTGCCGACAGCATTCACGCCTTCCGCGTCTGGGAGCCCGGCTTCACGATTCGCGGTGACAGCATCATCACGGACGCCGTCGACTGGCTCAACGGCGATTTCGTGATAGACGACGAAATGCAGACCATCACAGCCGAGGCGGCAATCTTCGTACCGGGCCTAACGACTGGATCAGAGATCGGATTCAACGTCGGCGGCTCGGCCGCCACGGGAGAGCTTGAGACTGCTGAGTACGCGTGGTTCGCCTGGCAGGAGGGGGAAAGTGCCGGCGGCGAGATCCTGAATTTGCCGGCCGCCTATGGGACGCTGATTGCCACAAGCGTAGTCGTCACCGGCGTCGAAGAGGATTATGCTGCAGAGCTGCCGGAGCGTTTTGCGCTGAAGCAAAACTACCCGAATCCCTTTAATCCCAGCACCACGATCGAGTACGATCTAAGGCAGGCGGGCCAGGTGACGCTTCAAGTATTCGATCTTCTCGGCCGGCACGTAGCCACCCTGGTGGATGACACGCGTCCGGCCGGTGTCCACACGGTTCGTTGGGAGGCGAGCGGCCTTGCCAGCGGCATGTACGTCTATCAGCTTCGCCTCGATAATGACGTCGTGGGCTCCAGGATCATGATGATGGTGAAGTAGCGGTTCGCGTTTGCCGCGTGCCGTCCGCCGTTCAGGGTTATCGCGATGACGCACAAACCCGGGCCGCGGACGGCATCGCCGGCAGGCGCCGGGCACGTATCGCGATGCCGGGACGAAGCTACCGGTAGAGTACGCCGACTTCGAACGGTTGACGACAGGGACGCATTAGCATGAAGTACCGCTCGCATCCGTACATATGAGAGCCGCAATCCTCAAAGAACCCGGGCAGTTCGTTCTGTCGGAAGAACCGAAACCCGAGATCGGCAGTGATGACGTTCTCGTGCGGTCGTTCGTGTGTGGTATCTGTACGTCGGAGCTCGACATGTGGGAAGGTCGCAGCAATATCGAGTTCCCCCGGTTTGCGGGCCACGAGGTATCGGGTGTAGTTGAGGGTGTAGGTCCTCTCGTAACGGACGTCGAGGTCGGCGATCGCGTGGCCGTATACGCCGAAGGTGAAGGTTTCGCCGATTACGTCAAGGTTCCGGCCGCCTGGGTCGTGAAACTCCGCCCCGACACGCCGTTTGATCTGGCTCTCGGTGAGCCGATCGCGTGCGCCGTCAACGGCGTGCGGAAGGCCGATCCGCAACTGAATGACTCCGTCGCGATCGTCGGCTGCGGATTCATGGGGCTCATCATGCTCCAGCTTTTTCGGGCAAGCGGCGCAGGGACGCTCATTGCGGTTGACCGCCGTGACAGTGCACTCGCGCTGGCGCGCGAGGTGGGCGCCACGCACACGTTGAACCCGGAGCGAGACGACGTCGTGGAAGAGATAAAGGCGCTTACCGACGGCCGCGGCGTCGATATCGGCGTCGAGGGCGCCGGGGTTCAGGCCACGCTCGACCTCACCGTCCGGCTCGTGCGGATGGAAGGGAAGCTCGAGGTATTCGGCTTCCATCAAGGGGGGCGACGGACCGTCGATTGGGGCTACTGGAATTGGATGGCGTTCGACGTGGTCAACGGCCATACGCGCAACCGCAACAGATACGTCGAAGGAATGCGACTAGGAATCGGCATGCTGGAGCAGGGTAAGCTCGATATGGAGGCCCTCGTGACGCACCGGTTCCCTTTGGTGAAGATAAACGAGGCGTTTGCCGCGGCATCCGTCAAGGACGACGGATTCGTGAAGGGCGTCATTACTTTTTGAGACCGCATGACGCCGTTTGCAGCCGGCCGATCGGATGTCGGCAGAAGGCGCCATAGCGGCCGGCCGTACATAACGTGACGTGACTTGAGCAAACGAACAGGAAACTGTGAGAACGATGAATCGACGTAGATCAGGTGGGTGGCGGGTCCGATCGGGTGGGTGGCAGGTCCTAAAGGTAGGATTGATACTGGCGCTACTTCTTCCGGTGACGGTCGGAAGCCTGTTCGCCCAGGGCCGCGGAAAGATTGCAGGCAAGGTAACGGACGCCGCCACCGGCGATCCGCTTCCCGGCGTGAACGTGGTAATCGACGGGACGACCATGGGCACCGCGACAGACGTGGAAGGGGATTATTTCATCGCCAACCTCGATGCAGGAACGTACGGTATCCGTGCCTCCTTTGTCGGCTTCAATACGGTTGTTGTGGAAGACATCCGCGTACGCCCAAACCAGACGGCTGACGTTAACATCCAGATGGAGGAGCAAGTCCTCGAGGGTGAGGAAGTCGTCATTACCGCGCAGCGCCCGCTCGTGGAAAGAGATAATACGACGTCGATTACTCGGCTCGACGTGACGGAGGTCCAGGGACTTCCTACGACGGAGTTTACCGACGTCCTGACCAGTCTCCCGTCCATCAATGTTGAGAATGGGCAGGTATTCGTTCGAGGAGGCACGCTGGACGAGGTGGCGTTCCTCGTGGACGGCGCCCGAGCCGGCAATCCGCTTGACCACTCGTCGCACACCCGCATCAATCTGAGCGCCATTCAGGAGGTCGAGGTGATCACCGGAGCCTTCGACGCCCAGTATGGCGAGGCCATGTCGGGGGTCATCAATGTGATCATGAAAGAGGGACGTGACGAGTACGAGTTTTATATCGACGGTCGCTACCAGCCGCCCGGCGTGAAACACTGGGGCACGGCCTTCTATGATCGCTCCACCGATATTTTCTGGGAGAATACGCATGCCCTCCACGAGGAATGGTGGATCGAGCATCCGGACATGTGGGTGGATCCGAACGGCATCCCCGGGAGCGATCCCCGCAGCGAATGGACCCCGGAGGAAGCCTTTCAGAATTACCTAGAGACGCATCAGCCGGTGACGGACTATACCGACGTGCCGATGTATCAGACGGAGGTTGGCCTCGGGGGTCCCGTACCGCTCGTTCCGAATCTTTATTTCTTCGGCTCGGCGAAATACAGGTCCGAGCCCCCTCTATTTGGCAATGCCTTTCGGGAGAAAGGCAACCTGTACGATTATTTCGGCAAGCTGACGTACCGTTTCGGCAACGGTATGAAGATTCACGCGTCCAGCTTCTACGGGATAGACGAGACAGGATGGGGCTACGGAGATTATCCGGACTTCTGGTGGGCGTTGAACTGGGGCCTTGAGGCCCGGTACGCTTACAATGATTTCGAGGGCCATCGGGAGGAATCCACAAACGGACAGACCCTTCGTTTTTCGCATGCGCTCAGCTCCTCCACGCTGTACGAAATTGAGATGACCCGTGTCCAGGCGCGCCGGAGCCGCGGCGTGCTGCCGGGCGATCCGCTCGGCTGGGAGGCGACGGGTCCCACGCTCGATCTCATTCGAGCCGTCGACGAGGAGGGTGAGCCCATCGCGGCCGGATTTCAGAATCCTGTCGGATACCACTACCTGGGCTATTTCTTCCGTTATGACGACGATAATACGCTATGGTCGCTCAAGAGCGATCTTACGAGCCAGATGAATAAACACTGGCATGCGACATTAGGCGCCCAGGTTAATTATCGCGTACTCGATCACTTCAACGAAGCCAAATTGCCGGCGCGGTTTGACGACCGGACCTATAAGCCCATCCAGGGCGCACTCTACGGCCAGAATAAGTTCGAATTCGGAGGGTTCATTACGAACGTCGGCTTGCGATTCGATTTCTACCAGCCAAACGACACTATATTCGTCGATGAATTCGATCCGCTGGGTGGAGAGAAGCGCAAGACGCCATGGCATACGCAGCTGAGTCCACGTCTCGGCGTCTCACATCCTATCGACACGCGAACCGTTCTCCACTTTGCATACGGTCACTTCTTCCAGGCTCCGGCCTTCGGTGATTACGGAGAAGGGGGCGGAGCTGGAAGCCTCACGACGTTTATCCCGGAAGGAGGCCAGATTCCGTGGGTGCTTGGCAACCGCAGTCTGCAGCCGCGCAAAACGATCGCCTATGAAGTCGGTATTGAGCGTAGCTTTTTGGACATGTTCGTGCTCGACGTCACCGCCTATTACAAAGACATTCGCAATACGGTCCGCCAGGTCACGATCGACACGCCGTTCGGCACCTACACGACGAACGGAAACGGCGATTATCGAGATATTCGGGGCTATGAGCTTTCCCTTCGGAAGAAGCCGTCAACGCACTCCTGGGGGACGTTCTGGGGCTATGCCAGCTATACCAATCAATTCGGCATCGAAGGTACGTCGGGCGAGCCGAACGTCATTGGTCCCGACTACCGGCAGTTTCCAGCCTCCGGCGACTTCCTTCATCACTACAATCCCTGGTTCAAGACCGGTATTTCCTACCAGACGCCGGGAGACTGGCGAGGCGTGCTAGGGGCCGTCTTCGGCGACCTGGGCGCCGTCTTTCGGTACGAGGCGAATTTCGCGAACGACAGAATCAGGCAGGACTACTTCACGTTCGAGGGTGAGAAATACCTGCGGCCGCCGGATCAGCGAGCAGACCTGGAGATCCGAAAGGAGATCGCAGTGAAAGGAACGCGCATCAGCCCCTACGTCGAGATTCGCAACGTCTTCAACCAACGATGGCTCTTTTTGCAGGCGTTCGAGCGGGCCTCTCGCGCCGATCAGCGGCGGTTCGTCGAGAGCGACTTCGAGGAAATTCCGGAGACCGATTCCAACGGAGTTTTGATTCTGGACGTCGCAAAATTCCGAAATCTGCCCCGGTCGACCATATTCGGCATTCAGATGGAATTTTGATTCCGGATCACTCGCTTCTGTTCTGAGCTATAGACATGACCGATCACTCTTCGCACACTATGACCATTCCCGCGCGAAAGGGAGTTTTACTCGGCTTCTTACTGATTCTGCTGTTCGCTGTAGGAATTACCGACGTGCTCGCGCAGGCACGGGAAGATATCCAACACCGACGCGGCAAGCTCTGGGAGACGATCTGGAATACCGGATTCGTCGGAGATCCCGGAGGCTGGGACTTTCTATCGAACCGCCCGAAGGGACTGTATCCCGGATTTACGGGCTACCATCATCCGGTCGGCAATGAGTTTCTTGCGGTCAATACCTTCGCCAATGCGAATCACCACCACTTTCGCGGGGGAGTGTGGATCGTATCGAGAGACATGCTGACGCCGGGCAATCCGCCCGATTTCCCGCCCCAGTCGACGCCGTTCGAGCTCTACAAAGTCGGCAACGAATCCTTCGGTGTGCAGCAGACGCGGCCCGACATCGTCCTGCATGAGAATTTTCTGGAGTCCGACGACTTCGATTCGAAGCTGCCGGAGGAGTTGAGCGAGTCGACATTCGAAACGAACATCGGTTTGACGGCCAACCAGCGCACGTATGTGTGGGGCTTTCCGAATTACGACGACTTCATCATCTTTGACTACATCTTCACCAACACCGGCAACATCGTTTCGACCTCGACCGGTGAGGTCGTTCCGAACACCGAACCGTTTCAGCAGACGCTCAAGGAGGTCTACTTCGTCTTCGAGTCAGCGGTGTCGGTCTCTACCAAGAGTCAGATCAACTTCTATACGGATCTGGACTGCGTGCAGGCCGGTGCTTTCGGATGGCAGCCGGAGACCTACCATGACTTCTATGAAGTGTCTACGGACGGAACGCTCACCTTCTCTTACAACTACAACGGCGGCATTCGTCCACCCCCGAACAACTGCGGCCATATAAAAGAGAATGAGCAGTGGAAGCGATTCTTTGGCGACGAGCTGCAGAGCCCGGCGGCGTTCGGGCGCCTGGCGCTCTACGCCAGTCCGAAGGAGTTGGGTGGGGCCGAACGAACCACTCCGAAGCCCGACGTGCTCCGCGTCGGCTCCCACAAGGGTGGAACGTTTAAGGGGCAGGATATCGATCACGAGCGCTTCAAGCATTCCGGCGGTAACAATCTGCCGAAAAAGCAATTTTATGACTTTGCGCGGGAGCCGTCCTTGCAAGAAGGCCTAGGCAACAATGGAGATCGGTTTAACTTCTATTTCCATATCTACGGGCCATACACCATTCCCGAAGGCGAATCCGTTCGGTTCGTATTTGCCGAAATTGCAGGCGCCATGGATTTTCTGCAGTCGGCTCAAGGCGACACGCTCGCATTTCCCGATTCCTCAATCGCGGCGATCTACCGGAATGCCGAGCACGCGAGAAACGCCGTCGAATGGGGCCTTGGCGCGGCGGTCGACGGCCTTCCACTCGCTGCGGACGTACCGGAGCCGCCGCCGGCGCCGAATACGGTTTCCGTCAACGCATCGGTCGGGTCTGAACTGGCGGCCATCGCCGTGACGTGGGATGACGTCGCGGAAACGACATCCATTCGTGATGGAGCCGGAAACGTTTACTACGACGGCGCGAGCGATTTGGACGGTTATCGTATCTATCGCTCCAGAGATTTCCAGTACAACCCCGGTAATCCCGGTGAGCCGACCTTCCGAGGGGCGTGGTGGAATCTCATCGCAGATGTTCCCATAAGCGAGGTCGATCAACACTGGGATGACGAATTAGGCTTGTACAAATTCGTCGACAATGATGTGGATTTCGGCTTCCAGTATGGCTACTACGTGGCTGCCTACGATAGTGACCCACGTCCATGGACGTCGGCCAATGGAACGCTCGTAAGCAACCTCGCGGAGCTCGAAAGCGGGGAATATAACAAGTCGAGAGCCGCGAGCGCGTCGGTCGGCCCCGTCGAATCCTTCGACATCTACGTGGCTCCAAATCCTTTCGTTTTCGGTGATCCCGAGCGTTCATTCGGCATTTCGGATCCGTATCGCATCGAGTTCCGCAATCTCCCGGAACGTGCGATGATACGGATCTACTCCATCTCCGGCGACCTTGTGAAATCGATTAATCACGGGCCCGATGAGATCGGGAACGTGTCCGGCAGCGTCGCCTGGGACCAGCGGAGCGATTCGGGCCTGCTCGTCGCCCCCGGTGTCTACATCTACTATGTCGAATCCGAGACCGAAGGCGTCAGCGCCAACAAAACAGGCAAGATCATGATCATCCGATGACGCATGCCACGAATGAGACGACTTCTTGAAGCGGGTATAGAATCATGACACAGCTAATGAAGGGGAGAGGGATGCAAAGAGGATTCGCCGGCGTGATGCTGCTTGCGCTCGTGATTTTCGGCGCGGCGCCTTCTCAGGCGCAGGATTCCCTCGAGCCCCGAGATGATTTTAACAAGGGTGGCCGAACGTCATTCCAATTTCTGAAGATCGGCATCGGGGCACGCCAGGCATCGCTCGCCGAAGCGAGCATCGCGCATGTGCGAGACGTAAATGCGGCGTTCTGGAATCCGGCGGGCGTCTCGGGTATCGAATCGATGGAAGCAGCATTCAACTACACGCGCTGGCTGGCGGATATGAACGTCGTTGCAGGGGCGATCGGATATCGGTGGCCCGGCGTCGGCGTGGTTGCGCTCAGCGTCGCCTCGCTGGACTTCGGGACCATTCCGGAGGCGCTCGTTACGGGGGACGAGTCGAAGGACACCCGTACGGGCGGCAGTGTAACGGGCAGTGATTTGTTACTTGGCCTTACCTATTCGAGGGAGTTTACCGATCGACTGGCTATCGGCGCGACCGTCAAATTTGTCCACGAAAGCATGTGGGAATATTCAGCGAGCAATTTCGCGTTCGACGTCGGCACAAACTACAGCATGGGCTTCAAAGGTCTGCGCCTGGCGATGAGCGCGCAGAATTTTTCCGGCGCCATCGACTATCTCGGTGAAGAGAGCGACCGTGTTGACGGCTACGATATCCCGCTGCTGTTTCGCGTCGGAGTTTCCGGCGATCTAATCGGCTCGGCCGAAGGCGTGTTTGACGTGGGTCCGGCCCACCGGCTCGTCTACGTGCTGGAGGCCATCAATTCGAACGATTACGACGAACGCTACCACTTCGCCGGCGAATATGCCTTCAGCGACCTGTTTTTCGTCCGAGGAGGCTATCGCTTCAACTATGAGGAGGGGAAGGCATCGTTCGGCTTCGGACTGAGCCCGGATGTCTCAGGCCTTCAGGTCCGGATTGACTATGCGTACGTCGATTACGAATTCCTAAACGCGCCGCATCGGCTATCACTCACGCTCGCGTATTAGCCTTCGTAATGTGTTGTTCGGGTATCATTCAATTGTTTAGCGAATCTGGTATAGATGGCATTTCAGGATAAAGTCGTCGGCGGCGTGGAGTTGACGCGCGAAAACTTTGCGGAGCCGCCGCTCGAAATGGGGATCGTGCCGTTCTGGTTCTGGAATGGCGATCTCGATAAGGATGAAATGGAATGGCAGCTCCGGGAATACTATGACCGTGGAGTGCGGAGTCTTTTCATTCACGGAAGGATGGGGCTCGGAGTCGGATACCTCTCGGATGAGTGGTTCGACCGCGTGAAGTTCTGCGTGGCGAAGGCCAAGGAGATCGGCATCGATGCCTGGGTTTACGATGAGATGGACTGGCCGAGCGGCACGGCCGAGCGGCAGGTGATCGAGGCCGATTCTAACCTCGGGCAGCGCTATCTCCAGCTCGTTCCCCTGCGCCTGGAAGGTCCTATCTTCACGTTCCTCGAGGCGCACGACGACCGCTACGTTCCGACGGGCAACTCAAAGCCGATCGCCGCTTACGGCGTGCGCGGCGAACAGTACGACAGCGTTATCGAAGAGACGGTGGATCTTCACAAGTATCTGGCGTGGGAGAAGACGATCGCCTGGGAGGCACCGGCCGGCGACTGGGTGCTGATGTACTTTCTCGAGAAAGAGGCGCCGTACTATATCGACACGCTCGATCCGGCTGCGACCGAGAAGTTCATTGAGCTGACGCACGAGAAATACAAGAAGGCGGTGGGCCAAGAGTTCGGAAAGTCGGTTCCGGGCTTCTTCACGGACGAACCGGCGATATTCTACTACCACGTCGGCGTCCTGAACTACGTGGTGCCGTGGTCGAAGCAGATGTTCAAGATCTTCCGGGATCGGCGCGGATATAGTCTGAAGCCTCACCTTCCGGCGCTCTACCTGGACATGGGCGAGAAGACCGCTCAGATCCGATACGACTTTTGGCGAACACTGACGGAGCAGTACGCTGAAACGTATTACAAGCGGCTCCGTGACTGGTGCGACGAAAACGGCGTCATCTTCACCGGCCATCTCCTGTTTGAGGAACATCTGCGTCTGGCGGCGCGCTGCGAGGGAAACTTTTTCAAGTACCTCCAGCACATGCACCTCATCGGCGTCGACCACCTGTATCCGAAAATCGGATCACGCCGAGAGCCGAACCAGCACGTCGCTCTGAAGGTCGGAAGCTCGGCGGCGCACCACTTCGGCTCGACGCGGCTTCTCTGTGAATCCATGGGTGGCACCTACTGGAATTGCACGCTCGAACGGATGAAGTGGATGAACAACTGGGAGTATGTCCTGGGTGTAAATCTATTCAACAATCACGGATACCACTACACGATTGAAGGTGAGCGCAAGCGCGACTGGCCGCCTTCGCAGTTCTACCACCACACATGGTGGAAATACTACGACCGATTTACCGATTATAACGCGAGGTTGTCGCACATCCTCTCCGGAGGACGGCACGTCGCGAAGGCGTTGATGCTGTATCCGATCAATAGTATCTGGATCAATTACGTCCCGCAGGAGCAGACCCGCATCGGTGAGGTCATAGAAGAGGACTTCCAATTCCTGACGGACATCCTCCTGAGGATGCACTATGATTTCGACTATGTCGATGAAGACGTTCTGGCGGATGCCGAGGTCGAAGACGGGCAGATACACATCGGTGAAGAGTCTTTCGAGATCTTAATTCTGCCGCCGGTGACGCATATCAAGGCGTCTTCCTATGAAAAGATTCAGACCTTCCTCAAGGCGGGCGGAAGCGTGATTGCGGATGCGTTCGTTCCCGTCGGCCTGCTTGAAGCAGGGGAGAACGGATCGGTCTCGAACCTCGATCGATTTCTCGGGCTGGATGGGAAAGAGATTCTCCGGCGGTTCAAGGCACATAAGGAGGAGCCGTTCGAAGTCCAGCATCTGGCCGAAGAAGGCAACTTTTATTTCCTGCGAGGAGAAGGTCTATACAGTCGAAAGGTGAAGGCGGAGAAGCTGGCGCACGGCAACGCCGAGAGTAAGCCGCTCCAGGAGTTCCTCGTGCGTGAGACGGGTGTAGGATCGGGTGTTACGCTGGAGGAGTTTATCGAGCGCGAAGGCGCCCTCGACGAGCGGCGAGAAGAGGCCCTGCTGGACGTCCTTCGGAAGTGTGCCTCGCCGGACGTGACGATCAGCGAGGAAGACGTCTTTTACCTGCACCGCGTGAAGGACGACTTCGACGTTTATTACCTGGTAAATACGAGCCAGAAAGACAAAGGCAAGGTCGAGATCACGTTCGAGAACGTTGCCAGGCCGGAGCTGTGGGATCCGAACACGGGCACCATCACGCCTATCACCGTGCACCGGGTCGAGGACAGTCGTTTGCACATCGAGCTCGATTTCCCCCCCTCCGAAGCACATGTGGTGGTTCTCAAGGACGATCTCGACCCCACGCGAGTCACGGCTTCAAATCTGGATGTGACGGAGTTCGATGGAAACCGCCTCGTCGGCTTTTCGGGCGACACCATCGACGAATGTTATGCCCGCGTCGTTACCGAGCGGGGCGGCACCATGTTGAGTGGTCCAGGCAAGAAGCCGCTCCCGGCGCTATCGACCGGAGCGCGCTGTGAGTGGCGCGCCGAAGGAGACAATGTGCTCGCGATCGGACGTTATAAGATGGTGATGGATGATGATTCCGCTTTTTCCGCTTGGGATTTCGACGACTCCGATTGGCTGGAGGTCGAGATGGGCCCTTGGGAGCCGCAGCTGCCGCATGAGCGGGACAAGGAGACGTATCCGATCACACTCTGGTATCGGACGTCGTTCTCCGTACGAGACGTCCCTTCGAATCCGCGGCTCATGATCGACGGTTTCTCAGGCAGCGAATTTCAGTTGTACGTAAACGGCCTGGAGATTCGCGACAATGGCCGGCGAAGTTATCTCGACGCCGAAATTCGCGAGGTCGACGTGTCGCTACGGGAAGGGCAGAATGTGGTTGCCGTCCGGCTTGTCGTGACCCGGCCGACCGACGGCATGCTCGATCTGCTGAAAGTGATCGGCAACTTCGCCGTCAAGGGCGACGAGATCGTCGCGTCGCCCAGGGAAATGTCGTTCGGAGACTGGACGGAGAGCGGTTATCCCTATTATTCCGGCACCGGCATTTATCGGATTGACGTCGATGTGCCCTCGGAATACGTGGGGACGGGCCGCGTGTGGCTGGTTGCGGATTGCGGCGAAGACGTTCTCGAGGTCGTGGTAAATGGTGGAGAGTCGCGTGTGGCCCCCTGGCATCCGTACAAGCTCGACGTGACGGAGGATCTCAGCGAAGGGACGAATACGCTTGAAATCAAGGTCACGAACACCCTGCTCAACATCCTGGAGGGCGAGCCTCAGCCCTCCGGTCTGTTCCGAGCACCTCGATTGATTCATGAACATAGATATGTATTGACGGGAGATGGGAAATAGGAGATCGGAGATGGACCTGCCGTCATCTCCTATTGCCGATCACCTCTGGCCCGTGAGAAGATGCGGATCATTTATTTCGATATAGACTCCTTGAGGCCCGACCATCTCGGTTGCTATGGATACCACCGCGACACGAGTCCCACCATCGATGCGTTGGCCGCCGAGGGTGTTCGTTTTGAAAACGTCTACGTAAGCGATGCGCCGTGCCTGCCCTCGCGAACCGCGCTTTGGAGCGGTCGATGCGGGTTTCGCAGTGGCGTGGTCAATCACGGCGGCACGGCGGCGCAGCCGTTTGTGGAGGGCCCCTCCCGATGGGTCAGCGACGTCTTTCACGACACGAGCTGGATGGCCTGCCTCCGCAGCGCCGGGTATTACACGGCGAGCGTCAGCACATTCGCGGAGCGACACGCGGCGTGGCACTGGTATGCCGGGTACAATGAGATCCACAATTCCGGACGAGAGGGGATGGACCGGGCGGACGAAGTCACGCCCATCGCGCTCGATTGGTTGGAGCGCCGCGGTCATGATGACGACTGGTTCCTCCACATCAACTTCTGGGATCCGCACATCCCTTACCGCACCCCACTCGACTATGGGAATCCGTTCGAAGACGACCCTCTGCCCGATTGGATGACGCCCGATGTCTGGAAGCGCGGTTGGGAGGGATTCGGTCCGCACAGCCCGCAGGAGCCGCACGGTTACGGAGGAGAGGAGTACTTTCTCGGCTTTCCCCGATTTCCGACGACGATCGACTCGATGGATGCCGTCAGGCGCTGGTTCGACGGTTACGACGTCGGCGTACGGTACATGGACGACCACGTCGGGCAGGTGGTGAGCAAGCTGGATGATCTGGGTGTGCTTGACGACACGGCCATCGTTGTGGGCGCCGATCATGGCGAGAACATGGGCGAGCTGAACGTATGGGGTGATCATCAGACCGCCGATGCGATTACGTGCCGGGTACCGCTCATCGCGCGCTGGCCGGGCGTCAACGGATCGCGGACTGATCGTGCGCTGCATTACCAGTTCGACTGGAGTGCTACCCTGGTGGAGCTCGCGGGGGGGACCGTTCCTGACAATTGGGACGGCGAGTCCTTCGCGTCGTCGTTTCGAGACGGCCGAGATCGCGGCCGTGATTATCTCGTCATGAGTCAATGCGCACACGCCGCGCAGCGGAGCGTACGCTTCGACCACGACGGCGACGCATACCTGTACTTCCGGAGCCACCACGACGGATACAAGATGGTCGACCCGGTCATGCTCTTTAATCTCACGAAGGATCCGCACGAGCAGCATGACTGCGCCGAGGAGGAGCCCGACATCGGCCGGCACGGCGCTGCGATGCTCGATGAGTGGACCGCACGAATGATGAAGAAGAGCGCGACGAATGTCGATCCGCTGATGACCGTGCTTCGCGAAGGGCCGCTGCATGTTCGGGGTAGTCTACCAAAGTATTTGCGACGTCTGCATGCTACAGGCCGCAGCCATCACGCCAAGCGCCTGAGCGAGCGCCATCCCGACGAGCTTTAGTTAATCTGTATGTAGTCCAACGGAGGCACAGACATATGAGCGATAAGGCTACGATGCGCTCGGTACTGGTTGTGGGCAGTGCCAACATGGACATGGTCGTATTGACTAAACGCTTTCCGAAACCGGGCGAAACCGTTCTGGCACATGAATTTGGAATGTATCCCGGAGGAAAGGGCGCGAACCAGGCGGTGGCCTGCGCGAAGCTCGGGGGCGACGTCACGTTTCTGGGGAAGATGGGACGCGATATGTTTCGGGAGCGGCTGTTATCCAGCCTGGAATCCGAAGGTGTGGATCTGTCGAACGTACTCGTCGACGAGAACGCACCCACCGGGATTGCGCTCATCACGGTGGACGGAGAAGGGCAGAATGAAATCGTCGTGGTTTCGGGCAGCAATATGAAATTGACGGTGGCTGACATATCGGCCCAGGAAAAGCTGTTCGACCGTGCGGGCGTCGTCATGCTGCAACTCGAAATTCCGCTGGAGACCGTGGTGAGAGCCGCCCATATGGCGAAGGAGCGCGGCGCCGCGGTCATCCTGAATCCGGCGCCGGCTACCGCATTGCCGAATGAACTTCTCGAGGCCGTCGACTACATCACACCGAATGAGTCGGAGGCGGAGCTGCTCACAGGCCGCAGCGTATCCGACGCCGCTTCCTGCGTCGAAGCCGCACGCGCACTTCTTGAGCGAGGCGTCAGCCACGTAATCCTGA
Organism: uncultured Rhodothermales bacterium; assembly: GCA_964487555.1. GTDB lineage: Bacteria > Bacteroidota > Rhodothermia > Rhodothermales > VXPQ01 > CAZART01. The sequence continues at coordinate 23,882 of CAZART010000019.1, forward strand.
CGGTCGGCGATCGAGGCGTCGTCCACGTGAGCGCCGATGGCGTGCATTCTTATCCCGCGTACCGCGTAAACGTAGTCGACACGACCGCGGCGGGCGATGCCTTCAACGGCGCGCTCGCGTATGCTATCGGCCGAGGCGACGGCCTCGAAGAAGCCTTACCGTTCGCCAACGCTGTGGCTGCATCGTGTGTTACCCGGATGGGAGCCCAGACTTCTATGCCCCTCCTCAGAGACGTGGAGCGGTTCCAGAAGCAACAGCCGCAGCCGGTCATGCACGGCGAAGACTGATTATGCGTCGTCCGACTCATGCGTGAGGCGACCTTTCCAGACAGACGACTCCACAATCGGATGAAAAAAAACGGAATCCTCAATGCCAATCTGGCTCGTGCGGTCGCGGCCATGGGTCACACCGATAAGCTTGTCGTCTGCGACGCCGGGCTACCGATCCCGCAAGGAAAGGCGGTGATCGATCTAGCTCTGACGGCCAACATTCCGCGCTTCCTCGAGACGCTCCGTGTAATACTGGAGGAGCTTCAGGTTGAGCGCGCCGTGGTTGCTAACGAGATGCAGCAGGTTAGCAACGGCGTCTATGAGGCCGTTCAGGAGCTTCTTCCGGGCGTTGAGGTGGAGACTGTTGCGCATGAGCAGTTTAAGGATCTAACGAATTCCGCCGGCAATGTTTTTTTCGTACGCACAGGCGAAGCCACGCCGTACGCCAACATCATTCTGATCTCGGGAGTCACGTTTTAGCCATGCAGGATCGCACGTTTGGGAAGACGGACTCAGCGGCCGGCGACGGGCAGAATCTCGTGGCCGTCTTGGGATTGGCGGCACTTGTGCTTGTGCCGCTTCCGCTGGAGGTCTTTGCGCAAACGATTGAATTTCGCGAGCGAGACGCCGTCGTGTGGTTGCAGGAGCAGATGGTTATCGGGGTGGCTACGAACGACGTCTCGGGCGGAGACCTCTTCGTCAATGGAGATGCATACGAATTCGATATCGTGGACGGCCGGTTCGCCGTGCCGATCCACGTGGAGGAGGGCCAAAACGCGATCGTGGCCTGCACCTCGGATGGATCCACCTGCTCCGACACGCTACGGTGGGAGCTTGGCTATCAGCTCCATCCCGAGCCATTCATTGAGGCAGACGTCGCCGGCCGGACCGTCACGCTGAACGGCGCCGTTCTTGAGAATCCGACCGGTACCGCACTCTCCTTCAGGTGGGAAGCCGATATCGACAATCCCGCCGCGACATCGATTACCGTAGCAGGTGATTCGACGGCTACGGTGACAATCCCTACAGGCGCACCACCGGGCGAATACTACTTCGATGTCGTCGTCGAAGACGCGGAGGGCAATGAGGGAAAAGCGCGCACATTCGTTACGGTCGACTCGATCGGAATCGAGCCCTTCGACATTCGAAATGACCATTCGAGTTGGATCGACGAGGCGATAGTCTACGAAGTTACTCCTTACATCTTTCAGGAGAACGGCAAGTGGCGACACGTTACGGCGCGGCTGGGGGAGATCGCTGCTCTGGGCGTGAACACCCTCTGGATCCAGCCTGTATTTGAAGCGCAGTCAGAAGGACCCGGTACGTCGGGTCAAGGTTACGGCATCACGGACTACTTTCGCGTCCGACCCGACCTCGGAACCGCGGCGGAGCTTCGCGAGCTCGTCCGATCCGCGAAGGAGGACTACGGCATGCGCGTGCTTTTCGACTTCGTACCCAATCATACGTCGATCGAGCACCGCTATGCGCAGGACGTCATTGCGCACGGCACCGATTCGCATTACTACGACTGGTATCTCACCGAACCCGATAACGCGCCATATTCCCAGCACTACGAGCGATCGACCATCGGCCCATTTCTTTATTACTTCTGGGACCGCCTCGTCATTATCGATTGGTCGAATCCTGAGGTATACCGTTGGATGATGGAGGCGGGCCGAACTTGGATTCAGAATTTCGACATCGACGGCTACCGGATCGATGCCGTATGGGGGGTGAATGCCCGGACTCCGGAGGCCATGCAGAATTGGCGTTTCGATCTGAAGCGCCTCAAGCCGGAAATTCTTCTACTCGGAGAGGACAAGGCGACCTGGCCCTCATCCTTTGAGGGTCGATTCGACGTCGCCTACGACTGGTACCCGGAGGAGGGCTGGGTGTCTCATTGGACGTGGCAGACGGACTTCGACCAATCGTTCAATCGAACAATTTTCAACGACGGACCCGAAGGGGAACGTTCGGCTCTTCTGCGCAGGGCGCTGACGAATGACGGCCGTGGTTGGCATCCGGAGGCGAAGGTGTTTCGCTTTATGGAGAACAACGATACGTTTCGGTTCATCGACCATCACGGGCTCGCGCGGACCAAGATGGCCGCCGCCCTGCTGTTTGCCCTTCCAGGTGTGCCGCTCATCTACAATGGCCAGGAAATCGGTTCAAGTACACATCCCTACGCAACGTGGCGAATATTCCGCCAGGGGACACCGATACGAGACCAGGATAGTCATGGTCTCTATCCCTACTACAAGCGTCTCACGGAGGTGCGCTTGACCCATCCGGCCTTGACGGGCAACAGCTGGGAGGAGATCAGAACGGCTCCGGCGCTCGTTGCCGGGTACATTTTCGCTTTTCGCCGCTGGGAGGGAGAACACCACGCCATCGTCGCCCTCAACATGGCCAACCGGACGGTGAACGCGGCCGTCGAGCTCTCTAGCCAGGACATCAAACTGGACGCTTCCACAACGTACTATCTCACGGATCTCGTCACCGGCGAGTCTTACGAGGTCGCCCCGGACGATCTGCCGTTCATCAGCATCCCTATGCCGGCGTATACGGCGCGGATTATGGGTCTGGCCGATCACGTGCTCGAGGTGCCTACTTCCGTGTCTCCGGACGCCGAGATGCCGGGCTTTCTGGCACTTGAGCAGAACTATCCGAACCCCTTCAATCCATCCACGACCATTGGCTTCACACTACCTCGTGCCGGTGCTGTGCGCATGGTCGTGTATGACGTCTTAGGCCGCGAGATCACGATACTCCTTGACGATGAACTCACTGCCGGGCGCTACGAGGTGCGAATGGATGCCTCGCGACTTCCGAACGGGATCTATTTCTATCGTCTGACCCACGACGGAGTCTCTCAGACGAAGCGCATGATCTTGATGCGGTGACGAAAAGGAAGGCCTACGCAGCAGAGCAACAATCAACCATCGATTGCCATGCAGACGATTCATCCGAAGCGGATCAACGCTGAAAATTACGCGGCATTCGGCCACGTGGCGCGGGTTCCCTCCGGTGAGCCGCTCGCAGCCGACGAGACCTTCAAGTACTGGTCGGATTCCGCCCATTATCGCATCGAAGGAGAAACCGAAATTGGCTACTGCACGGTCTATCGAGAGGATGACGAGGTCGTAGCCTGGATGGAGCAGCACGCTCAGACGCCCGAAATCTTGATTCCGGTAGACCGGCCGTTCATTCTGCCGGTCATGTCCGACGACGGCCGTATCGAGGCGTTCCAGGCCAAACCGGGCGAGGCGGTCGTGATTCGCCCGGGCGTCTGGCACAGCGCCTGCAAGCCCGTCGACGCCGATGAGGCCACCTACTTCGTGCTATTTCGGCGAGGTACGCCGCACCAGGACGTCAGCAAAAAAGACATCGAACCGGTGAGAATCGCAAAGGAATGAGCACGATCAAAATATCCAGTCCCACGCTCGAAATCCACGTCGATGCCGACGATCCGCTTTACGTCGAGCGGATCGTTCGCCGCTCGACGGGCCAGATCGTGAGCGAAGGAAGCCGACAGCGCTTTCTCGTGCGCTTTCCGCGCGAGCTCTCGGATCCCGTCTTCCCGACCGAGGTCGTCTCGGTCGATGCAACGAAGGATAGGATTGAATTCCGGCTCCGGAATGATTCGCGAGGCGTTCGGCTGCTGTGTGAGATCGAATCGGTCGCCGAGGGCATCTGCTGGCGGATGAAAGCGGAAGCGTCTGAGCCGATGTGGATGGTGGAGTGGCGGATCGGAGGGCTCGACCTGTCGCGCGTGATCGTGCCTGCGCTTGGGGGCCAGTATCTCGGGGACGACATGCCCGCCGATACGCAGGTGACTTATAAATATCCGTTCTGGTGGAACGCACAATTTGGAGTAGGCGAGCTTTCCGGCGGCGGCGGCGTCTGGCTTCGTACGCTCGATACCGAGCCTGTCCTGAAGCTGCTGCGGGTCAATAAGGCACATGAGCATGGTCACTTCGGCCTCGGGCTCGGCTTTGAAGCCGATGCTTCGCTCGACTCAACGGCGATCTCGGCCGCATGGTACTTCGACGGATACCAAGGGGATTGGAAAGAGCCGGCCGACACGCACAGGCGTTGGCTGGAGGCGGAATTCGGACTCATTCCTTTCGCAGAGCATCCGCATTATCCGAAATGGGCGGACGATGTGGATTTCATCCTTGAGATCTGGGGCGCGAGCAAGGAGCGGCCCGAACCGCTCCACACATTTGCAGAGATGCAGCAGCGAATTCGTGAATTCGCCGGGCATCATCCGCCGTCAAGCACGCTTCTGTATCTGCCGGGATTTGCCAACGGAGGAATTGATTCGGACGCACCCGATTACACGCCTTCGGCCATGCTGGGTGGAGAAGCCGGTTTCAGAGAGCTGATCGACGAGGCACATGAACTTGGCTACCGCGTCATGGTGCATACGAACGTGCTTGCTCTGTCCTATACCCATCCTCTGTTCCCGCGGTTCGAATCGATGCAGGTCATCGACGCCTTCGGGCGCCGGCAGGGATGGGGCAACGATATCGACGGTGACTGGCTTGCAGAACCTTTCTTCGCCTACGTCAATCCAGGCTACACCGAGTGGGGTGATCACATGGAGGAGGTGATCGGCCATCTCGTTGAACACTACGGCGTCGACGGGGTCTTCCTCGACCAGACCTTGCTTGCATTCAATGTGAGTGAGGGACCGAATTTCGTGAAAGGTATGCGGAGCCACGTCGAGCGGCTCCAACGATCATTTCCGGACGTGCTGTTTGCCGGTGAAGGGCTCCACGAGCAGATTCTGCCGGCGCTTCCCATGGCACAGATTCATGGGATCGACAGTATCGCGGGAATTCACGGGCTTGAAGGGGCAAGGGAGTGGCGGCATGTGCACCCTGTATCCGCTTATCTATTTCGGAAGTTTACGCGCCTCACGGCGCACCTTCTCACGAAGCATCCGTCGAGCAGTGTGTTCGAGCGGCAGGAATCGGCCTACCGTGAGCTCGGCGTCGTCCCCGCCCTCGTTCTCTATCGAACCACGCACGAAATCGACACGCCTGTGCTGGAAGGCATGATTCAGCGCGCCGAAAGTCTGGCCGCAGCGCCGCCCGGTCGAGACATTCGCCTTGTGCCGGTCGGTGAGCGCGGTTCCACCCAGCCGCGTGCGGACGATTCTCTCGACCGGACGCGTGACAAAGCCGATGCCGAAGTGACTGCGAACGAAGAAACGAGAGATCCATGAAGCTAGGCTTTTTGACGGCCTGCTTGCCGCAGGTCCCATTTGAAGATCTGGTGTCCTGGGCCTCGGGCGAAGGATTCGATGCCATAGAACTGGCAGCGTGGCCGCGCAAGAGCCGGCGGAAACACGTAGCCGGACAACTGGACGTCGTGACGATGACGAAGGACGATGCTTCGCGTGCACGCGACGTCCTTGATCGCAGCGGCATACGTATTTCCGCGATGGCCTACTACGATAATAATCTGCATCCGGATACAAAGAAGAGGCGAGAGCACCACGAGCACTTGAGGAAGGTGATCGACGCCGCCTCGCAGCTCGACGTCCGTCTCGTCGGGACGTTCGTCGGCGGCCGCCCTGTGAAACCAGCCCTCGTCCTGAAAGAGGCGGGCCGGCTGTTCCGCGAGCTGGTGAAATACGCCGAAGACCGCGGCGTGAAGCTCATGATCGAGAACTGTCCGATGGATAACTGGGCCAAGTTCGGGCTCCCCGGAAACTACGCCTACTCGCCGGAGCTCTGGGATGCTCTCTTCAACGAGGTTCCTGCCGAAAATTTCGGCCTGAACTTCGATCCCTCTCATCTTTACTGGCTGGGAATCGACTATCACCGTGCCGCCCGGGACTTCGCGGACCGCATTTTTCACGCGCATGCCAAGGATGCCGAGATCATGCCGGAGGGCAAGTACCGTTACGGCATACTGGCCGAGCAGCTCGGCGATAATCCGTGGCACTCCGGCTGGTGGCGCTATCGGATGCCCGGCAGCGGCGAGGTGGATTGGAAGGCTTTCATCACAACGCTTCGGCAGATCGGGTTCGACGGAACATTGTCCATCGAACACGAGGACCCGGAGTACGAGGGAACGGAGGAGCGGGTAAAGGAGGGGCTCCGGCTGGGAAAGCAGCACCTCGATGCTTGTGTCTAATTGAGTGCGGAGGGGACGTATGAGGATCGGAACCGTCTGTTTCTGCTTGTGGGCGACGGCTGCACTCGTGTGCCCTCCCGCGGAATCGGCTGCACCTGAGGCCGACACCTTGTTTCGAGACGTCACTGCTGAGGTGGGCATCCACTTCAATCATGTGGGGGTCGTAGACGTATTGAAGATGGGCATCGGCACCGGCGCTGCGTGGCTCGACTACGATCGCGACGGTGATCTGGACCTCTACGTGACGCAGGGACACGGAGCGAATCGGCTCTACAGAAACGACGACGGCCGATTCGTCGACGTGGCCGTGCGAATGGACGCCGCGGATTCTACCCACTTCGGCGCCGGCGTGGCCGTTGCCGATTTCAACAACGACGGCTGGCCGGATCTATACCTCGCCAACTCCGATCGGGACGTTCTGCTCAAGAACGTCGACGGCGTCCGATTCGAAGACATTTCAGAAAGCGCCGGCATCGCCCAGCATACTTCGGAGCGCGGCGTGTCCGCCTCGTGGGGCGATTTCGACAACGACGGATACGTTGATCTTTACGTAGCCAACCACATGTCCCTCCAGGGGCTCTCTTATAGCAGCCGTGATCGGCTCTTCCGTAACAACGGAGACGAGACGTTCGCGGACGTTTCGCATCTGCTGGGTTCTGATTTTCTGAGTGGATTCGGATTTCTAGGAGGGTGGACCGATTTCGATGACGACGGCGACGTCGATCTTTTGCTGATCAACGATTGTTTCGGTGGTCCCTCGCGGGCCAAACCGATTATGCTCTTCCGAAACGACGGCGGAAGCGACATGGACGATTGGACGTTCACCGAGGTCAGCGAGGAGGCAGGTGTCGCCGCATGTCCGAATGGAATGGGCCTGGCATCCGGTGATTTCAACGCAGACGGCAGAATCGACCACTTCTATACCAACATCGGCCGCCGGACCGTGCTTCTTCGAAACGACGGCGGCTCGTTCACGGATGCGGCGGAGGGAGCCGGCGTCTTCGTTGGTTACAATCCGAGAGATCCAGAGGGTCCTTTCGAGGGCACGTATAGCTGGGGCGCCAATTTTTTCGACTACGATCTTGATGGGCGGCTCGATCTCTACGTCACAGCGGGGATACTACGCGCGGACCAAAGTGAGCCGATGCCGAACGTGCTGTTTCGGAACCGCGGGGACGAAACCTTCGAAGACGTATCGTCGGTGAGCGGCACGGACCTGCCGGGACGTAGCCGCACGAGCATTGTCGGAGACTACGATGGCGACGGCGGGCCCGATTTGTTTGTCGCCGATTTCGGCGAATCTGTTTCCCTCCTGAGGAATGAGAGCGACAACGCTCATCATCATCTAGTCGTTCGTTTAGATGGCAGGAAGAGTAACAGGGACGGCATCGGGGCGCGCATTCGTGTTACGACGCCGGACGGCCGCGTGCAGACGCACGAGGTCCGCAGCGGCTCGAGCCATGGCGGGGGGGACGATCTGTCGGCCCATTTCGGCCTGGGGACGAACACTCGCGCGTCCAGCATTGAAGTGCGCTGGCCTTCAGGAATCGTGCAGACGCTAAACGACGTCCCGGCCGATCAGCGGCTACTTATCACGGAGAGCACGTCGACATCAACCGAGGTCGAACGACCGGCTGTGCCGCCGCAGCTTACGATCTATCCATCGCCCGCACGGGAGCACGTCGTCATTCGCGTTCGGACCACAGAAGAGGCGCCGGTGACCGTTCAGATCTATGATCTTCTTGGACGGAACGTCCGAACCAGTCGTCGAGGCACTTCAGGAGCTTATGAGCTCGTCTGGAACGGCGTGGACGATGCGGGCAGACGCCTTCAGCCCGGTGTCTATTTCGTTCGAGCTTCAGTGGGGCGGCACGTGCTTACACGGTCGGTAGTATGGCTTCCAGAATGACGCGCTCTCCCTTTCCTCCTCATCGCCCTGAACCATCCTTGATACCATGCCGCAAGACCGTCGAACATTTCTCAAGACTGCATTTTTAGGAGGTGCGGCTCTGGCTGCGGCCGGCGCTACGACGGCCCCCACCATCTTCACGCCGCGCCGCACCGCACCCCGCACCGCCGCCGGAACCCTGGTCTTCGATCCCGTTTACGTCCAGCGCGGCATGGGCCCGCACCTGAACTGGGCCTACGCGAGCGACACCAAATGGGACGCGTTTCGCTCGGATATCGTGGCTGATACGAATGATCGAGTGGTGATTTCCGACACGATGGGGCACGAGAAGTTTGGGATCAACACGCGGTGGAACGTCGAAGGCTTCGGCTTCATCTTCATCACGGCCGATAACGGGGGCGAGTTCTACGAGCTGCCGCCCGAGGGCCGCACGGAATCTTTAAATTTGAACTACGAGCTGGCCAAGAGCCGCGTGGTTCGCAATCGCAAGCGCCTCGCGCGGCATAGGAACAACGGCTGGCAGCCCTCGCGTGAGCTGCAGGGGCACCTCGATCTTTCCGAATCCTATTACGAGGACGCCGGGAAGGCCTCCGACAGGACCCGCAATGGCGAGCTGGCGCAGAAAAGCCTTCACTATGCCATGTGGGCCGGCGAGATGTTGGAGATGGAGAAGGCCCGTCACGTGATCACAAACCGGTCGAGCCGAGCGGACTTCTTCACCGGTTGCGATGCGCGATCCTTCTATCAGATGGATCCCGACATCTTTATGGAGCGGTTCACTGACCTCTTCGACTACGCGACGATCACCTATTACACGATTACCGGCACCGATGGGATGCCGGATTTCGAGCCTATTCAGAACGATCGGCGATTCGACACGCGTGACGTGCTGTTCAACAGGCTCCGCGAGCACGATATCACGGTGGAAGGCAGGCCCATCTTCTGGCCGTACCCGTCGGTGACGCCCGATTGGATGCGCAACCTTTCCTACGGCGAAGTTCTGAAATACGTCGAACGTCACACTCGAGAGGTCGTGGGCCACTACGGCGATGGAATGTATGGCTGGGAGATCGTGAACGAGTTTCACGACTGGGCGAACGAGGTGAACATTACGCCTGACCAGGCCGTCGAGATCACCAGGCTGGCGTGCGACGTGGCGAAGGATACGGCACCGAACGTCCACCGTCTCATCAACAACTGTTGCCCGTACGCCGAATACGTGCAGCTGGGTAAGCACCAGGACCGTCCGGCGAAATACCCCCAACGCACGCCCTGGGAATTTATGAAGGATCTCGACGATGCGGGCGTCGACTTCACGCTCACGGGCCAGCAGATGTACTTTCCGCACCGCGATCTGCAGGACATCATCATGCTCGTCGAACGATTCGAGGAATTCGGCCGGCCGATTCAGCTTACCGAGGTCGGGACCTCGTCAGGTCCGTCGGAGCGGTCGATCATGGACGGCAGCCTCGGCTTTCGCGAGGAACCGTATGTGTGGCGCCGCCACTGGGACCAGGAGCTTCAGGCAGACTGGATGGAGGGGCTCTACACCCTGGCCTACAGCAACTCGCAGGTGGAGGCCGTCAACTGGTACGATATGCTGGACGGCCAGGCGTGGATAAAGAATGGCGGCATGCTGTCGGATGCGGACGGATCCACGAAGGCGGTCTACCACCGGCTCGAGAAGCTGCAGAAAGAGTGGACCCGGGCCAGCTAGCGCGCCCGAAATTGCATTTTCAGGCGTGCCCATTTCGTGCTCATAACAACTTCTTGGGATGCGCTTCACTACTTGATTACAGCGCCGGCGGCACAGCAGCAGCCTCAACAAGTACCTTCTACTCACAATGCGCTGACGCCAAACTCAGCCCGCCCATCCATCTTGCATTCTCTCATCACGGGCGGGCGGCTTGTAAGTAGCGCGTCGCCGGGACGCCGCGCGCAGCGCGTGTACTTTTCGAGGTACGCGCTACTGCAGACACGTCCGGCATCGCCGCTGCGATCCATCGAGAATGGCCCGCGCAGTCTGCCGGTATGTATGAGGAGGAGGAGGTGTGCTCGTGGGAAGGAAGGTGCTTATTACCGGAGGAGCCGGATTCATCGGCTCTCACGTCGCAGATGAACTGCTTGCGCACGGTTACGACGTCCGCGCACTCGACAATCTTGCCGTACAGGTGCACGGCCGGTTAACGACGAGGCCCGACTACCTCGACGCCGACGTCGAGCTGATCGTCGGCGACGTGCGCGACGCTGAAATGGTTCGCGCCGCGCTGGAAGGTGTGGACGCGGTGCTACACTTCGCAGCGGTCGTCGGCGTCGGCCAGAGCATGTATGAGATCGAGCGCTACACGAGCGTGAACGATGTCGGTACGGCTGTACTGCTCGAGGCGCTGAACGATCATCCCGTCGAACGTCTCGTCGTGGCCTCGAGCATGAGCATCTACGGTGAGGGCCTGTGCTGCGGACCGGATGGCCGTCCGGTGGCGCCGCGCGAGCGTTCGCTCGAACAGCTCAAGACGGGAAACTGGGAGCTAAGAGATGAAGACGGGAATGTGCTGCGGCCTCATCCGACGCCGGAATCCAAGGCACCCTCCCTCGCATCGGTTTACGCACTGACCAAGTACGATCAGGAGCGACTCTGTCTCATGTTCGGCCGCGCGTATGGGATCGATGCCGTCGCGCTGCGCTTCTTCAATGTTTACGGTACGCGGCAGGCCCTCTCAAATCCATACACCGGCGTCCTCGCGATCTTCGCGTCACGTTTGTTGAACGGACGCCCACCGCTCCTCTTCGAAGACGGCCTTCAAAAACGCGATTTCGTCAGTGTACATGACGTGGCGCAGGCGTGCCGGCTCGCCCTGGAGAAGCCGGAAGCGGCCGGGCAAGTTTTCAACGTCGGTAGCGGCCATGCCTACACCATCCGGGAGATCGCGGAAATGGCGGCCGGCGTCCTCGGGATGCAGGACATCGCGCCCCAGGTGACCGGGAAATACCGGATGGGCGACATTCGACACTGCTTTGCCGACGTCAGCCACGCACGGCGCGTGCTTGGATACGATCCGAAAGTCGAGCTCGCTGACGGACTCGAGGAGCTCGCGGAGTGGATCGAGGGGCAGGTTGCGGAAGACTACGCCGAGGCGGCGAGCGAAGAGCTGGCCGAACGAGGACTGACGGTATAGGAGGAGAGGATGATCGATGAACGCAGTAGTGAACGAGGGCCGGCGATCGGTGTGATCGAGTGGTTCAGGCCGGGTGAGCATGAGCGCGTTGAGCGGGTGCTCACGGATATAAGACGCCTGAATCTATCCCACCTCCGGACGGGCTTCTCCTGGGCCGACTACTTCTCGGACGCCGGTGAAGCGTGGTATGACTGGCTCATGCCGCGTCTGGCCCGCGACGTGGACGTGTTGCCGTGCTTCACCTACACTCCGCCTTCGCTCGGGATCGAACCGAAGACCTGCTCGCCGCCGCGGAATCCGAAAGATTATGCGGATTTTCTGGATACGATCATCACGCGGTACGGCACGCACTTCGAGTGGGTGGAGCTCTGGAACGAGCCGAACAACCTGAACGACTGGGACTGGAGGATGGACCCCGGTTGGGCCGTCTTCCGCGAGATGGTGGCCGCGGCCGCAAACTGGAGTCGAGAACGCGGGAAGAAGACCGTCCTCGGCGGGATGTGTCCGACGGATCCTGCCTGGCTGGACCTGCTCGCCCGAACCGGTGTCCTCGAATTCTTTGACGCCGTCGGGGTCCACGGCTTTCCCGGCACGTGGGAATTTGACTGGACCGATTGGACCACTCCGATTTCGAAAGTTCGGAACGTGCTCGAATTCCACGATCTGGATGCGGAGATCTGGATCACGGAGGCCGGCTATTCGACGACCAAGAACGACGAATTTGCGCAGGTGGAGGCCTTCGTCGATCTGCTGGATGCGCCGGCCGAGCGCGTATACTGGTATTCCGCGCACGACCTCGATCCTGCCGTGCCACATCAGGACGGCTTTCACGTCGACGAAAGGCACTACCATTTCGGGCTGTTTCGTGCCGACGGACGCTCGAAGCTGCTCTCGCGGATCTGGGCCGAAGGCCGCATTACCGCCGTGCACGATCTCGCGGATCTGGGTCGGCGGCACGCGGGAGATCTTCACCGTGACACGAATGGCCAGGCAGCCGGCCATTTCAACGGCCACTCCAAAAACGGGCATGTGCCCGGCTCGATAAGCCCGTTCAAGCCCGTATCCGTACACACGAACGGATCGGCTGGACATCGCTACACGCTCATCACCGGTGGGGCCGGATTCATTGGGACGAACCTCGCAGCGAGGCTCCTGGAAAGCGGACGAACCGTCCGCGTCCTCGACAATCTGTCTCGGCCCGGCGTGGAAAAGAATCTTGAATGGCTGTGCCGAGCATACGGTGACCGAATAGAGGTTCAGCTCGAGGACATTCGCAATCCATGGGCCGTCTTCGACGCCGTGCTAAAGGCGGATCAGGTGTTCCATTTCGCCGCTCAAGTGGCCGTGACGTCGTCGGTCGATCATCCACAAGAAGATTTTGAGATCAACGCACGTGGTACGCTGAACGTCCTCGAGGCGCTGCGAAAACTCGATAGCGCCCCGCCTCTGCTCTTTACCTCGACAAACAAAGTCTACGGAGCGCTGGACGACGTGCCCCTCGGCCTGATCGACGCCGCCTATCACCCGCTCGACGAGCGGTACACCCGCGGCATAGCCGCTGACCGTCCGCTGGACTTCGAAAGTCCGTATGGATGTTCGAAGGGGGCGGCGGATGAGTACGTCCTCGACTACTGCCGGATGTTCGATCTTTCCACGGTCGTGTTTCGGATGAGCTGCATCTATGGCCCGCATCAGTTCGGGACAGAAGATCAGGGATGGATCGCGCATTTCCTGATGCGCGCGCTCTGCGATGAGCCCATCACCATCTACGGCGACGGCCGGCAGGTTCGCGACGTCCTCTTCGTGGACGACCTGATCCGCGGGATGATCATGGCCATGAACGAGATCGAGCACACCCGCGGCCGGGCGTTCAACGTCGGAGGCGGGCCCGACCGGGCTGTGAGCCTTCTTCAGGTGCTAGACGTCATCGAAAGCCTGCATGGACGTCTACCCGACGTGAGCTTCTCCGAATGGCGTCCGAGCGATCAGAAGTACTACGTCTCCGACACCTCCGAGCTGCAACGCATGACGGGCTGGCATCCGGACGTCGCCGTCCGGGAGGGCATAGGCAGGCTGTACGAATGGATGGTGGAGGAAAGCCCCGTCATCGTCCCGCAGCTTGTACACTAACGCTCCCGTGCTCGTCGACTAGATTAATAGGCATTCAACGCATGGAATCACCCACTCTAGCTATTCGCCACCCGTCCGGCGCGGAAACGCGCGTGATACGCGCCGCCGTGGTCACGGCTCCTGGTGAAGTGCGTGTCGAAGAGCGGCCCCTACCGGAGCCGGCGGCGGGCCAGGTTCGCGTCCGCCTGGAAGGCTGCGGCGTGTGCGGATCCAACCTTCCCACGTGGGAGGGTCGCGAGTGGTTCGATTATCCCCTGGAAAGCGGCTCGCCCGGACACGAAGGCTGGGGCGTGGTGGATGCGGTTGGGGACGACGTCGAAAATGTCGAGTCCGGAGATCGCGTCGCCGTTCTCTCTCACAACGCCTTCGCCGAATACGACATCGCCGCGCACGATCAAATCGTTCGGTTGCCCGACTGGCTTCATGGACGGCCCTTTCCCGGTGAGCCGCTCGGCTGCGCCATGAACGTCTTCCGTCGATGCGATATCCGGTCGGGCGATTCGGTGGCGGTCATCGGCATTGGATTCCTTGGAGCATTGTTGACGCAGCTCGTCGCCTCCGCAGGAGCGCGCGTGATTGCTATTTCCCGTCGTCCGTTTTCTCTGGAGGTCGCCCGCGCCGCCGGTGCCGACGAGGTCGTGGTGATGGACGATCAACACGAGATCATCGATCAGGTGAAGGAATTGACGGGCGGACGTTTATGCGAGCGCGTCATCGAGGCGACCGGTATGCAATGGCCGCTCGATCTGGCCGGTGAGCTCACGGCGGAACGAGGTCGGCTCGTCATCGCCGGCTATCATCAGGATGGACTCAGAAAAGTGAACGTGCAGCTCTGGAATTGGCGAGGCCTCGACGTCATAAATGCCCACGAGCGCGATCCGGCCATGTACACGCAGGGCATCTGTGATGCCATTGCCGCCATTGAGCACGGGCGCCTCGACCCTTTTCCGCTTTTCACGCATACCGTCCCGCTCGACGATCTCGGCACAGGACTCGAATTACTTCGGGATCGTCCGGACGGATTCGTCAAGGCCTTGATCCGCACCGACGCATGACAAACCTAACGGCGACAACAGACGTGAAGCCTCGCCTGGCATTCGTAGGCGTCGGATGGATCGGCCTCCATCGAATGAAGGCTATCCTGGAGGAAGACTGCGCCGACGCGGCCGTCATCGCCGATCCGAGCAGCGACGCCCTTCGCGGCGCCCACGAACTGGTTCCGAGTGCCGCCTCCTGCGACGATCTCGACGCCGTTCTGAGAGAAGACGTTGACGCCGTGGTGCTCGCGACCCCGAGTGGCCTGCATGCAAAACAAGCTATCCGCGCGCTGGAAGCCGGAAAGTCGGTGTTCTGCCAGAAACCCCTTGGACGCACCGCCGACGAGACGAGACAGGTGGTGGACGCCGCCCGACGGCACGACCGCCTGCTCGGGGTGGACCTTTCCTATAGGCACACGCGCGCGATGCGGGCCGTACGCAATGCGGTACGCTCCGGCGAGATCGGCCGAGTCTTCGCCGCGGAACTCGTTTTCCACAATGCCTACGGCCCGGACAAAAGCTGGGCCCTCGATCTCGAGCTCTCGGGTGGTGGATGTGTGATCGACCTGGGCATACACCTCGTCGATCTGCTGCACTGGACGCTCCAGAAGCCCGAAATCCGTCTCGTGACGAGTGCGCTCTTTCGTGAGGGGCGGCGTCTCACGTCGGTCTCCAAAGAAATAGAAGAGTTCGCGGAGGCGAACATCGACCTTGCGGACGGGGCCGTGGCGAGGCTCGCCTGTTCGTGGCATAGCTCCTGCGGCCGAGACGCCGTGATCGAAGCGTCCTTTTACGGCACAGAAGGCACGGCCTCCTTTCGAAACGTGAACGGATCGTTCTACGATTTCACCGCGGAGCTGCTTCGCGGCGCACGGACGGAGGTTCTCTCCGAACCGCCCGACAAGTGGGGGGGACGAGCGGCCTTCGATTTCATCGCGCGCCTTGCCGAGAGTCCGCACTACGACAGCGAAATAGAGGATGTAATCGACGTAGCTCGGACCATCGACAGGATTTACGGACGATGAAGGCTATGCAGAATGCCGGCGGCAAACCGTATACCGTGCTGATGACGACGGACACCGTCGGTGGGGTGTGGATGTACGCCCTCGAGCTGGCCCGATCTCTCGGCGAGCGCGGCGTAGAAGTGGTCCTGGCGGCCATGGGCGCGGAGCCGTCAAGCAGCCAGCGAGATGCTGCGGCGGCGATCAAGACGGTTCGCCTCGAATGCAGGCCCTATAAGCTCGAGTGGATGCAGGATCCCTGGGCCGACGTGCGGAAATCCGGTGAATGGCTGCTCGGTCTGGAAGCGGCCTACAAGCCGGCCGTCATCCACTTGAACGGATATGCGCATGGTGCTCTCCCATGGGCGGCCCCGGTCCTGGTGGTGGGGCATTCGTGCGTGTGGTCGTGGTTTCATGCCGTCCGCGGCGAAGCGCCGCCGGATGCGTGGAGAACCTATCGCACCGAGGTAGCGCGCGGCCTCAAGGCGGCCGACGCAGTCACCGCCCCGACGTGCGCAATGCTGTCGGAGCTTGAGAGGCACTACGGAGCATTCCGGTCGGTCGGGGTCGTGTACAACGCGCGGCGTACCGAGGTGCTTCGTCCGCTTCCCCGTGAGGATTTCGTGCTGACGGCCGGCCGTCTATGGGACGAAGCCAAGAATGTGAGCACGCTCGATGCCGCCGCCCGATCGATAGCCTGGCCCGTGTACGCGGCCGGCGCGGTCAAAAATCCGGATGGTGGCGAAATTCGGTTCGACGTGCTCCGGCTGTTGAGCACGTTGAGTTCGTCCGAATTGGGGCGCTGGATGGGACGGGCTTCGATCTACGTTCTGCCGGCGCGATACGAGCCGTTTGGTCTGACGGCGCTCGAGGCGGCCCACGCAGGCTGTGCCCTCGTGCTCGGCGACATCCCAACGCTCAGGGAGATCTGGAGAGATGCGGCCGTATTCGTGGCTCCGAACGACGTCGGCGCGATCGCCCAGGCTGTGAACGAGCTTTCACAGGATCCCCGGCGGCTCGATGTCTTCGCTGCCCGAGCGTCCCGGCGCGCAAAAGAATTCGCCCCCGAGAGGATGGTGGCATCATACCTCGCGATTTACGCTCGTCTGCGCTCTGAAGAGAAGATGGGTAGGCGCGATCGTGCACCTCGGCCTGTCTCTCTCACCCCGTCCTCAGAACCTGTCGAACGCCTGAGACCATGAAAATCGCGCTGTTCTATCATTCCCTGGTTTCAGACTGGAACCACGGCAATGCGCACTTTCTCCGCGGCGTGGCGTCGGAGCTGATGCTCCGCGGGCATGAGCTTCGCATTTTGGAGTCGCGAGACGCCTGGAGCAAACGCAACCTCATCGGCGAACACGGCCCGGCTCCGATCGAGGCGTTTGGCCGGTTCTATCCTTCCTTGCGGAGCATCGAATACGATCTCGCGACGCTCGATTTGAACGCGGCTCTTCGCGACGTCGACCTCGTCGTCGTGCACGAATGGAACGATGGAGAGCTCATTCGCCGTATCGGGGAGCACCGGCATCGAACGGGCTTCCGCTATGCGCTGCTGTTCCACGATACGCATCATCGCTGCGTCACCGCGCCCAAGGAGATGGAGACGTACGATCTTCGTCATTACGACGGCGTCCTCGCGTTCGGCAGGATCGTGCGCGACGTCTATTTGAAACGAGGTTGGACGCGCCGCGCCTGGGTCTGGCATGAAGCGGCCGATACTCGAGTATTTAAGCCGCAGGACGCGACACTGCTTGAAGGGGACGTGGCGTGGATCGGCAATTGGGGCGATGAGGAACGTGCAGAGGAGCTGCGCGAGTTCCTGATCGAGCCGGTGCGGCGCCTTCGACTTCGCACGGCGGTCTACGGCGTGCGGTATCCCGAGCACGCTCGGGATGCGCTACTAAGGTCGGGTATCCGGTATCATGGATGGCTCCCGAATTATAAGGTCCCGGCGGTGTTTTCTCGGTTCCGACTCACGGTTCACGTGCCGCGCCGGCCCTACACGAAGGCGCTTCCGGGAATTCCGACGATCCGGCCGTTCGAAGCCTTGGCGTGCCGTATCCCGCTCATCAGTGCGCCCTGGGACGATGCCGAACATCTTTTCGAGCCCGGCAAAGACTATCTCGTAGCCCGCACCGGCCGCGAAATGCAGGAGCACATCAGCACGCTGCTGGACGATCCGGCTGCAGCGGCCGAGCTGGCCGCTCACGGGCATTCTACAGTGCTGAAGAGGCACACGTGTGCCCACCGCGTCGACGAACTTATGGCCGTCTGCGCGGAGCTCGGCCTCAAGCAGACCGACGCCGCCGCGGCGTGACGTCCATGACGACCGCAAAGCAGACTTACCTATGACGTTCACCGGCAAGGCGAAGCAGAATCCCTCAGAAATAAGCAGCCGCCGCGGCGATCCGCCGGACGGCGAACATGGGCGTCGATCTACTATCGTCGTCCTGGGTCTATCGATCAGCTCATCATGGGGCAACGGCCACGCGACCACATACCGATCGCTGCTGCGCGAAATGTGTCGCCGTGGGCACCGTATCACGTTTCTCGAGCGGAACGTTCCATGGTATGAAGACCATCGTGACATGCCGAATCCACCCTACTGTCGGCTTTCCCTGTACGACAGTATCGACGAGCTCCGAGAGCTTCATACGTCTACACTCCGCGATGCGGATTTCGTCATCGTGGGCTCGTTTGTGCCTGACGGCGTGGAGGTCGCAAACTGGGCCCTCGATACGGCGTCCGGCCCAACGGCGTTTTACGACATCGATACGCCCGTCACCCTGGCGAAGATCGACAGAGGTGATTACGAGTACGTAGATCCCGAGCTGATCGCCCGATTCGACCTCTACCTATCCTTTACCGGCGGACGCATACTCGACCGGCTCGAGCAAGAATTCGGTTCGCCCGCCGCCCGCGCGCTCTACTGTTCGGTCGACCCGGGGGATTACTACCCGGACCAGAGCGACGTCACTCACGACCTCGGTTACATGGGCACGTACAGCGACGACCGGCAACCTCGGCTCGAGAAGCGCATGATCGAGGCGGCACGGGCATGGCCCGAGGGGCGTTTCATCGTTGCGGGACCCGAATACCCGGACGGCGTCGAGTGGCCCCGGAACGTGGACCACGTCGACCACCTTCCGCCGGCGGAGCACCGGCGCTTCTACACGTCGCAGCGATTTACGCTCAACATCACGCGCGCCGACATGGTGCGCGTCGGCTATGCGCCGAGTGTCAGGCTGTTCGAGGCGGCGGCGTGCGGAACGCCGATCATCAGCGACTACTGGGAAGGCATCGAAACGATCTTTGAGCCCGGACGCGAGATTTTGATCAGCAACTCCGCGGAGGACACACTCCGCTACCTGCAGAAGATCTCGGATATAGAACGCCAGGACATCGGCAGGCGCGGTCGGCGCCGGGTTCTTTCGGCGCATACGGCGGCGCACCGGGCGAAAGAACTGGAAGATCACCTCGCCGAGGTGACGGCAAAAAGGAAAGCCACGATTGCGGATTAGAAAGAATGGCCAATACCCTGGAGACGGAATTTTCAACGGTGAGATCTGCCACAGAACGAGAGCTCGCCGCACTTGGACCGTGGTTCCACAATCTCCACCTGCCTGACGGCACGCAGACGGCGCCCGACCACAGGCTGGGCGATTTCCCGGCCGTAAAGTGGCGAGAGATCGAAAAATTCCTGCCGGAGGACCTGACCGGTATGACCGCGCTGGACGTCGGATGCAACGCCGGGTTTTACACGTTCGAGCTTGCAAAACGAGGGGCCGACGTGCTCGGCATCGACATTGACGAGCGTTACCTGAGCCAGGCCGAATGGGCGGCGCACCGATACGATTTGAAAGGATCGGTCGCATTTAAGCAGATGCAGGTGTACGATCTGGCGCGTTTGAGGGATCGATTCGATTTCGTCTTTTTTGTAGGCGTCTTCTATCATTTGCGCTACCCGCTCCTCGCGCTGGACATCCTGTCGCTGAAGATGAAGACGACGATGATTTTTCAATCGCTCACGATTCCGGGTGACGGCACCATTGACGGGCGAGCCGACTACGACTATGAAGATCGCGACGGTTTCCTCGATCCGGCATGGCCGAAGATGGCGTTCGTCGAAGAGTTTTTCGCAGGCGACCCCACCAACTGGTGGGTGCCAAACCATGCCGGAATAGAAGCCATGCTCCGTTCGGCCGGTCTTCGCGTGACCGAGAGGCCTTCGCACGACATGTATCTCTGCGAAAGAGACACCACACCGCAGACCGCCGCCAGACAATTCATCGCGGATCAGCTTCGCGCAGCGACGGGCCAAACGGCGCCATCGGGCCTCTCGGAGCTTCGTTCATCTTCCTTTCTGCAGACGAACACCCAGCCATGAATATTGCTTTCTTCGGCTCGAGCCTGGTATCGGCCTACTGGAACGGCGCCGCAACCTATTACCGCGGCATCATCCGCGGTCTGCACGAGCTAGGCTATCGTACGACCTTCTACGAACCGGATGCATTTGACCGGCAGAAGCACCGCGACATCCCGGATCCCGACTACGCCGACATCGTCGTCTACGACGCCGGCAGCGAGCGCGACGTGGTCGACGCCGTTCGCCTCGCGCACGAGGCCGATCTCGTCGTCAAGGCGAGTGGCGTAGGCGTCTACGACGAGGTGCTCGAGAAGGCGGTTTTGGATCTCCGGTCTCCGGAACGGCTCGTCGTTTTTTGGGACGTCGATGCGCCCGCCACTCTGGAGCGCATGCAGAACGACGGCGACGATGCCTTTCGTTCGCTCGTTCCCGAATACGACATGGTGCTGACCTATGGCGGCGGCGCTCCCGTAGTGGAGTCCTATGAAGCGTTCGGCGCGCGGCGCTGCGTTCCCATTTACAATGGCCTGGATCCGACGACGCATCATCCCGTGGATCCGGATCCACGATTCGAAGGAGATCTCGGCTTTCTCGGAAACCGGATGCCTGACCGGGAGAGGCGCGTCTGGGAATTTTTCTTTCATCCGGCGCGCAGAATGGCCGACAAGCGCTTCCTGATCGGCGGAAGCGGATGGGATCAGCACGTGCCGGAGGAGGGGAATATTTCGTACCTTGGGCATGTGTATACGCGGGATCACAATGCCTTCAACTGCACGCCGCAAACCGTGCTGAACATCACGAGGGACAGCATGGTGAGGTTCGGCTACTCACCGGCTACGCGCGTGTTCGAGGCAGCGGGGGCCGGAGCCTGCCTGATCACCGACGCGTGGGAAGGCGTCGAATTCTTCCTCGAGCCAGGTGAGGAATGTCTCGTGGCGCGGAGCGGCGATGAAGTGATCGAAATCGTCCACAATCTGGACCCCGACCGGGCCCGAACCATCGGAGATGCCGCCCGTGAGCGCGTGTTGGCTGAGCACACGTACGCCCACCGTGCGGCCCAGGTCGATGCTCTCCTGAATGAGGTGCGTTCCAGGGCGGCCGCGTAACGGCCGCCCGAGAACGATCGCATCAGCCCGCTCGCTACGCGGTCGCGGCTTCCCGATTCACCATCCCTTTCGCGATCTTGTTCAGCTTCTCATCGGCTTCCTTCTCTTCGGAGAGCGTCTCGCCCAGGAGGTCGTGGTCTTCCGAAAAACCGAGCATCTCGGCGTAGGTGGCTACCGTCCCGTACCCCGCGATCTCATAGTGTTCGACGCGCTGCGCAGCGGCGATAATCGCGGCGTCGCGAACGTCCGCCTCCTGCGCCTCCTCGACCATGTTCTCTCCTTCTTCGACGATCGCGCGCATCGCCTTGCACACCTTTCCGGATTGTCCCTTCTCGAGACGTTTGAAGATCTGCTCAATACGGCGGTGCTGCTGCTTCGTCTCCTCCAGATGTTCCTGCAGCGCTTCTTTCAATTCCTTGTTCTCTGCCTTCTTGGCCATCTTAGGCAGCGCTTTAATGAGTTGACTCTCGGCGTCGGCCAGGTCTCGTAATTCACTGACGTAGAGGTCCTGCAAGTTCTTCATAGGGTCACACCTTACTTCTTGATGAACGACTGATCGGCCGGGATCTCCGGCCCGCACTATGGAACGGCCATTTTCGGGGCATTGTTGTGGTGAAAATCTGCCAAACCGGTAACCGCCCGGTATCGTTTGAGTTACGTCGCGCCGACCCTAAACATCGGCGTAAAGAAACGGTAATGCCGAGAAACGCCCGATCGCCGCGTGGATAGAACGGACGTGCACTTAGACCAGACGGTACATTGAAACGTGGCTTGTGACAACTCAGACGTACCGGACGATGCGGAGTCGTTCATCGATCCGGCGGAGTGTGCGGCGCGCGCCGGACTGTCCTACATATCAGACCAGGAGCCGGGCATCACGCGAAAGCGGTGGGGCCGCGGCTTCACGTACCTGGATCCGAGCGGCGAGCACGTGCAGGATGAAGACTTGCGCGCACGAATCGACAATCTGGTCATACCGCCCGCGTGGGAGGAAGTGTGGATCAGCCACGATCCGGAGGGGCACCTGCAGGCCACAGGCCGCGACGCCGAAGGTCGAAAGCAATACATCTACCATCCCGAGTGGGCGCGAATTCGAGATGCGATGAAATTCGATCGCACGATCGCCTTCGGCCGCACGCTCGCCGACTTGCGCCGGCACTGCAAGAAAAAGCTGGAAATGGAAGAACTTACGCGAGAGAAGGTGCTTGCTGCCGTCGTGTTTCTACTGGACAAGACGTTGGTGCGGATCGGCAACGAAGCCTACGCCCAGCGTAACGAGTCGTTTGGGCTTACCACACTGCGCGACTGGCATGTCGATTTCTCCGGCACCCGCTGCACGTTCGAATTCCCGGGCAAGCGCGGTAAGGAGCATTCCATTGAGTTGGATGATCCGCGTCTGGCGCGCGTGGTTCGTCTCTGTCGTGACGTGCCGGGCCACGTGCTATTTCAATACTATGGAGACGATGGGGAGCGCCGGCCCGTCGATTCGTCGGATGTGAACGCCTTCCTGAAAACCGTGACGGGCGAGCTGTTCTCGGCCAAGGATTTCAGGACGTGGGGCGCGTCGGTGCATGCGGCCGCCTATCTCAGTTCGCTCGACGTACCCGAGACGCCGAAAGAGGCCGAAAAACAGATCGTCAAGATGGTAAAACAAGTCGCCGAACAGCTGGGCAACACGCCGGCCGTTTGCAGAAACTATTACATCCACCCGCACATCGTCCAAGCGCATCGGGTCGGATCTTTCAAGGAGGTCTTCGCAAAGGGACTCCAGCAAAACCGCGCCGGCTTACTAGATCGACGAGAGAAGGCGCTTCTTTACTTTTTCGACGCCTGGAACGGCACCGAGTAGGCTCGGAGCAACTTTGTTGTTGTGGTAGTTACGATGCGATCACAGGCGTAACAATGTCTTCAATCGCCTCTGTAGGAGGCTCTACGGCTTTCGGATATGCGGCGCTTGCCTTATGGTCTTTCAATAAAGTAACAGCAACAAACGTGACATCGCCCATGGTAGAAGCCGTGATGTTTTGGAACGAACCCAACAACAAGTCGCACTGGTGGTTCGAACTTGATCCGGAGTGGAAGACATTTGCGGAGATGGTGTCCGCGGCGTCGGCGGCTGTGGCCGCCGAAAATGCAGACCTCGTTCGGGTCTTAGGCGGCATGTCACCGATCGATCCCGGTTTCATGAAGACGATGTCGCGTCACGGCGCTCTCGACAACGTCGACGCCGTGGCCGTTCACGGTTTTCCGTTTGACTGGAATCTCTGGAAGGTCGACGAATGGCCGGCGAAGCTCGATGAGATTCGCGCGGTGACCGATCTGCCCGTCTGGGTCTCCGAGGTCGGGGTCTCCACGTTCGGCGCCGACGAGGTGCAGGTGTTCGGCCTCGAGCGGACGGCCGAGCTGCTGATCGGCCGTGCACCGAGGATACACTGGTACAGCCTGTACGATTTGCCGAAGGCCTGGCCCGCTACGACGCGGCATAAGGAGGCGGAGGGCTCCTCCTACTATCGTCATTTCTTCATGGGACTGCTCCGCGAAGACGGTGAGCCGAAGCCGGCGTTGGATCTTTTTTCCAGATACACGCCGGAGATCGGTCTCTGCCAGTGGTTCCATTTCGAAGACCACCGGCTCGAGGAGGCGGCGTCATGGATGCGCCGTCTCGGCGTCAAGCATCTGCGCACCGGAATTAGCTGGGCGGACAGCTTCCGACCCGGCGCAGAGGCGTGGTTCGATCGCCAGATGGAGACGCTCTCGGAGTTCGACGTGACCCTGACGTTTTGCTTCACGCCCGAGCATCGCGGCGTTCAACCGAACCATACTAGTCCGCCGAAGGTCATCGAGGAATACGCGGCGTTCTGCGCCGAGATGACGCGCCGTTATGCACCTTCGATCGCGATGGAGGAGCAGGTCGAAGAAATTAATACCGGCGAGAACGTTGCGGCGTGATCCCGGATCTGAAATTTAAGAACCTCTGAGCGACCGATCATCGGCGTCGAATCGCTCACAGCAGCCATACTGCAGCGACGATCAGCGCGAGGAGTACCGCGACAAGGATCGCCGTCGTAGGCGTCCAAAATGGATGGTGAACATCTGCGGGCGGACCCGGCGTGAGGGCTGCTAAGGACGAACTTCTCCCAGGATCGCTACCCCGTTTTCCGCCCTGGTCCGGCGAACCTTCCACGCCAGTGGGTTCGGCTTCGAACGAGAGGCCTGTGTCGTCTGCGTTCGTTCGCTGTGCATTGCCCTTAGCAGGTCTATCCGATTTTTCGCGGGCGTCGGTATCCATGGATCTGCCTCTCAACTATATCGAGCATGTTACGTATGGGCCGGAGCAGCCTCCCGCGAGACAAGGCGAATCAGCTCCTGGATGAGCGGTCCTTTATCTTCCTTCACCCACCTAATCTTTTCCGGAGATCGGGCAGACATGGCTACGTAGGCCCAGAGTCCGAGCTGGTAGTATGCGGACAGCCGGAGCAGCTCCCGATAATCGAGAAATCCGTCCCCATCGTACCCTCGGAAGAAAGGGCGACCGGCCACCTCGTCCGCGTCGACATGCGGAGCGGGCCTTTCGAGTCTCCACCATGGAGTAGGGCCGGTGAGCATCTGCGAAAGGTCGGAGAAGCGGTGCCTGAATTCGACCCATTCGGCGTCGCATATGAACGCGATCTGCCAATCTTCACCTTCCTTCGCCACATGAACCTCCGTATCGGCGAGGCAGAGCGAAAGCGCACTCTCTTGAAAAGCCGGTTCCTCAAGGATTGCGCGGCGGCAGAGATCGAGCTCTCGAGCCGTCGCTCGCACATTTCCTCGTTCCGCTGCCATCTCTAGTCGATCCATCGTGTGCAGCAACGTCTGCGCTTCGGCACCGACATCCTCGGCCTCTCTTTCTAGCTGATGTACGCCGGCATAGAACCTCCCGACGGTCTCCTCGATGGCCGCTTTGTCATCCTGATCGGTATTAGGGTTCGCGGGATGGGCGGCATAATTCCAAAGCTTGCCGTGCAAATAGTCCATCACCATGTAGGAGGTGGGGACGATCTCCCTGCTGGTATCGACGCCGAATATCCTGGGAATGCGAACCCCGGTTTTTTCGGCGAGGAGCCGGTAGTTGCGGACCTCCTGCTCATAGACGTCGTCTTCGACGCGGCTGAAGCGGAATA
Organism: uncultured Rhodothermales bacterium; assembly: GCA_964487555.1. Lineage (GTDB taxonomy): Bacteria > Bacteroidota > Rhodothermia > Rhodothermales > VXPQ01 > CAZART01. The sequence goes on from CAZART010000019.1 coordinate 49,189, forward strand.
CATACGGCCGCGCGTGACGCTCCAGCTCGACTACGTACAGGAGATTTCTAGTGGAGGGGGGCGTTTCCGTTATGCCATGGCTCTTGCTGGGTGCGATCTCTCGCATACAGCGGACGATCGCTTCATCGCCAAAGATCTCTCTCGCGACGCGACCGATAGCCTCCGTGCTGATGGATCCGACAGCCATAGATCAACTAACCTGTGAAATGGTTCGCGCCTCAAAACGAATCGACTTCAAACCTGGACCTGGCGTGCCGGAGCCGAACGGGCCGAATACCCCGAACGGACGGATACGCCGACGGGCTGATACGCCGGCCGCCATTTTTCAATGCGCTTGAGGCTCTCGGGTTGGGTTTTCGGAACGCGCATATTGAGATTGTCACACTCCGAGCGAAACGCTTTCATGTTGAAGTTCTATATGCCTTGTGAGCAGCGTCAGAACGACAAGAGGGCACGACCATGCCGGAATGGAGTGACAAAGATGAACGCAAGTACGAGAAGATCAAGAAGAGTAATCTCGATCGAGGCGTCAAGAAGGACAGGGCAAAGGAAATCGCCGCACGTAAGGTGAACAAGGATCGGCGGGAAGAAGGTCGAACGCCCAACCGAGGAACGCAAGGCACCGGAAATCCGTCGCGATCGCTTGAAGATCGTACTAAAGACGAGCTCTTAAACCGCGCGAAGGACCTGAACATCGGCGGTCGTAGCAAAATGAAGAAGGACGAGCTCGTCAAGGCGATCCGCCAGAGGCAGTAGGCGGCAGCATGGATGAAGGATGTAGCTCGTCGATGAGATAAATAGATCGAAGGCACTGGGTCTTATGGCTAGTACGGTCTGGATTGCACGGCACGGAAACCGCCAGGACTTTGTGGATCCGCACTGGCCGAAGACGGCAGATCGCCCATACGATCCGGGTCTTTCGCCGGACGGACTCGTCCAGGCGCGGCGACTCGCCGAACGTATGGAGCGCGAACACATCGTCGCACTGTTTTCCTCTCCCTTCTTACGAACGGTGGAGACGGCGAATGAAATCGCAGAGCTCCTCGACCTCTCGATCTTCATCGAACCGGGAATCTCGGAGTGGTTCAACCAGGAATGGTTTCCGCACGCGCCAGAGACGTTGTCGAGTGACCAGCTCGTGGAGCGCTTCCCCCGCGTGGATTTGAGCTATACATCCAACGTTCGGCCGAATTTCCCCGAGTCGGAGGATGACGCGATGCGGCGGTCGGCCGAAGCCGCCCATGCGATCGCCAATCGTTTTCCGGAACCCGTCCTTCTCGTCGGGCACGGCGTTTCCGTGGCCGGTGCGGCGATCGGTTTGGACGCGGATGCGGTAATCCGCGAATGCGGCTTGTGCTGTCTTTTCAAGATCGCCCGGCGCGACGATGCTTGGAAGATGGAGCTTTGCGCCGACGTATCGCACCTGGATGAGGTGGTGGCGGCGAACCGATTCAACTAGTGAGCCGGCGGCGATCGCACCCCCGCAAGGACGGGCGAACTCGTCTTGTAGCGGCTACCCGGCTGCCGGGCTGTCGCAAACGCGAGAACCGAAGCATGCCCCTTTCAAATGCTCGATCTCTGGTATAAGAACGCCGTCATCTACTGCCTCGACGTAGAGACGTTTGTGGACAGCGACGGGGACGGCATCGGCGATTTCGCCGGGCTCCTGCACCGCCTGGACCATATCTCCGGCCTCGGTGCCAACTGTATCTGGCTCATGCCCTTCTTTCCGACCCCCAATCGGGACGACGGATATGACGTGCTCGATTATTACGACATTGACCGCCGGCTCGGCACGCCGGGTGATTTCGTCAACTTTACGCGCGAGGCACGCGAACGCGGTATTCGCGTCATTATCGATCTGGTCGTGAACCACACTTCCATCGATCACCCCTGGTTTCAGGAGGCACGCCGCGATCGTGAGTCTCGCTTCCGATCCTTCTACGTCTGGGCCGACGAGCCTTCCAAGGAGGCAGCTGAAGGCGTCATTTTCCCCGGCTATCAGGAATCCACCTGGACCTACGACGATGAGGCGGGGCAGTACTACTACCACCGGTTTTACGAGCACCAGCCCGACCTGAACATCACCAATCCCGAGGTTCAGGAAGAGATCGAAAAGATTATGGGCTTCTGGATCGAGCTGGGCGTTTCCGGTTTCCGCATCGATGCCGCTCCGTTTCTCATCGAGTTGAAGGGGCAGGATTCGTCGCCGTCGGGAGATCGCTACAGTTATCTGACCGACATGCGCAACTTTCTCCAATGGCGTCAGGGTGATTCGATCATGTTGGCCGAAGCCAACGTCCCGCAGGAGGACCTCCTCGAGTATTTCGGCAACGGCCGCCGGATGCATATGGTCTTCGGCTTCTTGATCAATCAGTACACATTCCTCTCCCTGGCTCGACGTGACGCCGCTCCGCTGCGACGCACCCTTGAGGCGCTGCCCAAGATCCCCGAGCTCGGCCAATGGGCCACCTTCCTGAGGAACCATGATGAGCTTGACCTCGGCCGGCTCACCGACGAGGAGCGGGAAGAGGTCTTCGACGAGTTCGCTCCTTCGCCTGACATGCGTCTGTATGAACGCGGCATCCGGCGGCGCATGGCGCCAATGCTCGAGGGCGACGATCGCCGACTCAAGCTGGTCTACGCCCTTCTCTTCAGCCTTCCAGGAACGCCCGTTATTTATTACGGGGATGAGATCGGCATGGGCGAGGACATGAGCCTCCCGGAGCGCCGTACCGTCAGGACAGCGATGCAGTGGTCCGATGAGGAGAACGCGGGATTCTCCACAGCACCGCCTGACGAGATCATTCGTCCCGTCATCAGTGGAGGGCCCTTCGGCTATGAGCAGCTGAATGTCGCCTCGCAGGACCGGGATCAGGAGAGCCTCATGAACACCATCGAGAAGATCATCCGTACTCGGCGGGGCACGCCGGAATTTGGATGGGGCGATTTTCGGGTTATCGAAGCCGATGCGTCCGAGGTACTCGTACACTGTTGTCACTGGCATGGTAACACGGTCGTCGCGTTACACAACCTCTGTGACGAGCCTCGCGAGGTGACCGTCGGCCTGGGTGATAACGGTCCGTCGCGGAAGTGGATCGACATTCTTGAGGATCGAAAATACGATCCCCTGGATGCCGGCGCGCGGCGCATCGCGCTGGGCGCGTACGGCTACCGTTGGCTGCGTCTCGAAGGGACGCGGCGGTGACGTTCCCGATAGGGCATCGGGCGTGAGCGTTTTTCCGAGGAAAGCCGTGCGCAACCTCCGGTATCCCAGCCGGGCTCCAAGTTCGTAACGCCGACTTTTCAGGGGCGGTACAACTACTCCGATGCCCACAGGTAGACCCTTGCAGTGGTAGACCTGTGTCGGGGCGTCGGTCGCGACGGGTCGTATTTCCATCAAACGAACGAGGAGAGAAGGACATGGAGCCGCAGAGACATTTGATCGAATGGTTAAAGGACGCGCACGCCATGGAAGAGAAGGCCGCTCAGATTCTGGAACGGCAGGAGGAGCGGTTCGAGAGCTATCCGGATGCTCAACTTCGTATAAGGCAGCATCGCGATGAAACGAAGCGTCAGTCAGAGCGCGTCGCCCAGTGTATCTCGCGTCTCGACGGAGAAACGTCGGGTCTAAAAGACCTTGGCGGCATCGTGATGGGGAATTTCGCGGCCATGGCGAATGCGATGGCGGAGGACGAAGTGGTGAAGAACGCCATTGGGGACTATGCCTTCGAGCATTTCGAGGTCGCCTGCTATACGTCACTCATTGCGGCGGCTGAAGCTGTCGGTGACGAGCACACGGCCGAGGTCTGCAGGGAGATTCTCGAAGAGGAAGAAGCGATGGCTAACTGGCTCCAGCAGCATCTTCCGGAGGTCACCACAAGCTATCTGGAGCGTGACGCCGTCGGCCTTCAGGCAAAACGTTGATCTGAGGTACTAGCTATAGCTAGCCGCGACGGCGCAAAGCTTTGCGTATGGGTCAGCGCGTCTTGTTGGCGTCCGCCGATTCAAGACGTCTGCCAAATTCAATGCGAGGGGACGACGTTTATATACGCCGGCCCCTCGCTGCGTTCAATTCCGTCCCATCGAGCGTCTTTGTTCGCCTTGCTCGGGATTACGATTGACATACATTCACGAAAGCGCTAAACTTCCACCCTTGCACAATCGTTTGCGCAGCCGCGCTCGAGCTGAACGCGCAAACACATCCGCAGTCAATCACCGCCTTCGTAGAACGGCTCAACCTGCGGCAGACGGTCCGCCTACCTCACCAGAACGCACTCAATGCGCGAGCTCCTCAGCAGCAACTACTTTCCTTTCGGATCACAATACTACCGGGCCCCCTCACCCCCTCCCGAAGATTGGGAGAAGGACCTCAAAAACATGAGGGACCTTGGATTCAACTCCATCAAATACTGGATCCAATGGCGGTGGAATCATCCCGAAGAAGACCGCTTCTACTGGGACGATATCGACGGGCTGATGGAGCTGTCCGCGAAGTACGACTTCAACGTGATGCTCAACACCATCGTCGACGTCGCCCCGGCGTGGATCTATCAGAAGTACGACGACGCTTCGATGCTCACCCTCGATGGGAGGCGGATCGGTCCGCAGACCCAGTCACACCGGCAGATCGGCGGGCTCGGTCTCTGCCTGAACCATGAGGGAGCCGTCGAGCACATGATGCGGTTTCTGAGAGCGGCATTCGAGCGCTACAGCGATCATCCGGCCCTCGAAATCTGGAATTTCGGGAGCGAACCGGAGCTCACGCAGTCCATGTCTCAGATGCGGCTCTGGGCCGACGATGCCGGCAAGATAGGCGACATGATGTGCCACTGCGACCTGTGCCGCGCCAAGTTCAAGGAGTGGCTGAGCGAAAAGTACGGCTCTATCGAGAAGCTCAACCTTTCGTGGGATCGCAACTATACGAGCTTCGAGCAGGCCGAGCTGCCGAAGACGCGCAATACGTTCAACGATCTCATTGACTGGCGCATGTTCTTCGTGGACGTCCTCGGCCGGAATGTCCGGCGGCGTTACGAAATCTGCAAGGAGGTCGACGGCGACCGGCATCCGCAGATGTGCCACCACGTTTTCATCCAGGGCTTTCCGATCACGTCCACGGCGAATGACCCCTGGAACGTCGGCCAGATCGGAGATCTTCACGGCTTCACGCAGATGGATGATCCGATGATGCACGACATCCTCCGCTCGTGCGCGCGCGGCAAGCCGGTGATGTCGGCGGAGATGCTCATGTTGATGGGCTACACGCTCGACCTCCACGAGGTCATCACGGCCGATGACATAAAGCGGCACATCTTCACCGGCATCGCGGCAAACCTGAAGGGCTTCATCTTCTGGCAGTACCGGCCGGAGATGCTCGGCCGCGAGGCGCCGGCGTGGGGCTTGTCCCATCTGGACGGTTCGTCCACGGAATGGCTCGAGGCCTATGCCGAATGCGGCCGCGCTCTGGACGAACATAAGGATTTCCTCTTTGATGCCGAGCCGCCGAAAGCCGACGTGGCGATCCTCTATCATCCTGAAAATCAGATATTTACGTGGGCGGCCACCGGCAACGAGAAGAACGTGACACAGTCGCTGCTCGGTGTGCATAAAGCGCTCTACGAGCGAAGCATCCGCACGGACTTCATCCACCCGAAGGACGTCGAGAAAGGGCACCTTGGCGAATACAAAGTGGTCATCCTCCCGCTGCCGTACCTGCTGGATGGTGCCACGGCCCTGGCGCTGCGAGACTTTGTCGAGGACGGGGGCTTGCTGATCAGCGAGGCGTATCTGGGCGGATGGAACCGTGACGAAGGTCGGCACAGCACGACGATCCCCGGGTTCGGTTTGCATGAAGTCTTCAGAGTGCGTCAGGCGAACGGCGAGCCGGCCTCCGAGGATCAGTATCTGAACCTCGGCGGCGTTGTTCGCAACAGAGGCGCGATTGCCGTTCGGCCGGGCATCCATGAGAGTGGTGACGGTACGGCGTTCGCGCAATCGGTCGACGTTTCGAACGGCATCGGGCGCGTGGTCATCCACCTGAAAAAGGACCTTCCGGGACTCGATGCCGGGGCACGGGTGCAGGGGACGATCATCAAAGAAACCTATTTCGTTGAGGGCGCCGACGTGCTGGCGGAGTACGCGGACGGCCGCGCGGCCATCACGAAGTCGAACTACGGGAAGGGCACGGCCATCCAGATCGGCTCCTATATCGGTCTCGGTTATTACAGGTTTGAGGACGAGAACAACGGTGCACTGATCGCAGGACTCGTCCTGGATGCGGCAAACGTGCGGAGGCCCGTCGTGCGCGGGGACGTCCACGTGCGCGTCGACACGCTGAGCGACGGCGAGGGTGGTGCCATGGTGATCCTCCAGAACCAGGAATTAAGGCCGGCGGACATCGCCGTCGACGTGCCGGACCTGGCCTTCGAGCGGGCGATCGAAATTTTCGACGCGACGGAGCTGTCGGCCACGGTAACGGCCGGCGGCGTGAGCTTTTCCGCGCGGCTCAAATCCGGTGAGGTGCGCGTCTATCGTGTCTGAACCGGTTTCTCAGGCCGGCCGCGTCATTGAGCGTGAGCCGCGGGTCGTTCGCCGCAATTTCGTTCTGAACGTCGTCGACGGCGCGGTATTCGCGTTCGGCCTCGGCTTCGCGTCGCGGTCCACGGTGCTTCCGGTGTTCGTGAAGAACATCGGCGGCGAGGGGATTGCGATTTCGCTGATTCCCGTGCTGTGGATTCTCGGATTCAACATTCCACAAATCGCGATTGCTAACTACGTCGGCCACGTCTCCCCCAAGAAGCCGCTGCTTTTAAAGACGGGTCTCGTCCAACGGCTTCCGTGGCTGCTGTTGGCTGTCGTAACTTTCCTGTGGATCGAGGGGCTTCCGCCGGCGATCGCGCTGCCGCTCTTTCTCGTGCTATTCACCCTCGCGGCCGCTGGCGGCAGTCTAAATCTACCTGTCTGGTTCGACATCGTATCGAAAATCACGCCGGTGCGGCTGCGAGGGCGGATGTTCGCGCTTCGGACGGTGATCGGCGGCGCGCTGGGCATTCTGGCCGGGTGGATCGTAGAGCGGGTATTGGCCACGTGGACCTATCCGGACAGCTTCGGCCTGCTTTTCGGATTATGCTTCGCGGCCATGATGATTTCCTACGTATTCATCTGCCTGCTCGACGAAGGCAACCGCGTGCTGCCGAAGAAGACGCTGCGATACCGCGAATATCTCCGCAGCCTGCCGCGCATCCTTCGGAAGGAGACCAACTTTCGGAATTTTCTGATCGGCGAATCGCTGCTGGTTGCCGCCACGATGGTCGAGGCGTTTTTCGTCGTGGACGCCATCCAGTCGTTCGGTCTTCCCGACAGCTATGCCGGCCGCTTCACGGCGATCATCATGTTCAGCATGGTCGTCGGCACGCTGCTGTTCGGTTATCTGGCGGATCGGTGGGGGCACCGCATCAACATGGTGCTCTCGGCGGCCTTCATGATCGTGGCCTGCGTGGCGGCGCTGATGGCCGGAAGCGTCGCGGTGTATTACGTTGTATTCGTCGCCGCCGCTTTGACGCTCGGCCTCCGTACGATTTCGCGGCTGCCGATCGTAGCCGAGCTGTGCGGCGAAGAGGACCGCCCCACCTACGTGGCGCTCATGAATGTGGTGACGGCGCCGTTCGTGCTGGCCGGCGTCGGAGCCGGATGGATGGCGAATGTGTACGGATACGACGCTGTGTTTGTCGGGGCCGTGGTGCTGTCGATGGCGGCGTGCGGGTGGTTTGGGTTGATGGTGGAGGAGCCGAGGGGGGAGGGTCGAGGATAGAGGGGGGAGGGTCGAGGATAGAGGGTCGAGGAT
>CAZART010000020.1:0-56776 GCA_964487555.1 uncultured Rhodothermales bacterium
GCCTCGTCCGCTTCGCGGCGCACGGCCGCGATCGCGTCATCGATCCGGCCCTGCGACAGACGCAACATCGCCAGCCCCGGCTGCGGCTTCCGTCCCCATTTGCTCGCCTGGCTGTAGGCCTCCTCGGCAGCATCAAATTCCCCCTGAAGGCGGTGGAGCTCGGCCTGCTGATAGAAGGCGGCACCGGCTGCCGGCTCTCCCGGAGGTTGGGTCAGCCGTTCTGCGGCCCGCTGCGCCTCGTCCATGGCATCCGGCCATTCGCCGTGCAGCTGCATGATTTCTGCGCGCCGAGTCATGCACTGGCCGCGGTACCGGACGAGGTCCGGTTGGGACTCGCACCAGCGGCTCAACGCCGTCGTCCACTCCTGCGCGCGGCGCAGATCGAAGATCTCCTGGCACGCCTCGATGACGCTGCAGTAGATGTCGCCGGCGAACGCGGCGGAGATCTCACCCGACTCGACGGCGATCATCGCCTCGTCGAGCAGCGCCACACCGTCGGCGATCTCGCCCATCCGAATCATCACGCGGCCTTGCCCATGGCGAGCGAGCACTTCCAGGTCGCGGTCGTGAAAGCGCTCACCGATCGCGGCGGCCTGACGGAATGCCTCCAGTGCCCCCTCATTACGACCCTCCCCAATTCGGCCCAGTGCGACCGGCACGAGGAGGTATCCCTGCTCGACGCAGTCGTGCCCGTCCTCGATGAGCCGGCGGGCCCGCCCGATCCATCCGCCGCCCCGGGCCCTCTCCCCCCGTTGCATCAGCTGGATGCCCACGCGGAGGGCGCACCGCGCGGCCCGCTCGACCTCCTCACTGTCGAGATAGACTTGATGGGCCCTCGACCAGATCTCCGCGCTGTCCGCATGCCGGCCGGTTAAATATGCGGCCGTCGCCAGCCGCTCCAGATCGAGCGGCTCGAGCGTACCCTCGTCATCCGCCCCCGAAAGACCCTCGTAGGCGTCCGCCCACGCCTGCCGTTCGAACGCCTGTCGGGCCCGTTCAAGAAGTTCTATAGTAGCCATACCGATCCCCAAGTAAACGACTGCACAGCACAATCCGGAAATCGCCTTGCGACCTGGATACCGAAACCGGCGCTCACTCGCCGGCAGCAGCGGCTCCACCGCCGCCCAGTACTCGTCACTGAACTCCCATACCGGCCTCGCCATCTGCGCATTTCATCGTAGACATCACGATGGAAGCGCTCTTCGACTCCCGACGCCCCGGGTCCGACCCCCGGGCGAATCTCTCCCACGCGACGAACCTCTGAGAGTCGGCAACGAACTCGACCCGTTAGCCGATCCGCTCCGATAGCTCGATGATGATTCCCTCTGGGCCGCGGACGTAGCAGAGCCGATAGCTGTCCTCGTAGCGCTCCACCTCGCCAACGAGTTCACCGGCGCGGACTCGCAGGCCGGCAACGACGGCGTCGATGTCCTCGACGGCGAATGAGACGTGGCGAATACCCGGCGTGTTCGCCGGCGCGTTCCGGCCTATTTTGAGATCAACTCTAAGTACCCCTGGGATTTGCCAATTGGGATTCGGCGATCGGCGAATGACTGGCCGCGGGTCAGAAGCGCGGGTGCGTAGTGGTACTCGACGAGTATACGTATTTGCTGCAGCATTCGCCCGAGCTCGACTCGACCATTCAGCGACACTTCGGGCAGCGGAGCTCGACACGTACGACAAGCCGCACCAGGCGTATTCTCTGGGGCTCAGCGCTATCAATCATGAGCGGGATTCCAAGTGGGACTGCGCCGCTCCCCGCGCGTGCCAGTATGGATCTGCGCGTTTCACCCTTCGGCTTTCGTTGGGCTCGCGAGCTCTACGGAATGGAGGATCTGCCGACTGCACCCCGCACCTAGCCGTCATCGGCGGGGTCGCGGACTATGCGCGGGAGATGACGGCCGCTACGTAACATCAAACCCTGCTCTGGCGGCCTTTTTTCGGATGCAGAAACGCGGCGACGCTCCGCTCGCCTCGATGAAGAGGGCGCAAGGATTACGACCCGCAGGCCATCAGGAGTTGGTAGGAGTCCCATACGCCGCGGGAAGTGTCCGTCTCCGCCTCCCGTGAGGCGAGTCGGAGTCGTGCCGGCAAGGCAGGGTCCCGTATCCGACGCATCGGTGCCTTGTATATCATAGACACGCGAGGTGGACGATTTATAACCTCCTGGCCAAAAATTTTTTCACCTCCGAGCGACACGGCGGCGAACAACGTCCTGAGGGCGAGAAGAAGGTGTAGGCCCCGGAAAACTCATGCGTTCGTCTGCGAGTATCACGATGATCAGAAGGCGCCTACTCACCAGTACCTCAACAGTTACCACATGCCACTCTACGATTATTTCTGCCCGACCAATCAGCGGACCGTTGAGGTTCGTCATTCCATCCACACGGAGATCCGAACCTGGGGCGAGCTGGCCGGGGCCGCGCAGATCCACGATGGGGACACCCCGCCGGAATCCGAGGTCCGGCGACTCATTTCAGGTGGAGCGGTGAATACATCGTCTCCGCATCCTGAACCGCGTCCGCCGGCGGCCTGCGGCCCCGGCTGTGCGTGCCACGGGGGGATGGCTTGACGGCTGGACGCTGGACGCTATAGGTGTTTTGGAACTACATGTGGTCACGACCGGACCTACGTGGTCGCAAGCTGCATGGGGGCGATTGTCAACGTATTCGACGCTCTACTCGACCGTGCCGACGTGCTGGCATGGGATGAAAGGCTGAGGGGATTCGATGCCGTCCACCTGGCATCGGCGATAGGCCGGCGCGACGGACGAGGCGCGGTGACCGGCCTCGCCCCCGCCGGCAGCGGCCTGGTACTAAGGGTATCGAGCACGTGCTACTGCTGTCGGACATTCTGATCGTTGCGCCCTACAACGCGCACGTATCCGCCCTCGCCGAGAAGCTGCCCGCCGGCGCCCGCGTCGGGACGGTCGACAAGTTTCAGGGCCAGGAGGCGCCGGTCGTCATCTACTCGATGGCGACGTCGAGCGCCGAGGAAGCCCCACGCGGCATGGACGTTCTCTTCAGCCCCAACCGCCACGACGTCGCGACGTCGTGGGCTCGGGCTCTGGTGATCGTCGTCGCCAACCCGGCCCTTTTCGAGCCGGCGTGCCGCACGCCCGAGCAGATGAAGCTGGCGAACGCGTTTTGCCGGTTCAGGGAGATGGCCGATCTGTAGGTGACAACTGTTGACGCAAAGTAGCACCAGGCGCACCGCGGCGGTCGCGGTCGCGCCGCATCTCGCCGCCGGCGATCACGCAGCGCCCTACTCCTGCAGCCAGATGTTTAGAAGCGGCGCGTTCCAGGTGTATGGTTTGCCGAGGACGTCCAGATCGCCGTCGCCATCCAAATCGACGAGGCGGCCTTCATGGACGCCAAACCCTCGCGCGACGACATGCTTGCGGAATCGTCCGGTACCGTCGCCGAGCAGAATGCGCACTTCGGAGTCGGGGTTTCCTTCTCCAAAACGCATTTCGGCATTGAAGATGTCAAGGTGCCCATCACCGTCGAAGTCCAGCACTTCGAGGGTATGGCCGTTGTCTACTTCGCTGATCAGGATCGTACTCTCCCAGATGCCATCCTGCCATTCGTAGAGCACGAGTGGCCCTACCCCGTCGCCCACTACCATGACGACTTCCGGCCGGCCACCTTCGATGAGCTGCCCGGCGGCCGAACGGGTAAACGTGTAGGAGGCGTCGATGATGTGTTCGACGAACTGGCCGTCCCGATATTCGAACCAGCGGCCGCCGCCGACGATATCATCCCGGCCGTCCTCGTTCATATCGATAGCCACCAATCCCTCGTGTTCGTGCGTACCCCGCCACGCTGGATACGTACTGCGAGGCTGCATCTCACCGTCGGTGCCATACCGGTAGATCGGATGGATCTCCCACTCCGTTGCCTCACGGGGGTTATCCGGTATTTCGGCGTAGTAAAGGCCCCGGGAGCCCTGGTTCCAGAACACAAGCTCGATGTCATCGTCCGCATCGACATCGGTGAATAGCTGATCGTGATGCTTGTTGCCGCCTTCTTTCTTAATCGTGCGGCGGGTCCAGGGCTGATCGGGCCGGAGATCAGGATAGGGATTCTCCCACCACCACACCTCCGGACTGCGACCGTCGCCGCCGAAAACGATGTCAAGATCGCCGTCGCCATCTATGTCGTGAGACGCAGAGCCTGCCTCTATTGAGACTCTCTCTTTTTCGATGACGTATCGGTCCCACCCGTCGGACGTACGCACGAGGGAGATGATCGACGGAGCCGTACTTCGGTCGGTAAGGAATATATCGTTGACGCCGTCTTCGTTCACGTCGGCTACCAGAGTGGCGGTCTGCTGATCCCCGATGTTCGGGGCCGGGAGCTCATCACGCGCCGAGCTGAGGTGCTTCCACGTAAACCGGCCGTCAATGCGATCATTGCGCCACAAATGCATGAACTCGTACTCGTCCCATCCGGCGCCGATGATGTCGAGATCACCGTCACCGTCCAGATCGGCCAGGTGAGTACCTAGGTGCAATTCTTTACCGCGGTCAAGGACGATCTTCTTGAATTGACCCGAGCCGTCGTTTTCCCAAAGCTGCAACTCGAGGTCGGGGCCCTTGTGCTCGGCCGTCACCAGGTCCATGTCTCCGTCGTCGTCCACGTCCCGCACGTCCAGGTTGTTCATTGAGTACTGCGTAACGACGCGGTGTCGCTTCCACTCGTCGGAGGAATCTTGCTCGTACCAAAACAGATTCCCGTCCGGCTCCAGTCCTGGCCAGCGTTCCTCGGTGACGACGACGTCCGCTATACCGTTGCCGGTAAGATCAGCGATTTCCACCCGATCGATGGCGTGATTGGTCTGCCCGATCACCCGTCCCTGCCATGCGCCCGACCCGTCGCCAGGATTCGTAAAGGCGACCACCTGGAGCGGTTCGCCCGAATCTTCATCCGGGCGACCGGCAACCAGGTCTAGGTCGCCGTCACCGTCGAGATCACCGAGCCCGATGCCTTCATCCGACGTGTTTTCGGCGACCAGCGTACGCGTCCATGGAGCTTCCTCGGGGTCGTCAGAGATCGTGAAGCTATAGATGTTGCCATCTCCGGCGATAACAAACTCCTCTCGACCACCGGCGACAAGCTGTCCACGTTCGAATCCTTGGCTGTTGACATGACTGGTGGCAGGCACGGAGCCAATCTTATGGCCCGTCCAGCTCGTTCCTTCACGGTTTGTCGCCTCGAACCAGTAGATATCCGGTAAGGCCTGAGCGATCAGGTCGGCGTACGAATCACCATCTACGTCCATGAGCAGTATGCCGTCGACGTTCTCCGGGAGCGTCGTCCGCTCCCATGCGGCCGTCATATCCGCGCCCGGGTTGTGATAGATGTAGCGCCCGGACAGTACGTCCAAATACCCATCCCCGCCCACGTCGCCGGTGTCGAGGCCGAAGTAACGCAGAAATGCCGGATCGTCCCAGTCCCCCCACCTGGCTTTCTCGTTGTCCAACTCGACATAGGTCCAGCTTGTCACGGGCCCGACCTGGGAGGTCGCCGGAAGGGCGAAGACGCTGGAGAAAAGGAGCACAACCAGTAGATGTTTCATTTTGCGGATGCGATAATGGAAAAAGCTTTCTCCGGATCAGGATATCGGCCAGTGCCCGCCCACCCGCCGTCAACTACCAGAATTTGACCCGTAATGTGATCGGCTGCGGGCGAGAGTAGAAAGAGCGCGGTACCGGCAATCTCGTTCGGATCGGCGACACGCCCGTCAGGAATGAGCGCTTGCCAATTCCGTTCGTATTCTGGATCGTCCTTTAATGTCCTTTCCGTGACCGTGGCGCCCGGCGCGAGTGCATTGATCGTAATGCGGTGAGGAGCAAGCTCGAGTGCGAGCGTGCGTGCCATCATGTTGACAGCCGCTTTCGTCATACCGTACGACGAAAGCCCCGGATGTGGCTGGACGCCAATATTGGACGACATCAGCAGGATTTTTCCTCCCCGCCCACTTGCGCGCATGTGCCTGCAGGCCGACTGCACAAGGAAATATGTGCCCCTTAGATTGACATCCAGGAGGCGCTGAAAGTCTTCCAGGCTGCAGGCGTGGAATTCGCTGAACAGCGTGATACCCGCATTGGCAACCGCCATGTCAAGGTGTCCGAACCTGTCAAGTGCGCAGTCGACGATGCCGCGGACCACGTCAACCTCCCCGGCGTCACCGGGGAATGAAACCGCACTACCACCGTCCGACTCGATCTTATCGACCGCATCGTTTGCTCGAACCGGATCGATATCGTTAACGACAACAGATGCGCCAAAGTGCGCGAGTTGCTTCGCGATTGCGAATCCAATGCCTGATCCCGCACCGGTGATCACAGCCGTCTGTCGTTCAAATGAGTAGAGCACGAACTTGGATGGAACTGAATATTGACGTTATGAGTCCGGCGTCAACAACACCTTGACGGCCTGTTTTTGCTCGACGAGATCGAAGCCCTCCTTCCAAGAAGAAAGCGGAAGCTTGTGAGAGATTGTATCGGAGACGTGCAGCGCACCCTGCTCGAGGATGCGCATCGTCTGCGTCCACGTCGCGCGCGTGTAGCCGACTGAGCCGTCGATTCGTAGTTGACGGAACGCGATATAATCCCAGGGCACTACCAGGTCTCTGCCGAAGTGCCCGACCTGCACGAATCTGCCGAGCGGGCGCAGGATTGATAGACAACTACGTACCGAGGCTTCGGCGCCGGCGCACTCAAAGGCAATATCGATACCGTCGCCGCCGGTCTCTTCCGAGACCACCTCCGACAGATCTTCTTCATCCACGCTGATCGTGCGAGCCGCCCCGAATACCTCAGCTTGTTGCAAACGGATTCGATCGACGGCCGTCCCGGCCACCAACACTTTGAGTCCTTGCGTCGCGAGAAGCTTCACGCAGAGGAGCCCGATCGGGCCGGGCCCGGATACGAGAACGACGTCGCCAAGCTTGTAGCGGCCCACATCCGCAACCGCGTGCACGGACGCTGCCAGCGGCTCGACCAGAGCAGCCTCTTCCATGGAAACGCCCGCGGGTATTCTGAATAATTGATCGCGGCGCGCGACGGCGTATGGCGCAAACGCGCCGTCGACGCCGTGCCCCATTCCTCGCCTGGAAGGGCAAAACATAAACTCCCCTCGATGGCAGTAGGCGCACGATCCGCAGGTAACCGCCGTTGCTCCGAGAACTGCGAATGTGTCGCCGACTCGGACGTCGCGAACCTCCTTCCCTACAGCCACCACTGTGCCTGAGAACTCGTGTCCCAAAATTACGGGCGGATAGTTCTTGAATGTGTCATGGTACACATGCACGTCCGTGCCACAGATCCCGCAGCAGGCGACTTCCAGCAGGACTTGGTCCGCGCCGGGTTCAGGTTCGGGGACGTCATGCAACTCCACGTTTCCCGGACCTCGCTGATATTTCACGAGCGCTTGCATTTCGGCGAAAGCGTAGATGATTCAGCCAAGGATTCGCCGTGCGGCATCGACAATGTCGCTCGCGCGGAGGCCATATTTGTCCAGCAGTTCTTGCGCCTCTCCCGATTCACCGAACGTGTCCCTTACACCTATCCGCACGACCCGGCAGGGATGGAACTCAGACACGACGCCTGCCACGGCCTCGCCGAGGCCCCCAATTATGGAATGCTCTTCGGCGGTAACGATACCATTCGTATCGCGGGCGGCAGCCAGTATAGCGTTTTCATCAAGCGGCTTGATCGTGGGCATGTGAAGCACGCGAACTGAGATGTTTTCGGATGCTAAGATATCGGCTGCGGCGAGTCCTTCGCTGACCATGATGCCGGTGGTAATAATCGTCAGGTCGGTCCCGCTGCGCAACTGCCTGGCGCGCCCTATTACAAACGGGCCGTGGATTTCAGGCACGACGGGGTAGGAATCGCGTCCGAATCGCAGGTACATTGGACCATCGTGATCGGCTGCTGCCAGGGTGGCCTGCTTCGCCTCTTCGTAATCTCCGGGCACGAGCACCGTCATGTTGGGCAGTGCACGCACGACGGCAATATCTTCGTTCGCCTGATGCGAAGCTCCGTCTCCTCCTGTACTGATGCCGCAATGCGTCACGCCCACCTTTACATTCAGATTCGGATATGCAATCGCGTTGCGTAGCTGATCTCCCGCTCGCGCCGTCGCGAAGACGCCGAACGTTGAGGCAAACGGAAGAAAGCCTTCGAGAGCCAATCCTGCCGCTACGCACAACATGTTCTGCTCCTGCACACCACAGTTGAAAAAGCGGTCGGGGTAGATTTCTTCAAACTGATACGTCTGAGTCGCCTTGGCTACGTCAGCGTCGAGAACGACGACATCCTTGCGCATGGCACCCAGCTCGACAAGGCCGTCTACGTAGCCCTGGCGTGTCTTTTGAAATTCCATCGACGCCGTCTCGGCCATCTGACTGTTCATGGTCTTTGATTCACGTTCGTGCTTCATCCATCCAAACTCGACATCGCCCTTTCATAGTCTTCCCGTTCCGGCGGTGTGCCGTGCCAGATTACTTCGTTCTCCATGAACGAGACGCCCTTCCCCTTGGTCGTGCGTGCTATGATCATAACGGGTTGCTTGGCCTGACCGGCAGATTCGACCGTGTCGATGATTTCGTTAAAATCATGACCGTCGATTTCGTAAACGAGCCAGCCAAAACTTTCCCATTTTGGCCGCAACGGATCGAGGGGCATGATGTCCTCGGAATTCCCATCGGTCTGCAAGTAATTGCGATCGACGAAGCTGATCACGTTGTCGAGTTTATATTTGTTAGCGAACATCGCTGCTTCCCAGATCTGTCCCTCCTGGATCTCGCCGTCACCGCACAGCACGAAGTAACGATGAGACCACCCGCGGCGCTTTGCCCCCAATGCCATTCCCACCGCTGTCGAGAGTCCTAGACCCAATGTCCCTGTAGAAACGTCGATTCCCGGTGTTTTGGGCTGATACGGATGGCCCTGCAAATGTGAGCCCGGGCGGCGGAAGGTCGCGAGATCCTCACGAGGAAAATAGCCGCAGTCCGCAAGGACGGCGTAAATCACAGGCGTGCAATGCCCTTTTGATAGGATAAAACGATCCCGATCTTGCCAGTCCGGGCGCGTGGGATCGTGACGCATGAGGTGATAATACAACGCAACCACGAGATCGGTCGCCCCCAGACTTCCTCCGACATGGCCTGAACGTGCCTCGTAGACCATGGTGAGAATGCTGCGGCGAATCTCTTGCGCTTTCGTTTGGAGTCGGGTGCGAGTCTGGGTATCAATCATTTAAACCAATTGAAGGCGAGCGGTTATTGGTGGAAAGCGCACCGGCGCATCTTGTCAATTCACCGGCACGGACGCAATCAACGTTAGAGATACTCATGATTCCGTAATTGCCTGCCATATACCGTTTCGAGACGCGTGGAGAACCGCATCCAATACCTGCTGACAGCGCAGTCCGTCGTAAAAATTGGGCTCGGCATACACCCCGGCAACGGCGCCATCAGGCGGCGCCAATCCGTCGGTGTCACGACGCCATCCGAATTGCCGGGCAAACTCCGCCACATGTTTCGGATCTCTTCCGCAGGCTACCTGACGCATCGGCTCCGCGGGCAGGTCGACGAAGCGACCCACCTGGCCGTATGCGTTGCTGCGTGCGCGCCCCATAAAGCGGGTTCCGACAATCGCGATGCGGAATGTATCTCCGGCTTCATGCTGTATATTGAGCGACTCTCTTGTTTCCATCGGGTGTTGCCGACTTATTCTTTCTGATCTACGTCGCTCTGCTCCAGGCCGAGGAGCTCGCGATTGAGGCGGCGGTCCGTACTGCTCCTCGCAAAATCATCGAATGTCCTGGAGGTGGTATCGATGATGTGATCCCGAATTAAGTCAGCCCCTTCGCGCGCGCCTTGTTCGGGGCTCTTGAGATAGCATTCCCATTCGAGGATTGCCCATCCATCGTAACCATGCGCCGTTAACCGCGAGAAGACATTTTTGAAGTCGATCTGTCCGTCACCCAACGAGCGGAAGCGGCCGGCACGCCCTGCCCAACCGAGGTAGCCGCCGTAAACCCCCGTAATGCCGTCCGGGCGGTACTCCGCATCCTTGACATGAAACGCTCTAATTCGGCCCACGAAGCGCTCTATGAAGTCGATGTAGTCCAATTGCTGCAGCAGCAAATGACTGGGATCGTACGTTAGACATGCAGCCGGATGATGCTCCGTCTCATCTAAGAACCGTAGATATGTAGCCCCGTCGAACAGGTCCGAACCTGGATGCAGTTCGAATCCGAATGTAATTCCATGCTCGTGCGCCAGGTCCAGCAACGGACGCCAGCGGCGAGCCAGTTCGTTGAACGCCTCATCGATCAGACCCTCCGAACGCTGCGGCCATGGGTATATGTACGGCCACGCCAGTCCGCCCGAGAGCACTGAGATGTGCGTCGTACCCATCAGCACCGACGCTTGTATAGTTTTCTCCAGCTGCTCCGTCGCCCAGGCCGTTCGTTGCGGATCGCGTAGCCCCTCCGGATAGAACGGCTGAAACAGACGTTCGTATGCAGGATGCACGGCCAGGACCTGCCCCTGCAGGTACGACGCCAGTTCGATCACCTCGAGGCCCTCCTCGGCAAGCCGTCCCTTGTATGTATCGCAGTAATCCAGCGAGGATGCCGCGGTATCGAGGTCGATGGCCCGTGCATCCCATGTTGGAACCTGAACGCCCGCATACCCCAACTCTGACGCCCACTTGGCCAGGCCGTCGATGCCGTCATAAGGATGTTCGTCGCCGAGAAACTGGGCTAGAAAGATGCCAGGACCTTGAATATGAGTCATGTGTCGAGACTGCGATTCACATTGTCAAGGAGGCGCGCTCGATTTGTCGAGGAGGGCGCGCACGATGCTAAAGAAAGGCAAAGGAACGAGAAGGGTCTTCCACGGAATTGCCCATCTTCTGCACTATATTGAACCATCAAGGAAATCCCGCGGAAATATGAGCACATTATTGTGCGCATACGTCGGGGTTCGCGGCATGCAGCCGGTCTACCGTTTCGATAGTTCGAGCTCAATCGAACCGACTGCGGACAAGACCTGCCAGGCGGGCTCAGAGCGGAACGAAGGAGACTTAATGCACGGTGACGTCGCTGTTGTGGGGAACGATGCACAGCGAGCCGGACCGATAATCCAGGGGCCCCGGCTCCGCTCCGTCGACGTTCCAATCTACTGGCTCCTCTTCATCTGCCTGCCAGGTCTTGTAGCGGTAATTGGGTGGACCGCGCGTCCGTCGTCGTACCTGGCCATCCCGGAAAGTTCGTTCCTTCCGGGTTTCACTTTCGATCAGCATACACACTTTTGGCCATTTATTGCACTGTATTGAATATTGTTGCGAGTATTCTATCCATTCCCTACTGTATTGTGCACATTTGCCATGCGTCCTCTCCTTGAATAGGTTGCACTCAGCTCCAATCATTCCTTTGCGCTAAAGGAGAATATTTTGCCGCATATCGAGATTGGATGGGCATATGCATCCCGAGTATGAGCTGGTACTCATCGCTGAAAGTGAAGGTAAGCGGGTCATCGGGGACCACGTGGGGTATTTCGAAGCGGGAGATCTTCTGCGCATCGGACCGAATCTGCCGCACTACATGCGGAATGACGAGCGTTATTATGCCGGGAATTCGGAGTATCGATGCCAAGCTATCGTCGTACACTTCACCGGCGGGTTTCTCGGCGACGACTTCTTCGCCTTGCCTGAACTGGTGGGCGTGCGAAAGCTCTTGGAGCAGTCGACGCGGGACCTTCACACTTACGGTAAGACGCGGGACAATGTGGCAGAGATTATGGAAGCCCTCCTATCGATCTCGGGCTATCGGCGACTGGCGACGCTTCTTGAGTGCCTTTACGCGATCGCGGAGAGCTCCGAGCGGACGCCCCTGGCGTCGGTCGTCTATGCCCCCTCATTCCCGGAAGCCGATGCGCCGCGCATCAACAATGTGTTTGAGTACCCGTTAAAGCGCTATACGGAAGACGTCGCCCTCGGCGACGTAGCCGCTCACGTGAACATGAGCTCTTCGGCATTCTGTAAGTTCTTCAAGAAGCCCACTGGAAAAACATTTTCGACCACCCTTAATCAGTTCCGAATCGGTCATGCATGCAGGCTCTTCATCGAGGAGGGGCTACCGGTTGCAAGGCATGCTACATGAATGGTTATCACACCCCGTAGTTCGACCGGCAGTTCGAGAGCATCACGGGCTACACGCCGCGCCAATACCGAAAAAATCCCATACGCCGACCCTGGTGTAGGGCATCCCGCTCCATGGACAAGACCATTCTCATTACCGGAGGTAGCCGAGGCATCGGCGCCGCGACGGCTTACGCGGCCGCCGAGCAGGGTTACACGGTATGCATAACATACCGACGCAACGAGGAGCTCGCGGCCTCCGTCGTGTCGAATATCACGAAGGCAGGTCGGACTGCCCATGCCTTCGCCTGCGACATTGCGCGTGAAGACGACGTGTTGCAGCTCTTCAGCGATCTCGATCGAACAGCCAGTACGATCAACGCGCTTGTCAACAATGCAGGCATTCTGAATCCGCAGGCTCGCTTCGAGGACATAAGCCTCGATCGTTGGAAGCAAGTTTTCCAGATCAACGTGTTCGGCACTGCAATGTGCACCCGGGAGGCTGTCCGGCGCATGTCGCCGCGGTACGGTGGTCACGGAGGCTCCATCGTGAACGTCTCGTCTGCCGCGTCTCGGACAGGGGGCGCATTCGAATTCGCGGATTATGCGGCCACGAAGGGTGCCATGGACACCATGACCATCGGCCTCTCCAAGGAGCTGGCCGCCGACAGTATTCGCGTGAACGGCGTACGCCCGGGCCTCATCTTCACCGACATCCATGCCGATAGTGGCCAACCGGATCGGGTCGAAAGTCTCGCGCACAACGTGCCCATGCAGCGTGGCGGCACACCCGATGAGGTCGCGCGCGCCATCCTCTGGCTGCTCTCCGATGAGGCTTCGTATGTGACCGGCACGACCCTTGACGTAACGGGCGGACGCTAACCAGAGAACTCCACCTACATGAAGACTACAAATGTCGCCATAATCGGTTCGGGCAACATCGGGACGGACCTCATGATGAAGGTACTCCGAGATTCCGCAACGCTGAAGTTGTCCGTACTTGTCGGGATCGATCCTGAATCCGAAGGGCTTGCACGAGCCGCCCGCCTTGGCATCGCGACGACGCACGAGGGCCTGGAGGGCCTGGTCGAAATGCCGCACTGGGAGGCCATAGACATCTTGTTCGATGCAAGTTCGGCCAAAGCTCATCGGGCCAACGATGCCGTCGTTAAACGTTACCCGAACAAACGCATCATTGATCTCACGCCGGCGGCGATCGGCCCGTACGTCGTTCCGCCCGTCAATCTTGACCTTCACGCAGGAGTACAGAATCTAAACATGGTCTCCTGCGGAGGCCAGGCAACCATCCCAATCGTCGCAGCCGTGTCCCGCGTGTCTCCGGTTCACTACGGGGAAATCGTCTCCTCGATAGCCAGCAAATCAGCAGGGCCGGGTACGAGGGCAAATATCGACGAATTCACCGAGACGACAGCGCGCGGTATCGAGCAGGTCGGCGGTGCTGCTCGCGGCAAAGCCATTATTGTCTTGAATCCTGCAGAGCCTCCGCTCGTGATGCGTAATACGGTCTTCGTACTCAGCGACCCGGCCGATCCCGACGCTGTTCGTTCCAGTATCCAAAGCATGGTGGCCGAGGTGCAGCAGTACGTACCTGGCTACACATTGCATCAGGACGTCCAGTTCGACGAGATCTCCTCCGATCGACCTGTTGTCATCGAACGCATCGGACACCGTCACGGCCTGAAGACCACGGTGTTTCTACAGGTACGCGGTGCCGGACACTACCTGCCGGCCTATGCCGGCAATCTGGACATTATGACCTCTGCCGCTCTAGCTACCGGCGAGAAACTGGCTCGTCTCATTCCGGCATCCGCTTGACCTATGCGTCATCCCCTTTACATCCAAGACGTAACGCTCCGTGACGGCATGCACGCCGTAGGCCACCAATACACGAGAGAACAGATTACGAACGTCGCCCTGGCGCTGGATAATGCGCGGGTGGACGCAATTGAAGTCGCGCATGGCGACGGATTGAGCGGCTCCAGCTTCAATTACGGTTTCGGCGCGTGTACGGATTGGGAATGGCTTGAGGGGCTCGCAGCACATCTTCAGCACGTCCGGCTAACAACGCTCCTCCTTCCCGGCATCGGTACGATCGACGATCTCAAACGAGCACGCGATCTGGGTGTCGCATCGGTCCGCATTGCCACTCACTGCACAGAGGCCGATATCTCCGCCCAGCACATTTCGGCGGCGAAGAGGATGGGAATGGACGTCGGTGGATTCCTGATGATGGCGCACATGGCCGGTCCCATCGAGTTAGCCCGCCAGGCGAAATTGATGGAATCGTACGGCGCCGATTGTGTATACGTGACAGACTCGGCAGGTGCGCTCCTGATGGACGATGTGGCGGCGCGGATAACCGCATTTCGCGATACGCTTGATGATGAGACCGAAATCGGCATTCACTGCCACAACAACTTATCCCTCGGCGTAGCAAATACCCTGGTGGCGATGCAGCATGGTGCGAATCGACTGGACGCCTCGCTTGCGGGTATGGGCGCTGGTGCAGGCAACTGTCCCCTCGAGGTTTTGGTCGCCGTTCTTCGCAAGATGAACGTCCACGATCGGTGCGACGTGTACGCGTTAATGGATGCCGCCGACGACCTTATTCGGCCGCTGCAAAGCCGTCCGGTTCGAGTCGATCGTGAAACGTTGTCCCTCGGCTACGCTGGGGTGTACTCCAGCTTCCTGCTGCACGCCGAAACCGCATCTCGGCGCTACGGAATTGACACGCGCACGATCCTCGAAGAGCTCGGGCGACGAAAGATGGTCGGCGGTCAGGAGGACATGATTGTCGACGTCGCCCTCGATGTGCTGAAGTCGTGATCGGAAAATGTAGAGGGGGCGAATCTGAGATCCATGTACTTTCCAGGTATACGACGCTCTCGCCCGGCGTCTCGTGATAGGGTAAGTAGAATGCAATCGCGGCGATGTCCACATCGCCGTCGCAGTCGCAGTCAAAGTCGGCAGCGGTCGCGCCGTATGCGCCGCCAAGAGGATAGAAGACCGCGTCCGGCTGCAGCAAGTCGAGACCTTCGGGGCAGCGCGCACCGTTGCCGTGGATGAAGCGGATCTCTCGGACGTGATCATGGAAGAGACACGCGGTGACGGCGTCGACGTCACCTTCGATTGTGCCGCGGCGGAGTCCTCCGTACGAGATTGCCTCTCTGCCGTGCGCCCGCTCGGTCGATTGGTGCAGGCGGGGCACTTCGGTAAGGAATTGCAAGTACCGTGGGACCAGATCGCGTTCGGCCAGCTCCGAGTCGACGGTTCGCTCGGCTATACGTCGCAACGTGGGCCCAGACGCTGCGCACCCTCGAGCGCGGGAAACTCCATGTATCCGACGCGATCCCACATATCCTTCCGATCTCTTCCTGGAACGACGGTTACGATCTCGTCGAGCGAAAACAAGCCTTCAAGGTCTTATTGACACCGGCGTCATGAATGGAAGATTCCGCCTCATCGAACTCCGTGCCCTACTCCTTCGAAAGACAAGCGGCAGTGATCACCGGAGCGGGTTCCGGTATTGGATTTGCCATTGCAAGCGCCTGCTCGCCTGGTTAACGGTATTGGGGACGGCCGCCCTTTGCAATCAGTTCGTCAACCAGGTATTTCCCCATTTCCATCAAGTTCGTAGGAGACGTGCCGGCGAACAGGTACTCCGTGTGGGGTTCCGCCGTTTGCTGCCAGTACGGAAACAGCTCGAGTCCCTTGTTCCAGAGCAGCTTTACATACGGTACGGCGTCGTAGGGCACGACGCGGCCGAATCCACGACCGTTCATCTTATTATATACGCCCAAGATATACCACCCCTCGTAACTCAGCGGACTTGCCGCCAAATTCCAGCCACCGTCGATCAGCGGATTCGGGTAAAGCGGATATAGATCGTCAGTAACGCGATGATGTTCGTTCGGATGATGGCGCAGGCTGTCAGCCGTGATGCTCTGCCGCACCGATTTCCAGCGGCTTGCCCCGTATATCGTGTAACGCGAAGTACACGACGCGTCCGTTGCCGCACACTCCAACCCTCCCGGAGTCCCTATATCGACCACGTGAGGAAAGCAGTAGGCGATGTAATCTATACGGAGGAAGGGCTGATTTCGAAATATAGAGATCTCCGACACAGCCGGTTCTGGAAAGTCTTTCTTCTCTGCCGGCGAGGGCGCCCATGCCACCCGGATTGTGATGCGCTCCTCATCATTTTGAATCAGTTCGATGTCAGTGATCTCGCCCCGATGGGCGGCGGCATCCATGAGATGGCCGGCGATGTTCTCGTCGGGATAGTCCTTAAGAGTGAAATCGGTAATCATGCCCTGCCGATAATCGTCCGGCTTTTTATAGCCGTAACGAACCCGAATTAGGCTGTTCTCGAGCACAGCTTCCCAATGACCCTCTGCATCCCTTCCAATATGCACGTCGCCCCAGTCCGACGTTCCTTTGGATAGCGGCGACATCGTCGCGACCTGTATGAGCGCAAGTAGCACGATAATCTGTATAAGGGCCGGCTTCGCCATGGCGTCCTCTAGTCCGAAGATCGGGACCGAACCGCCAGCACCGGCCCCGGAAGCAGCACCTCGATGCCGTGATGCTCCGTGTCGGAGACGAGCTCTATTCGGTTCTCCCCTTTCTTGAGCAGATCGGGTGAAATAGGCACTACCGAATAGATAACGTCATGCGATCCGTCGCCGGCTACGTCGAGGGGCGTACCGTTCAGCGTGAAGTAATCTTCGACCGTTCCGGCACCGCCGTCCCACACGGACACGTGGAGCTGGGCCTCCTCGATCTGCGCCGGATCAATTTCCAGGTTGATAACGGCCGTCCTCCGTTCTCCCGCCCGCGACCAGTAGGGTATAGGTATCTCTTCCACGGCATGGAGCGTGACTTTACGTCCGGGCCGTTCCGAAATGCGCATTCCGCCGTGGGGCTCCGTCTCGTAGATGAGGTCGGGATGCTCTCTGAACCGGACCACGGCGCGAACGGCAACGTTGTCCTGGCTTGGAAGCATGTGAGTGTCCCACTCGATCGCAAACGGCGCGGTTTCGTCGGTGCCGAGGTGGGCGACGGGTTCCTTATTTTTCGTGTATCCGTGCCAGTCCGGCTCTTTTTCGTTGCCGTTCTCGTCGTATCCCCTGTAATGGCCGTAAAACTCGACGGCTTCGACGGCCGACGACCACCGTTCTCCGACCTCGAGCGACGCGTCGATACGCTCATTCTCGGGATCAGCCCGGGCAGTGACGACGCCTTCGAAGCCGTTCAGGCCCGCAGATTCGATGTCGGCATGGTTGTCCGGAAGCGCAATCCGAAGCGCAGCATTGTCGACGATGAAGTGTCCCCAGAACGTACTTCCGGTATCGCAGGCGAACTGAATCGCGTTGTACCCATCAACAAGATCGGTCCGCTTGAGCTGGATGGTCGGGTACTGATGGGTACAGTGGCCTTGAGCCGTCCCGACCTGGGGCAGCGGATACGTCGATCGGCCGTTGAGGGAGACGCGCTTGTTCTCGGTTCCCGGGTGTCCCCCCCAGATTTCGACGTAGAGTTCTGCACCTTCCACCGAGAGCAGGTCTTCCTCGATGAAAATCTGCATCATCCCGTTGCCGCGCACTTCTTCGCGATAGCCGAACCGCTCATGGAGAGTGACCTCGGGAGCATTCACGCGAAAGCGGCTGTTGAATTTCGGATTGCCGTGCTCCAGACCATCCTGATACCAGTATACTCTGAAAAACTGAGGTTCGTCCTGGGCGTATGCGTCGCTGCCGACGCCTGCCAGCGCCACGCATAGGCAAACCAGGAGAACGAGCCCGGTGGGGCCATTTCCACGCATTGATTCCATCGTACTATACTGCTTGATTGATTGGTGTGAAGCGCCTGGCAGGCGGTACGGTCATCATCGCGCTCCGGGAACGCCGTTCAGTCAGCGACCGCTCCATTCTCCTTGCTGAAGGTGATCAGAAGAACAGGCCCGGGCCAGTTGATTTCGAGAGCGTGGCCGGTAAAGTCGGAGTAGATGCTGATTTCATTCCGCCCCTCTTTAAGCCACTGTACGGGTACGTTGAGCTCATCAAAACTGTGATCGTGGAATCGACCGAAATTGTCGCTCAGCCGATGGCCGTTTACGCTGATCTCATGACGTGATCCGTCGTCCGTCTTGGCCGACCACGACGAGAGCACCAGTCTGGCTGCGGCGGCTCGATCCAGGTCGACCGGTACGTCGATCGTGACAGCCATCCGGTCGCCGTCGCGAACGCCAAGGCGCTCGCGGATGTCGCTCGGTCTGAAGGACCTGACGGACCAGTTGCGGCGGTCGAGGACGACGTCATCGACTGCCGGCGTAAAATAGGTCAGGCCGGTATGGTCCGTAATGAGAAGCGCCAGCTTTACTGGCTCTTCCTGATCGGGCAG
This sequence comes from uncultured Rhodothermales bacterium, assembly GCA_964487555.1. Lineage (GTDB taxonomy): Bacteria > Bacteroidota > Rhodothermia > Rhodothermales > VXPQ01 > CAZART01. Next base: position 18,584 of record CAZART010000020.1, read on the forward strand.
CCACGACGTGTCCCACCAGACCCTATGCGGAGGGGCCGTGGTTGTACCGACGTTCCGCATGAGGCGTCCATGGTTCGTTGCGTACTGCCATTCCCGGAAGACGCCGTCGCCGTCCCAGTCGAAATCCGTATAGTATCCGACGAAATCCACCTGCCTCACAGGATGCCGGCCACCGTGTACGTCGGCGTGCAGAGCGGGCACGGCCTCGAGCGTGTCCCCCGGCTCGACGTTGGCCAGGCGTCCCGACGGATGCTCGTCGTCATCGTTGTACAAGCGCACCGTAAATGCGTAGACCCAGTAGAATCCCCAATCGAAGTTGTAGCACGTTTGAGGGCCCGCTGTGAACACGAACTCATTGACACCGGCCTTCAGTGCGTCGAGCGGGATCGGTACGGCATTGCTGCCTCGAAGCGTCCGGTAATAGCACTGCGGCTGCCCCGGGGTCGATGCGGGTTGCGGAAGATAGATCCACTCGCTGCCGTTGACGCGGAACTTTTGCTCGCTCGTGCCGATGTGTCCGCCCCAGTATTCGACCGACAGCTCCGCCCGCGTCGCACCTTCGAGGTCGAGCTCCAGCGGCCGGGGCTGCCGCATTCTTGACGTAGCGTTGTGGAAGGGGTCGCCGGGAGGCCACGTGCGCGGCGTATCGGGATCGAGTTCGCTGAAGAACCCCCCATCAGCCCAGTACGTGAATTCGCGAAACACGTCGCCAGGCTCGGGCTGTGCTGCGGCAGGCGCGCAGACAAGCAGCACCACCGCCGCTACTCCCATGCCTGCGCGGACCAGCCGACCTATCATCTGACTTAGTAACCCGGATTCTGCGTCAGCTCAGGATTGCGACTGATCGCGGTTTCAGGAATGGGAAACAATCGATCCTCCTCGCCCAGGTCGAGATTGTCAAGGTTTGGGCCGTACGCCAGGCCGGGAAACTGGGCGTCAAATTCGGCGTGTTCGCGCACACGCTGTGTGGCGAGATCCCAGAATCGCTGCACGGTGTGCCAGCCGTGTCCTTCCGTCACGAGCTCCTTGCGGTTCTCCGTATACACGGCCTCGCGGAATTGATCGTAGCTGAGACCGGCCAAGTCATCGAGGCCGGCTCGGCGCCGAATCTGATTGATCGCCTCGTAGGCTTCACCGGACGGCCCCATGTTGGCTTCATTGAGCGCTTCGGCCTTCATCAGCAGCACGTCCGCATAGCGCAACAGGATGAAGTCGTTGTCATCCTCGCATTGCACGCCCGGGGCCGCGTCGGCATACTTCCTGAACGTCGGCGTGTCATGTCCATACGACTCGGTGTCATTGAGGTCGTATGTGATGGTTTCGCCCGTCGATTCGTGCGGAAATTCGAGTACGAAGGTCACCGACTTTCTCAGATCTGCGTCCTCGAACGATTGAAAGAAAGGCAGCTCCGACTGGTACTGGTTCCACGATGAGCCGACCATTGGTTGGCCCGCCGGGTGGGGTGCCACCAGGCAAGGGAGACTTGTCCCCAGTCCGTTGGCCGGATCCTGAGGCAGCGAGAAAATGGTCTCCGGATTACCTCCGCCGGATGTCTCCTCAATGAAAAGGTCGGTGAACTGCGAGATTACGTCATCCGGCAGCGAATAGTCGCCATCGTTGATTACTTCCTGAAGGATCTCGGCGGCCTGCTGAAAATCGCCAGGCTGGGCAATAGCACGCTCTCCCATTATCCCGTTCGCCCCGTTGAGGCTGCCGCGCTGGAGGTAAACTTTGGCCAGCAAAGTTTGGGCGGCGCCTTTGCTCACGCGCCCTCTATCCGCGGCAGCATATTCGGATGCTCGAGGCAAAATGTCGATGGCGGCCGTAAGGTCTTCGATCAGGAATTGGTAGATCTCTGCCTCCGTTGCCCTCGGTTTGTTCAGGTCGACGAGACCGACCGTCTCCGAGGTGACGAGCGGCACCCCACCGAAGAGGCCGACAAGATAGTAGTAGTGAAAGTCTCTCAGAAAGCGGGCTTCTGCTACGTAGCGTTCACGCAGCAGGGCATCCATGTCTTCGATTTCCGGCACGTTCTGAATCACGGCGTTTGCGGCATTTATACCTTTATAGGCGCCGGAATAGGCCGTTGGAACGACGTCTCTTTCCGAGCTTCCGGCCGTCCAGTCCCACAAGTCGAGTCCACCGCCGTATCCCAGCACTTCAGCCGAGGGCTTCTCGACCATGAGGATGAATTGATAGCTGCCAATGTAGCCTGCGAACGTACCCTGCGTAAGCTGATTGTACGCTCCTGCAAGTGCGGACGTCGCATCGGCCGCATTCCCGTAGAAATTCTCGGGACTGATGAAAGACGCCGGCTTCTTGTCTATGATACTGTCGCAGCTCGCCAGTGTAACGGCAAGCATGCAAAGCGCAAGAAGACGCGCGGGCAAGGAGGTCTTCATTTTCACGTCTATCGCTGTTTGGACGTAGCCAAAGTGAAACTGGGCGTCGTATTGGACGCGTGCCTAGAAGGTGAGATTGACGCCAACGGTATACTGGCGGGTCAAGGGATATGAACCGGAGTCATAACCCGTGTTGATCGTACCCTGACCGAAGCTGTCCACGTCGGGATTGAGGCCGTAGTAGTCTGTTATGGTAAACAGATTCCGGCCCTGAACGTAGATCCGGGCGTTGCGGACGACACGAGCCTGGAGCCACGAGGCAGGCAGGCTGTAGCTGAGCGTGACCGTCTTGAGCCGAATGTAGGTCCCGTCCTCGATCAGCGTGTCGGCCCGTCTGGTCTCGTTGCCGAAACCGTGTCCTGGTTTTGGATAGGTGGCGTCATATTTGTTCTCCGGCGTCCACCGTTCTTCGAACCGCCTTAGAGAGCTGTTCGACGCCATGTCCTGTAGCTCGAGCGCTTCCAGGTTGGCATTGAAGATCTCATTGCCAAATACGCCCTGTATGAACGCGCTCAGCTCGAGCCCTCCGTAACGCAGCGTATTCGTAAAGCCAAGCACGAAATCCGGATGCGGACTGCCGATGATCGTTCGGTCGTCCGTGTTGATCACCCCGTCTCCGTTTTGGTCAACGTACTCGATTTCTCCCGGCGCGCCGTAGCCGAGGGCCTCCGCTTCGGCTTCGTCTGCAATTACGCCGTTGGTCTCATAGCCCCAGAACAATCCGATGGCGCGTCCTTCCTCGACAAGCGAGCCGATCTGATGCCCGGGGATCGTCGACGCGCCGAAGAAACGGTCGCTCTCGCCAAGATCGAGCACCTCGTTCCGATTATAGGAGAAATTCGTGCCGGTGCTCCACGAGAACGGGCCGGAGAAGAAGTCCGTATTCAGCCCGAACTCGATGCCCGTGTTCATGATGCTGCCTGTGTTCTTGATGGCCGAATCGAAGCCAGTACTGTAAGGCAACGTCACCGGCAGGATAAGATCTTCGGTGATTTTGCGATAAAAGTCGGTCGTGAGACGAATTCGATGATTCAGGAACGAAACGTCAAGGCCGATGTCGAGCTGGCGCGACGTTTCCCACTTCAGGTTCGGATTGGCTACGCTGGCCGGGATATAGCCGATGACCTGCCTGTCGTTGTAAAAATACTCCCGCGTCGTCATTCGAGCCAGCGACGAGTAGGAGCCGATTTCCTGATTGCCGGCCATTCCGTATGACGCACGGATTTTGAGGTCGCTTACAATGGTTTGATTCTGCATGAAGGACTCTTCCGATACGCGCCAGGCTATGGCACCGGACGGAAAGAAGCCCCACTTGTTGCCGGTCCCGAATTTTGAGGAACCGTCCGCCCTCGCCGTCACTGTGAACAGGTAGCGGTCGGCGAAAATGTAATTGACTCGTCCTAACCATGAGAGAAGGCCCCAATCGTCGTAGCCCGACGACACCGTCGGACCGCCTGGCTGACTTCCCGCGCCGATATCGTCATTCTTAGTGATGTCGGTGACGAAATCTCCGTTCTGCAAGTAGCGAAATTCGGTCGATTCCTCCTGCATGGTGAACCCCGCCGTTACGTCCAAGTCGTGCACGCCGGCGAACGTACGATCGAATCTCAGGAGATTCTCATTTAAAATATTAAGCCGGCTCCGGTCCCAGGTCTGCGCGCTCCCATCTTGCAGCAGCATGATGAGAGCCCTCGTCTGATAGAGCTGGCGCGACATCTCTTCCGTGTCCACCCCGACGCTCACGTGGAGAGACAGATCATTCGTGATATCCAGAATGCCTACGGCGTTTCCGAGCAGCCTGTTTATGTCGGTACGGTCGTCGCGTTCGTTCGTGAATGCGATCGGATTCTCGAGCGGCAGCACCCCGTAAGTCAGCACCCTGGTTTGATCGGTGTAGGCTCCATTCTCGCCGTAGGGCGTTGCGACCGGAACGAATTTCGCCGCCGTGCCGGAAACGCCTGCTTCAATCCCGATCCCGCCCTCGTCGACGAGGGAATAGAGAGCTCGACTTGCCATCAAGTTCGTGCTCACACTGAATCGGTCACTCACATCATGGCCGAAGTTCAAGCGAAAGGAGTACCGCGAAAATCCGGAGTTGTTGATGACGCCTCCGTCGTCGAAATAGTTACCCGACGCTGCATACCGCGTGGTCGAATTCCCGCCGGTCAGGCCGAGCTGATAATTCTGTTGGACGGCAGGACCGTAGACGATATCCTGCCAGTCGGTACCCGCCCCGTAAGATGACGGCGAACCATCGAAAGGTGGACTCTCGCCGCGATTTATAGCGGCCTCGTTCGTAAACTGAACGAACTGCTCCGCATTGAGCACCTCGTAGGTGTTCGCGACCTCCTGAACGCCGATCGAGCTTGTGAAATCGACCGACGTCCTCCCGGGCGTGCCCTGCTTCGTCGTTATCAGCACGACGCCGTTAGCTCCTCGCGCTCCATAAATCGCGGTGGCGGAGGCATCCTTGAGAACCTGTATCGACTCGATCTCGCCTAAATTCAGGGCAGCGAGCGGATTCGGACCCACGTCGAGTCCGCCGACTCCCGGCACGGCCTCTAGGTCGTTGTAGATCGGCATGCCGTCAATGACGAAGAGAGGTTCGGCTCCGCTCGTAATAGATCCTGCGCCGCGAATGCGGACCGAGATGCCGCCCCCGGGAGCAGATGAACTGGTCGTGACGTGTACGCCGGGCGCCATGCCTTGCAAGACCTGATCGACCGACGTCACCGGCAGGCGCTGGATGTCGCTGGGTGTTATGGACGACACGGCACCGGTGAGGTCTCGCTTCTGTACTTCACCATAGCCGACGACGACGACCTCATCGAGTCCAAGTTCCCTGGGCCGCATGGCGATATCGACGACCGTCGTTTCACCAACTTCGACAACGACACCCTCGCGAATTTCCTCGCCAAAACCGATGAAGCTAGCCTCCAGCGTATAGGTGCCCGGATCGACGTCCTGAATGACGTATCGGCCGTCCGTGCCCGTTGCCGCTCCCTGGCCGGTCTCGGTTACGACCACGTTCACGCCCGGCAGTGCGTTGCCGCTCGCGTCCTCGGTGATCGTGCCTTCAATCGTTCCCGTCTGCCCCAGCGAGGTGCCGGCAGAGGCGACGAGGAGGCAAGTCGCCAAAATCACCGTCTTTATAAAAGTTGTGCAGGTCGTCATAGTCGCTTCGACTCGTGTGCTCGTCCTCTTGGCGTTCTCGCGGAGCCGGAAGTCTATCCGATGCCATGCATCGGATGGCCTCCTTCGCTCACCATGCTCACCGTCTTCCTCGGTGGTCGCTCTCGAGGATAACGGACTGTCGCCACCCTCCGTGGTGTCCGCCGTCCAAGTGAATTCGTCCAGGATGAACTCAGGCGTTCTGCTTGCGACGCCTACATGGGGTCGCGGGGCTCTTCCGAAAGAACGCGGATGGTGTGACAGCATGGCATGCCCTGATCTTCTTTTCGTGATAACATCGGCCTGACCGTTCGTCTCCAGACCTTACAACTGTCCACCGCTCACGATCTCAAGGCCTGACATCATGCCGCTGTTGCGGAAGATGATGCCGGCTCAGAGACAGCGCGGTCGCTCTACTTCAGCCTCTAAACGGACATACGAGACGTACGAAGAAACTGAAAGGACCCTGGTGTGCGCAGCACGAACCACCCCCTGTTGGGAACTCGGGCGGCGGAGGTCGTTCGCCGTGTCTCAATAGGATCTTTAGTTAAGAAGGTACGCGACCCCGCCAGGGCGATCTACCACGGAGTTGACTGTTTATTGCACTACATTGAACAACATGCAGTTCGACGTGCCCTTTGAGCGCAGTATGGTACGCATTCTGGAACTCGGTACTTGCACTGGTAGATGGAGCGGCGATTCGCAGCGCCTAGCAGCACGTGCCGCTCTTGATCGGCGAGATAGTCCTTAAGGGCGAATTCGGTATTCGCCAGCGTCAGCTCGTGCCGCCTACCCTTGGTCTCAGAGATTGGGACGGTGAGAGAGGATTGGGACTCCACGCTGGTCGGACGCAGGGTGCAGGAAAACGGCAAGACGACGAGTGCGGCAGCAGGGGCAGGCACGGTACGCGGGCGGAATGCAGCGCTCATACTCGACACCGACGTCCGGATTGAGCTCGGGATCTTCAGTGATTTCGCGATATAGGGGATACCGATTCGCGTACGCGTGCTGCGCCACGTGAAAGATGCCGACGCCTGCGTCTCTAGCCGCATGGAGTACGGGGGCGATCTTCTCCTGCACGTTATGGTGCGCTCTGGGTACCAATCCCCTGCGTGCCCCGGCAGCCTTTTGCCTTCGATCGGATACGGCCCATCCGGCTCTCCCACGTTCCAGATATGCACCAGAACGAGCCCGACATGACCGGGCAGCCAAACGAGAGTCTTACCGTGCAATCCTTCTCGGCCACTCGGCGGCATCCCGGGACCATACATCTGCGCGATCTGATAGTGCCGCACCGGAATCCGCAAGGCGGTCCTCGGCCCTGCGGCTCTCGAAATGCCGCTGAATACGAGAGCCTACTGCGAGCCCGGCGCCCGCCGCCTCCGTGCGCGTCAGGAAAGCCCTGCGCGAAGTCTGTTTCCTGGAGTCCTCCATGTCGGAATAAAGGTTGTTACTCGCTCTCTCGTCAGCGAACTCGCTCCGCACTCCCGACAGAGAAAACGACCGGTCGATAGGCGCCGTCGATCGTCCGGGCGGCCTCCCTATAGCTGTCGTCCGCGAATCCGATGGTGAGTTGTGCCGGCACTTCGGTCAGGCGCTGCCAGCCGCTGCCGTCCTGGTCTCGTGGGCCACGCCCGAACCCGAAGACGGTCATCCCGCCCTCGCCGAAATTCCAAAATTCGTCGATGGCCCGGTCGTCCGGCGTATGAATGTAATAGAGCACGCGGTCCAGATCGGCATCGCCGAAATAGACCCACTCGGGTCCCGGCAGATCGCCGTGCCAGGGGTTGTCCGGACCTTCGTACGCCTGCATGTCATCGAATCTGCGACCGCTCGAGTCGACCCAGTAGTCCGTCATGTCGAACTTACCCCCGGGCGTGCCCTCATACAGGATCCAGTACGGCTCTTCCCCTCGCTTGAAGAGCGTCATGGTCGCCGTATGAGGATAAATGTCCCAGACGGCGCCCCAGGCTTCATCCTTCGTCTCAGACAGGATTCGCGTCCGGATTGGACCGTCAAAAACGATGTTGCTGGGCTTGTTGCCCTCTCCAGGACCCGGATGGAAGCCTGCGGGAGCTATATTCGGGATTCCGCGGTAGTTGCCTTCGGCGCCGCCTTCCGGATGATAGCTGATCCAGTCGTTCCCTTCGGGATCCAGCATGCTTGCGAAGCCGGATCCGTGCTTATGGTAGTAGTAGGTGGCGGAGGGCGTCGTGATCTTAAACGTCTCGTCGCCCTCATACACGCCCGCGTCCTCCACGCGCACCAGGGGCTCGAAGGTCTGCGCCTCAAACTCACCGGCATCTTCGTCTCCGAAGTACAGACGGTACCGCCGCGTCGCGTCTCTGTGGGTCCTGCCTTCGAGCATGAAGGAAAGCGATCCGGTCGCCCGCTCGGCCGGATCGAAGTCGTCTAGGGTATCGAACTGAAAGACGACCTCCGGATCGATGACCTTGCCGCGGGCATCAACTTCGACGAGCCTTAGCGACGCCGGATCTAAGGCGCCGCTCGCCCCGAGTTCCTCGAGCTTCTGCGTGAAGTTGACGTCAAAGGTCACGACTTTGTGCATCCGCGCGAATCCGCCGGCTCCAACGTCGATCGAGAAACGATAGGGCGCCACGATATCACCGTTCGCGGTACCGAAGTGCCGCAGGCTTGTCGATACCTCATCGCCATCCCGAGCGCGGCCCTTGACTGCGTCATTTCGCCACAGATGCAGGTTTTCGTAATTGCGCCAGGCGATCGAAACGATGTCCAGATCGCCATCCCCATCGAGATCGGCCGCTCTTGAGCCAAGGTGGCTTTCCTTGCCCGTGTCGACGTCGTGCTTGGTAAAGGATCCGGTGCCGTCGTTCTCCCAGATCTGCGTGCGCTCGATCTCGGGCATCGCCATGTCTCCTCGCGGCATCCGGTGCTCGTTGGTAAGAAGATCGACGTCGCCGTCGCGATCCATGTCCGCTGCGTCCAGGTTGTTCATCGAATACTGGGTGACGACGGTGTTGCGCGGCCACTCCTCCGTCAGATCATCCGGCTGCTGAAACCAGTAGAGATTGGCATTGGGCTCCAATCCCCAGTACCGCTCTTCCGAAACGATGAGGTCGAGGCGGCCGTCGCCGTTCATGTCAGCCAGTTCGTTGGCACGGGTGACCAGATCGCGCCTGCCGTCGCCATCGAAGTCTACGAGCGCCAGATCCTTTACGTATCCGTCCTGCATACCAATCTCGCGGACCTCCCAGGTGCCCTTCTGCGAGGGATCCCCATCGGGCAGCGGATTCTCGATCCAGATCGCCAGAAAGCCGGACTCGTCGGAATCCCCTTTCGTGTACGCCGTCGCTAGGTCGAGGTCGCCGTCACCGTCTACGTCGGCGGCATCGATACGATCGCCTCGAAAGCGGACATCCTCGATGAGGACGTGCTTGTCCAGCGTCCCGTTTTCCAGGTACTCGAACAGAACGAGGGCCTCTCCCGTCGAAGAGCGTTTGAGGACGTCATTGTCGCCGTCCCCATCGATGTCCGCGATGAGCACCTTGCCGTCGTTCTCATCGACGATTTCCATCTCGAACTCCGGCTGCAGCTGTGCCGTCGCGCCCTCGGCCGACAGGAGCCACAAGAGGAGCAGAATGGAGGATCGAAACGTTCTCCCGAAAGTGCGCTGGGCGCCATGGTATATCATAGATCGGTTCGAGCTAGAGCATCGCATGTTTCTATTTGGTTTTTTAGGGAGTGCCGACGTAATAGCCAGGGTTCTTCACGGCGTTTCGTTGTCGACGTATCGGGGATCACGAACGTCCATCATGGGAGGTAAAAGCTTGCGAAGGTATACCGATGCGCTCCGAACGCTCGCGCGCCGCCTGTCCGCCTTTCAGTGGGCGATCTAAAGGATTTCATCTAGATGGGGGCCAGCAACGATTAATCTTTGGCGCTCACCTTGGAGGTCTGGCTTAGATCGCAGTGCACCGAGCGCCGTGTCTCGGCAGACTCCAGGATGGCGTCGATGACGATGCTGGCTTTCAGTCCGTCCTCAAAGGTCGCGCCTTCAGGTCCAACCTCCATATCGTTCGCGATGCAGTCCAGCAGGTGCGCGATCTCGTGTACGAACGTGTGCTCCCATCCGATGATGTGGCCGGGAGGCCACCAGTTCTCGATCCACGGGTGATGCTCCTCCGTCATCAGCACGTTGTGGAATCCTTGCGTACCTTGTGGTTCTTCGCCGACCCAGAAGACCTCCAGCTCATTGAGCCGCTCCAGATTGAATCGAATGCTCCCCTTCTCACCGTTCACTTCTACGATCTGGTAGTTCTTGCGGCCTGCAGCAAAGCGTGAGCCTTCCAGCGTTCCCAGTGCGCCATTTCCGAACTGCAGCGTCGCTACGAACGCATCGTCGACGTCGACCCTGCCCGTGCCGCTGCCGTCGGGAAGCGGCCGCTCCTCCTTAAACGTGCGCGTCGCGGCGCTAACCTCCTGGATGTCGCCTACCAGGAAATGAGCTAGGTCTATGATGTGCGCGCCGAGGTCCCCCGCCGCCCCGCTTCCGGAGGATTCTTTGTTGAGGCGCCAGAGGTACGGTGTCTCATAGTGAGGGAGCAACCATTCCTGCAGGTACAGAGCGCGAAAATGGTAGATTCTGCCCAGAGCGCCGTCCTGGATCAGCTGCCGGCCATAGCGAAGGGCAGGCACGAACCTGTAATTGAACGCCACCATGTGCTTGACGCCCGCCTTGCGCACGGCCTCGAGCATAGTCCAGGCTTCCTCCGCGGTCCGTGCCAGCGGCTTCTCGCAAAGTACGTGCTTCCCTGCTTCGGCAGCGGCAATGGAGGGCTCCGCGTGCAGATCGTTCGAGCCGCCGTTGTCGAGCAGATCAATGCGCTCGTCGTCGACGAGTGCTCGCCAATCGGTGTAGTATCCTTCGTAGCCGTATCGATGCGCCGCGCGCGCCACCTTCTCCTCCGTTCTACCGCAGATGGCCACGAGCCGGGGCACGGCCGGAGACGGGTAGATCATGTAAGGCAGCGTCTTGAAGGCATTCGAATGGGCCTTCCCCATGAACGCATATCCCAGCATGCCGACGCCGACTTCCACAGGCGACGCATTTGAGTCTGTTCCAGCGAATCCGGCCGGCTTTCCCTCTTCCATAGATCCTCACGTCCGTTTTCCGTCATGAAATGCGGTTAATCCGAGGTCTCGTTGAGCCACACATCCAGTCGAGGCGCTTCCCACGTGTACGGCTTCCCCAGGACATCCAGATCGCCGTCTCCGTCCAGATCGGCGAGCCTGGCTTCATGCAGTCCAAAGCCGGTGTGGATCGTGCGCTCCGTGAAATTGCCTTCGCCGTCACCGAGCAGCAACAAGGTGCGCGGCCGGGGATTCTCCCCGAGCTGCATTTCGGCGCTGAAAATGTCGAGGTGGCCGTCGCCGTCGAAGTCCGTGACCGCGATGGAATGTCCGTCCCTCACTTCATCGATCAGCTCCTTACCAAACCACGTACCGTCGCGCCACTCGTAGAGCACCATGGGTGCCGATCCGTCACCGGCGACCAGCACCACCTCCGCACGGCCGCCATCAATGAACTGGCCGACGGCGGATCGCGTGAAGGGATACGACGCGTCGATGATGTGAGGAACGTATGTCGCAGGACCTGTTCGTTTGAACCAGCGACCGCCTCCGACTATGTCGTCGATCCCATCACCGTCGATGTCATAGATATCGAGCCCCTCGTGCTCGTTCGCGGCCTTCCACGACGGGTACGATCCTCTCTGTTCCATCTGGTCCGCTCCCCACTCGTAGATAGCTGAGAGCTCCCATGCCGCCGATCGGCGCGGATTCTCCGGGATCTCCGCCACGTATAGTTTGCGCGCACCCTGATTCCAGAACACGAGCTCCTCCTGACCGTCGCCGTCTACGTCGCCGAAAATTTGATCGTGGTGCTTATTCGGACCGGAATTCTTGATCGTGTGCCGCGTCCAGGAGACATCCGGATCGAAGTCGGGTAACGGATTCTCCCACCACCACACTTCGTTGCTCTGCCCATCACCGCCTGCGACGAAATCAAGGTCGCCGTCACCGTCCACGTCGTGGAACGTCGAGCCCGCTTCGATGTGGAGCGGATCGTCGTCGAGAACGTACCGCGTCCATCCATCCTCGGATCTGCGAAACCACGTAACCGATGGAGTCTTCGTTCGCTCGGTGATGACGAAGTCCTGCGTTCCATCTTTGTCGATGTCGAAGACTGTACTCGAGGTCTGCTGATCTCCCTCATTCGGAATGGGAAGATCTCCTTTGGTGCTCGACAGGTGGCGCCATCCCGGCTCCGTCTCCTGTGCACGCGAATCTGCGACCGGCAGCAGGAGGAATACACAAGCGACCGCGCCCATCGCGAATCGTAGAAAACGGCTCGAATCGAACTGTGTCATGGCATTTGGATGATATATTTGTGTCGTGATTGCTTGCCCATCGCACGACGGGCTGCATTATGGGGATCGCTCAGGTTGCGGCCTTTGGACTCGGGAATCCAGGGCTCGGGCTCGCGCATGCGCGCGCTCAGCCTCAGCGGATTGGCCGACCGCACGGAGCATAACACCCAGCTTCCGCCAGCTGTCGGGGTGGTTCGGATTCTGGCGGATAAGCTCTTGCTGTCGCGTAATGTCCTTCTGCAGCTGCTGCAACGTGTCGGCACGAGCCAGATAGCGCTCCGCCTCACCGATTTTCCCCTGCTGAGCCAGTGCTCTGCCGAGTTTATAGGTCGCGCCGTAGTGCCACGGCCTGGCGTTGTGCACGCGACGAAGGTGTGCGACGGCCTCATCGTGTCGGTCCAGCTTGAGCAGCTGCGATCCGAGCAGAAAGTGATGGTCTGCGTTCTGCGTGTCCAGGTATACGGCTCGGCTCGACTGTTCGGCAGCTTCCTCAAACCGGCCGAGATTTTCGTAGAGCACGCTAAGCCACGCCCGTGCCTGCGCACTGGAGCTGTCGTTCCGGACAGCCTGAAGGAGTGCCGACTCGGCGCTGTCGTTCTCTCCCACGCTCATATACGCTCGCCCGATAGAAACCATTGCCTGTACCGGATACTCCTCTGTGGCCTTTTCATAGTGCCGGACGGCTTCGCGGTGCCGCCGCTGTCTGGACGCATTATTGCCGAGATTCAAATACGCTTGCGCGTAGTCCTCCTTAAATTCGGTCGTCTGCTTGTAGGCCTCGTCGGCTTCTTCGAATCGCTGCATTTTCGAGAGCACTCTCCCCAGCTGAAAGTGTGCATCGGCGCTGCGTGGCTCGCGGTCGACGGCTGCGTGAGCTAACTGTAGAGCAAACTCCAACTGGTCCTGGCGCATCGCCTGATCGGACCGGTGCAGGAGCGCGGCCGTCTCAGGATGGATTTCAGGCTCGTCCTCCGTGCATCCCCCTCCCGAAAGAACCAGGAGTGCCGTCACCAGAATGGCCAGGACGATACCTGACAACCGAGACCAATCCGACGCAAAACGATAGTGGGGGCTGAGAGTCATGTTTGATGCTTCAACTACTCGGGCGGGCTTCCGGCACGAGACACTGTGAGGAGCCGGCCGGTCGCCTGGTCGATCTCGACAACCTGATTCGCCTCGATATCCGCGTAGCGCTCCGTTGTACCGGAGGGCCAATGGACGAAAAGCGAATCAATTCGGGAAGTCGGTCCAAGCCCGAAAGTGAGGGTGTAATCCATATTCGATAGATAACTTGCACCAGTCTTGACCGTTTGCTCCTGGGACTTCCCGTGCACGCATACGATGACGCGAGCGCCGATCGCAGCCGTATTCTTTTCAGTGCCGGACAGCTTCACGTGCAAGTAGTGACTGGTATCGGCATTCGCGGGAATCTGATCGTTCCTCCAGAGGTGCACGGGCCCGCCGTTCTCCGTCAACAGGATATCCAGATCGCCGTCACCATCGTAGTCGCCAGTCGCTGCCCCCCGCGCCACATATTGCTTCGCCAGAGGAGAATCCGGCGGAGGTTCGTGCTCGACGAATCGGCCGTCTCCTGTTCCGAGAAAAAGCTGCGGGCGCTGCCTGTAGCTGACGCCGTCCTGATAATCGGAAATGCTCTCCTGGAGGTGTCCGTTGGCCGCAAAAACATCGAGCGCGCCGTCAAGGTTTACGTCAAATAGAAAAAGGCCGAAGGTGAGCGTCATAAATGTGGCATTTCCCAGTCCGGAAGCGACGTCGCGCGTATCGAAGAGTCCATTGCCTGCAAATCGGAATACTCCCATGCGCTCCTGTGAAAAGTTGCCGATGAACACGGTCGGCCGGCCGGTGGTGTCTACAACTCCGACGTCGATCCCCATGCCGGCCCTTGCTTTTCCCTCGTCATTGAAAGCGATGCCGGCAAGCAATCCGTTCTCGTCGAACGTGCCGTCGCCCCGGTTGGTGTAGAGAAGGTTTCGCTTCTGGTCATTGGCGACGATCAGATCGGACCAGCCGTCGCGGTTATAGTCGAATGCGACGGCTCCAAGATTCTTCCCCGGATGCGATACGAAACCGGCGTTCTCTGTATCATCTATAAATGTGCCGTCTCCCTGATTGATGTAAAAATGGCCGGCTACATCCTCGTAAACCTCGGGCGTGCAGTATTCGACGTCTACGCCGTCGAGGGAGCACTTCACGTTGACATCGGCGGACCAGCGGGCATATTTCCCCACGTATAGATCCAGATCTCCGTCCCGGTCGGGATCAAAGAACACGGATGCCGTGCTCCAGGACGTATCTTCGTCAAGACCTGCCTCCTCTGAAACGTCGACGAACTGCCCACCGTCATTCCGTAACAAAAGATCGCGACGGAGTGCGGTTACGAACAGATCCTCATCTCCATCCCCATCGTAGTCGGCGGCGGTCACGCCCATCCCGTATGCGGAAATCGTCGCAAGAGCATATTCGGACGTGCGATCGGAGAATGTACCGTCGCCGTCGTTGACATAGAGCCGGAGGGCGGGCGGACCGGTGCCCGACCACACGCCTCCGGCAACCAGCACGACATCAAGCTTTCCATCTCCGTTTACGTCGGCAAATCCGCCTCCGGAACCCATCGTTTCCGGAAACCATTTATCACCCGCAGCTCCGGTTTCATTCCTGAAACCGCCAAGCCCCGCCTCGGCCGTGACGTCGGTAAAGAGCGAAGGACGAACTTTGGCGGAATCGGATCCGATCGAGTCCGACCGCGACGGTAGACCGTCTGATGCACCGCATGCGGAGAGCATCGCGGATAGCCACGCGAGGTACCCGAAAGTCATCCATCGTGCCGCAGTCGGCAACCCTCCCTCGGTATACGCCGTGCAGACGGAATTAGTCATCGATCGTCGTATTCCTCATAAGCAGCAGCGACGGGCCTTTGTCGATCCACCAGTCTCGCAGCCGCGACGGAACGTATTCGGCGTTCATGGCCACGCCGACGAATGATCCGAGGAGCAGGTCGTCGTCCCCGTCTGTGTCGACGTCGCCACTCTCGAGTACGAGCCAGCGACCGATTGAGCACTCCTGAAACGTCGTTGCTCTAAATTCGAGAGTGCCTTCATTTTCCAGGTAGACAAAGCTCCCGAGCAGATCGGTATTATAGTCGGGAAAAAAAGAGATGGCCGCGATGTCCAGATCTCCGTCCCCATCGAAATCTCGGGGAATGGCTTTGTACGCTCCATCGAGGTGGTAGAAGTAGGCCTCGGTAAACTCGTTATGTCCGTCGTTGAGGTATATGCGAATCCCGTGATATCCCTTCATTAGCGGCGTGTAGTCTGCGTTGTCGCCGTTCACGTACAGTAAGTCGAAATGACCGTCCTGGTTAAAGTCAGTGAGATCCAGATAGGTCGATCCATAGGAAGGCGGAAAACGAAGAATCCGCTCTTCGCGAAAGCGCCCACCGCCCTCGTTGTAGAAGATATAGACCGCCTCCTCGCCCTGAGCGGTCAGAGCAACGACGTCTGGGCGCCCGTCGCCGTCCATATCTTCAATCACGGATCGGGTCGCGCCAGGGGCAGAACGTAGTATGTGACGGCGGTACGAGCCGGAATCCCGGCGCTCGAACCAGCTCAGGCGTCCCGTCCGAAAGCCGAATTCCGCCACCACGACATCCTCGCGTCCATCGCCCGTAAGGTCGCCGAATGCTGCGTGAACCGGTCGCTGCAAGCCGTCGATCAGGACTGCAGTCGAGCCGGAACGCGTGTCGATGCGGAAGATCTGTCCACTCGGCTCATCCGTTGGCGTCATCTTGCCCATTACGGTAACGTAAAGCCGTCTCCCATCCACGTGCAGGGAGGACGGCGCACTGGTGAGGCCGAGAGTGTCAAGACGCTCAAAATCCCGGCCGAGCACGTGAAGAATGGCACCGTCTCGCGTCACCTCACCCATATACACGCGATCTCCTTCGGGACCGACCTGAAGCAGACTGATCATCGGGTGAACGTGCCAAAAGGGAGCCGCCTCGATTCGAAACCGTGAAAGACCAACGGCAACCGGACTGCTCTCCGGCTCCGGAAGAGAACCGTCCGGAGCATGTGTTAGATAGTAATTGATGATAGCGTTCCAGTCCTCGAGCGGCAGGAGGGGCTTCTCCGGGAAGACGTTGGCGGTCTGGACGACCTGCCCGCCGATCCCCGTTTCGAACAGCGAATCGGGACGTTTGCCGTCGTATATCCCCAGACGGTGGCCCATCTGAGGGAGGATCCAGTCGCGCCAGACCGATCGCGTGAGCAGGTCCGGTTCAGGAAATTCGTGACACGCACCGCAATGCTGCCGCGCCAGTTCCAGGCCATGCCGGTCCGCGCCGGCCGTTACGCCCTGCGTGGACTCCTCGGCGCCCTTGCCTGCATGATTAATCCGGCATGCCGAGACGAGCAGCAGAGTCGACGCAAGTAAATAAGGGAGCCGACGGAAGTTCATAATCGATACGACGGATTGGCATTTCGATGAGATCCCGTCGGGGAGCTTCAGCACCGCTGCGGACTGTGCGAAATGCTAATAGCCCGGATTCTGACACAGAGCACGGCGGCGAGGATCACCATCCTCAGAGATTTTCCGTTGACCTTCATGACAGGATGGCGTCGTTGTACGATCACGAAAGTAGTCGGGATGGGAATGCCCGTAAATCGGCCGCCCGATAGCCAAGTGCTGAATGGCGTGAAGCCCTGGCGCGCGCCCCTTAAGAAATACCTTCTCGTGGACCTTGGGCGGCGGAGGTCGTTCGCGGCGTAGATACGAAACTCTAATTAAGAAAGTACACTACCATGCAAGGTCGGTCTACCACGAATTTGACCATTTATTGCACCATATTGAACAACAATTACATCAGGGTTTCCATCGGGCGCATTATTGTACAGATTCAACATTGCAGCTCGTGCAGATCAGTCGATCGCCAGTGTTACTGCACTGACTGCTCGTTCTCGAGCATGTAGACGGGGCCGGTCCAATAGCTCCGCGAGCCGACGATGTCGAGATCGCCGTCGCCTCGCACGTCGGCGAGAGGGCCGCTGTAGATGTCGAGCCTCGACACCTGCTGGATTGACCACTCCAGGCCGTCGCCGTCGTTTTAGTAGATGCGGACGGCGTCGGGCAGCTCGGAGAGCCAGTAGTCGTAGAGCCGCTCATTGGCCCGTTCAAACCGGCCGGTCAGGACGTCGAGATCGCCACCGCGGTCCACGTCGCCCAGGTCGAGCGTTTCTGCCCAACCGAAGTCCGGATCGATCACGTGCTCGGTCCAGGTGCCCTTCGGGTCGTCCGCTTCGTACCACGACACCGGGTAACCGGGCAGTTCGGAATGCGTAAAGACGACGTCGAGCCGGCCGTCACCTTCCACGTCGGCGACCTTTGTCATGGTCGAATTCTTGCGCCAGTCGACGTCCTGATTGTGCCATTTTTCGTCAATTTCGTGCTCGACGAAGTGCCCCCCACGGGCATCGGCGGGCGTCTCGAACCAGCGCCCGTTGGTGACCACGTCCGGATCGCCGTCCGTCTTCCCGACGTACTGCTCGGTCCATAGGCCCTCGCCGGCTCTGGGATTTTCGTACTCGTACGCGGTCGTGCGCTCGCCGTTACCGACGAAGACGTCGAGGTCGCCGTCCGCATCGATGTCCACCGCCGTGGGGCGCTCGGCGTGGAAGTCGCCCTCGTACATCACGTGACGCTCGAAGGTTGGATAGTCGTACCAGCTCAGATAGCCCGTCATGCTCTCCTCACTGCCCGAGTAGGCGAGGATGTCCGCGCTGCCGTCGCCGGACAGATCGGCGGCGCCTGCGAAGACGTGCCGGCCGGGTGGATCCTCGTCGACGGCGCTCATGTTGAACGACGTGCGCTCGGCAAGGGCGTCGCCGGCGGTGTTGCGCCAAATGTTGATGGGGCCCATGTTCTAGTTGTCCCCATCGAGATCGACGCCCCTGGTATTGGGGTGCTCGGCGGTCACGTCTTCAATGGTGGAGTGCTGGAAGAGGTCTGGCGGGCCGGGCGTCGCACCGCACGAGGCGAGCATCAGGGCTGCGGGAAGAGCCGGCACGGCGATCGCGAGACGGCTGAGCGCGACGGCTGCGGGGCAGCTGAGAGCGGTGCCAGCGCGACGACTGAGCAAGATGGCTCCGGGTGGCTGAGAGCCGGAGAGGGGTGGCTGAGAGCCGGAGAGGGGCGGCTGGAAGCGGGAGCGGTAAGGCGCTTGCTGTTCGCTGGAACGCCAGTGAAGGCAGGGGTATTAGACGCACGAGGATGAATATCCGTGCACGAAGTCCATTCGTCGCAGGCTCTATTCTACGCGCAGGATCCCTCTCATAGTGATATAATGTCCTGCGAAGCTGCAGATGAACTGGTACTCGCCTGGCGTGTCGGGTACCTGGAAGTATATTGTCTGGCTCTGGGACGCGCCGACCAGTGACGTATGATAGAGCACCTCGTCCGTGGGCGGCACGTATTCCAGAGCCTCGGCTTGCAAGCCGAGCTGCAGGACTGCCCGTCCGACCGCGTCCGCCGCACCGGGTTTGACGATGACTACGTTGTGCTGCATCTCATCATCGTTCGTGAAGGTCAATGCCACGCGGCTGCCCGCCTGGACCGCAAGTTCCCCCTTGTCGAAGCTCAAGCCCGGCTCCGTTCCGAGCTGCACGGTTTGATCGGGGCCGTCCTCCCAGCTCGTCGGCATCTCCGTCGTCCTTTTAGGCGACGGTTCGGGCGCGGAGGCACCCTGCCGGTCGGCCGGGCCTGAAGCTCGGACTACACGCTCTCCGTCGGGTAGGTTATTCAGCGTATAATAGCCGGTTGCATGCAGCAGCGGCAGACCCTCGGCAGAACGAACGCCCTCCGCCTTGACCTCGCTGATATGGCCTTCTCGCAGGCCGTTCACATACAATCGGACGGAACGACGATCGTCCGCGACCTCCGTTCTCCCAATGGCTCTGGGCTCCTGGTTGATGGGACTGCTGTAGTAGAGCCGGTGATACGGATACGTGAACTCCGTCACCTGATAATTGTCGACGTCCCCGGCCGTCTCCGCATCTAGCGGGCGGGTAAAGGTGATCGTAAATCCGTTCGATTCGGCCTCTATGGTTTTCATTTCGAACGGGATCTCGCCGCTCCAGGTCATGACGACGATGCCGTAGGGCTCCTCTGGACCGGACGTAAACCGCGACAGCTTCGCAATGTAGAGGCGATCATCGGGTCCCCACGCGAATCTCATGATTCGACCGGAGAGTCCTTCTTCCCTGAACCGAAAGACGGCGCCCTGATACTCCCCCTTCACCTTCTCTAGGTAGACCCGATTGATGACTGGAAATCCGGCATCTCCGACCAGCATCTGCCCCGAGAACGGTCCGAGCTGGTCGTCGCTTTCGATGAACCACATGTCGGACGGCGATGCTCCTATTATTTTCTGGGGCAGCCAGACAGCCGGCAGCTTCATCTCCGGAATATCGCGGGCGTATTCGTGCATAGGCCGCCAGGGGTAGTCCCTGAGACCGAATATTTCGTCCGGTTTCAGATCGAGCGGCGACTCCGGAAGGTACGTCCACCGCAGTCCTTCCGGCTGGCCCGCGAAATCGCCCCGCTCGAGATGGGTGATGCGTGCGGAGGCGACCCAACGGCCTTCATTTTCCGCGTAGAAGATGTCTCCTTCCTCGTTCAACCCCATCCCGTTGGGGGAACGCAATCCGGTGGCGTGAGGCGTCACCTCTCCGTCTTCCGTGATGTGCAGCATCCATCCACGCCATTTAGCGAGACTGGCCGTTTGACCAGGGAGCGTGATGTTCAGCGTGACGGCCATCTCGGCGTTCGGCAGAAAAAGCGGTCCATACGAGTACTCGTGGTAGTTTCCGGACAGCGGCCAGCGGTAGACGGTCTCGACGACGTCGACCTTGCCGTCGTCATCCTGGTCCACGAGCTTCGACAGTTCCCCTCGCTGCGCCACGTACCACGTGCCGTCTCGATGTCCGATGCCCATAGGCTCCAGCAGACCTTGAGCAAATTTGGTGAACGAGGGCTTGTCGCTCCCCGGATTGCTGATTGACCATACTTCGCCACGTCGGTTGGTGACCATCAGGTCGCCCTGTTCGTCAAAGGCCAGACCGGTCGCTTCCAGCACCACGCCTTCAGGCAGCGGCATGAATTCGACCGGATAATACTCCGATTCCGGCGGTGCTTCGGAAGACTGGGCATGGGAGTTCCACACACAGAGACATGCGGCGACCGCGAGCACAAACGCTTTGGACGGCTTTACGCGGTTGATTTTCCGCTGAATTGGTAGTGACATATTTCTCCATTCGACCTCGTCGTCACCAGATAATCCGGTAGCGCACCTGCGACTCGTTTGATGTACGAAGAACAGGCACGGCGAGCGATTGCATTCCTTCGTCGTCAAGAATAGCAGCCGTATCTCCGCCCACGTCGTCCAGATGGACGTAGTAGTTTTCCACCCGATAGAGATTATCGGATACGGGATCGATCTGATTACCCCGGGCAATAATGCTCACGACGTCGTCGCGGACCTCATCAGCCGAGTATCGAATTACTCTCACAAGATCTCGGCCGTTTGCTGCCGGAGAGATCTCATCCTCGATCGCGACACCTTCGACGTTCGAATGGAAAGTGGGCCGTCCCGCGTCGTCGAGGATGTACTTCCGGACGCCCAAACCCTCCGGCACCTGGAGACCCTTGAGACGGGGCGTATCCTGGAAAAACCGCAGCCCGTCTCCTTTGAGACGCGCAATGGGAATTCCGGTCATGTTCGCGATCGCCACGCTCATCGGCGTCAGCAGGTGCTCACCCCGACCGTGCCATACGGTGGCGACGTTCGCAAAAGGACCACGCCAGAATTTCAACAGCGACGACTTCGCCAGATCGTACGCATAGTGGACGCTCGCAGGATCGGCCACGGCCAGGACGTGCATCCGCTTCTTCTCCGACTCCGGATCCGCGAAGCCCATATAATCGGGTCCAACGCGGCCGAGATCGTGAACGAAGGTTCTACTTCCCGGACCGTAGCGAATGAAGCCTGCGTACAGCTCGGTCCCTCTCCCTTCAGGCGGGACGACTTCCGGACGGGAGGGCTCATCCCCCGAATCGAACGGCTTCGACGCCAGCGTCCGCCGCTCCATGCACGGGCCTTCATAGATCACAGTGAGTGGGTCCACGAAGCGCCGCTTGAAGTAACTGATCTCCAACTGGTGCGTCCCCTCCTCCAGATAAATGACGTTGCCGACGAGCGTGAGGTACGTTCGCCCGTTTGTCGTCGTCACCAGCTCCCCGTCGATGTACAGGTTGCCGCCCGTACCGATCAACGTCTGGAAGAGGTATTCGCCGGAAACAGGCACGTGGAGGTCGCCGGAAAACCAGATCGCAAATCGTTCCTCACGCGGACTCAAATCGCGGACGTTCAGCGAGTCGGACACGCCCTCGGCCAGTACCGGCAAGCTCTTGAATGCTTCCCGGTCCGGAAGCAGAGCACCCCGGTAATCGTAGACGGTGTAGGAGAGCGGACCCAATCGCAGGGAATCCGACCGGCTGAAGGTTCGATAGCGGATGTTGCGAAAGGCGAGCGGGCCGTGACTTCCCTGGATCATGAGCGGAGCGAGTTCGGTCTCCCTATCAGAGATGGCTCCTCGCGTCGGGCCCGTTACCTCCACATCCTCGTGAATGAGCGTGCCGTTGAGGAAGACCTTTTCGAATCTGGCATTCCGTGTCTTCTTCCCGCGCTCGTCGAATCGAGGCGCCCTGAAGAGCACGTGATACTCCTGCCACAGCCCGGGCGCCAGGCTTGCGTTGACCGCGGCGGCTTTGCCTTCGTAACCCTCCTGTCCTTCGCCACGGGAAGGATCCCAGCGCTGATATACCCCACCGAGGCTCCCATACGTCGGCTTCTCCAATCCCCAGCTGTCGAGGATCTGCAGCTCGTACCGGCCCTGCAGATAGATTCCCGAATTCGACCCTTTCGGCACCATGAACTCGATCTTCAGCTCGATGTCGCCATGTTCCAGCTCCGTCCGCAGCTCGGAGCGCGTTTCTTTTGTCGGGATGTTCACTAGGACGCCCGTACCCTCGTCGGCCTCCAGGGAATACTCCTCTCGATAATCTGAATAAGCTCCGCCCGCGACCCGCCAGTTTGCACCCGGCGAGCGGAATGCTCGCAGATCCACCAGCGGCAGTTCATTCAGAGGCAGAGACATCATGCCCGGTGACGCAGAACCGTAATCCTGCAGCGGCACGATGTCGGGTGGTGGTCCGGTCTGGCCCAGAGCGGGCACGGCCAGCAGCGCCGTCAGGAGAACGGCCGCAATCAGTTTTCCACCCTCGGCCGTAGTTAATCTTCCAGCCATGCCCACACTCAGTCCTCCAGCCACGTCCGTGGCGGCATGCCTCCGAAAGTCTCCATGTGCTCCACTTCGTCTGTGAGGCCCGTGGATGCTCGTCACCGCAACCTGCGTGGGTACAAATAGTGCGCGGCGAACTCGGATTGGCGGACGTCGACGCGCGTCATCGGCCCAGATTCTCGAAGATCCACACTTTCGGATTATACCAGCCGACCGAGATGACGTCGAGGTCGCCGTCGGCGTCCATGTCGACGAGCAGCGAGCCGTCGTGATGGTCTATCTCGTCGGTCGGGCCGCGGTCGATGACATGCGTCCGCCAGTCGGCGCCGGAGCGGATGTTCTCGTAAAAGATCAGCCGGTTCTCCTCCTCGCCTCGGTGCTCGCCGAGCACGACATCGGGGTCGCCGTCACCATCTACGTCACCGGCATCCATGCTGAACCCCCCTCCGACGCCGGAGTCGATGAGCCGGCGCGTCCAGGGCTGCTTCGGGTCCTCGCCGGAGAGATACAGGAGGACGTCGTCGCCGTTCTCGAGCCCGACGACGGCATCCGGGTTGCCGTCCGAATCGAAGTCGAAGACGTCGTTGCGGTCGGGCAGACCCTCGGTCACCTCCCCGATCTTGTGTGCCGGCCAGTTCGCCGTGCGATCTCCGGGATTTTCGAGCCACTGCGTCCCCTGGTATAGATCCATGTCGCCGTCGCCGTCCAGATCGGCCATGCTTAGGTCCTCATCCTGCGACGCGTCGGAAATCCGACGCCATCCCCATGTTTCGGCGGCCGGATCTTCCGGCACTGTGAGCATCTGCACGCCCTGATCTGCTGCGTGCCACGAGAGCGCAATCTCCACGGGCCCGTCGTCCGAAAAGCGCCCTACAGTCACACCTTGCAGGAAGTCGCCTTCTCCTTCGGGTACGTTCCGGTGGATGGTGAACCGACCCGCTCCGTCATTGCGGGCCCACAGGAACTCGGCGTTGGCGTCCGCCCCGACGCCCTGGGTGCCCAGAACATCCAGATCGCCGTCCCCATCGAAGTCGTAGACCGCAGCCATGTTGTTCAACGGCTCCCCGATCGTATGAAGCTGCCAGCTTCCGTCGAGCGAGCCGGGATTCTCGTACCACCACGCGCCGACGATCACGTCCTTGTGTCCGTCTCCATTCACGTCGCCTGGATGGATGTACATCGACTGGGTCGGCAGCTTCTCGTCGAGGAGGTGACGCTTCCATCCGCCTGGAGCGCCCGTAGTCGCCATGCCTTCATTGAGCCAGACGTCAACCCGGGGCGTGTCCCACGTGTACGGCTTCGTCAACACGTCCAGATCGCCGTCGCCGTCCAGATCGGCGAGCCGCGATTCGTGATTGCCGATACCGCGGGAGAGGATCGACATCGTGAAGCCGCCCATTCCGTCGCCGTAGAAGATGCGCGAGAGGGCATCTTCGCCATGGCCCGGAGTGTGCATCTCGGCGTTGAAAATGTCGAGGTGGCCGTCCCCGTCTATGTCGCCTACGCCGATGGAGTGGCCGTGAATGACGGGGCCTTCGGTCAGGGCGCGACCGCTCCAGGACGCGGGGTCGGTCGGGTCGCCCTCGGCCTGGTAGAACATGAGCGGACCGTCCGCGTCCCCGGGAACGAAAACGATCTCAGCGGGACCGCCCGGCACGAACTGCCCGGCTGCGGCCCGCGTGAAGCGCTGCTCGTCGTCGATGACGACGGTGTCGAAGTCGTGGCCTCTGCGGTGCTTGAACCAGCGTCCTCCTCCCACGATGTCGAGCGCACCGTCGCCGTCGACGTCGAATGCGGCCAGTCCCTCGTGCTCAGGGCCTTCGTCCCACGAATAGATCGTGGCATACGGCCAGGGCTGCGGTGACTTGGGATTGTCCGGTACGTCGGCGATGTTCAGCGTCCTCGAGCGCTGATTCCAGAAGACGAGCTCCGCTTCGCCGTCGCCGTCGAAATCGCCGAAGAGCTCGTCGTGGTGCTTGTTGCCCGCATCGTTTTTGATGACGTGGCGCGGCCACGGCGCGTCGTAGTTGGGGTGCGGATTCTCCCACCACCAGACGTGGTTGTCGCTCGCATCCGCGCCGAAGACGATATCCTCATCCCCGTCGCCGTCGATGTCGTGGTGCGCCCCGCCAGCTTCGATGCGAAGCGGCGTATCGTCGATCACGAGCTTCTCCCAGCCGTCCGTGGCGCGACGGTACCAGACGACGGACGGCGATCCAGACCGGTCGGTGATGACGAAGTCGTTGTCGCCGTCGCCGTCCACGTCGAGGACCTGACTCGCAGTCTGCTGCGTGCCGCCGTTCGGGACGGGGAGATCGCCCGTGGTGCTGGAGAGGTGTCGCCATACGATGGGCCTGGAGCGCCGCTCGAGGGATCCGACCGTGTAGTGGACCGGCCGAAAGGCCACGTGGACGCCGCGGCCCTTCTCATCCACCTCGACGAGGTGCAGAGAGGCGGGATCGATCGGACCGTTCGCGCCGAGCGTCCGGAGACTCGATTCCTGATCGACAGGGACCGCCACTACCTTATCATGCCGCTCAAATCCGTCGACGCTGGCTTCGATCGGGAGATAGTACGGCTGAAGGTTTTGGGCCTGTACAGGCCACGACAGCAGAAAGACGGCGAAGAGAAATACCATGCTGGATCCACGGAGATGCATTAGCCGGAATTTCCATTGAGCCAGATCCCTAGGCGAGGCGCCTCCCACGTTTACGGCTTGTCGAGGAGATCCAGATCTCCGTCGCCGTCGAGACCGACGAGTCTGGCCTCGTGAAGGCCGAATCCGTGTGGAGGACCAACTCCGTAAATTATCCGGAGGCCGATCGAGTGAGGGGACAGGAAGCGTCGAATTTGAAAGGGCCCTGGCGTACGCGATCGCGAAGTACCTCCTGTTGGGGCGCAGCGGGGTCGCTCGCCGTGTCTTGAATAAGAAGATCAGTTAAGAAGGTACATGACGCCGCCAGGCCGGTCTACCACGGAATTGACTATTTATTGCACCATATTGAACAGCATGTACATCTGCGCCCCAATTAGGCGCATTATTGTACACATTCAGCCGTTCAGGCTCACGCTGATGTGGCCGGCAGTGCGGAATCGGAAGCGCACGCATCAATCATTGAAACCTGGAGGCCGGCGCGGACGTCGGGCGGAATCGGAGATGATCGTTGAAACGCGGAGGCCTGGACGGTGCGGTTTTGAGCGTGCAGCCTCGGCCTTCTCGCCGGACGGCCGGTGGATCGCCTTCGTCAGCGACCGCGACGGGAGCGAAAACTTTTGGATCATGCGCCGCGACGGCAACGACCCTAAGAAACTCAGCGGCGACAAGGACGGACTCTTCGCCTCTCCGGAGTGGACCCCTTCGTGACAACGACCTCGGACCAGGTCCAGATCTCGGAGGTCCGATTCGTGCCTAAGAGCTCGAATTGAGCGTTAGCCCGAGCTGCCACGATTCGCGCCGGCGTGGAAGTTTTCTGAAGGGACGGTCATGGACCACCGTTTCCCACCCGGCGTACCCGGCATCGGGATCTGCCATCGCTGAGCGTCCGGACACCCCTGCCCCGCGAAGTCGCCGCCGCCGAAAGATGCGGCACCGTTCTTCGTCCCATCTCTCGTTTTTCTATCTTCGATCGCGCCGCATATCCGGCCGGCAAACCGACCGGGTGTGACGTTCAACTGCAACCCTGCCTCGATCTTGGCAAAGCTCGTCTTTCCGATCACGCTACAAGACGCATTGATGGGTGCGACGTTGATGTGAAAGACCTGACGCCAGCGATCGAGGCCGATCTCCTCAAATCGGGCCTTCGAATTCAGAATGCCGGCATTGTTTACCAGCGCCTTGATGGTCCCCACATTGCGATCGATATCCCTGAATACCTGAAGCACGTCGCTTTCGCGAGAGACGTCAAAGGCGAAGGTGTGCGCGGTACCGCCCGCGCCGGCAATCTCCGCTGCGATGGAGACGGCCAGCTCTCGGTTGCTTCGGTAGGTGATGCAGACCGTGTAGCACAGCTCCCCCGCCAGGCGCGCCGTGGCGGCTCCGAGGCCTCGGCTGCCGCCGGATGAGGATCACGCCATCCCTGGAGGTGGGCGTACTACATCAGGGCCGGGGTGTGAAACTTCTTCCGGTACTGCAGCGGCGTGTAGCCGGTGATGCTCTTAAATTTCCGATTGAAATACGACGGCGTATTGTATCCGCTCTTATAGCAGGCCTCGGCGACCGGCAACCCCTCTTCGATGAATAGCCTGCAGGCATGTCCGATCCGGAATTGGTTGAGGGTTTCAGAGAACGTCTTGCCTGTACGTTTCTTAAAGAATTTGCAGAAGGCCGACGAGCTCATGCTTACGTGTGCGGCTACGTTCGAGAGCGGGACGTCGTCCGTGTAATGTTTTAGGAGATACTCGAACACTTTGTTGATCCGAGGCGCGTCGGCTTCCGGAAACGATGGGGCATAGACGAGCGAGGCTAGAGGTGTCCGCTCCGAACTCTGCGCGATCATGTGCAGGCTGTCGAGCAGCGCCGCCAACCGTTCGTATCCAGAAAGCGCAACGAGCGCTTCCATCTTCTCCGCCACCAGATCGCGCGTTCCGCCGTAAATGTGTAGACCGCGCATCGACTGCTCCAGAAGCTTTCGAACGGGTGCCATTTCGGGTACGCCGAAGAAGCCATCACCCAGGAACCCGCCCAGGAAATGAACGACAATGGCTCGGCATCGAAACTCAAGGTTTCCTGCGTAGTAGCGCTCGTCGTTCCGCATGTAGTGCGGCAGATTGGGACCGATGAGGAGCAGGTCTCCCGCCTCAAAATATCCCACGTGGTCCCCGATCACCCGTTTGCCTTCGCTTTCAGCTATGAGAGTCAACTCATACTCCGGATGCCTGTGCCATCCGATCTCGATATGCGGAAGGATGTCCTCCTTCAAAGCGAAGGAGTGGTTGGAGCTGAGGACTACTTTTTCGAGTAGAGGACGCATGGTAGAAACTGCACAATACTGTACGTAATCTAGCTACTATTCGAAATTTTACTCAAATAGTGCAAAAACTGGGCAATTACGTGGAAGACCTGCCCGCGCGTGTTTCCTAATTTCCTTGTGCGTATAGCAGCGTCCACTCACTTCGTGACGAGCCTACCTTGGGCCCACCCGGCTGGGACTGTAGTTCTACCGATGACACGAAGTTAATCGACCGTTCTCCGGCGCTTCCTTGCTTCGTGGTTATCAAGACTACGCCGTTGGCTCCTCGCGAACCGTAGATTGCCGTAGCAGACGCATCTTTTAGCCCCTCGATGAACTGGATATCCTGCGGATTAATGCCCGCCATCGGATTCGGCGCCCCCTGGTTACCGCCCGAGCCCGGCACGCTCTTATTATCGTTGTAGATCGGCACTCCGTCCACGACGTACAGCGGCTCCGAGCCGCTCGCTATGGAACCGGTGCCGGTTCCAATTTGAGTCCCCTTAACGACGACATTAACTCCCGGCAGAGGAAGGCCGTCTGAAACGGTAGTTACACGGCCACTGACCGCGTGATCGGCGGACGGTGGCGGGTATGCGTAAAGCGGGACGGTGAACAACACCTGGATAAACCCACGCAAAGCGCTTTCATGAGAGACCGAATGCATGAGCCCGCGCAGAAGGAGCGATGATGAGGCAGCATTGGATCCTCAAGTCTAGCTTTCATGATAAGGTCGGTTTATCTAGTTCCTACGCAGCTTCGTTAATGGGGTCCACCGGTCCGTCAAAAGGTATCCACCGGCTCGAACGGCTTAGGAGCGATCGCCGCCGCCGTTGAATTCGTGTTTTCAGCTTGAGGTCTCGGGCGCCTGATTCATCAAAAAGGTAGGTGCCCGGGTCGGGATGATCTACCACGGATTTGGCTATTTCTTGCACTATATTGAGCAGCGATCACATCCACTTCCCCGCCAGGCGCATTATTGTACATATTCCATCCTCGCGACTCATTAGTCGCTGATCGGCTTCACACGCTCTCGCAAAGCACATTTATCAGATCGTAACGCGCATAGCCGAAGATATCGGGGCGCAGAAATGGACGGATTACCGCGTGGGGACACCGGCTCTGGATACCTGTTGATCCGTCACGATCACGCTTTCTATATCCAGGACGTCGGCAATATCTCTAATTGTCTGCGCATGATGCCCTACTCCGAGCGCGAAGTGGTGCGTCGGACCTTCAGCCACCCAGGCTCTCAGAAATGTCCGTATGTCAGGTTTGAAGTAGCACCGCGTATTCGTATTGCCGGTCGCGGGGATGGGCCCACGTACAGACTCTCCTTCCGCGATCACGAACTTGAATTTCGCCTCGTAGGTCTGGCCGATACTGAGGATCGTCACAGGCCCTTCCCTAATCTTGAATTCGACGCTGGCTCCTGTTCCCGGCTTCCCGTGATAGGTCGTCAAGCTGCGTAGGATCGGCTTCCCATCGGCGATATTCAGGTGATGGGGGCCGTCGTGGCCAACCAGCACGAAGTCCTCGTCAAAGTCGATGGGATGAAACTCGGCGAAGCTCCCGCCGATGTCGAGGCGGTCCATGATCAGCATCGCCACCAGCGTCTTGAGGTCGGACTCACCGCACATCGGAAAACCCGCTGCTGTCAAGAGGGAATTGCCGACAATCAGATTCGTCACGAGCTCGCGCATCTCACTGCCCTTCTCGCCCTCGTAGTAGTAGGCAAGACCATCGAGTTTCTTCTCCTCGATGAACTTGTCGAGAGCCACGGCCGCTCGCGTGGCTATCGTCAGATCCTTCTCCGAAAGTTTTTCCGTAATGGGATCGGACTCCGGATCGGGCGTATCGAACATCGACCGAACTTCACGCTCTTTTTTATGCATCTCTTGAACCGTTACGGTTCGCTGATGCCGCAACAAATCGTCGGGTTCGGCCTGTACGATGTGACACCCGAACGTACTCGTAAGAGCTGTGGGATCGGAATGCATGTCGAGCATGGATTCGAGTACGTGGCCGAAGTGCCCGATTCGAGCGCCACGAAGATCGTGCAGCACTCTCGCGATATTGCACCACCTCTCGATTTCTGCATCCGCGACGGGGTCGTCATAGAGCGTGCCGAGCACTACCGGCGGCGGCTTCTTGCCCATCCGAATCGCCACGCCTGTGAATTCAGGAACGGAGCAGAAGTCGTCGTTCATCAGCTGCATGTACGTGGTCGCGTTGGCGTAGTCCAGCGCTCGTCTGGGTTGCAGCGCCACGAGAACGATCGGCACGTCGAGGTCGCGGACCAGAATGCCGAACGTGGAGGACGTGGCATAGGTCAGCATGTCGCAGAAAATCAGATCCGGGTCCGCCGCTTTGAGCTTCGGAAGCAGCTCGTACGCTCCTTCGGCGTCATCGATGATGCCAAAATCCGACACCATAACGTCGCGCGCTCGAACCATCTCGACGAACGCCGACAGCTTTTCGCAGAGCTCGTCAAGCAGCCCCTCGAACTGCGGCCAGTAGTTGTAGTGGCCGACTCCAAAAACGGCTATGTGAGCCTGCCGGGGCTTTCGTCGCTGGACTCGCATCATGCTCCATTGAATAAGGCTTTGAGCTGGTCCGCTCGCGGCGCCGGGAAGAAGAAACTGCCGACCACGCCGACGGCCAGCGTCGTGATGAGCGTAAAACCGCCGTACCACCAGTGTGCGATGGAGGTCTGGCTCCATACGAAGGCGAGCACGACGGCACCTGCAATCAACCCCAGAAATGCGCCGCGGGCATTCGCGCGAGATACGAACATTCCCAGTAAAAACACGCCAAGCAGCAGGCCCAGGAAGGTCCCTGCGATCTTTGTGATCATCTCGATGACGAATTCGCCAACGAAGGGCATGAGCAGCGCGGCGCCGGTGATGAGGATCCCGAACACGGCGCACATGATGCGGCTGAAGCCGACACCCACGTCGCGCTCCGGCAGCCAGTCGTATACCAAGACGGCCGTCATGCTGTTGATCCCGCTGTCGATCGAACTCATCGCCGCTCCAAAAAGGCCCGCCACGAGCAGTCCGATCAGACCGATGCCTGTAAGCTCAGCGGAGAGGAAGTGCGGAAGAATTTGATCCTGACTCGCGAGATCGGGAAAACCCGGCGCCCCTGCCTGATGATAGAAGGCGAAAAGGGTCGTCCCGACGAAGATGAACACAAGGTTTATCACGACGGCGACGACCGCATTGATCAGGAGCGCGCGCCGCGCCGTCGGGAGGCTACTCATCGCCACGTAGCGCTGCACCGTGATCTGGGAGGCCGTATAGCCAGGCAGGTACATGAAAAGCCCGAAGGCGAAGGCCGCATACAGGGAAGAGCGATCCGATAGGCTCGTACCCAGGCTGATCATGTCAAATTTATCATTCGCCAGCGCAAGATCGATCACGGTTGACAACCCGCCCTCCACTTTGCCCACGACCAGGATGAGCACAATCACCATCCCACCACCGAGCGTTGCGGCTTGCAGAACATCCGTCCAGACGACGGCTTCGAAACCACCCAGGACGGTGTAGGCGGTCGCGAACAATCCAACGGCGATCAGCATCCACATGAATTGGGCATCGCTCAGGCCGAATATCGCGTGTATGATCAACCCGACCGCGTAGAGCATGCTGCCCATCCACCCGATAGCGTACCCCGCGAACAACAGCGATCCGGTGCGCCGCATGGTTCGACTGAAGCGAATCTCCAGGTACTCGTAGACGCTGATCAGTCTAAGACGAAGGAAGAGGGGTACGAAAATGTACCACAGAAGCGGCGTGATGACGAAGGGGATGAACAGGATGGCTGTGAAGAGGTGATAGTCGGCAAAGGCCCCTTCACGCGGAAGCATGACGAAAGAAACGGAGCTGAATGCCGTGGCGAATATCGACGTACCCACCGCCCACCACTTCATCTTCCGGCTGCCGATGAAGTAGCTCTCGCGACTCTCCTGACGAACGGCAAACCAAAGACCCAGACCAAGGACTATCGCCACATAGACGACAAAAACGGTCCAGTCGAGCCACCCCAACGTGGTGTCCATCATATGAATCTCCTGATGCCGAATCGCACCTGAACCGGCCCGAACAGTCCTGATGGAACAAGCTCGTCTCGCTGTCGACTCTCGGCCACGTTGGTCGTCGTAAAGCGCTCACTCGCAGGCTTTCCGCGGTCTCCGAGAAGACGATTAGCCCATACGTTCGCGACCTCGACACGCAGGTGGTTCCGTCCTCCGACTATGGCATCCGTGGCGTCAACGGTATAGGGCGGCTTCCAGAGAATGCCAAGCGAACGGCCGTTTATGACGACCTCGCCCACGTGTT
Organism: uncultured Rhodothermales bacterium; assembly: GCA_964487555.1. Classification (GTDB taxonomy): domain Bacteria; phylum Bacteroidota; class Rhodothermia; order Rhodothermales; family VXPQ01; genus CAZART01. The sequence continues at coordinate 50,232 of CAZART010000020.1, forward strand.
GAAGACTTCCAAGATCCAGCAGGATTCTGGTGTGTTCGTTCAACGAGCCTTCGGCAACGTCGAATGAGCGCTCGTACGTAGCCATACCGGAGAAATGCCGGATGCCGGCATCAGGATGCTCCGTCCACGACACCAGATTCTCAAACCTGGCGGCCGGCGGGGCTCCGAGCCCCTCCGGAAACCGCACCACCCACGCTCCATTCAGCGAAATAGGACGGCGAAGGTGGGGGACCTCTATCTGTCGTTGCGATCCATCGGCCGCCCGAAAGGCATACGTTCCCGGCTCCCAGGCGATAATCTCGAGGCCATCCTGCTCGTCGAAACGTACTTCGATGGGGCGCCGACCGGGCGCAGGACCCTGCGGAGCGGGGAATAGCGACTGACCGTCCCTGGAGGCCGCGACCAGGTTCATTTCCGAGTCACTTTCGCCGAAGACGACAAACGCCGATCCAAACGGCGGCAGCTCCAACCCCACGGTGGTTCGAGATTCTTCCGAGTCGTAGAGCACGTGCCGTATTCGTTCGCCCGTTTCGGGAATCCAGATCTCCGGCGTCGTCCCGGCCACGCGAAACTGACAATCCACCCATTCCCACCGGTTCTTCAGGTTGGCGATGAAGTAGATGTCGTGCTGATCGGTCGTGCGGTGAACGAAATCCAGCTCCGTTTCGTCGTCCCCTCCCGCGAACGTAAAGTCGGGAGCGACGCCCTCGGCCTCCAAAACATCCCGTATCGGCCGGCCCCATACAATTTTTCCCTCGCCGTAGGTCCGCTCCGCCACTTCGTCACCATCGACGTCACCCCACAACCGATCGGCCAGTCGGCGAAGCCGCTCATCCCTTTCCGCATAGGTGGATTCATCCGCACCGTTCAGTCCCGGCGTGCGGATCGGCTTCGGCCCTATGGCGGTTGCGCCCTCCCGGATCATCAATTCGATCTTCTCCAGGACCTCGATCGGCATGTCTTCTCGATCCGGCAGGACGAGAACAGCGTACCGCATCCCGCTGGAGAGTACGATACGGCCCTCCTGCACGGACATGTGGTTGAGAAGCACGTCCGTGTTCACGTAATCGTAGTCGTAGCCGAAGCCCAGCGTCTCCGCATTTGGATCGAAGGGTTTCTCATCGATCGTCATCGGGGCGTCGTGTCCGTGATAGAAGCAAACGTCCGCGATGAAGCGGCCCTCTTGCAGCAGATAGCTGCTTCGTGCCAGGTACGCGACGAAGGGTTCGGCCTTCGGCCACCACACCCGATTGGGGCCGACGTGCGTGCCGGCGTGGTACGCCCACCCCGGCCTTCCCGCCGCCGGGGGATTGTGCGGCATCGTATGAAACACGAACCGATTCGCACCTTGGGCGAGCACCCGATCCGCATACGGCTTCAGATCGAACGGTCCTTTCTCCCAGTGATCCATGCTGGTGAAGGATTCCATCTCCCCCACCTGCTCTCCATAAATGTGTATGGCGCTTGCGACGGCCGCAACGACATTGGCGTGGTCGTCCTCGTCCGGCGGCCGTCTCACCCAGAACTCTCCGCGCGGCACGCCTACGGCGTTCAACGCGCTCAGGGCCTCAGCCGGAAAATCGTGGATCGGTTGGCCGGGCCCACCCGATTCCGCGTGCAGTCCGAGTCCGTGCTCGCGGCAGACCTCGGTGGCCTTGCGGTAGTGGTTCTCGATAAGCAGGTCGCTGGTCGTCAGGCGGCGGTCGAAATGGAAGCGTTCCGAGATTTCGGGGCTTTCGATCGTCCAATCGAAAAGCACGGTCAGATACGGTCGTATGTTGTACCCTCGTCGACGGCGAAATTCCTCCGCGAACGTAGGCGTCCATTCCCGCAGGCCGCGTACCTCGTAGCTGGGCAGGTACAGAAACCCGAGCGCGGTGTCCTCAAACGTACCGAGCCCTTCCTGCAGTCCGTCGATGATGACCTTGAGATGGGCCTCCGTTGCTTCAGCGCTCAGATGATCGATCATATACCCGTCGGAGCGAGGGCTGGGAAGAACCAGGCGCTCACGGTTGTTCGTGCTGATGATGCGCAAAACGGTCCACTCTCCTTCGGGCGCTTTCCACGTCAGCCGGGCGCCCTCTCCCGGCGGCGTTTCGTCCACCCGGTCGGTTAGATCGATGATATCCGCAATGTCGGCAACGACCCGATCCGCGCGTGTGGGCACCGCCAGGACGGCGATCTGCTTGGAGTAGATTTCTTGACCGGCCCAGGGATCTTCTCCGCCTTCGCGCCCGCTGAACTTGGGCTCGGGCACTTCGGGATAGGGAAGCGCCAGATCGACAGGTCCCGGCCCGCCTACCCTGGTCTCGGTCGCATAGATCGTTTTGCTCGCCAGCCGGGGCGTGACCCACGGGCCGCCAGCATTCCAGCTGCTGGATGTGATGAATCCGATTTCCAGATCCAGCCGCGTCCCCTCCCGAACGGCGTGAACGTAACCCTCCATCGCTTCGTCGCTCATGAACTCCGGACCGGCAGGGATCACGTTGCGCTCATCCGGAACGCCTATGTCGAAAATATCCAGACCACCAAGGCCTTTAGCTTTTACGTCCTCCAGTTCCCGCGTGAGCTGCTCGAGATCGAAATTGCCGTTGGACCAAACCCAGTATGCACGCGGTCGCGCTCGCAACGGAGGATCTACGAATCCAAGCGAAAGCGAAGACGACGAGCTTCTTCCCATCGGAGAATTCGCGACGCCCAGAACGGGGCTGGAGAGCACGGCTCCCGCTAGTGCTCCCGAGCCCATCAAAAGGAACTGGCGGCGTGTTACCCGTAGACTCGGTGCATCTGAGGACTTCTGCATAGCTGCGACCCACGTCAGGAAATACGTGCGACACTTCCACAAATTGGCACTACATCGTCGTGGACCGGCGAGGCCATGAATGTCGCTAGGCCCAGTCCTATATTACGATCAGGATCCGTGAACGGAGCTCACGCCGGCACACAATCGAATATCATGCAACGACGGTGTGTGCATCAATGTCACAACTGGCAGTTCCGTTGCAAATTTTGGCACAAGTCCATCTGATCGCTTTCGCGTATGCAGACCTATCAGGAGTATGTCACGGCAAGCCCGAGTGACGTCCGCTGGGGGGTGTACCTGGTTGATGCGGGAATCAGCCACGTACGCCAGCATTCCCGCCGTTCGATCGCGGATCACCCTGACAAATACAGGTTCACCTGGGAGACGGGCCGCACCCTTCAAGAGTACCAACTCATCTACCTTGCGCAAGGAGCCGGCAGCTTTGAGAGCTCGGAGTCGCCACTAGAGCAGGTAAGGGAAGGTGCATCCATACTCCTTTTCCCTGGCGTCTGGCATCGTTACCGTCCGGATCCGTCTACGGGTTGGACGACGTACTGGGTCGGGTTCAGGGGAGCATTTGCCGACCATCTGGTTCGAGAGGGATTCTTCGATCCTCCGAACCCTGTGCTCGAGATCGGATATGTCGACGACATCGTCCGGCTTTTTCAAGACGTCCAAGAGACACTCAGGAGCGGACGACCCGGTTTTCAGTACGTCGCCGGTAGCGCAGTGATGCTCATCCTGGCCCACATCCAGGCTCATGTAAAGAGTCGGCCCTTCCATGGAAAAGAGATCGAGTTCAAGATCGACCGTGCCAGGATGTTGTTCGTGGAATCCGTTGAGGATAGAATCACGCCCGAGGAAGTCGCCGAGCAGCTGAATATCAGCTATAGCTGGTTTCGGAAGATGTTTAAGGAATATACAGGCACGTCGCCCGGCCAGTATCAGCTCCAACTTCGCCTGCAGCGAAGTAGAGACCTGCTGGCGAATCCCTCAACATCCATCAAGGAAGTCGCCTTTCAGCTTGGTTTCAGCTCACAGTCTCACTTTACGCGGACGTTTCGAGACAAGATGGGCATCACGCCCGGGATATACAGGCAGAAGGTGCTCGGTACGTAGTAATAGTTATTCGGGCACGTCGTAGCGGCGTTTCAGTTCATCGAGCTCTGCCTTGAGCTCTGTCGTCAGCTGCGAATAGGACTCGTCGGCGTAGACGCTGTGCAGCTCGTCCGGGTCGCTTTTCAGGTCAAAGAGCTCCCACTGGTCCAGCGTGTAGTAGTGGATCAGCTTGTACCGGCCGGTTCGCACCCCCTCATGAGGATGGACATGGTGCGGCCGCGGAAATTCATAGTAGTGGTAGTACACGAACTCTCGCCAATCTGCCGGCTTCTCTCCTCGGAGAATCGGGACGAGACTCAGCCCCTGCATCGTCTCAGGAGCTTCGGTTCCCGAGATGTCGAGGAACGTCTGTGCGAAGTCAAGATTCTGCACGAGGGCGTCGCTTTCCGAACCGGGCTCCGTGACACCGGGCCAGCGCACGATCAGCGGGGCTCGTAGCGATTCCTCGTACATCCACCTTTTGTCGAACCAGCCCTTCTCGCCAAGGAAAAATCCCTGATCCGAGCTATATACCACGATGGTGTTATCCGCAAGGCCTTCGTCGTCAAGATAGTCGAGGAGGCGTCCGATGTTGTCGTCCATCGAGGCGCTGACACGGAGATAATCTTTCACGTAGCGCTGGAATTTCCACCGCGTGAGGTCCCGGCCCTGCAGTTCGCCATTGCGGTACATCTCAAAAAACCGCTCGTTCTTGGGCCCGTAGGCCGCATCCCACGTCCTTCGTTGCTCGGGTGTGAGCAAGTCGATGAAGTTTTCATACCCCTGGGCGGTGTACTGTGGGTGCGCCGGATTGACGGGTAGCTTTGCGTCCCACCCCCATTGCAGGTCCGTCGAAATTTCCATCTCCTGCATGACAGCGGGGGTGGAGAGCCCGACGTAGTCGTAGAAGAGGGACTTCGGCGCGGGAATCTCTACGTCGTCGTACAATGTGAGGTGATCCGGTCCGGGCTGCCAATTACGATGCGGGGCTTTGTGCTGATACATCAGCAGAAAAGGCTCCTCGCCGTTTCGACCAGTGTCGAGCCATTCGATGGCCCGGTCGGTGATAATATCTGTAACATACCCGGTGTACTTCATCCTGCCATCCGGGCTGAGGAAGTCGGGGTTGTAGTAATCTCCCTGACCCGGGAGCACTTCCCAGAAGTCGAAGCCTGCCGGCGTGCTCCCGAGATGCCACTTACCGATCATGGCAGTCTGATACCCTGCCTTCTGCAGCAGCCTCGGAAAGGTCACTTGTGTCGAGTCGAACCGCTCCTGATTCGTCAGTACACCGTTGAGATGACTGTGCTTGCCTGTCAGGATCACGGCTCGGCTCGGTGCGCAGATCGAATTGGTGACGAAGGCATTGCGGAACAGCATCCCCTGATCGGCCAGACGGTCCAGATTCGGCGTAGGATTGAGCGCCGCGAGGGGCCCACCGTAGGCACCGACGGCTTGAGTGGTGTGATCGTCCGAGAAGATGAAGATGATATTAGGTCGCTGATGCTGTGCGCGTGCCGCGCACGCGATCATAAAGAGGCACGCTGTGGCGGCCGCGGCGTAGCGGATGATTCGATTACATATTTCGTGTGAAGAAAAGGGCATCATCGCAGGGTAAGTCTTGTTTGCTGTCAGGAGCTCGGTCCGTTAAGTTTACACGCCGATGGGCCGCGACCCTCGACCACGCCTCCAGATGCTGTCGGGCATGACCAGCAGCCATATAGGCGTGTCAGCGGCGGATTGCCGGTGCGTGAGTTCTCCCGAGTGCTTTGCGGATTGGCCGTGTCCCGGCATGTCAGAGGTAATCACGCAGTAGTGCTGCGCTAGTTCGGGACGTGAGGGCGTCAGCTCGCCATGCACCCACCGAAGAAATGCAGCCGCAGAGGCGGCGAGCCCTGACGCCCCATTTCGCAGTAAACTTGGATGCCGTTCAGAGAGACCTTGTGACGATCTACGAGATCCTGCGCCGCGGCGGGGACGATGGCGAAACACGTCGCGGTGGCGATGCATGCGGCGGCGACGCCCGCCCTGGTCATAGCCGCGCACGGCCCAGGCCGAAAACGCGTGGGGATCACGGCGATGGCGAGCATGCCGTGCCGGCAGGCGGTGTTCACGACCGTTCCTCAAAAAAGGCCGGGCCGCCGAGCGCGCGCACATCACTGAAGCCGGTACCGGCCTATTGTCCCGAGCGCCTCCATCGTCATTACCCAGGCCACGGCGGCGGCGGGGACGGCAAGGAAAAGGCCGACGAGGCCGAAGAGCTCGCCGCCGACGAGCACGACCAGAACGATCAACAACGGGTGCAGCCGTACGCTGCGCGACACGACAACGGGGTAGATCAGTGCCGTGTCGATGAGCTGGATGCCTATGAAGACCAGAACGATCAATCCGGCCTGAAGCAGCGTGCCGCCCGTCATTCCGGACACGAGGACGGCGAGCACGGCGCCGACGAAGGGGCCGACGTACGGGATCAGGTTTGTCGCGCCGGCGAGGGCACCGATTAGGACGAAGGACGGCACGCCGAGTGCCCATAGTGCGGCAATCGAGAGCAAGCCGACGACCAGCGCATCCAGGATCTGACTGCGAAGGTAGTTGCCGAGGTGCTCGTCCATTTTGTGCAAGGCGCCGAAGGTGAGCTCAAAGT
>CAZART010000021.1:0-10221 GCA_964487555.1 uncultured Rhodothermales bacterium
CCGAAGGCCATCGGATTTTGAGTCCGACGCGTCTACCAGTTCCGCCACCCGGGCAAGGGTGGGCCGCGCATGGGGCGGCCGTTCAACAGGTTCGGAGGCTGAGGCGGGTGCCGCTTCTCTGTCGAAAGTGATGCCTTCCACGAAAATGTACGGCGTCAGCCGTGGGGTCGCTAGTACGCCCGGCACTTTCGTCAGATCCGCATAATATCGCGGACGTTGTCGGTTACCACGTGGAAGGTGTCCTGTGGTGTCCTACCGTATTTTGCCCACCATCATCACGTCCGCGTCGCGGCGCGTGATGGTTGGATAGAGGATGGTCTCAGCATCCGGCGATACGGCGAGACCGATGTCGTGGGTCGGTGTAATGCGAGGGAGGTTGAAAACGTGATCCCGGGCACCCGTCGATAACGCCATCCGCAGGACCGCGACGGAATCCCCGCGATCCACGAAGTAGAGGTCGTCGCCGATCAGGTCCCAGTTGCCCCAGTCGCCAGGATCGAGGTCGTCGAGCACGACGGATTCGGCGCCCCCACCGACGGGCACCTGCCTGAGGCCGGCCTCGCCGTTCCTGGTGTAGAACAGGGTCGAGCCGTCAGGTGAGATGCGTCCGCTGAAGCCCCCATTCTGCGTCAAGCGAACGGCCTCGCCGTTGCCGGAAAGCGAATACTCCCATATTTCCCAGCGTCCCGAGCGATCCGATCCGAAATACAGCCGGCGGCCGTCTGGCGACCAGAACGGCGCGAGGTCGTTGGCGTCGTGGCGGACGACCGGTTCTGCGCGTCCGCCCTCCGCGTCCACGACGAAGACGTCGCCGTGTCCGTTCGGACGCGCATCGAAAGCAATCCTTCGACCGTCGGGAGACCATCGGGGCGTGCTCACGAGCGGGCCCTCGAAAAAGGTGAGCTGCAACGGGTCCGTGCCGTCCGCAATCGACACCCACAGCTCGTAGCTACCCGACCGATCGGAAATGAACGCCAGTCGACGGCCGTCCGGAGAATACGCCGGATACATCTCCCAGCGAGTCGACGCCGACACGGCGCCGGCGTGCTTACGGCCAAGAACGTCGTAGCGCCGAATATCGACGTCGTATGACCGCAGCTCGTAAACAAGCCGGCCGTTGTGGCCCCTCGTTGACGGATTGACGAGATGCTGCTGATCGGAGAGGATCAGGCGAGGTCGTCCCCCTGTGGCGGGGACGCCCCATAAATCGTACGTGCCATTCAAGTTCGATGAGAAAATGACCTCCTCGCCATCGGCGGACCACGTGATTCCGTAGAGGTTGCGGCCTTCGGAGAGCAAACGGGATGCAGCGCCTCCGTCGACGCCCACCACATACAGTTCCTGAAGGCCTTCGGACAGGGCGCGCGCGAAGGCGACCCTCCGGCCGTCCGGCGAGAAGGCCGGATCGAAGTCGCCCCATATGGATTCGGGGGGATACGTGAGACGGTGCACGTCGCCGGTCTCCGGCGACATCAGCATGATGCTGTGAGCGCGGTCGGCGCCGACGGCATCGTTGAACGCGAGCAGGCGCCCGTCCGGTGACCACTCCAGATCCGCGTAATTCGTATCACGGCATGATCCAATGCGCCGCGAGGCGCCACCCAGGACGGGAACGACGTACATCGCACACGTGGAATCGGAACGGCGGATGAATGCGACGTGCCGTCCGTCCGGCGACCATGCCGGACTTCCGTCATCGGCCGGATCGTCGGTCAGTCGCTTAGGCCCGTGTGCGCCGATCTCCTGGACGTAGACGTCCCAATCGTCCGCAGCCTCGCCGTTCCAGGAATAAGCGACATACCGCCCGTCGGGCGAGAGGGCAGGGGTGATTTCCTGCCCGGCGAAGGATGTCAGGGGAACGGGTACGGAGTGGGAGAGACCGGTGCCGGCCGTTCGGAAGGGCCGGGCTATGAGGAGGAAGAGGGCGAGGGCGACGATGGCGGCGACGGCGAGCCAAAGATAGCGGGAAGGGGAAGGGGAAAAGTTAACCTCAGAGGCGTCGCGGACGTCGGCGATGAGTCGGTAGCCGCGCTTCCGGATGGTTTCTATGACCGATGGATCGCGTGGGTCATCGCCGAACGCTTTGCGCAGCTCGTAGATAGCGCGGGCGAGGACGTCGTCAGTGACGACGACGTCCGGCCACGCGGCCTCCATCAATTCGTCTTTAGACACGACCTCCCCGGATCGTTCGGCAAGGCAGGTCAGGACCTGCATGATTTTGGGCTCGAGCTGAATGTCTCCGACGTCACCCCCGTCGTCCGATCCGGGAGCAGGGGCGATGCGGTTCAGCTGCGGCCGGACCAGCCGACCGTGTATGTAAAAATCAGACGTCGATCGATTCTTCATTCCCGCCTATGAGCCAGACCTCAGAAAGACCTCACCGTTCCTACAAGGACAAGACGTTCCCAGGCGTTTCCTTTCGGCCCGCTCCCACAAAAACAGCAAGGTCGAACCAATGACGAAGCGCATTTCCCTTTTGTGGGTTTTCCTAACAATAGCCCACGCACCGGTCCGTGCGCAATCCATTTTGGAAAACTATCCGCCTGCGCGTCGCGGCAACGTGGTGGATACCTATCACGGAGAGACCATTCAAGATCCTTATCGATGGATGGAGGAGATGGAATCCGCCGAAACGAAGGCGTGGGTCACGGAGCAGGAAAACCTGCTCGAGCGCTTTCTCGGCGATGTCGACGAACGAGATGCACTCAAAGAGCGGATCGAAACGCTTCAGCAGGCCGAGCTTTACAGCACACCCGTCAAGGCGGGCGCGTACTACGTCTTCACCAGGGCGTCGTCCGTCTCGAATCGACCCGTCCTCTATGCGCAAATAGGACTCGATGGTGCCCCGCGCGTCGTGTTCGCTCCCGAGGGTGAGGACATTCTGACCGGGTTCACGGTCAGTCCTGCCGGCCGCTACGTCGCCGTCTACACCAGCGAAGGGCCGTCCCGGTGGAGACGGGTCCGCATTCTCACTATGCCGAACGGCGATGTAGCTCCGGACGAGCTGACGGGCATCCACACCCTGAGCGGCAGCGTGTCGTGGCTCGCCGACGAGCGCGGATTCTTCTACACACGCTACGAACTCCCGCCCGACGGCGAGCAACTCACTGCGCCCGTTGAGAGGCCGCGGCTATTCTATCACGAGATAGGGACGCGCCAATCGGAGGATGGGGTCGTGTTCGAGCGGCCGGAGCATCCGCAGACGCTCCTTCAGCACGCCGTCAGCGCGGACGGTACAGTTCTCGCCGTCACGATTCGTGAGGGAAGCGATCCCAACACTGTCGTGGCAACCGCGGAGATCGGCGCCGATCCGACGCGCGCAGCGCCGCGGCGCATCGACATGCCGAGTGCGAGGTACGCGTTCCTCGGCAGCGACGACACGACCATGTGGATGTACACGACGCTCGAGGCCCCGCGCGGCCGCATCATCGCCGTCGAACTCCAGGGCTCCGAGTCCAGGGCGTGGCGAGAGGTCGTCCCAGAGCGGCGCGAGACCGTCGCCGGCGGAAGTCTCGTCGGCGGAAACGCCGTTAGCCTGCTGGGCGATCGATTCGTTGCGATGGTCCTTCGCGACGCCCAGCCGCTCGTGCGCGTTTTCAGCCTCTTGGGGGACCTCGAAGGGGAGATTGAACTTCCGGGAGTGGGGTCGATCTGGGGCGGATTCACCGGCGACCGTCACGAAAACGAGGTGTTTTACGCCTTCCTCAGCCTGACGGCCGGCCGCACGGTCTACCGGCTCGATCTGGATACGGGAGAGAGCAGCGTGTTCAAGCGGTCACGTCTCGCCTTCGATGCCGACGCCTTCGAATCCAGGCAGGTTTTCGTCACGAGCACCGACGGCACGCGGGTGCCGATGTTCGTCACGTACCGCAAAGGCATCGAACTGGACGGCAGCCATTACGCTTTCATGTACGGGTACGGGGCTTTTGGATGGATTGCGTTTCCGTGGTATCAGGCGCACGTCGTCGCCTGGCTCGAGCGAGGCGGCGTTTACGCGCTTCCGGCGATCCGCGGCGGCGGCGAATATGGGGAGGAATGGCACCGTGCCGGGATCGGCGTAAACCGGCAGAACGCCATCGACGACTACATCGCGGCGGCGGAGTGGCTCGTCGAACACGGCTACACGTCGCCACAAAAGCTCGTCGCAAACGGCGGGAGCGCGAGCGGCGCCCTGGCCGCGGCGGCGCTGATGCAACGACCCGATCTTTTCGGCGCCGGCGTCATCGACATTCCGGCGCTCGATCTGCTGCGATATCACCGGTTTACGGCGGCGGGATCGTGGATCGAAGAATTCGGGTCGGCCGACGATCCGGCAGATTTCGAGGTCCTGCGCTCGATCTCGCCGTATCACAACGTCGCGCCGGGCGCGTGCTATCCGCCGATCCTGACGATGGTCGGCGAGCGCGACGAGACCGCCGTGCCGATGCACGGCTACAAGTTCACCGCCGCGCTCCAACACGCACAAACCTGCGACAGCCCGGCCCTGCTCAAGGTCATCCGCGGCGCCGGCCACAGCCACGGCACGACGAGCGAGCAGCAGGCGCGAACCTGGGCGGATGCACTGGCCTTCATCATCAAGTCGCTCGATCTCGCTTCACCTTGAGCGGCCGCGGCGGCGCCGGCCCGATGCAGGGCGCACCGCTCGAAAAACCTCAGGTCACGACCGGTCTCCAAGACTCGCAGGCGCAAAACCGGGAGCCGGCGCGCGACTACGCATTCCTGCTCCACCTGGCCGGTGAGTAGTTTGCTGGAGGGAACGGTCCAGAACCCCGCCGCGCTCGGCGCTTCGCTTGCAGCGGGGCGTCGCTTCGTGTGATACCGGTGCTCACCGGCGCGCCCCGCCGGCTCGCGCGGGAACCACTTCGCGCGTACCTTTCGGCCGCGAATCCGCAGAATCACGCGAGAGACATCCGGCGGCTATTTGATCGTTGCCACCACTGAGCAATCATGCAAACGTATACCTTTGATCTGATTCTCTCCCGCGATTTGACGGACGACGAAATCGAGTCGATCGGCGCATGGGTTGAGGACGGAGGCGATGCGCCCGCGTCGGTTGAGGGCGTAACGCTTTCGCGTCTCTGCGGAACAGACGGGACGCAGAATGATGTGAGAATGCCGAAGTTGCTTCGGTGATCGTGAGGGACGAGCGGTTGTGTTCGCGGAAGGACGCCGAACTAGAATCCGGCCTCCTTCAGAAGGCCCTCGAACCGAGGGTTGTCTCGCAAGGCGGCAAATTCGGGACTGACACGCAAGTCATAACTTATCAAGAACGCGTTACGTTGCCGAAGCGCCTGCTCCAGCCACTCTAGCGCCTCGCTGTTGCGTCCGGCTGCGAGATAGACTATTGCGACCTGCACCGGATACTCCGTATAGCGATTCGCCTCATACAAGATCTCGCGCGTATCGGTACCTGGGGGGGCTGAGAGCAACGCAACGTGCAGGGCCAACAAATCCGAAGAGAGAAATTCCGCGTTCGGAATTAACTGGACGGCTTCAGCAGCCCGGTCGTACTGTTCAAGCTGGACAGCGATTCGATAGGTGTCCCAGTAACACAGCCAGTAGGTCGGGTCCAGATCGAGACATTCTGCGATAAGCTCTTCGGCGCGGTCCGTGTCCCCGCTATAAAACGCAGCGCCCGCCAGGCTGTGATGGGCATGGGGCGAGAGGGGATCGAGTTCCAGACCCGCGCGCATTTGTCGCGTGGCATCCTCGAGTCTTCCCCGACGAAAGAGCGTCCATCCAAGTTCTCGGCGGATCTCGCTGTGCCCGGGATTGATTTCCAGAGCCCGCCGGAATGCACGTTCGGCGCATTCCAGATCCCACTCATAATACGCACAATGCACCGCTCGAGCGAAATGGACTTCGGGCAGATCGGGATCGAGCGCGAGCGCTTTCTCCAGGGCATTTAGAGCCGACGTACTATCGCCGAGACCGCGATGGGCAAGGGACAGTTCGGCATACGCGGGCGCGAAACTGGAGTCATGCAGGATCGACCGCTCAAGGTACTCAATCGCTTCAGCGGCGCTGTCATCGTCACGGGCCTGGCGCAGCAGCCTACCCCGCAGGTACAGCTTGTAGGCGGTGGAATCGACGCGGCCCGCCGAGGCCATCTGTTTTCGTTCGTCTTGGTTCAGCTGGATGTCTATCTCTCCTGCGACCGCGATCGCGATATCCTTCTGCAATGACAAGATATCTTCCAGAGGTCGCTCATAGTTCCTGGCCCAGAGGTGCTCGTCGGTCCGTCCGTCGATGAGTTGAGTCGTCACCCGCACACGCCCGCCCGCGGAGAGAATGGTTCCTTCAAGCACGACATTAACGCCGAGTCGCTGCGCGATCTCCTGAAGTGATGCGTTGGAGCCCTTGAACCGCATGACGGACTGGCGCGACTTGATTTTCAGGCCTTCGATCTGGGCGAGCTCGGTAATGAGCGCATCCGTCATCCCGTCGGCGAAATACTCCTCATCAGCATTGCCGGATACATTCACGAGCGGCAGGACCGCCAATTCCTCAACCGGCGTACGCTCGTCCGGCTGCGACAGCAGGAAGTAGCCGGCCGCAACGATGAGTATCAAGGCGACGACGGCGGCGCCCGCGAATACCGCTTTCTTGGTGGGACCGGCCGTCGACGTCACGTTGTCGACCGTTAGGTTATCCTCGAACGCACGGAGAAGATCTGCGGACGACGGAAACCGTTCTTTCGGATCCTTTTGAAGGAGGCGCTCGACTATCTTGACGAGCTCAGCCGGTACATCCGGACGGATTTCTCGAAGGGGTGGGGGCTCATTGTTGACGATCGAGTAGAGCACCGCCTGATCGTATTCGCCCTCGAACGGGCGTGTGCCGGTCAGCATCTCAAACAGCACGATCCCGAGAGACCACAGGTCGGTTCGGATATCGACTCGCAATCCGGCCACCTGCTCCGGACTCATGTAGTATGTCGTCCCGAGCGTAGTGCCCGTCTTCGTCAGGTCCTGTCCGGCATCGAGTCTTGCCAGCCCGAAATCGACGATCTTGACGGCGTCGGAGCGGGTCACCATCACGTTGGCCGGCTTAATATCTCGGTGCACGATGCCCGCCTCGTGAGCGGCGGCGAGTCCTTCGGCGATGTGCACGGCATACGTGACGGCCTGTACGATCGACAGCGGACCGCCCGCGAGCTTTTCCTTCAGCGTCTCGCCGTCATAGTACGGCATGACGATGAACATGCGACCTTCCTCCGTCTCGGCGACATCGAGCACGGACCCGATGTGCGGATGGTCGAGTGCGGATGCCGCCCGCGCTTCACGGATGAAGCGTTCCTTCGCTTCCTCATGATGGGCCAGCTCGGGTGGAAGGAATTTCAGGGCTACGCTCCGCTTCAGGAGCACGTCCTCGCCGCGGTACACTACGCCCATTCCTCCTCCGCCGAGCTTCTCCGCTACGCGGTAGTGTGTAATGGTACGGCCTACCATCTGAGAGGTGCTACGACCGGTGGCAATCCCTGCGTCGGCCGGAGTTTGGACGCTCCGCGCCGCGTCCAACGTACGTTCTTTCCGAGAAGAAAGCTACGTGCTCCTGCGGGATCGGCCACGATACTCTGCGATTCGTCTTGCGTACGATCGATGTGCCCTGCCGTGATCATTCGGTATGGAAAACGGCGGGTGGATCCGCCTTCGGTATCGGCATGAAGAACCGTTGTGAGAAAGCGTGGCACGGCACGCTTCGATCAAACCATGCGTGGCGATCGTCCAGCCACAAACCCGCGACGAATGACGAGCCACCTACCCCTGATAAACGTCGAGCAAGGAACGCGTATCTCACGGCGGCGGCGTGGTGTCGCGAGCCGCCGAGTGAGTCAGCATTGGTCATGCCGTTTTATTTCGCTCCGCTTCGCAGTCGGGCCGCCTGCTATCCTCGTATCCCTCATGATCAAATCCGAAACCGCCCGAGCTGCTGCCGTTCGAGAATGATTCTGCGCACGCGGCGTAGGTGCCGGTCCTAAACGGTCCCACACCGGCCCGACCAGTCACGTTGCGCGGTAGGTCTATCCGCGCAAAATCCGGCTAGCGGGAATCATGCCGAGCTCCGGGATGAGCAGGGTGTCGATCTCCTCGTCGTTTCGGAAAATCCGAACCGTGCCATATCGGTTGTCGATCGGATCGCGGTAGCACTCGATTCGCTCTTCGGAAATATTGACGATCCAGTACTCGGGCACGCCGGCCTCGGCGTAGATGCGCAGCTTGACCTTTCGGTCGAAGAGCACGGTCAAATCGGAGACTTCGACGATGAGGAGGATGTCTTCGACGCCCGGAACCTTCGTCACGTCCCGGTCCCGGCGCAGCAGCGTCAGGTCCGGTTCGGGCGCGTTAAATTCGCTGATGATGTCGGTGTTTTGAACACTGACTTCGACCACCGACGAGGCGCGGAGGACGGAGAGTTCGTTCAACACGTTGACGCTTCGAATGTGACGCCGTCCCTGCAAAGCTTTCTCGATAAGGCGTCCCTCGATCAACTCGACGCGGTCCAGCCCGACAAAATCGCCCGATTCGTACATCGCGAGTAATTCCTCGACGCTTATCGGATGGTCGCTGCGGACCCGGTACCGAAGAGGTTCGGCCATGGCTTTAGACATAAGACACCTCCGGGGCGGTATTCATAACCTTGGAGTGAATTAAATCGTTGAGGTTGTCCTAAGGTTGCCTGACGTTGGCGGTGCACAAGGTAGACGGCAGATGCCCGCGCTGTTCGATTCGCCTGGCAAACGTGTATATTGCGGCCGCGGCGTTCGGCCGCTCGGGAGCTGCGCCGAACCTGATGTCGATCGCCGCAGCACGAGGTACCAGAGTTCACGACCGTTTTTCCCATGATCATATCCGAACCGGCCGAGCTTCGCGCGTACGAAAAAGATCTCATCGTGGAGGACTTAGAGCTGTTTCTGGTGCCGCCGCGGTGGCTGTTTTTGAAAGTGACCACGCGGGGCGGACTCGTGGGATGGGGCGAGCCGGTGGTGGAGGGGCGCGCCGCGACGGTGAAGGCGGCGGTGGAGGAGCTTAAGCCGTATGTCGTCGGCCGGCCGGCGAGTCGCGTCGAGGATGTTTGGCAGATGCTGTATCGCGGCGGATTTTACCGGGGTGGGCCGATCCTGATGAGCGCGATCGCGGGTATTGACCAGGCGCTGTGGGACATCAAGGGGAAGGCGCTGTGGAGGCCGGTGTACGAGCTGCTCGGCGGGCCGGTGCGGGAGGTCATCAAGGCCTACGGGTGGATCGGTGGTGATCGGCCGCTGGACGTGGCGGAGGCGGCGCGGCATCGGCAAAGCGAAGGGTTCACCGCCGTGAAGATGAATGCCTCGGCCGAGATGCAGTGGGTGGATTCGCCGCGGCAGATCGACGAGATCGAGGAGCGAATCGCGGCGGTTCGAGAAGCCGTGGGTGACGATTTCGGAATTGCAGTCGACTTCCACGGCCGTCTGCATAAAGGGACTGCCAAGTCGGCGATGAAGGCGATCGAGCCGTACCGGCCGATGTTCATCGAAGAGCCGGCGCTGCCGGGCCAGACGGAGGCGCTGCGGATGCTGGCGCAGCACACGACGACGCCGATCGCGACGGGCGAGCGGATGTACAGCCGTTGGGACTTCAATGAGATGCTGCCGATCGTCGACATCGTGCAGCCGGATTTGAGTCATGCCGGAGGGATTTCGGAGGTGCGGCGCATTGCCGCGCAGGCGGAAGCGCACGATGTGGCGCTGGCACCGCACTGTCCGCTCGGACCGATCTCGCTCGCGGCGGCGCTGCAGGTCGACTTCTGCTCGATCAATGCGTTTATCCAGGAGACGAGCCTCGGCATCCATTACAACGAAGGCATCGAGCTGCGGGACTACCTGGTGAATCCGGACGTCTTCGATCTGGAGGACGGTCACCTGCGGATGCCGATCGGTCCCGGGCTCGGCGTGGAGATCGATGAGGAGCGCGTGCGTGAGATGGCGGAGCGAGGGCACGACTGGAAAAATCCGATCTGGCGAAACTCCGACGGCTCGCTGGCGGAATGGTAGGTACCGAGTACTCCGTACACGGTACCCCGTCCCAGGTATTCGGTACCCCGTACTCCGTACTCGGTAAACGGGTTACGTGGTAGAAGTTCGGTATTCGCACGGCTAGCCTCGCCGGCCGAACGCGTCGAGGAACCGAATCGACGTGGCGATGCCTTTGTGAAACCGGTCCAGGCCGAAGTGTTCATTGGGAG
>CAZART010000021.1:10321-30997 GCA_964487555.1 uncultured Rhodothermales bacterium
ATCGACGTGGCGATGCCTTTGTGAAACCGGTCCAGGCCGAAGTGTTCATTGGGAGCGTGGATGGCGTCGGAGTTGAGTCCGAAGCCGAGCAGCACGGTGTCCAGGCCCAGCACCTGCTTGAAATCGGCGACGACGGGGATGGAGCCGCCTTCGCGGATGAAGGCGGGCTCCCGTCCGAATTCGGCCTCCAGGGCGGCCGCGGCCGCTTGCATTCCGGGAATGGTGCGATCGACAACCACGCCATGCCCGCCGTGCAGATCGCGGAATGTGAGCTCCATGGTGCCGGGCGTGTTGGCTTCGAAGTAGCGTTTGATCTGGGAGACGGCTTTGTCGGGCCGCTGGTCGGGGACGAGGCGCATGGAAATCTTGGCGGCGGCGATCGACGGAAGAACCGTTTTAGCACCCGGGCCCTGATAGCCGCCCCAGATGCCGTTCACGTCGAGCGAGGGGCGTGCCCAAACGGCCTCCAGCACGGAATAGCCGGACTCCGTGCGCGGCGAGGAGAGACCCACGGCGTCCAACCACGCTTTTTCGTCGAAAGGCAGCTCGCGAATGGCGTTGCGTTCGTCGGCCGTGAGCTCGCGCACGTGTTCATAGAAGCCGGGAATCGTCACGCGGTGCGCTTCGTCGTGAAGTTGGCCGATGAGGCGCGAGAGGACGTTGAGAGGATTCTCGACCGCACCACCGAATACACCGGAGTGGAGATCGCGATTCGGGCCCTTCAGCAGGATTTCGACGTAGGCGAGGCCCCGCAGGCCGTACGTCACCGAAGGAACGCCTTCACCGAACATGGCCGTGTCGGAAATCAGGACGACGTCGGCACGGAGGCTCGCGGCGTGCTTCTCGAGGAACGGCCTCAGATGGGCGGAGCCGTTCTCTTCCTCACCCTCGACGATGAACTTGACGTTCACGGGCAGGTGGTCTCCGGTCGACAGATACGCCTCAACGGCCTTCACGTGCATGTAGAACTGTCCCTTGTCGTCGCTCGACCCGCGTGCGTACAGATCGCCGCCGCGCACGGTCGGATCGAAGGGCGGAGTCTCCCAGAGCTCGACGGGATCCGGAGGTTGCACGTCGTAATGCCCGTAAATAAGTACCGTCGGCCGATCGTCGTCGACGTGGAACTCTGCCATCACGATCGGATGACCGGCGGTTTCGATTACGTCTACTTTGAGCATCCCGATGCGGCGAAACTCTTCGGCTAACCAGTCGGCCGCACGTCGTATATCTTGCCTGTAGGTTGCATCCGTGCTGATGGAAGGAATGCGAAGGAAGTCTTCTAATTCACCGACAAACTCAGTCGCCCTTTCGCGGGCGTAGGCTAGTGCCTGTTGCATATAGAACGGAAATGCCAATGGGAAACGACTGCACAACAAGGACCTAAATATATGTCTTAAAACTCACTCTCATCACGCCACCGAAGGAGTTTCCACGCCGACGTGGTGTCCCTGCGTGTCAGCTGGAAATTCACGTTGCCGTCGCCGCGAAACGCGTCGCCACCCTCGAGCGTAATGGTAAGATTGAACGGGCGTACGATCCGCGCCGTCAACCCGTCGTCGACGATGCTCTGAGAAATAATTTGATTCCAGCGAAGGCTGACCAGCGACGCGTTTTCGAAGAGCCGGCGGGTAGATTCGAGCTCCTGTGAGAACCCCCATTCACGCTCCACCTGTGCATCGAAATCGTAATAGATGAAGATGAAGGATGAGTCGAGCAGAGGTTCGTATAACGAGAGGTCGCGAAGCTCGTACGCGTTGCCGAAGTTGGTAAAAAACCCGTCGATCGTCGTCGGATCGCCGAGCAGATCACCGAAGGGGTCGCCCTCCTCCAAGGCGGGAGCGAACGGATTGCAGCCGACGAGAAAAACGCCAAACAAAAGCGAAGCGAATATCCATCGGAAGTCCTTCATCGCGGTTTCCACTTCGTCCGAAGACGTGCGAGCTCCTTCCGATCCGGGCGTTGCATGATTACGTGTGTACATTCAAATGCACGGTCGTCCTCGCCATCGAGCGGTCCTGTGTGGACGGCGACCGCGTCGCCGTAAACGGCCTCCGCACGATAATGAACGTCGAGCTCCGTTAGATCGTGCGACGCTAGCTCTTCCGCGGACATGGCGTCAAGCGCCCATTCGACGTAGCGGACGTTGTTCACGTGACCGTTGACATCGAGATCACTGTATTCAACGCGGATCGGGAGGTGTTCGGTTTCGGAAGCGGGCGTCGCAAGCCGGGGCGATGCCTCAGCGACGGCACGGTCGCGGCGGGGAGGTTCGAGAGACGTGATGATCTCGGGCATACGAACCGGACGCCGGCGATCCAGATCGATGATCATCCAACCACTCGTGGCCCGGCCGAGACGACGGCCGCTGTCGTCCTGTAGCAGAAAATCGCGCGTCGCGAACAGCCCTTCCACGCCGGATGGCCACGTTTCGATCGTGATTTCGTCACGCCAGTGTGGATAGTTATCGATAAAAACCCGCAGCCTGGTGAGCACCCAGGTCAGCCGCCGCTCGTGAAGATGCTCCACCGAAACGCCGAGCCGGAAGGCATGATTTCCGGCGACCTCCTGGAGGTAGTTGCAGATCGTCGCGACGGAGGCGCGTCCCGTTGGACCGGTCTCGTAGGACCGAACGCGAAATTTCTCCTTCCAGACGGAGACTGCGGACATCGCCCGTGATCTACTTGATGAATTCTGCTTTGAGGTCGCTCCACGATGCCGCATCTCCGAGCTCGCGATCGGTCCATTCGGTGATGCGCCAGAGTCCGTCGTCGCCCTGACTGAGCGTCCAGACCAGGCGCCCCTGGAGTGTTGCGGAAAGATCCTGGCTCCGGTGGTTCACGGTCAACACGTAGCTGGCGTCGAAGGTAAAGAGATTCGGGTTTACGGCGCTGAGGTTTTCCTCGGTCAGCCTGACTTCATTTCCGGAGGTCAGCCGGGCGGCTTGTACCATCGCGCGGAAGTAGCTTTCCTCCTCCTGCACGCTCCAACCCGTCCAGATGGAGGGATCCCGGGCCTCCGCCGAGGCCGTCGGCTCGAACGTAAATCCCTCAGCAAAAGAGCGGCGGTAATTCTGCGCATTGAGCTCGGCCACGGCATTCCGGATATTTTCGATGACCTGATCGGGTGTGTCAGGCTGCTCGAAGGTGCCGGCTCCCTCCAACGGGATCTCGGGTTCGCGCGTGGAGAAAAGGTCGCAAGCGCCGAGTAGAATCACGATGACGCAGAACGCGCCAGGGAGAGCGGTGCGCCTGAGACTGACTGGGACCTCCAACCGCATCCTGGTTCAGGCGGCTTCGCCATGTTGAAAGGGTTCGAGAACGATTTCGACAGGATGAGCCTCTTCGAAGAAACCCACTACTTTTCTAAGCACGTCTTCGAGAAGAGCGTCGGGACAAGAGGCGCCTGCCGTCAGCACGATGTCGACGGGTCGCTCCTCCTTCGACGGCAGCCAGCCCCGCGTCTCCTGAATCGCCCTGGCATGAATGTCGAAGTGGCGGATGAGCCGGGGTGAGACGATCTCGTCCGCGTCGCGCACGAAGTACGTAGGCATCATCTCGGAGCAGAGATCAACCAGGTGGCTCGTGTTGGATGAATTGTAGCCACCGACTACGATCCCGATATCGCCCCCGCTCTCGATAAGGCGTACCGTCGCATTCTGATTCTCGTTCGTGGCGTAGCAGAGCGTATCGCTGGTGTCGGCGAAGTGCTCCTGCACGTTCTCCTCGCCGTACCGATGTAC
The DNA here is from genome assembly GCA_964487555.1 of uncultured Rhodothermales bacterium. Taxonomy (GTDB): domain Bacteria; phylum Bacteroidota; class Rhodothermia; order Rhodothermales; family VXPQ01; genus CAZART01. The sequence continues at coordinate 14,061 of CAZART010000021.1, forward strand.
CATCGCCTGCCGGAGCAGCGTCGCGATCGCCTGCGTCTCGGTGGCGAGCATCGTCGTCTGATTCACGACGCCGATCCGCCTGAGATCCTTCTCGGGATCAAATCCGTCGGAGTGCCGGTCGCTGAAGCGACTTCGGAAGAAATCGGTACCGCAGTCCCCGCGAATGACCTTAGCAAGATCCACAGCTTCGTCGATATCGCGGACGACGACGACCGGGGCGCTCCGCTGAGCGTGAGAGAATGTCGCCCGGGTCTCCTCATGATATCGCTTTCCATGTACGACAATCGTGTATCCCTTCTTGCCGATCTGATCACTCTTCTTCCAGACCTTCTCGACGAAGGGGCAGGTTGTGTCGTAAGATAGGGTGTCCACCCCGCGCCGCTGGAGCTCTTCGCCCATCTCGAGTGAAGCGCCGAAGGCCGGAATAATGACGATATCTTCCTTCGTCAGTTCGTCGAAAGGAATGAGCTGGTCACCCGTCGTGGTGCGCAGAAATCGGATGCCGCGGCCCTGCAGATCGTTGTTTACGTGCGGATTGTGGATCATCTCCGAGAGGAGAAACAAGCGCCGGCCCGGGTTCTCCTCGAGCGCGCGATAGGCGATCTCGATCGCGTTCTCGACCCCGTAGCAGAAGCCGAAGTGACGCGCGATCTTGAAGCGGACGGGGCCGAAATCCAGCACGGATGGAGAAAGATCCTTCTTCCGCGGATCGGAGAGCCGGCGCGCTTCTTTGACGGTGGAGATGATGGAGCTCTGGTAGAACTCCGGGACGTTGAACTGGCGAGCCATGAATACGGAAATTCGTTCGCTGCGGGCGCGCTTCGACGGTGGTGCGCACCTCTATCATTTCGCGAACGTGTAACGCGGGACGAGGGGGGAGGTTCGTCGAGGCTTCCTTACGTCACGGCCCTCGACCGCCGGCGAGACGAGCCTGGATCCGCGCGCCTTCACCGAGGCGGCTCCGCACCGTGGGGGTCGATCGGTTCTATCTATGCCCGCGGGAATATGCCCGCGGGAGGATGACACCAAACGTCGAGCCCGCGCCCACCGCGCTCTCTACCGCCAGGTCGCCTCCCATGTGGCCGACGAGCTCGCGAGCGATCGTCAGGCCCAGCCCGGACCCCGTAGGTTCTTCCACCTCGCCGCGCTTCTCGCGCGTGAACCGTTCAAAGAGCTGGGGCATAAAGTCCGCGGATATCCCCGAGCCGGTATCGATGACGTCGATGCGAATAGCGGGGGCGTCGTTCAACGTGGCATCTACGACCCTTATCGTGACCCCGCCTTTTGAGGTGAATTTGATGCCGTTCGAGACGAGGTTGATGAGTACCTGCCGCAGGCGGTCTTCATCGACTCGAGCCAGAGGCTCCTCAGCCGCTACTTCCGTCCGCACGTAAATTTCCTTCGCCGCGGCAAGCGGATAAAGCTGCGTCTTGACCTCCCCGACGACCTTTCCGACGTTTACGTCGCCGGTTCTCAATTCCACCCGGCCGGCCTCGATTCGCGCCAGATCGAGCAGGTCGTTGACCAGCTTAAGCAGTCGCTCGCCACTGAGGCGGACGGTGTTTAAAAAATCGAGATGTCGTGAACTCAGCTCTTCGCCGGCTTCGTCTCGAAGAAGCTGCGTATAACCCAGCATCGACGTGAGCGGTGTGCGGAGCTCGTGGGTGACGGCCGTAACAAACTCCGTTTTAGCCATGTTGGCTGCCTCGGAGGCGATGGTCGCGGCGCGCAGCTCTTTGGTGCGCTCATCGACCTCCCGCTGAAGCCGTCGGCTGCTCATTCGGGCCATACGCGCCGACGCGGCGCTGCGTCGCATCATAACGTAGCTCTGCAGCAGGACGAATCCGAGTACGGCAAACGTGATCATGTACGGGCGGTCGGTCTCGCCGCCGCCGGCGAAAAGAATGTCGTGGATGCTTCCGACGACGATCAGTAAAAGGCCTGAGACCGTCGGCACGGCAAAGTCCTCGCGCCGCTCGAGCGCCTCCAGCCCTAAAGCAACGGCGACGATCATGAGACACGCCGTGATCCAACGGGATGCCGAAAGCATGTAGACGGCGGTCTGATCCCCAAAAACGAGGATCGCAACGGCGAAAAGGACGCTCGTTACGACGGCTATGCCCGCGATCGTCCAATTCAGCCGATGGATCCAAGCAGACGTAGCGGGCCGAAAAGCATGCGGAAAAAAAGCCCACAGCAGGAAGGCGATGAATCCGTTCAGCAAGAGAAAGGAAATCGCTTCGATCATCCCGCTGATATGGGAGCCGAAAACGCTCGGAAAAAGAAACGTCATTGAGCCGGAGATGGCGGCCGTGTGCGCCGCCATCAACAGAGCAAGAAGCCCGACCGCCAGAACAGGAAGGTCGCGCCGCATCCACCTCCAGTAGGTTAGAAAGATGAGCCCGATGAGCAGATAGATGCCGAAGCAGGTGAAATACAGCGCCGCGGATTGAACGAGCGCACGGTTTGCAAAGAGCTCGGCGCTCCGCTCGGGATCGAACGGCACATCGTCGAGCGCTCTCTGCAGAGCGAGTTCGGAGACCGACACGGCCTCGAAGCGCGACGAAGCGGAGACCGCCCGATCCGCCACCGCCGGATCCGCCACCACCCGATCCGCCACCGCCCGATCCGCCACGGCCGGAACAGCCGCCGCTGGAAATGCGGTCCCTATCCACACGAGGAGGAGCCCGCTAAACAGCAGTCTGCGCTCGTGGTGACGAGCTAAAAAGGTCAATACCGTGCATTGCATGCCGTCGCGTCGGTGCCGGTAGAAACAAGCGGTGGTCGCCGTCCGGCGCGGCCGGATGCGGTGCAGAGGGAGCTGATGGTGGAGTGCGGCACGGTTCCACGGTGGGGCCGCTTTCATGTCGATGCTTCATGATACTGCGTCAGACGGAATGGTTTCCCTCGTGCGTTCTACAGTCTATGGCTGACGCGCGGCGTTATCGCGGCTCGCCAGGCGGCGAAGCGACCCTCCTCGATCGCCACCCGTGCTTCTCGCATCAGCCAGAGATAAAACGCCAGATTCTGCAGGGATGCGAGTTGGAGCCCGAGAATCTCACCGGTAATGAATAGGTGCCGTACGTAAGCCTTCGTAAACGTCCGGGAGACGTACATGTCGAGTCCGGGATCGATGACGGTGAAATCATCCGTCCACTTCGCATTGCGGATGTTCATAATGCCCTCAGTCGTGAAGAGCATCCCATTGCGGCCGTTGCGGGTGGGCATCACGCAATCGAACATGTCGATGCCGCGGGCGATGTTCTCGACGATATTGGCGGGCGTGCCGACGCCCATCAGATAGCGCGGCTTATTGTTCGGAAGGTGCTCCGTCACGACGTCGACCATGTCGTACATTTGATCGTCCCGCTCGCCGACGGACAATCCTCCGATGGCGTAGCCTGGAAATTCCATTTCGACGAGCCTCCGGGTGGATTCGCGCCGGACATCCGGATAAACGACGCCCTGGACGATGGCGAACAGCGACTGCCGATGGCCGTACAGCCCTTCGGTCTCCTCGAATCGTCGCTTTGCGCGGGCGGCCCACCGAATCGTCAGCTCGTTCGACGTGCGGGCATATTCCTCCGACACGTCGGCCGGCGGGCACTCGTCCAGCACCATCATGACGTCGGAGCCGATGCTGCGCTGCGTGTCGACGACGTTCTCGGGCGTAAAGACGTGATAAGAGCCGTCGATGTGGCTCTGGAATTCGGCACCTTCCTCGCTAAGCTTGCACCGGTCGGCAAGCGAAAATACCTGATATCCTCCCGAATCACTCAGAATGGGACCGGGCCAATCCATAAAGCGGTGCAGGCCGCCCGCCTTCTCAAGCAGCTTCGTGCCGGGTCGCAGATACAGGTGGTACGTGTTGCCGAGAATGATCTGCGCCTTGACGTCGCGAAGAAGCTCGCGCGGCTGCACGGCTTTCACACTGCCGACGGTTCCGACGGGCATGAAGATCGGAGTGTCGATGTGTCCATGATCGGTCTCGATGCGGCCCACCCGCGCATTCGTCTCGCGGTCGGTCTTGAGGAGGGTAAATCGCATGCGCCTACTTACGCGGCGTCGACGTGAGAGGATGCGCGGCCTACGGCGACGCGAGAATTGAGAATCCGGTCGACGGATCTCAGATCGTCCTCCGGCAGGCCGAGCACGACGGGCGTGCCCTTCCAACGCAGAAGGAGCAGTTCGTCATGGACGCGATTGACGAAGGCGCGGGTCTCTGCATAACGGCTGTAGTGCCGATGAAAGGTGCGCGCTTTCACCCGGCTTACGCCGTCGACGTCTTCATACGGTACCCTCAGTTCATCACCATCGCTGCGCGAGATGCTCAGCGCCGTGGTCTCGATGCGGACGGTAATCGCCGAATCACGCCCGGCGAACGCCGCACCGGCAAACGCAAGAACGAAAATAGCCTCCGCGACGACGAACGCGATGGTCGCTCCGGAGTCGAGCGGCCGGAAGAATGACCATCCAAGAAGGTGAATCAGGAGCAGCGCGAGCACCGACACGACGGCGACGACGATGTAGGTCGATTCGGCCTGGCGATCGTCGATGCTGCGCGTGCGAATCCAACGGCCGAGCAGCGACCGCGCCGGGCGAAATGCAGAAGGGATGATGAAGGTTTGATCCGGCATATCGATCAGGTCGACGATGTCTCGTCACGATCATCGGATAGTTCGAGCCGTATCTGGTCGCGATATGACTTGTAGAACGTCATTATGAGCGCCGTCACGGGCACGGCGATCAGCAACCCGATCGCCCCCATAAAATACCCGAATACGAAAAGCGATAGGATGATCAGCACGGGGTGAAGCCCTACCTGATGACTCATAATGTTGGGCGTCAATACGGCCTGCTCGAGCAGCGACTGCGCCAGCAGCACACTTACCACTTTAATGACGTCGACGAACCACGGATCGCCGAAAATCAGGGCGACGAGAATTCCGATGATGTTGGTGAGGATAATTCCCAAATTCGGAATCATGTTGAAGATTCCGCCGAGGATGCCGATCAGCAGCGCGAACGGCATGTCGAGCAAGATCAGCGCAACCGAGACGTTGAAAGCGGCGATCGCACTGATAAGCAGCTGTCCGCGAAGGTAGTTACCGACGATTCCGCTGGCCTTGACGAGGTAGTCGCGCCGTCCTCCGAACGTCGGGAAGAGCTCCACCAGGCGCGGCGTAATAAAGGGGTAGTCCTTCAGCGTGTAGAAGTGGACGACCGGCATCACCGTAGCCACGGTGATTATGCCGAGGAGCGTGCTGATCGACGAAAGCACGCGCTGTACCGCCTCCGGGATGCTCCGCGCCAGATTGGTCGCTTGCTCCTGCACGAAAAGCGTGAGCCGCGAAATCACCTCCTGCTTGTCGATCATCCCGGTTTCCGCAAGGCGATCGAGCAGCGTCGTCGTTTGAAGCCACCCGCGCAAGCCGCCGAGCGTGTCTACCACCTGCGAGGCGAGCACCTCGAACTGGCCGACGAGGCTCGGAATAATCAGAAAGAAAAAGAACGACAAAATGCCGATCAGGAGGGCTGTCGCGAGCAGCGATGAAACCCAGCGCGGGATGTTGTAACGCGCTTCGAGGTGGGTGACGAGGGGATTGAAGAGATACGCGAGAAGATAGACGGTTACGAAAGGTATAAGGATGGTGCTGAGCTCATCCAGAAACCACATCAGAAGGAGAAATCCGGCGGCGACGAAAACCGTCCTAACGACCGCCACCTTGCGTAGCGGCCAGAGCATCAATCCGATCGCGGCGGCGACGATGGGCGGGTTCAAGAACTCGCGCATCTCGTAGAGAAGGACCAGAAAGAGGATCATCCCGCCGGAGAGCAGCGTCGTCTGGAACGCGGTCGGGCGGCCCGGTGGGACGTCGCCGGTACGGGGGTTGGATGCTCGCTTCTCGGGCATTGCCGGCCGGCGCTAACTCAGTCGTCGTGCGATGCGGAGGCAGCCGACGTATCTTCGCCGGCCGAGGAGGTGTCGGCAGACACGCCAGGCTCGACCGCTTCAAGCTCGTTCTCACGCTGCTCGAGACGTTGCTGCCATTCGAGGAGCTCCCGCTTCTGGCGCTGCAGATCTCTGAACGACTCGGCGATGGCCCGCTCGCGCTCTTCGAACGGGGCCTTCTCCATATAACCGCGCTCTTCGAAATAGCGCTTAAAGAGCCAGTTGTGCTTCGCGGCCTCCATCAGTTCGGCAAACCGGAACGTTCCGAGCGCACCCCAATTGGCTGCATTTTCCGCACTTCCCGTAATGGCCTTCAGGTCGCTCGAAATACCCTGCAACGTGTCGGCGGTAGCAAGGAGCGTGTTGTAGACGGCCGGGTCGTTGATCATCTTCGCGATGGTGCCCTCACCCGTGTCGACTTTGCCGAGGATGCTCGACACACCCCTCGTCGCCTCTTCAGCGAGGGTAACGAGCGCACCGGCGTTGTCTGCCAGGTTATTCATCGTCCGCCGCGTCTCACTGGTCGTCTGCACGAATTCGTTGTAGAGCCCCTCGTCGTAGATCAGCTTGCCGATCGTTCCTTCACCCCGCTGCACGTCGATCATGATTTGCTGGAGCGTCGCGGCCGCCGCGTCGAACTGTGCGACGCTGCTAAGCATGCGGTCTGTGATTTCAAAGAGATCGAAGGGTTCGACTCCGGTGATGAAGTCGCCTGGACCGACCGGATCCACGACCGCCATGGGCGGATTGACGAGCACGACGATCTGACTACCGACCAGCCCGTCCGTCTTAATCTGTGCCTGGGTCTGCCTGGTGATCAGGTGTTGGGCGTCTTCCTTGATCGCCATAGTGACGACGATCTTCTCGCCGGGCGCCTCAGGCAGCCGGACGCTTTCGACGCGGCCCACGTTGACGCCCTGAAATTGGACCTGGGCGCCGGGATTTAGTCCGGCAACACTCGAATAGCGCGCCTTGATGAAGAAGGTGTCGCTAAAGAGGAAGGAACGATTGGCGACGGCGAACAGAACGAGCAGAAAGAGCACGAAGCCGCCGATGACGAGTATACCTACACGAGCCTGGCGAGACATGCGAAATATGGATGGCTTCTCTTACGGCTGAAGATACACATCGAGGTGGGAAGCGCGAAACCGGTGGGTTTCCTGAGCCGCATCTCTTCCGTCACCTAATCTACGTCGGACGCGGCTTCCGTCACAACCTCGGTGTGCAGGGGGGGTAGGCGTTCGAACAGCATGCGGCGAAAGAAGTTGCGAAACGCCCGAGCCGTCGCCGCCGGCGGGTTCTACGTCCGACCGAAAAACTCTGCCACTTCCGGCACCGACGACTCTCGAACTTCAGCCAGCGTGCCTTCGGCGACAATTTCGCCGCCGCTCAGAAAATGCACGCGGTCCGCGACGAGCTCCGCGCAGAGGAGGTCGTGCGTAATGGCGATGGAAGAGATGCCGCGCTCATCGCGAAGCCGCACGATGAGGCTGGAAACCGTGCGGACGCTGACCGGATCGAGCCCGGTCGTGGGTTCGTCGTACAACAAAATTTTCGGCTCCAGGATGATGGCTCGTGCCAATCCGATTCGTTTTCGTTGGCCCCCGGAGAGCTCCGCCGGGTACTTCGGCGCCGTCTCCCTGAGATTCACCCAGCTCAGGGTCTCCTCAATTCGGTCGTCCCGTTCGTCCTCGTCGAGCTCCGTGTGGCGCGTCAGATAAAAGTCGAGCTGTTCGTAGACGGTCATTGAATCGAACAGGGCACCTCCCTGGAACAGATATCCGATCGAGAGCCGAAGGTTGTCGAGAGCATCCGCCTTCATGTCGTCGACGCGGCGGCCTTGCACCCACACCTGCCCCCGGTCCGGCTCCAGGAGCCGCACGATATGCTTGATAAGCACACTCTTCCCCGTTCCCGATCCGCCCATCACTACCGCCGACGTGCCTTCTTTGACGGTTAAAGAGACACCTTTCAGGACCTCGATGTCGCCGAAGCTCTTGTGGAGATCGCGCAGATCGATCACAATCTCGGCGGGCGGAGCGCCGTTCGAGCGTGCGTCCCCGGGTCCCGCGTCTTTCGGGGATCTTGGGTCGTTTCCGGATTCCATGTCGCTCATCCTGAAATATCACCGAAGAACATGAGAGAGACGCGGACCACGATGACGTCGGCCAGCAAAATGAGGAGCGACGACAAAACCACCGACTGCATCGCCGCTCGGCCGACCTCCCGTGTGCCGCCGCGTACGTTGTAGCCCATGTAGCAGCTTACGATGCCGACGATAAAGCCGAAGATGCTCGTCTTCATCGTGTCGATGAACAGATCCGAAAATCGGAGAGAGGAGAACGCCACGTTCGTGAAGATCCGATAATCCATGTTCGTAGCCAGGAGCGACTCGAAGTAACCGCCGAGCATGGCGATGACGTCGGTGCAGATCGTAAGCATCGGAAACATCACGACGCAGGCCAGAACGCGCGTGATGACGAGGTAATGAAAGGGCTTCAGCGCCGCCACCTCAAGCGCGTCGATCTGTTCGGTTACGCGCATAGAACCGATTTCCGCCCCGATACCCGCGCCGAGACGCCCCGCTAGAATCAATGACGTGATGACGGGACCGATCTCCTTGAAAACCGAAAGGGCGAGCATGTTGGGCAGTACGGCTTCGGCACCAAATCTTGCCAGTGTGCCGCGGCTCTGCATAGCCAGCACGACGCCGATCGCAGCGCCGGTCACCGCGATCAAGAGGAAACTCTTCGTGCCGACCTCGTCGAGCTGGTTCACGAATTCGCGAACTTCGTAGGGTCGTCGCCAGACACGCTTGAAAAAGGTACCTATGAAAACGGCAAGGTCTCCGGTACGATCGAGCAGATGTCCCAGAGGTCCCGATTCGAAACGGTCTTCAGAAGCCATCTACTACACCGATGGGGAGGTGAGTGAAAAGCACGGGTCTACAAACATCAGTACGAATGCTCGAAAAGGAGATTCAGTCGCAGCGCCGCACTGCCGCCGAGAAGCCGGAGTAGCAGCCAATTCTGAATCTCATATTCTACGGTAACTATGGGCGTGTTTTCAGCGAACGCCGAAGTCGTCTGCGTTTCGTCGCCGGTCTGACCGACCGGCTGGCTGACCGAGACGAACAGGCGCGGTCCGACGTATTTGCCGGCCGTCACGGTGGGGGTGCCGGCCGTTAAGTCGATCGTGACCAGGTCCAGACCCAGGCGCGAGCCCGCAACACCCTCTATCATCGCCGTGAGCTGCCCGAAGGCCACGTCCGTTCCGGCGCCGAACACCTCGCCGCCAAGCTGCAGCTGCTCGCCCGCCGGCTGGCCCGTTGCAATGTAGGAGACAATGTCGGCGTATTCCATAGCGGGATCGGAGCCGAGCGTCAGGTCGAGCTGCTCGCTCATTCGCCCCTCGATCGAGAGCGTGATGGTCACGTCGTTCTGCACGCTTCCCCGGAGCGAGCGCGCGTCATATTCGGCCGCGATGTCGATGTACGGATCGCCGGCCGGACCATTAAACGTCAACGTCCCGCTCGTGATAGTAAATCGCTTTCCGAACTGTACGATCCGGCTGCGCTGCTCCACGACGTCGATCGTCCCGTACATCTGGAGATCGCCATAGTGGGGCTTGTCGAGCTCCAGCCGACCGGAAAACTGAATGTCCATTACAGGATTGACGCGCGACCGGATCCAGGTATCCCGCTCGATATTCAGGTCGAGGTCCATGGCGAGCGCGTTGTAGAAGTTGAAGGTCGTGGTGTCGGCCTCCGTAATGCGGACGCCGAAACGCTGCTCGACCGTCTGTAAATCTTCCAGCGTCAGCTCGACCTGTTCCAAATCCGCTCCCGTAGTTTCCTCGTTCAGAAAGAATTCGGCGCTCACGACGTCGAGGTTTCCCTCGAGGACAGGCTGGCGTGTAGTACCGGTGAGGTGCATGAGGCCGTCGACTACCGCCCTGTAGCTACGCGAGTCCACCGCGAGAAATGAGCGGGCGCGAAGGTTGATGTCGAACTCGCCCAATGTAAGCTCGGCAAGATTGATATCGCCTTCTCCGGTGACGGTACCCCGCCCGGAGCGGATCACCAGATTGCTTACGTGTACCTGGTTCTGACGAAAATCAAAATCGGCCCCGATATCACGATACGTGACGTCGAATTCAGTCAATCCGACGACGCCCTCGAGCAGCGTGGCTTGTCCGTCGAGAACCGGCTGGTCGAGCGTACCGCTGACGTCGACGCCCCCGGTGAGGCGTCCCTCGAAGCGATTGATCACCTCCGGATCGAGAAACGGATCGATCCAGCCGACCGAGAAGGAATCGGCGGTGATCGTGAGGTCCACCGAGCGGTCGGCGAAATTGTCGCCAAGCCCGCCCGCTTCGAGCCGCTGAATGCGAAGGTCGAGCGGCACGAAACCTTCCGCCAGAAGCGTTGAACCGTTTTCGTGGGTAAGATGGGCGTCGATATTCAGGCGAAGACTGTCGTAGTCGAGCACGAGCCGTAGATCTCCAATGTTCTCGCCTGTCGACGTAAGATCGGCGTTCAGCGTACCCGACATGTCCGGTGCGTCGGCCGGGCCGGATAAGAGGAGGGATCCGCTGAGGACTCCTCCAAGTCCCTCGTACCCGAGCAGGTCGGCGACGGTGCCCATGTCGAATTCCTCAACCGTCATCACGAGGTTTTGCGTGCCGTCGGGATCGATCACGCCGTCGATCGCGATTTGTTGGTCGTCGGAATAGAGCAGCAGATTCGAGATACGGATCTCCTCGCCGTACGTGATGGTGGCCTCCTGAAGCAGCTGCCAGTCATCGTCGTCCAGGTGGAGGTTCAAACGCTCGAGTGTCACGATCTGGGCGTCCGGCTGCAGATCGACTCGGCCGGCGATCTCCCCGTATCGTTGAGCATCTATCGTGATGGTACCGTCAAAGACGACGGCATTGTCTCTATACTGCACCCGCAGCTCGGCCGTCTCTACGAGGAGTCGAGGAAGCGAGATGGCCTCGAGACGTCCGTCGAGCTCCGCAACGGACAGTTCGCGTTCGGGCCCGAACTCGCCCGCAACCGTTCCCTCGAATTCCGAAAGGCGGAGGTCGTTGTAAATCAGATTCCTGAAATGGCCCGTGACGTCGAATTGAAGGTTTTCACCGCGGCCGTATACGCGGCCCTCGAAGCGGCCCTCCGCCAGATCGAACTGCTGCGCTCCAATCAGCTCGCGCACCGGTCGCAAGTCCTTAATATCCGCAATGAGCTCGAAATCGGATGCGGCGGTCGTATCGAAAGCGGCGATCACGCCGCTGCCGCTGGCGTCGGCCGCGCTGGAGCGGAGCAGGAGTGAATCGACCTGGAGCACGCCATCGCGAAGGAGAAATTGGGTATACAGCGTATCGACCACGGCACCTTCATACACCGCAGGGCCCGATGTCACCGTCCCCTCCAGGTCCATGGTCCGGGGGTCGGTACCTCGTCCCTGGACCTCAAACTGCCCGGTAATCTCTGCTTGCAGGGTATCGATACCGACAACGTCGGCCAGATTCACATTCGTCACGCTTCCTTGAAGCCGATAGTTCGGCACCTCAGCGAACAGATCTCCGCCTCCGCTTACGTCGGCCGAGCCGCCGTTTAGAACGAGCCTGGCGTCGAACTGCACGTGACCGTCCATGACGTTTCCGCTGATACGCCCCGATTCGATGGTGGCGTCGTTTACGATAGAACGCTCCAACGTCAGGGTGCCTTCGGTTGACAACGTCTGCGGGTCGAATCCTCGGCCGGAGACGCTGAGTGTGCCGGCAAGATTAGTTTGCCAGTCGGGAGTCCCGGTCAGTGCAGCCACGTTGATGCCGGAGAACGTGCCTTCATGGATCGTGTAGGTGGGCGTATCGAGAAACGGATCTATGGTTGCCGTTACGCGCGTTTCTCCTTCAGGAACGACGAGTTCCAATTCGACGTTGGCCGTTCCGTCGTGAAGCTCTCCGGACACGAACGCCGAAGTAAGCGTCTGTTCGTTCAGCGTCGATTCCGCGAAGTCGATTCGTCCCTCGATCGATATCGTCTCGGGATTGAAACCGCTACCTTCGGCCGTGAGGGTTCCGTTGAGGCTGCTCTCCAGAGACGGGTTTCCTGTGAAGGCAGCCAGATTGATGTTTTGGAAGCGGCCATCGGATATCCGATACGACGGAGTAGGTGCGAACGGCCGGGCCGTGCCGACCAGGTGCGCCGCACCGTCGGGGAGCGCCAACTGGCCGTCGTAGGCCATACTCCCGCGCGTTAATTCGATTTCGACGCGTGCAGATTTGATTTCCTGCTCGTTAAACCGTGAGCCCGATAGCGTAAACGTACCGTCGAGATCCATCCTCTGCGGATCGAATCCACGCGCCGTGAACGTGGCCGTTCCGTTCAGGTCACTGTTCTGGTCCGGATTGCCCGTCAGCGCGCCGACGTCGACATTTGTGAACTCTCCGCGCGTGACGTGGAACGTGGCTACGTCGTCAAAGGGCCGTGTGTACGCGGCAAAATCAAACAGCCCCGCCTCTTCCAGCTGTGCTCGCACGATCATCTCCAGCCGTCCGTTCTGAAGATCCAGTTGAAGGTGACCGGTTTCAAGGCGGTACTCGCCATACGTGGACGGTGCCATGTCCAGCTGGGCGTCGGCCGTGAGTGTCTTCGGATTCGTGCCCCGCCCACGTAGCGCAAACGCGCCGTTGAGGGAGCTCGGAACATCCTCACCTAGAAGCGCTGCCACATCGACGTTTTCGAAACGGCCGCGCTGGATCCGATAGCTTGCAGGGTCATCGAGCGTCGCATCGCCGTTTGCAACGAAGAGTCCGTCCGGGAAGAGGAAGCGAAAACCATACGAGAGGTCTCCTCCTACCATCGTGAGCTCAACACGTCCATCGTCGATCCGATAATTATTTATGGTGGAGGGGCGTACGGTAATGCGGGCCTGCAGATCGGCTGTAGCCACATTCAGGCCGTGACCCTCGACCTCGAAACTCGCATCGAGGTCGCTTTGCTGCTCCGAACCCGCGATCGAGCCGATGTTGAAATTCTGCGTGCGCCCCGACGTCTCATAGGATGGCGTCTCCTCAAACGGGTGAACGGCTCCTTCAGCCGTGATCGTGCTCCCATTCCAATGCGTGTGCAGATCGAAGGTCACGCGGCCGTCCTCGATCATCGACGAGACGACGGCTTCCGAGAGCCGGAGTCCCGAAACCGTCGATCCAATCAGACGGGCATCGGCCGTGCCCGACAGCGTTTCTTCATCCGTGCCCTGCAGGTCGACGTCGACGTTTCCGCTTAGTACGGTTCCCGGTTCGACGCCCGGCGCCGTCGTAAAGAACGCCGGATTGAAGTGCTGGAGGTCGGCGTTGAGAACGTATTCCATCGGGCCGGTCCCTTTGGGCCGTACCCTTCCGGTGACGTCGAGCGATCCGCCGTCTGAAAGATCGGCCGCCGCGTCAATGTTCATCTCACGGGTAGAACCGCTTACCCGTACGTCGATCGTAGCCGTTCGATCGGCATTAAGGGAGGGAAAAAATAAGCGGATGTCGCGAAGCGAGAGCGGATCGGCCTTGAGCTCGAAGTCTAGATCCCTGAACTCATCCGCGTCCTCCTCCGGAAACTGAAGCGTACCCGCAGCGGTGACGTAACTGTGCGGTGATTCGATGTTCAGGCCGGCAACGTGCAAACCGCCTTCCCGCAGCGATCCGCCGAAGCGCAATTTAGTCCAGTACGACGTGTGCGGCATCCTGTAGTCCGCATACACCGTGTCGATCCGCCCTATCACCCCATCTCCGATGACGAAATCGGTCGCCAGCACGTTAAAGTTTTCGACGTGGAGCACCGAATCCGCACCGGGAGGGGCGTACATGGCGAACAGGCTGCCGTTCGTCACCTTCACCTCTCTGATGTCGAGCGTGAACGCCGGTCCTTCCGACTCCGTATCCGCCTTGTCGAAGGGCTCGAGGAGGTCCCACGTAGAATCGGGTCTCTGGCGCGCGCGCAGGACGGGATGTGCAAAGTATACTTCGCGCAGCTCGACACGTCGCGCGAGTAGCCCCAGAAGATTGTATCGCATCCTGAACGTGTCGATCACCGCCATCTGCAGGGTATCGATGTAGGACGAGTCGAACGCTGCGAACTCAGACGCAGATCGGACGCTGTCCTTGCGGACGTATCGAATCGAGAGGGGCTCCGTCTCCAGCGTATCTACATACACCGTGTCGAGCCGATAAAGCCGGAGATCATGCATCTCCAGCCGCGAGATAAAGTTGCCCCGTAGTTCATCATACTCGGTTCTCGCCTCGCTGAACGGATTTGCCAGCGTGAGAAGGAAGTCGGCGAAATGGCTACCACCCCAGTTCGTTTGCAGCGCCAGCACGAAGAGCAGGAGCATCGTGATGACGATACCGATGATGCTCGCCAGCGAGATGGCGACGGTCCGAAGCACGCGATGGAGCATCGACCGCTCAGGTGCTCCCGGTTTCCCGTCATTCGGTTCCCCGGCATCGCCGTGTCGATCGGCCATATCACGCCCACCGCCGGATGAGGACGCGTCCGAACGCCCGGCGTCGTCCGGCTTTCGATCGCCGGGCGAAGGTGGAATATGGTCGTCGTTCTCCGGCATTCACCACCTAAAAGGTCTGCCCAATGCTGAGATGCAACCTGAACCGGTCCCAAACGCTCGTGTTGATGTCTCCCCGTTCCTTTTCTCCTCTCTTCAGCTGCCAGATCTCCTCGGGAGAGGCGAGATCTTCGAGGGTTGGATTGATCTTGTAGCCCAGGTCGAGGCGAATGAACCCGACGAGCGTCTCGTAGCGGAGTCCACCGCCGGCGCCGAAGCGCAGATCGCGCAAATTCATATCCACGATGGACTCCCGTTCCTTCGCGACCAGCGAAGAGTCCTTGTCGATGATGGAGGGGTCGCTGTCGGCCGTGGGAAAGACCTGGCCCATGTCGAGAAATACGGCGCCCCGCCAGGAAGGACCGAACAGAGGCATCGGCGTCAGAATCTCGACGTTGGCGGCTAGCTTGCCCAGGCCGCCATTCGGCTCGAAGACAAAGTCGATGTCGACAGGTTCTCCCTGGTTGTCGAACGCAACGTCGCGAATAGCGAACTTATGTCCGAGCAGGTTATTGGGCCAACCCCGCACGTCGTTGGAACCGCCCGCATAGAAACGAATCCGGTCAAAACGGAATTCGGTTTGTGTCCCCGGCGCCTGGTTTCGGCTGTCGCCGGTCGGCCAAATCCTGCCGAGATACAAGCGGCCCGTCACGTCGTAGCCGCGTGAAACGGGTAAGTAACCGACCACCTCAAGCCGCGTCTTGAAGTACTCGACGTCGTCCTTTAGAGAAATGAGCTGTCCTCCCGCTTCGAGCAACGGCCGCACGAGAAACCCGCGGGTCGGATTGATGAAGTCGTCGACGTTGCCCAGGTTGGCGCTGAGTGAAAAGATGTTGCGGTTGTAGATGTCGAGCTCCTCGCCAAGGGTGAACCCCGTGCTTGGCAGCTCCGCGAGATTCTGCCCCCGAAGCGGCTGCGACCGAACGAGGCTGTGACGAAAGGTCACCGTTCGATACTGATAAATCGTGTAGATGAGTGAGGAACGAATGCCGGCCTCCTGAAATCGGATGCGCTGTCCCGGATTGTCCTGCCATTCGTAAAAGGGCGTGAACACTCCCGACAGTCTCCTCGAAAAGAGATAGGGCTGCTGCAGCGATACGGAACTTCTGATCTGCTGGGTCGCTGCAAACCCCCCGGCTCGCTGTGCGCCGTATCCCGATTGCAACCCACCATTCACCTTCAGCGTCCGTGCGCCGCCGAAGAAGTTCCGATGAGTCCATTCGCCCTGCACGATAGCCCCTTCCTCGAGCGCATAGCCGGTTTGCGCCGTGACGAAACGAGGACGTGCCTCGCGAAGTCGATATCGGACCACCACGGTGCTGTCGCGAGGCTGGTCCGGGACCTCTGAGATGGCCACCCGGAAAAGTCCTAGTGAGAAAAGTTCTTGCTGCCCCCGAGACAGCCGCCGCGCCGAGAAGCGGTCGCCCACCGAAAACGGGAGCTCGCGGAGCACCACATTTCGGCTAACCGACTCATTCCCTTCGATCTGAATCTCTGAGATATACCCCCGCGGCCCGGGGTCGATAATAAATCTGAGATCGACGGTGTTGGCGGTCGAATCGATGTCGGTCTCGCGTTCTACGTTCGCGAATGCGAACCCCGCGTTTTTGAGCCACGTCAGGACCTGGTCCTGCAGCCGGACCCCCTCGAATTCGGTGTACCGCACTCCCGCATTCAGGGTTGCGCGGTCGCGGAACTCGATCCATTTCTCCCGGAACGCCGGCTCGAATAAATCAGTGGCATAATCGCCGTCCGGTGCGAAAAATCCGACGTCCTGAATAATGAGCGGCGGACCACGACGAACGGAAAAAATAATATGGATCTTGTTGGATGAGGTATCAACCTGGGACGCCGGGTAGTCGATCTCGGGATGAAGAAATCCGTTTCGCTGATAGTAGCGCCGCAGCCGAACGACGTCCCTCTGCAGCTCGACCGGACGAAAGGGAAATTCCGGCATCGAGAGAAACGGCAGGATCTTCATCGCCTTGTCCCAAAAACCGGGCTCGCCGTGCCAGATCTGGTCCTCGAGCGTGCTCTCCTCAAAAACATTTCCGTCCACGAAGTTGAAGGAAATCCTCCTCACGTTCGTTTCTCTGTCGACGGCGGAAAGCGGTACCTGGGCGTGCACGGCTCCAGAAATCAGGCCGCACAGGAGTGCGATTACCGCAGCCCGGTGCCACGTATTGCCGCCGGTCCACGGCCATTCGAAGTGGAAGAACTGTCGATAACCTATCGTCATACTAGGCGAACTCCTCACCCGAGCGAGACGTCCTTTCAGCTCGTCTTCCGCCGGAATCCTCCGGGCCGGAAAGCGCCCCATGACGGAGGTCAGGTTCCGCCGAGCCCGCACCGCCATCGTCCGCCGAACC
>CAZART010000021.1:31097-36020 GCA_964487555.1 uncultured Rhodothermales bacterium
CGTCGGTATCGTCGGCCGATCGCGCCGTCTCAGCCGCAACCGCCTGCTCCATCCGCTCCCGCTCGCGCTTGAGCCGCTGCATCCGCACGCGCTTCTCGTTCAAGACGGCGATCAGCGCACCGATAATCAGCACCACGCCCGAATAATAGACCCAGAACACAAAGGCAATAATCAGCCCGAAAGCCTGGCCCAATACGCTGATCATTTCTTCTGCTTCCGTGCCTGAGACGACATAGCGATCGAATTGGCCCACGCTCGTGGCGTAGAACGTGAAACTCAGCTTGGCCGCCTCCCAGAGCAGACCCGTCACGACGGCGCCCATTAAGGCGCTGCGCTTCGGCGGATGCGGCTTCGGTATGAAGTAGAAGAGCTGAAAAAACATGGCCGTAGAAAGGACATACGGAATCAAATACGAGAGGTATCGGAAGGACCCCCGCCATCCCTCCCGCAACCACACGTAATCCAGATTAAAGCGCTGCGCCATCTCCAGGCCGCCTTGCTGAATCGACGTCGTCAGGAACGAAAAGCCCAGCGTCAGCACGAACAGCAAGCCGACCTGCCCGGCCATGCGGATGTCGAAGGCGTAGCCGCCGAAGACCGTGCGATGACGATGCCACTCTTCCTGAAAGACGTTCCCCACCACGATGCGCAGCGTCGTAAAGAGCGTCATCGCTGCGAACAGCAGGGTGAGCACACCGAGCCCGGTAAAAAACGTCCCCGCATTCTGAAGCTTATCGATGAACGTGAAAAGCTGATCGCTCTGATCGAACGACGGCATGTACTCACGCATGAACCGAGCGACGTCGTCGAACGCATCTGGATCCTCCAGAATCCGCCCGAGGATCCGGCTGGCGATACCCGTCGCGAGAATCACGATGGGGACGACCGTGATGAGCACTTTGAAGGCGATCGCCTGCGCCCAGAGGAAGATGTCCTTCTCAAACAAGTAGCGGTATATGCCGCCCACGTAATAGGAGATGCTTTCCCTGAACCTCCTCCAGTATGTTCGTAGATCAGGCATCCGGCCGCTCAGAGATCGGTGAATCCGCCGAAAGGACAATCGATCTCACTACCCACACGCGTGCGAGGGTGCACCTGCGAAAACGAAGTGTCTGGTCTGGAGCGCTGCATCCCCACGAATATTGGACATTGAGGAATCGTTTGACGCTCGACGTGCCGGATCGTTCGGTGGAAGCGGGGCGGAAGAGAGGGATACTGGGGCCTCGAATGGCTGCATGCGGACTCCTCGTGCGACGCCTTGCGATCACCAAGTGAGCCTTGTGATCACCAAGTTAACAGATCCGGGCCAATGAGGTGTTCCGCCGGCCTGCGTAACAAAGCCGTGTTGCGTGCATCGCTCTTCACATCGATCACCGACCGCAAACTTGTCCGGTCGGTGGCGACAGCACACCGGTCAGAAACGACTGCATGCCGGTCAGACACGACTGCATGCCGGTCAGAAACGGCTGCATGCCGGTCAGAAACGACTGCACGGCGGTCCGAAACGCAGACGCGGATTGCCCTACGCGCTCGCCTTCCGCTCCTCGTAGACCGGTTCGGAATCGCCCTTCACGGTGTCGGCCGTAATTCGGCATTTGGCGACATTCGAATGCGCATGCATGTCAAACATGATGTCGAGCATGATCTGCTCCATCACCGCGCGAAGGCCGCGCGCCCCCGTACCGAGCACGTGCGCCTTCCTCACAATGGCATCGAGCGAATCCTCGTCAAACAAAAGATCGACGCCGTCCATCGCGAAAAGCTTCTGATACTGCTTGATGAGCGCGTTCTTGGGCGAGATGAGGATCTCGCGCATCGCGTCGTCCGAAAGCGGATCCAGGGCCGAAAGAACCGGCACACGGCCGACGAGCTCCGGAATCATGCCGAACTTCAGCAGATCGTCCGGCTCGACGTATTTCAAAATGGCCGGGTCGTTCTTGTCCAGCTTCCGGCTCGTATCGGCCATAAAACCGATGGTATTGGCCGAGAGACGGTGTGCGATGACGTCCTGGAGGCCGTCGAATGCGCCACCCACGACAAACAGGATATTGCGGGTGTCGATGTTGATAAGACTCTGCTCGGGATGCTTCCGGCCTCCCTTCGGCGGCACGCCCGCCACCGTTCCCTCCAGAATTTTCAGCAACGCCTGCTGAACGCCCTCACCCGACACGTCACGGGTTATCGACGCATTGTCGCCCTTGCGCGCAATCTTGTCGATTTCATCGATATAGATAATGCCCCGCTCGGCACGCTCGACATTGAAATCCGCCGCGTGGAGCAGATGCGCGAGGATGCTCTCCACATCCTCCCCGACGTATCCGGCTTCGGTCAGCGCCGTGGCATCGGAAATCGAGAACGGTACGTCCAGTACACGTGCCAGCGTGCGAGCAAGCAGCGTCTTTCCCGTCCCCGTCGGTCCGATGAGAAGAATGTTCGACTTCTCCAGCTCGACGTCGTCGTACTCGTGAAAATACTGGTCGGAATCGATCCGCTTGTAATGGTTGTACACCGCAACGGCCAACGCCTTCTTCGCGCGGTCCTGGCCGATAACGTACTCATCCAGCGCCTGCTTGATCTCACGAGGCGTAAGATGCTGCCGGCCGACCGAGCTCCGACGATTGCCTGAGACACTGTGCTGCTGATAGGCGGCCAGATCGCTTCGGACGATCCCCGCCGCATCATTGATGCAGCGGTCGCAGATGTAGACGTCCGGTCCCGCCACCATCGACGTTACTTCGTGGGCGGTACGTCCGCAGAAGGAGCAGCGGATGACGTCGTCGCCTCGGCGATTACTCATATCGGAGGTTTCTTGAAAGCGTTGTGGCTAACCTAAGTACGTCCCGGGGGCGGCCTTGTCGCTGCGGCGGCGCTGCTGCAACAAGTATCGCCGTCGCAGGAGGTCACTTAAGCGCCCGTGTTCCCGCGGAGCCGGTCCCTTGCAGGGTTATTCTACAAACCACCAGATTCTACTAACCACCAACCGGCGAGGCGGTTCTCTGAAGATATCTGCGCTGCGGATACCAAAAATAGGCATGCCGCGCCTCAGGGGCTAGCGCCAGAGGAAAATGATGAACGCCGAATCGACTTCCATTCCCGCCGCATTCCTCGAGCGCCTCCAGCGAATCGTGCCCGCGGACCGACTCCCCCAGGTTCTTCAAAGCTTCGCATCCAGGCCGGCTACGGCCTTTCGCGTGAACACGTTAAAAGGAAATGTGAAAACGGTACTGGCCTCGCTGGAGGCCGACGGAATCAGCCCGTCGAGCGTCAGCTGGTACGACGAAGCGTTCTGGGTACCGCCTGAGGAGAGGGATTCCCTCCTCTCGTGCTCCGCGGCCCAAAAGGGCCTTATCTACATTCAGAATCTCTCGAGTATGCTTCCCCCGCTCATTCTAACGCCGCAGCGCGGCGAGAAAGTGCTGGATCTCACCGCGGCGCCGGGCAGCAAAACGCTCCAGCTGGCCGCCCTCATGCACGGCGAAGGCGAACTCGCGGCGGTAGAGCTCTCGCGCGGCCGCTTCTTCAAGATGAAGGCGCTCCTCGACGAATACGGCGCCTCCTTCGTGCGTACCTTCCTCCAGAACGGCGAAAAAGTGTGGCGCTACCGGCCGGAGCACTTTGACCGCGTATTGCTCGACGCCCCGTGTTCTACCGAGGGCCGATTTCACGTCGCAGATCCGGACACCCATTCATACTGGAGCCCGCGAAAAATCAAGGAGATGTCGTCCAAACAGCGGCGCCTGCTCTTCTCGGCGATCCACGCGCTCGTCCCCGGAGGGGCGCTCGTCTACTCCACCTGCACCTTTGCCCCTGAAGAGAACGAAGCCATGATCGACTGGGCCCTCAACAAATTCGAAGGCGCACTTCAGGTCGACGCGATCGACCTATCTCTGCCCAACACCGCTCCTCCATTGTCCGAATGGCAAGGCCGCACTTTTGACCCCGCCGTCCGCCGCTCCCTCCGCATCCTGCCGGACCATCTTTTCGAAGGCTTCTACGTGTGCCGCCTCACCAAAACCACCTCCACCATGCGCGGCCGCACACCGGCCTAAACATCCGCCCAACCACGTGGACGCGCAAACCCCGTGTGCCCCAAAACCCCGTGTGCCCCCAAACCCCGTGTGCCCCAAAACCCCGTGTGCCCCTAAACCCCGTGTGCCCCTAAACCACGTGTGCCCCAAACCACGCGCGTCCGTAAACCGCGTTCGCCCCTAAACCATGTGGGCCCCTAAACCACATGGGCCCGCGCGTCAAGCTGAACCATGTGCGGCCACGCACGCAGCCGCCGTGGGTACACACAGACGCCGTGGGTACACACAGCCGCCGTGGGTACAGGTGCCGTGGGTACAGGCGCCGTGGGTACCCGCAGCCGCCGTGGGTAATCGCGTCCGCCGCAATCGCCGGCCGATTCCGGCCCGCACGTCCTCGAATCCTCCGCCCACCCCGCCAAAATTCCACGCCCAATGAACCCGGTTCGTAATCAAAGAATCGCCCATCCCTAAAAAGTCCGCACCCGCGTACAAAGGAGTCCGCGACCGCGTACAAAGATGTCCGCACCCGCGCACAAAGGAGTCCGCACCCGCGCACAAAGGTGTCCGCGCCCGCGTACAAAGGAGTCCGCGCCCGCGTACAAGGGAGTCCGCACCCGCGTACAAAGGCGTCCGCGCCCGCGTACAAAGGCGTCCGCGCCCGCGTACAAAGGTGTCCGCGCCTGCGTACAAAGGTGTCCGCGCCCGCGTACAAAGGAGTCCGCGCCCGCGTACAAAGGAGTCCGCACCCGCGCACGAAGGAGACCGCACCCGCGCACGAAGGAGTCCGCACCCGCGTACAAAGGAGTCCTCACCCGCGCACAAAGGAGTCCGCACCCGCGCACAAAGGAGTCCGCGCCCGCGTACAAGGATTCCGCACCCGTAGGCCAGAGCGGGC
>CAZART010000021.1:36120-43944 GCA_964487555.1 uncultured Rhodothermales bacterium
ACAAAGGAGTCCGCGCCCGCGTACAAGGATTCCGCACCCGTAGGCCAGAGCGGGCGCAAACGGACGTTACTACATTCCTGCTATGGGTCGCGTGGAGAGCCGCGCCGCGCAGTTAAACGAACTCAGAACGTCACCACGGCAGGTTACAAGCTTGCGTACCATTTACCGTCCGGCGGCAACGCATGCCCGGCTTGCCACGCTACCATCTCACCGCCGACCGCACGGTCTACGATCCCGCCGCCCACGCAAGCGCTACGATCCCGCCGCCCACGCAAGCTCTACGATCAGCCGCCCACGCAAGCGCTACGATCCCGCCGCCCACCCGCACTCTATGATCCGACCATCGACCCGCACTCTACGATCCCGTCGCCTACCCACGCTGCCGATCCCATCGCCTACTGAGCCCTTGCCTTAATGCCTGCGACGCATCCGCACGTAGAAGGCCATAGATCTCAGTCGAAGATTGGCCAATGCACTCCGAACCGAAATCGCTGAGCAGGCAGCGGATACACGGGTACGATGAGATTTCCTGGCAAGAGTGTCGACCCGGAGAGCACGTTCTCGAAAATTGCAAAGAAGGTGGCCTCGCGCACACCCGCCTCCGCGCCCACGTTGATCATCGAAGAGGGGCCGAATTCCAGGGCGCCGAGCATCGGCACCGCGAGGAGGCCGGTCTCGGGATGGAGAGCCCGGCCCGTCGTTCCACTCCAGATGTGCGCTTCTGCGAAGACGTCGAGGTCCAGATCACCTCTGAACAGCACGTATCGCGCGCCCAGACGCGCGCGGCCGAAGAAATCCGGCAGCGACCGTCCGGACCGGGTGTGAAGATCGGAATCCCCGTCGTTGAGGAGCCGAACAACGGATGGTTGTAGGAGGCCGTAGATTCCGCGTTCAGCGGCGCGTCGCCAGCCGATCGTTATCGTGGCGCCCGCACGCAGCATCGGAGACGAGGCGACGAGCACGGATGCGGAATCCGGCACGGCCTGGTAGTCCGTCGCCATGTATAGGTCTCGAGGATCGGTCGTCCGGCTGCCAAATGTCCGGAGTGAGACGTCGAACGGTCCGCCTTCCCATGCGAATTGCGCGAAGGCTTCAGCGACACGGCCGGCTCGATCGAATGCTCCGGCGCCGAGCGAAAGGAATCCCATGCGCTCGACGGCCGAGGCGGGCTCGCCGCTTAGCGCCGCGCCGGCGGTGAGACGTACTCGGCCTGCGCGCCGGGCGAGCTCGATGAAGCCGCGGGCATGCACCGCTCCCTCGTAGGCGTGAGCGCCGGCCGCGGCCGCGGCCGTCCAGCCCAGCATCACGACCGAATCCCGCACCGTGGCATGGAGCTCCGTTCGTCGCAAGGGCTCGGCCGCGAAACGAAATCGCGGCGCGACGGACTCCGTCCAGCCCTGAAATTCCACCGTGAGGCCGCCCGGCAGCGGCTGGCTGAGGCGCAGACCGAGGCGGTCCGATGCCGTGGCTACCGTATCGGCGACGTCGCGGAATCGGAAGAATTCGGCTGTCCAGTGAGCGCCGAGCGTCGTCACGGTACCGAACAAGCGCAGCCGCGCCGTCGCGGCGAGGTCGTTCCGGATGAGGCGGCGCCTCGCCTGGGGATGTTCCACGCGGGCAGTGACGCGGTTGTAGACGGATTCAAAGCCGGTCTCGTCCGGAATCACGCCGCCGTGCGCGCCGACGCTGCGGCGGGTGTGCATCTCATGCACCTCTGCCGACCAGCGGGGCTGTTCGTAGCGGAGACGCACCTGCACCTGGCGGCCGCGATGAAGCTCGCTGCCCGGATACTCGCCGTCCGCCCCGCGGCCGCTGTAGGTTCCCATGAGGTTCAGGAGGCCGGCCGTGCCGAAGATGGACATCCGCCGGTTTTGTGCGTGGACGACGTCGATGCTTTCGAGGCCGTCACCGCCCTTCCAATACTTCATTTCCGTTAGTGGCCGCCTCGTCGCGAACGAACGTCGCTGCAAGGACACGGCCGCCGGCCGGCCGAACCGTTGTAGCGCGAGGCGAGGCGGCTCGATAAAGGCCAGGGGTGCGATGTCGAAGCCGGGGCGCCCTGTGAAGACGTGAGTGAGCGGGACGTCGTCGAGCGCGAGGGTGCTCCGGTGCGGGGGAAGACCGGCAGGACTCCATCCGTCCGGCCAACCCGGCGTAGCGAATCGATAGAGGAATGCGCCCGGTAGATCACCGAGCACTTCGGCCAGATCAAGGGCTCCGAGCCGAACGGGCAGCGAATCCATGAGCGCCGTGCCGTATCGGGTGCCGGCGAATCCGACCGGTTTCGGGATCTGGGAAGGCATGCCCGGCCTCGTCGTGTCCACGGCCGTCGGCTGAGCGATGACGCCCACCGAATCGGCTTCCGGCAGCATGCCGGTGTCCAAGGAATCTTCTTCGGACGGTACGATGACATCTAGGGAATCCGGCTCCTGTGCGGCGACGGTCGCGACGGCCATCCATCCCATCAAAAAAACGGACAGACCGAGACGTATCTTCGCGCCGCATGACGTGCGGCCGGCCCAACCATGAGGCATATCCACCGTCATGATTCGGGGAAAAGCCCAAAGAGACGGCTCTCGATGCGTGAGATGATCTCCATCCGATGCGCCGGCTCGTTCACAAAATCGAATTGGTCCACCTCGACGATCAGCTTCGGGCCCAGGCGGTAGCGATCGACCCAATTGTCGTAGTGCCTGTTCAGGCGCTCAAGGTACTCGATCCTGATGGACGATTCGAAATCGCGCCCGCGCGACTGGATGTGATCGACCAGTTTCGGAACGGACGCCCGCAGATAAATGAGGAGGTCGGGTGCCTTCAGGTAGGACGTCATCAATGCAAACAGCGCCTGATAATTGTCGAAATCCCGCTGATCCATCAGGCCCATCTCGTAGAGATTTCGCGCGAAGATTTCGGCATCCTCATAAATCGTGCGGTCCTGGATCACCGAGTGCGGAGCGCGTTCGATGGCCTGATGATGATCGAATCGGCTGGATAG
The DNA here is from genome assembly GCA_964487555.1 of uncultured Rhodothermales bacterium. GTDB lineage: Bacteria > Bacteroidota > Rhodothermia > Rhodothermales > VXPQ01 > CAZART01. The sequence goes on from CAZART010000021.1 coordinate 39,116, forward strand.
AAAGAATACCTGCAGGTTGAAGGACCATCGCCGCATGTCGTTGTAGAAATCCGCCAGGTACGGATTATCGTCGACGCGCTCGAAATACGCCTGCCATTTGAAGTAGTCGCTCAGGACGCGCGTGAGGGAGCTCTTTCCTGCGCCGATATTGCCGGCGACCGCGATAAATTTTTTCCCGCTGGCTTGGGACATGCGGTGGGGGAGGGACGCTTACAGACGGTGTCGAACGTATTCGAGATGTTTCGGGATGAACGGCTTGTACGTTACGTCGAAATCGCGATAGAAGTCGGAGCTGTCACACGTGTTGCCTTCAATCAGCATTTCGAACTGATCGGGGGAGATCGGCAGAAGTCCGACTCGTCCGACGGAATGGATGACCGGCCGAACGAGCCAGATCGGCTGCCGGATTTTGGGCTTGGTGTGGTATCCGAGAGCCCACGTGATTCGGTCGAGCATCTCTTTGTAGGATATCCGCTCCTCACCGGCGACGCAGTACGATCGGCCTCGGACGGCATCGCGTGTCAGCGACTGCACGAATGCCGATGCAACCTCTTCTACGGAGATCGGCTGCATCAAGAATGAGCCGTCGCCGAAGAGCGGCAGCACGGGAAACGGCTTGATGAGTGACCGCGCGATTCGGACGGCGAATTCAGGATTATCTTCGCCGGGATCGCCGAATATGGTCGACGGGCGGAGGATCGTCCATCGTTCGAAGGCGGCATGGATCACGTACTGTTCGGCGCTCCATTTGGAAGTCTGGTAGCGCGAGACGCCGTCGGGCCGCGCCCCGTTCGCGCTCATGTGGATGAAGCGATCGACCTTCGCCCGCCGCGCTTCATCGACCACCGCTCTTGTGCCCTTGTCATGAACGGCGTCGAACGTCACGCCTTTCGACCGCTTCTCGTCGACGATCCCCACGAGGTGAATGACGGCATCACAGCCTTCCGCCGCGCCCTCCAGCGACGCGGGCCGCGTGACGTCTCCCGCGAATTCCTCTACACGCCCGTCGGCGACGGCGGGACCGCGACCGGTCGCGCGGACGAGGCAGCGAGCGGTGTGCCCCTCTCGCAGGAGCTCGCGCAAAACGTAGCTGCCCACGAATCCCGTTCCGCCCGTCAATAATATCTTCATAGCGTTCGTCGCTCGTCAGTTGCGGGATGGTATGCTACTCGTGCCGGCGAGCGACGGCGCCTGAGCTCTCGATCGCAGATCGCAGAACGCAGAACGCAAAATGCGGATGACGAATGCAGGACGCGGAATGGCGCGCGCAGAACGCAGAACGACGCCCATTTTACGTCACCGCCTCCGACTCCTGCGTCCCTTTCATACGGTAGTCGAAATTATGGACCCCGAATGACGTGCCGACCCCGATGGCGGCCGCAATCATCGGATTGTCCAGCGGCACCTCGCGGGTCTTGTTGGCGACTTCGTCGAATGAGACGCTCGTGAGGCGATTGCCCTGCAGGGCTACCATCCGGCCGAAATGTCCGTCAGCAATCATTGAGGCAGCGTAAGTGCCGAACGCCGTAGCAAGGTTTCGGTCGAACGCCGTCGGCGTGCCACCGCGCTGCATGTGGCCGAGAATCGTCGTCCGTACTTCGCTCTGAATGCGTTTGCTCAACTCCGCTTCGAGCACCTTACCGACGCCGCCGAGGCGAATCGGGTCGGGGCTCTCATCGACGTGCGTCATGATCGTCATTTCGCCGTCTTTGGCGCGAGCACCTTCCGCTATGGCGATGATCGTGAAGTTCTGTCCGCCGCTTTCACGCTCACGGCAGACGCGCACGATCTCGTCCATTTCGTAGTGGAATTCCGGGACCAAAATGACGTCCGCACCGCCGGCGACGCCCGCGTAAAGGGCGATCCATCCGGCATAGCGTCCCATGGTCTCCACAATCATCACCCGGTCGTGACTCTGCGCCGTCGTGTGCAGGCGGTCGATCGCCTCAGTGACGATGGCCACCGCCGTGTCGAATCCGAACGTGCGCTCGGTGGCCATCAAGTCGTTGTCGATCGTCTTCGGCACGCCGACCATCTTTATACCGAGCTTGGCGAGACCACTGGCGGCCGACATCGTGCCGTCGCCGCCGATGACGACAATGGCGTCGAGGCCGAGCGATCTACAGTACTTAACGACCTCTGCAGAAACGTCGGCATTGCCCCGCTTATAGTAGGCGAACGGGTTGGCCTTATTGTTGGTGCCGAGGATCGTGCCGCCACGAGTGAGGATACCGCTCACGTCGCGGTAAGAGAGAGGCATGACGCGCTGCTCGATAAGGCCCTGCCATCCGTCTTCGATGCCGATCACCTCCGCATTATATTGCAGAATGAGGCCTTTCGTAACAGCCCGAATGACGGCGTTGAGACCCGGACAGTCTCCGCCGCCCGTCAGCACGCCTACGCGTAAGGATCTAGCCATGTCAAAGGTGCGGAAATAGTCGTCGCTATCATGTTCATATTGGAGCCTTCCCTAGCACGAACCCTCCGCGCGGTGCGGTGCACGGATGCACTGGAATGAAGAACCGGTTGAGGACGTTCCTGTTACTACGTGGTGCTAACATTAACTGATGCCTGCAATCGCTCATGTCCATTCCGTCCGCGAACGGACCGAAGATTATCATCGTCATGGGCGTGGCCGGCGTGGGAAAGACCACGGTCGGTCGCCTGCTCGCCAAGCGTTTGCGATGGGACTTCTTAGATGCCGATGATTTCCATCCCCCGGCGAACGTGGCAAAGATGCAGCGCGGCATCGCCCTTACGGATGTCGACCGCCACGGATGGCTCGAGGGGCTCCACGCCGTCCTCGACGCGCGGCTAAGATCGGGACAGCCGGCCGTCCTAGCCTGCTCCGCGCTCAAGTCGAGCTATCGTCGCAAACTAGTGAACGGCCTCGAACGTGTGGTCTTCGTTTACCTACGCGCCCCGCGAAAACTCGTTGAAGATCGACTCGGAGCTCGCGCCGGCCATTTTTTCGGTCCGGAGCTTTTGGCCAGCCAGTTCGCCGTGCTCGAAGAGCCCGACAATGCGGTCGTCGTCGACGCGGCACTCCCGCCGGAAGCGATTATCGGGGCGATTATCGAGGCACTGTGACGCGCAGCTCTACGGCGTATCGGCTTCACGCAGGCTTATCCGCTTCACGCACGGCATGCCCCCCAAATTGCCGGCGCAGACCGGCGAGCATCCGGTGGGCGAAGGAGGATTCGTCGCGCGACTGAATGCGCTGCAAGAGGGACGTCGTGATCACCGGCGCGGCGACGTTCAGGTCGATGGCCTCACGTACCGTCCAGCGACCTTCGCCGGAGTCGGAGACGTAGGGCGCGATGTCGGCCAGATCCGGATCGTCCTCGAGCATGCGTGTCGTCAGATCCAATAACCATGAGCGAACGACGCTCCCGTGTCTCCAGATCTCAGCGACGTCATGCAGGTCGACGTCGAACTCGCGCTTGGCCTCCATTACGGCGAAGCCCTCCGCAATGGCCTGCATCATTCCGTACTCGATGCCGTTGTGGATCATTTTTACGAAATGGCCGGAGCCCGTCGGACCTACGTGGCCCCAGCCCCCCTCGATGGCCAGGTCGCGCAGAACGGGCGAAAGCCGTTCGACGGCCCCGTCATCACCGCCGGCCATGAGGCAGTAGCCGTTCTCCAGCCCCCAGACACCACCGCTCACACCGACGTCGACAAAATGGAGTTCGTGCGCCCGCAGCTCGTCGTAGCGTCGAAGGGTGTCGCGGTAATCCGAATTGCCGCCGTCGACGACGACGTCCCCCTTAGAAAGCGCGGGAACGAGCTGTTCCAGCGTGGCGTCGACGGCATGACCCGACGGTACCATCAACCAGACGTGGCGGGGTGGGCGTAACTGAGCGGCGACGTGCTCGAGGGAGGACGCGCCCGTCAGGTTTTCGACTCCAAGGCTTTCGACGACACTTCGGTCGAGGTCGAAGCCGATCACATCGTGCGAGGCTCTCAGCAGACGGCGGGCCATATTGCCGCCCATCTTGCCGAGACCGACCATTCCGATCTGCATGAACTTGGAGGATGAGAAGATGAGAGGGTGAGCGCCGCGATCGAGGTTTTAGGACGACGTTTTCCGTCGAGAGCTCGCGTACGCGGCGGCGGCTTCTTCGTCGTGGAAGATGGTCACTTGATCGTATTCGCCATTGCCGGTCCAGTTTTCGGATAGCTCCGTATTGCGGTCGAAATGCACCTTCCCCGATTCCACGTTTTCGAGGACGACGTACTGATCCTGGCCCGAAAGCGCCTCGAAAATGTCGGTGAGCGACTTTCCTTCCGGAATTCGCTGGGTTTCCTCGTATCCGGGTACAGCGGTGATTTCCGATGCGTTCGGCCACCGGCGAATGCGATGGCGCCCTTCCGTTTCGTTGTATAAATGCTGAATGACGCCGCCGTCCGCGGACTCGGCGGAGGTCGGCTTCACCGCTTCCTGGGCGCGAACGTTGGTGGTCGGCTCTTCGTCGTGATCGCGCCCGAGATGCTCGCCCTGACGCGGTATGTTGTCGTACGGTCGATCCATCGTCTCTTGCGTCGATTTGTAGCTTCTCTTGATCGCTGAATAACGTACCACGTTAACTGCCTACGCGTCCCACCCTACGCGTACCACCGTCCCACGCACCGCCTCTTTCGTCCCACGCACCCAGGTAACACAATACTCCGGCATACGCGGTACTTCGATCCTCGATCCTCGACCCTCAATCCTCGATCCTCGACCCTCAATCCTCGACCCTCGACCCTCAATCCTCGATCCTCGACCCTTGCCCCCAACCCCGCCCTCCAAAGGTATAGTACCGCAGCGATCATTACCAAGGTGT
>CAZART010000021.1:44044-55837 GCA_964487555.1 uncultured Rhodothermales bacterium
GCCCCCAACCCCGCCCTCCAAAGGTATAGTACCGCAGCGATCATTACCAAGGTGTAAAAGTCATAGGGACGAACGCCCGAACGGATCGCTATTTGACTTACACGGGGGCCCCGTCTATTTTTTCGCCTTGTGAGCGCTGTCCACCCGCCGCTCGCAGACGCTGCCGTCACCGGCAACTACTGCATGTTAACTGCCTCGTTATCATTCGGATGCTGACCACGTACCGTGGTGTGGCTGCCGGCGTTGCTGTCTGCATCCTCCTCGCGGGAATACTCACAGCGCTGCCGGCACTCGGCCAGTTTACCGGCTCGTACGTGCCCGAAAAGATCTCGCGAGGCGAATCCGCGAACCTCTTCGCGTCATGGGCGGGCGGCATGGCCGTCGACGGATTCGTGATCCAACTCCCGCCAAACGGGGAGCTCGAGGGGGTATCCGTTCTCAAGAGTGCTTTTCATTCAGCACAATTCAGTGTCCGTCCGCTCGACGATGGGCGCTACGAGGTAACACTTGCGAACCCGCTGGAGAGCAAGGGTGAACTCGTTATTCGGATTCTCCCCGGCGACGGGTACGAAACCGAACGCGTCGTCATCACACCCTTCAGTTTCTCCGTGGCGGCGGACCAGCGGCAGACTATGGAACTCGATCGCCTCTCGATCGCTCTCGACATTGATCAGGTGCACATGGATCCGGATAACCGTGTCCTTTCATTCGCCGGCTCAGACGTTCGCCCGCTGATTTTTCGGCCGAATGCAGTGCCCTCCCTGGACTTGCACCGGGGATTCACGACGTCGTTCTGGATGAAGTCGACAGGGCTTAATCAGGTGGTATTATCCACGTGGAACGGCGATGAAACTCTTGGATATCCCCTCGAGCTGATCGTCGATCCTGCCGGACGCCTCCGCTGTTTTCGCGGCCGCCCCGGCCGCCATCAGTCCATGGGTTCGGAGCGCCCGATCGCGGACGGGGCCTGGCACCACGTGGTCGTAATCAATGAGCCGGACGACGGATGGATGCGACTGCAGATCGACGGCCGCACGGTCGATTCGCTCTACAGCGCACCGCCGCCGCACATTGTCATGGGACTGCCGCTGGCCGTGGGCGGCCGCGTGCCGGGATCGGAGCCGTATTTCGACGGCACGCAGCCGTATTCAGGTTTCATCGACGCGATTCGGATACAGCACATCACGACGCAGGGTCCAAAGGATTCCGACCCTCTGGTGCTCGAATTCGATCGACGGCTTCCCGACGACCTTCTGACGGAGCCGGCACCAGGAGTGCAATTGATCCTGTCGGACCTCACATTTCGCCCCCCGGTCGATGATTTCAACGTGACACACGAAGACGGCGTCGTGCTTCTGAAATGGCGTGCGCGCGGCTCGGTGTCGCCGGAGTTCGTGGTCGAACGATCCAAAGACGGCCGCCGATTCGAGGAGGTCCATCGGGTCCCCGCCTCCGGCGAGTCCGGCAAGTACGAATTTCGCGACGTCGACACGGGTGAGGGCGTAGCCTTCTACCGTCTCCGCCAAATCTATCCCGGCGGCGCGGAGCGCGTATCGGGCACCATAAAGGTCGGTATGGGAGAGGTTCAGCCGGAGCGCATCACGCTTGTCGGTAATTTCCCCAATCCATTCAACGACATGACGACCATCAGCTACATCGTCAGAGAACAGGCCCACGTCCGGATATCCGTGTGGGACGTCTCCGGACAGTCCGTTCGCGGACTGGTGGACCGCACCCAGGGTCCCGGTTCCTACGAGGTACGATTCGATGCGGGCGACCTGCCCAGCGGCACGTATTTCGTGCGTCTGCGGAGTCGAAGGGGCACGAAATCTCACAAGATGATTTTGATGAAGTAGATTCACTCATTCGTTCTACGCGCCAGCTCTAAGCCACATGCAACAAAAGTCGAGCAAAGTTCCGCCCTTGACCTTCGAGCCGTACATAGCGGCGTCGACATCGCTGCCCGAGATTACCGTCAAAGCCGTGATTCTCGGCTTCATCCTCTCTGCAGTGCTCTCCGGGGCCAACGCGTACCTCGGACTGAAGGTCGGATTGACCGTGTCGGCGTCCATCCCGGCGGCCGTGATCTCCATGGCGATTCTGAGGATGTTTCGCGAGTCCAACATCCTCGAAAACAACATCGTCCAAACGGCGGCGTCGGCGGGTGAATCGCTGGCCGCAGGCGTCATCTTCACACTGCCTGCGCTGATCATGCTTCAGTACTGGCAAGGATTCCCCTTTCTCGGAACGATGTCCGTGGCCCTGGTTGGTGGTATTCTCGGGGTGATGTTTACGATACCCCTGCGCCGCGCATTGATCCTGGAGGCCGACCTCCAGTTCCCGGAGGGAGTCGCCACCGGCGAGGTCCTGAAGGCCGGTGAAGAGGGCGGCGAAGGCGCAAAGTACATCGCGATTGCGGGTATCGCCGGTGCCCTTTTGAAGCTGAGCCAGACGGGGTTTCAGATTGTCGCAGGAACGGCGGACGGAGCGGTCCGCATCGGGCGATCGATCTTCGGCTATGGATCGGAGCTCGGCGTGGCGCTGCTCGGCGTCGGGTATATTGTCGGCCTGAATATTGCTGTCCTCGTCTTCGGCGGCGGCCTGATTTCCTGGCTCTTCGGCATCCCGATCTACACGGCGATGGTTTCGCCGGCAGAGCTCGCGGCGATCACCGAAGGGGCCACCGGCTATGATGCCGCGCTCGAGGTGTGGAGCGCACGAATTCGCTACATGGGAGTAGGAGCGATGGCCGTCGGCGGAATCTGGGCCCTCCTCTCGCTGATTAAGCCCATTCGGGACGGGGTCAGGTCTTCGTTCGAAGCCGTGAAGCGCGCGCAGTCCGGCGAGCAGATCGAGATCCTACGCACCGAGAAAGACACGCCCATCAATATTGTTCTCTGGGGCACGATCGCGCTTTCCGTGCCCCTATTCTTCGTCTTTATGTTCATCGTCGATCAACCGGCACTCGGAATATCAGATGGACTATACTGGTCGACGATTCTTTTCGGCCTTGTTTTCGCATTTATCGCAGGGTTTTTGTTCTCGTCAGTGGCAGGGTACATGGCCGGTCTGGTAGGATCGTCCAACAACCCGATATCGGGCGTGACGATCGCGACGATTCTCGCGACCTCACTGATCCTGCTTGCGATGCTCGGATCCCAAATCGATTTCGCCGTCGACACAGGGCAGGCGACGACGGCGGCGGCGACGGCGATTCTGGTGGGCGCCGTCGTGTGCTGTGCCGCGGCCATCGCCGGCGACAACATGCAGGATCTGAAGGCGGGGTATATCGTCGGGGCGACTCCGTATAAGCAGCAGATCATGCAGATCGTGGGCGTTACCGCCGCTGCACTCGTCATCGCTCCCATTCTCGAACTGCTGTTTCAGGCCTACGGTCTGGGGGATGTCTTTCCACGAGAGGGGATGGATGCCGGACAGGCGCTGAAAGCTCCGCAGGCTACGCTGATGAGCTCGGTGGCCGACGGCGTATTCAAGCGTGATCTTCCGTGGAATATGATCTTCATCGGCGCCGTCATCGCCGTCTCGATCATCATCTACGACAAGTGGCTGGAAATGCGCAACAGCGAGTTCCGTGCACCCGTACTTGCTGTGGCCGTGGGGATCTACCTTCCGCTGGAGCTCAGCGTACCCATTTTTATCGGTGGTATGGTGGCGTGGGCGGCGGAGCGGAGTCTTGCCCGGCGGAAAGATCAGCTTGGCCAGGACTTTGACCAGGTTTCGTTGAAAGCCGCACGCCGCGGATTGCTTTTCGCATCGGGATTAATCACGGGTGAAGCGCTCGTCGGTATTCTTCTCGCCATTCCATTCGCTGCCGCGCAGTCGACCGCCGTGCTCCGCATCGCGCCGGCCGGCTTCGAGCCGATCGCCAACGTTCTGGGTATCGTCGGCCTCGCATTTTTCGTCGTCTGGCTGTACCGCGTCGCGAAGAAGGAGTAGAACAGGAAACGCGGATGTAACAAGATCCGATCGGAGAGGGGAGGTAGGGGATCGGTGATGGATGGATCCCGTAGAAAAGCGGTACCATCACGTTCTTGCCATCATCCGCCTCCCATCCCTCATCTCCGGCACGGTCAACGTAGAAGCGAAACTGTCTGTCAACAGCGATGCAATTAACCTACTACGGTCACTCCGCCTTTCAGCTCGAAATCAGGGGCGCGTCGATCCTCGTAGATCCATTTATCACGGGAAACAAACACGCCGAGGGCGTCGTCAGCGCCGACGATCTGAATCCCGACGTAATCCTGCTTACGCACGCGCACGGCGATCATTGGGGCGACGCGCCCCACATCGCGAAACGATCAGGCGCCGTCGTCGTCGCGAATTTCGAGATCACCAATTACATATCGCAGCAGCACGATCATGAGAACGTGCAGCCGATGAACACCGGTGGATCGTGGAGCTTTGATTGGGGGCGCGTCACATGGACTTTCGCACGCCACTCCTCGTCTTTTCCTGACGGCACGTACGGCGGACATCCTCACGGCATCATTATCGAGGCGGAAGGGAAAATTATTTACGACCTCGGCGATACCGATCCGTTCTCCGAGATGGAATGGCTGGGTCAGGACTACGATGTGGACATAGCACTGATGCCGATCGGCGACTGTTTTACCATGGGCCCCAAGGGCGCTCTGCGCGCTGCAAAGTTGATTGGACCGAAACTTAGCATTCCCATACATTACAATACGTTTCCGCCCATCGAGATCGACGTCAGCGTGTGGGAAGAATTGATGTCGACCGCGGGATTCGAGACGAGAGTTTTGAGCCCCGGTGAAACGCTTGAAATTTGAGGGCGTACATTAGACGATCCGGGCGTGCTAACATCTGGTGCATCGCATGTTCAATTCAGTGTCCACTCGTCATGCCGGCGTCGCTGAACGGACGCGCATGTGGCCGATGGGCATTGCTGCGCTTGCTTTTCTAATCGTTGCTGCGCCGGAAGCCATTGCACAGCGGCCGTTCGCGGTTCACGATCCCTTCTATCGATCCGAGACCGCGCGTCGGACATTTCACGACGGTGTGGCCGCCACCGGTGAAGTCTCGTATCGCCGCGACGTATCCGGCAACATCGGTTCTTCGACGCCTTCCCTTGGACTAAGCTTTCGCCTTCATTACCGGCTATCGCAGCGCATCGATCTCAACGCGTTCTGGGATGCGGCCGGAACGGCGACGGGACGGACGATCGTCCTGAGCTGGGTAGGACTTAAGTACTACTGGTCCGTTGACAACTTCGACTACGCGTTTCGTCTCGCCGTCGACCCCGCCTCAGACGGCCGGGTTGGTTTTCCCCAGCTCGACGCCGCCTTCATCTCCACGAAAACCTTCTCGCCTGTCTTCTCAAGCGATTTTGCCGTGGGGATGCGGCGCGTCCGTAAGGGTTTCCGAGAATTTGTGCCCGCAGAAGCCGTGTTCTCGGACGAGGGGCCGATCGTCGTCGCACCGAATTCCGCTGCTCAGTTTATCGACACGCGTGCCATGGGCATAGAGCTGCACTTCATGTGGAGCTACAACTTGATTTTCGATCCTGCGGCAAGCAACCTCTTTGTGTCGTTGATGGGTGAAGGCGGCCAATATTCCTTGTTTGAAAGCGAGTTCGGCGGGAACGGGGGATCCGCCGTGCCGGCCACCAGCGAGGACGATCAACTCGGCGAGACCGACTATCGCGGAGGCGTCGTTTGGATGCGATCGGGCATCGAATACAATCGTCCGAGCTATCAGATCATCCCCTTTATGAGCGTGCCGATGAAGCAGTGGGCTCCGGAGGACGACGACAGAGCGCGGATGCAGCTCGGCCTGCGCCTGATGCTTCGCTAATGCGCCGCCGCGCCGTGACGAAACCGTTCCGACGAAAGCAGTGCCTCCATCGGTGACGATAGGCATCCTCTCCGATACGCACGCCTATTTTCACCCAGCTCTGCCGGAGTATCTTGGCCAGGTGGATCTGATTCTACACGCCGGCGACGTCGGCACGCCGGACATACTTGATCGGCTCGAGAAAATCGCTCCCCTCCGCGCGGTATGGGGGAATGTGGACGGACGCGACGTACGACTCCGAACGGCCGAGCATCAGAGGTTTGAACTCGAAGGCCTTCGTTTCTGGATGACGCACATGGGAGGTCATCCTCGCCGATGGGGACGTGGTATCGCCTCGGCAATGCGGCTCGACCCTCCCGATGTATTTATCTGTGGGCACAGCCACATCCTTCGTATCGAACGTGTCCGGGAATTACGGAATATGCTGTACATTAACCCTGGAGCGGCCGGGCGCCAGGGATTTCACCAGGTCAAGACGTGTGTCCGCATCGAAATTGGCGGCGGCGCGGCAACGCAGGCCGAAGTCATCCACCTGGATTGAATGGTTGACGCCTTAACGTTCTGAGGCAGCAAGAGAAGATTATGGACTACCGAGACGAAGACCACGCTTCGACACGTCGAGACGTTCGTGCATCCGAACCCCAGAAAGTCTCGGACCCGGAACGTCGAGATGTCTCGGACCCGGAACCTCGAGATGTCTCGGACCCGGAACCTCGAGATGTCTCGGACCCGGAACCTCGAGACGTCAGCACGTCGACACCTCACAACGTTTACACGTCGAAACGTCAACAGGTCAACGCGTCGACGCCCCACAGCCTCGACGCGTCGGAAGGTCGAGGCGGCAACATGCCCATCACCCGCACCGAGCGGTTCGATCTTCGGGCTCTCTATGAGACGAGTCAGCTCCTCAGCCGGTCCCTCGACCTCGACTTCGTGCTCAACAGCCTTCTGCTTACCTCGATGAGCAAGCTGTTCACGACGCGAGGGATCGTTCTCATGCAAGATCAGCTGTCCGAAGGATTTCGCGTGGCGGCCGTGAAGGGCGTCAAGGGTGTCGCCGCGAACGACGTACTGCAGCTCGACAAGCATCCCGGTGACGACATAATGCTGGACGATGCCGTCCCCGTGCGACTCCGCGAGCTCGATCTCGTCCTAGCCGTACCGATTTCATTCGGCAAACGGAGCATCGGAGTCCTCGCCATAGGCCCCAAGGCGACGCGCGATGAGTTTACGACCCTCGAGATGGAGTTCATCCGCTCGATGGTCAACATGTCTTCGACGGCGGTTCACAACAGTATGATGGTCGAGGAGCTAAAGCTCGCGAACCGGGATCTGGATGCGAAGATCCAGGAGCTCAATACGCTGTTCGATCTGTCGCAGGAGTTCAATGCTACGATTGATCGCGATCGCCTCGTGAGGCTGCTGACCCTTGCCTTGATGGGACAGCTTCTCGTCAGCAAGCATCTCTTTTTGCTGCGGCGTTCGGGGGGCGGATCGACGGAGCCCGAAGTCTTCGTAGTTGGCTCGAGGGGCATCGACAGTGAAGATCTGGAGCCGGAGCTCATTAAAACTTTGTGCGGTTTCGAGGATCTTGTGCTGCTGGAAGAGGGCGATGATAAGGGATGGGAAGGCTTGCGGCGGCGCGGTCTGATGCTGGCGCTACCCCTGAAGCAGCACGGCGAGACGTGTGGCGCCCTTTGCCTCGGGAAAAAGCGCACGGGCCAGCCCTATACGCCCGGAGATATCGAATTTCTCTCGGCGCTCGGTAACCTGGCGCTCGTCTCCATCCAGAACAGTTTTCTCGTCGAAGAGCAGATCGAAAAGGAGCGCCTCGAGGAAGAGATGCGCCTTGCCCGGTCGATTCAGGAGCGACTGCTCCCCCAGCGGATTCCTGTCGTTCAGGGATACGAGTTGGCTGCCGTGGCCGTGCCTTCGCGGTTCGTCGGGGGGGATTACTACGACATTCTCCAGCTCGAAGGCGACCGGGTACTGCTCGCCATCGCCGACGTCACGGGAAAAGGCGTACCGGCTTCCCTGTTGATGGCAAATCTTCAGGCGTCCCTCCACGTCATGCTGCCGATGGACCTTTCCCTCGAGGAGGCCGTGGTCCACATCAATCGGGTGATTTGCGATAACACGGACTACGATAAGTTCATAACGTTTTTCGTGGCGATCCTCGACAGCACCACCGGGAAAATGGATTACGTAAACGCGGGGCACAACCCTCCGACGATCGTCCGCAAAAATGGATCGATGGAGATGCTCGAAACCGGCGGTCTTCTGCTCGGCGTCATGAAAGGGCTGGGGTACGAGAAAGGCGTTGCTGAGCTGCATACCGGCGACGTCCTCGCCATGTTTACCGACGGCGTCACCGAGGCCATGAGCACCGACGGAGAGGAATACGGTGAAGAGCGGCTTGAGCCGCTCCTGGTTCAGCATCGAGATGCAGCAGCCGAAGAGATTCTCGACGTCGTGCGAAGCGACATCTCACGCTTTACGGGCGGCGTGGCGACCCTCAGCGACGACCTCACCATGATCGTGTTGAAAAAAGTCTAGCTTTTGCGGTCAGCGAGCCGTCCGCCTCCGGCTAGCGGCGAACGTTCTCGCCTCGCGTCGCCTCGAACACGGTCTCTAAGTTTTCCCGCTCCGCGCCGCTCAGCGCGCGTTCGCGGCGCTTCACCACGGTGTCGGCCACTTTCAGCGCCTTGTCGAGTCGGTACTCGTCGAAGACGTCCGGACCTCCCCACGAAAAAGACGGGATGTATCGCGGCAGAAATCCCGCGCCGAACACATTGCAGCAGACGCCGACCACCGTTCCCGTGTTGAACATCGTATTGATGCCTGATTTGGCGTGATCGCCCATGACGAGGCCAAGAAATTGCCGACCCGATTCTTCAAAATCACCGGCGACGGCATCGTACATCTTCACCTCGCCGTAGTCGTTCTTCAGGTTCGAATTGTTGGTGTCGGCTCCGAGATTGCACCAGCGCCCCACGTAGGCATTCCCCAAAAATCCGGAGTGCGCCTTGTTCGACAGGGAGTGAACGATGGTCTCCTCAACCTGGCCACCGACCTTGCACCAGTGTCCGAAGGAGCACCCCTCGATATCGGCGCCCGTCATGATGACCGACCTCGACCCGATATACGCCGGCCCCTTGACTACGGCCAGATTCTGGATCGTAACGTCTTCGCCGATGTAAATGGGTCCTTCCCTAGCGTTGAGGACGGCGCCTGCCTCCACGACCGAGCCCTTGCCGATGTAGATTCGTTCGCCACCGGCGAGAATCGCACCTTTCTTGACATCGGCTCCAGGACGCTCGTAAATATTCAATCCCTTCGTGTAAAAGAGGTAGTCCCGTTCGAGCGCATCGAGAAGCTCGTTCTGAAAGCTCCAGAGACGACGAACCAGTCGCGCCCCCTCGACCCTTTCCTCGGGAACGCCCTCGAACGTAGACGGCGTCACGGCGTCCTTCTCGACAAAGCGGCTCGATGCGCCGGGCATCCACGCCGCGATCACCGATGCATCCTGCAGAAACACGCGACGCTCCTTCGCGCCGATGACGCCTCGAATACTCTCGAGCAGATCTCCCTCTTCGGCGATCCAGCGACCGTTCAGGAAGAGCACGTCCAGTCCGTCCGGAATCCGGTTTACGAGCAGGTCATTTTCCAGCGCGGAAACGTGCGCGACCTGGCGGCGGGCGTGGAGCAGCGTAGGAGGGTCGCCGAAGGCGTCTCGAAGGCTCCGCAGCAGCGTCCGGATGCCCAATCGAAGGTCATAAACCGCGCGCGTGTGGACGAGAGGAAGGAAGTGAGGGGCTCCATCATCCTCAAAAACACACAAATGCATACCATCCTCTATTTTTCATCATAAAGTGCAAACAGACGCCGCTCCCGGACGTTGACTTATTGTGCGCCGAATGTCGCGCTCGGTGAGAGACGAGCGTCGCCGTCGCGCTTCGCAAGAAAAGGAACATGCCGCCATTATTGGACGGGCCTCCGTAACAATGTCGCCGAAATAACCTGAAAGGAACGCCATGAAATTTTTTGTAGACACTGCCGATCTGGATGAGATCAAAGAAGCCAACGACATGGGCGTCCTCGACGGCGTTACGACCAATCCGTCGCTCATGAAGAAGGCCGGGAACGTAGACTTTCACGATCACATCTTCAAGATTTGTGAGATGGTCGATGGTGACGTTTCTGCCGAGGTCACGGCGACGGAGTACGAAAAGATCATGGAGGAGGGCCGCCTCCTGCACGCCATTCACGACAACGTCGTCGTCAAGGTGCCGCTTATTCTCGACGGCATCAAGGCTCTGAATTCATTCAGCGAGGAAGGTATCCGCACGAATTGTACGCTGTGCTTTTCACCGACGCAGGCGCTTATTGCCGCGAAGGCCGGCGCCAACTATATCAGCCCGTTCATAGGCCGCGTAGACGACATTGCGTCGAACGGCATGGAGCTGATCCATCAGATCGTTCAGATTTACGAAAATTACGGGTACGAGACCGAGGTGCTGGCCGCCTCGATTCGCCATCCGATGCACATCGTCGAGGCCGCGCTCGCCGGCGCCGACGTGGCGACGATGCCTTTTGACGTCATCAAGAAGCTCCTGAATCATCCGCTCACCGATATCGGTCTCGAGCGGTTTCTCGCCGACTGGAGCGACTACGAACAGGCGCTGGGCGTATCCGGAAACGGCGAGGCGGCGGCGCGCAAGGAAGCGTAGAGTGCGCGGCGCATCCGGTGTCGGCTACTTCGTGCCCCCGGTCGCGATCTCATATCGCCACGTTTCGCCGACGTACAGAAGGTGCACCCGGTCCTCCAGAGATCGCTCGGAAACCAGGCGGCGCAGCGTGTCGGCCGGGGCGTGAAGCGGCTCTTCGGAAAGATCGAAAGTGCCCCAGTGCACGGGGATCATGTGGTCGGATCCGAGATCTCCGAAGGCTTGCAACGCTTCGTCCGGATTGACGTGCACGGGCTGCATGAGCCACGGCGGTAAGTACGCGCCTATGGGCAGAACCGCTATCTGCGGCACGCCCAGGCGTTCGCGTACTTCGGTGAAGTGCGGCGCGTACCCCGTGTCGCCGGCGTAGAACAGCCGTGTGTCCCCGTCGCTCGCTTCGATGTACCATCCGGCCCACAAGGTCTCGTTGCGATCGAACAGGCTCCGTCCCGAGAAATGTTTCGCCGGCACACAATGGTACCGGATGCCTTCTATTTCGACGTATTGCCACCAGTCCAATTCCGCAACCCGCCTGGCGCCCCACTTTGTAACCGTCACTGCCAGACCGAGCGGAACGAGAAAAAGCGGATCGTACAATTGCGAGAGGGTCTCCACGGTAGCATGATCCAGATGATCGTAGTGGTCGTGCGATAGAATCACGACATCGATCGGAGGGAGGTCGGTGAGCATGATCGGCAGCGCAGGCTCGCGCTTCGGTCCGGCGAACGAAAGCGGACTGGCCCTCTCACTGAAGATAGGATCTACAAGAATGGACGCGTTCGGCGTGCGGATGAGAAGGGTCGAATGGCCGATCCAGGTGAGCTCTACGTTCGAGGCCGGCAGCTGGAGGTCATCCACATCGATAGGGCGAACCGAAGGCAGCCGGTTCTCTTTCCGATCGAACAGCGTGCTCAGAAACCACAGGCTTCCTTTCGTGACGGAGGTCTGCCGGTACGGCGGCCACACGTTCGTGAAGCCGCCGCCTTCGTGATGATGCCCACGGCTGAACCACGGGTGCGATTGAACCTCAATGGAATCGGACAATAGGCGATGCGGGGGTTCGGGCCGAGTCACCCATGCGCCGAGCGCGGCCGCAACGACCGCGACGAAGGCGAGGCGGATGCCCATCGTGACGTTATATCTGACCGAAAAATCGAGAGGCCGAAGACAATCAGCGTCTCCGGAACGGTCCGTTCGACAAGAGACGATTCAGATTGATCCGCAAGATGCA
>CAZART010000022.1:0-17518 GCA_964487555.1 uncultured Rhodothermales bacterium
TTCGTGCCGTGGGACCACGTCGTAGGAAAGGCGACGACGATCTACTTCTCCTGGAACCGTGAGGACGACGCGCCGCGCACGGAACGGATGTTTACATCCATATATTAACTAACGCAGCGGGAGGAGGAATTAAACCTCATCTTGACGCCCGCAGTCCATCGAAGTGCTTCTGCTGATCGGTACCCGGCGGCACGTCGTACGGATGGCCCGGCAAATCGATCTTTTTGAGGACCGGATAACGTTTCTTGTAGTCAAAAGGCAGTGGGTTGCCCACGGGATCATCCCCCACCACGATCACGGTAGTGCCGGGCTTGACCACGCGGCTGCCGGAGGATGTGTAATCCACCCGCCCGTTTGAGACCGTCCACGCATCGGCCCAGTCGTAAATCCATTTCGCATCCGAATCAACGAGACGAACACATCCGTGGCTTGTGGGTCCGCCCGTCGGCATCGCATACTGATGCACGTGGATGCCGCGCGGATTTTCAAAGTTGAAGACCCAGTACATCTCCCACGGTTCACCAGGCGGACTCAGCGACGAGACGCGGTACTCTTCTTTCCAGTTGAAGTTGAAGCGTCCGGTCGGAGTCGGGCTCTCTGACGATCCCGTATTGACGATGCCCCAGCGGGACAGCTGCCCGTACTCGTAGGCGGCCCACGCCTGGATCGTCTTATGAATGACGAACAACTTGTCAAAGTCACGGGCCCCGGGATAGTATCTTGGGAAAGGCGAGTACGCCCGAAAATCCAGTCCGAATTTTTCCGGTACAACCAGTGTGTCACCGATGCTCGCGTGCTGGAGCAGGCGACGGTTCAGAAGCTCAACAAGCTTGGCACGCTGTTGACCCATCTTCATATCGCCGCGGCCGATGATTTTATAAAAGGTGTTGCGTGCAAGGACGCTGTTGTTGCGGCCGTCGTCGAGCACGTAGTAATTGTAATAGACCTCGGGCAGCTCGTCGAGATCGTGGACGCGGCTCTGCGTCAGCACACTTTCGACCGCAGTCTGATTGATATATCCCTGGGCCGCGGCGGAAGAACTGCCGGCCATCCAGCAGATCGCTGCAATACATATGGAGAGGCCGTATCGGAGTCTCATCGAGGTCTCTTCTGATTCATCTTGTTCTGTCTCATCTCTTTCGGTAAGCGGCCAGATCGAATGCGGTCACCGCCCGACGCGACTACCACGACGCACGGCGCGCCGGGTTTCCTGAACACGGAGCAAAACGGGATCTCAGCAGGCGTCATAACCGAACTTTTACGGCCGCGCCGAACGTCGGCATCCGCCGCCTGAGCCTGGTCGGCAACGAGTTATGAGGAGACCGCCGGACCGGTCAGCCGAAATACGCGGCCATGCCACGTGGATTCCGCGGGCCGTTCAAAAAGCCCGCTGCGCACCGCGCCAAGTGTCTCGATAGATAGATCGAAAACAGGTGTTGCCGGGTTCACCTGACCGGATTCTACGCGTGCGCGAAATTCCGCGCGAGAAGCAGACGAAATGGACTTATCCGCAGCACGGAAGTGAACGGAGAGCGCTGGGAGCCAACGCAGGCCGAGCTCGTCCGCCGCTCGATTGAGGGCGTGAACCGACGCATCGATTCCGCACCCGGAAATATCACCGCCCGGAATGTCCCCCGCGATGACGGCAAACCGATCCTCCAGCACCGTCGCTGCACTTTCGACGCGGCGTCCGTGCGATCGCCAGCTTTCGCAGAACATTTCCAACAACTCGATAAGACGTGCCTTCTCGGCCTTGTCAAGGGACCGATCCGTAGCATAAATCCAGACCCGGGCGGCGTCCGGCAGCGAGCGTAGCGGGTTCAACGACTCCATGGGGATGTTCATTCGGTTGCCAGGTTCTGAATTTTCATCTCGGCCGCATTCAGCCGGTCCATGCAAAATCGGGCTAATGCGACGCCCTCGGCATGCTGGCTCAGCGCATCCTCGAGATCGCACGAGTCACCTTCAAGGTTTTTGACGATCACTTCAAGGCGCTCCATGGCTTTCTCGAACGTGAGATCCTCAGGAAGCGACAATTCTTGATCCTGTGCCATGAGCCTGCGTGCTGTGAAAGTTGGTCGCTTGGAAGATACTTCTAATTCGTGCGCCTTTGTAATGTTTTCAAGATGTGCAGGTTGCGGCACGTTGGCGAATGATCGTCTTTAAGAGACGCGAGCATGCATGCGACACTCAGTTCGGAAGCCAATGAATCTGGAGTTAGAGGGAAAAGTCGCCGTCGTCACCGGGTCGAGCCGGGGCATCGGGCGCGGAATCGCAGCGAAGCTGGCCGAGGAGGGATGCAGTGTAGTGCTATGCGCTCGTGGGCGCGACGCGCTGATGGAGACGGCGTCTGAGCTCGAAGCTGCAGGCGCCCGCGTCCTCCCGGTCGAGAAGGATCTCACCGAGAGCGATGCGCCGACCCAATTGATCGATAAGGCTGTAAAGCGGTTTGGCAAGTTGGACATCCTCGTCAACAACGTGGGCGGCAATCGACGGAAGCCTTTCGCGGAAACCAGCGATGAAGACTGGTACGACATCTTTGATCTTAATTTCATCTCGCACGTGCGGTGCAGCCGGGCCGCCATCCCGCACCTTCGGAAGGAGGGAGGTGGATCAATCGTCTTCATCTCGTCCATCTTCGGTCGAGAAGCGGGCGGCCCCGGGCTGTCCATCTACAACACGACGAAGTCGGCGCTGATCAGCGTCTCGAAAATCATGGCGCTCGAGCTGGCGCGCGAGAACATCCGCGTCAATTCGATTGCGCCTGGGTCCATTCGGTTTCCCGGTGGTAGCTGGGATCGCCGCGTAGACGACGATCCCGAAGGGATGAAGGCCTTCGTGGAGGCGAATCTTCCGATTGGACGATTCGGCACGGTGGAGGAGATCGCCGATGTCGCCGCTTTCCTTGTTTCGACGCGAGCGAGCCTCGTAACCGGAACGTGCCTGAACGTCGATGGTGGACAATCGCACTCCCTCATCTGACGCGCCTGACCGACTGCTAATTCGCGGCGGCCGTGGAAGTTACTATCTGCAGCGCTTTAACGTTACCTTCAGACGGCGGCTTCCTCGCTCGGATTTCTGCCACTGCACGAGGATGGGACTCTGGTACCGCCCGTGAACGATCGAACCCGAACGTACCGTCTCACCATTCGATATGAGCAGCCGAACCGACCGCTTCATGCCGAAGAAATGTGACGCAGGGAGCGCCATCAGGCGATCTACGACCCGTTCGATAACCGATTCGCTCAGACCCAGCTTATCGAACGCCCGGTTCATGATGCGCACGAAATCGTATTTCGCATAATTTTTCGCTTTCTCTGGAATCTGCCGCGGGTTGCGAAGCATGCTGCGTCCCTTTTCGGCCACAAACCGAAGCGGGTCTCGGAGGACATCCACAAGGTCGTGCTTCATGAGCAGCGTTTCGAACTCATTGACCGTAAGTCCGGCATTTCGCTCGCTCGGGTCGAGGTCGATTTCTATCCATCCGTCCTCGATGCCGTGACGATCCACGAGCTCCTGAAGCCGCGCGTATACTCCCAGGCGAGCGTCCTTCAGGCTGACGGAGTCGACGCTGTGACCTGAAACGGGCACGTCGATTTTCACCTTCTCAATCACGTCTTCCGCGTTAAAGCCGATTACGGTCGACTTTCGAAGACGGGGGGTATCCTTATTGATGCCGTCCAGATCCACGAAATAGACCGGCGTATCGGGTTGATTTCGATAGGTGACGCAATTCTCGAGTCCTGATCCGATAAATTTAAGGTGCGAGTCCGCATTGCGGGGCTCGTATCGGCGTTCCTCTTCGGACAGCTCAGACCGAAGATGGAGCTGATCGTGGCGGTATGCAGCGCCCGGGGGGAAGACTTCCTGAAATGCGCTGAGAAAGGCCTGAAGCGATTCAGGGCTGTGGTCGAGACGATCGCAGAGATGCTGATCGTAGAATCCCGCCGTGGTGTGATAGGAGCAATACAGGGCCCGCTGATAGCGGGATAGGACGTCGCCGTGCTGGCGCCTGATGTGTTCCTTGATGTCGATCACGTCGACGCGCGAAGACGGCGTCAACTCGACCATGAATCGAGCGGTTTCTATGCTCATAATCGCTGCGCGTTCAATTCGCGGATTAGCGTACGGCCTTCATGCACCATTGTCAACCTTTCGTCCGGCACGAATGCCCGACCGGTACGTGTCGTCCTGGTGCCCTCAATCCTCTCGCACGGTCGCACGGCGCTGCCCATCGTGGAAGCGCAGTAGTACGTTATCTCCCGTGCTAAGATCTCCGGAACGACGGACCATCGCTCCTTCTTTCTCAACCAGCACGTAGCCCTGTCGAAGCGGACGTTCCGGCCCCAGGATTCTCAGGCGGTCATCGAAGGCTTTCCATCGCCGAGCTTTGAGTTCGACGCAGCGGGCGGCCATGCGGTGGAGTCGGTCGGAGAGATCGTCGATGCGCTGCTTATGCTGATGCAATCGATCGATGGGCCGGCGGAAGCCGTGCGAGCTCGTAAGATATTTGACGTGTTTCCGGTGACGTTCGAAGCGCCGGCGGAGGCTGTTTTCCATTGCAGCCTGTAGGCCGCCAAGGGTTGCCATCAGCTCATTCCTGTCAGGAACGGCCAGCTCCGCTGCCATGGACGGCGTGGCGGCCCTGGCATCAGCGACGAAATCTGTAATCGAGAAATCGGTTTCGTGGCCGACTGCACTGATGATAGGGATCCCGGAGGCAAATACGGCACGAGCCACAACTTCTTCATTGAAGGCCCAAAGATCCTCGAGCGAGCCGCCGCCGCGGCCGACGATAAGCACGTCGGGACGCTGCGCGTCCCCGTCTTGTAGGTCGTTGAATGCGTGTATGGCGTCCGCGACGGACTCCGCTGCGCCCATTCCCTGCACCTGCACGGGACAAATGACGACACGGACATAGGGAAACCGGCGCTCGAGAATGCTAAGAATGTCGTGGAGCGCGGCGCCGGATCCCGACGTCACGATGCCGATAACACGTGGATACGGGGGAAGGGGACGCTTACGCTCTCGGTCGAAGAGGCCCTCGGCAGCGAGTTTCCTCTTCAATTCTTCGAACGCCTTCTGCAGTGCACCTTCACCCGAAAGACGCATCGATCTGACGACGAGCTGCAAGTCTCCACGTGTTTCGTAGAGCGAGGCGTCTGCTAATACCTGCACAAGCATGCCGTCCTTTGGCTGGAAGAAGACACGCGAGGCGCTACTCCGCCACATGACCGCACGGAGCTGGGCCTCATCGTCCTTCAACGTGAAGTAGCAGTGGCCCGATGTGTGGCGCTTATAATTGGATAGCTCGCCTTCCACCCACAGATTGCGGAACTGCGATTCGATGGCGTTACGAAGATCGCCTGCCAGACGCCCGACGGTGAGCACGTCAGGCCCGCTAGGACCGGGAGAAGTGGCTCGATCGGGCGGCGATTCAGTCTTCGCCGGCGGAGCATCGAACAACGAAGGTGCGCGGTGCTTTCGAATTTTAGATGGAGAGGGCATCAGGCGGGGTTGACGTGAATACTTATTATGAGACGGGAGTCGGGTGACAGGTCTCAAAGCCTGCCAGGCGGCAAAGCCGATGAGCCCTGCGCACTCCCTCCCGATCCACATTCATAAAACAACCGATCCGGATTCACAAAGCAATCGATGTTCCACAAATACACGATGGCTGAAGACCAGAAAATACGGCTAATGTTCGTCTGTTTAGGGAATATCTGCCGCAGCCCACTTGCCGAAGCGGCATTTCGGGCGGAGGTGCAGAAGGCAGGGCTGTCGGATGTGTTCGAAACCTCGTCGTCGGGCACCGGAGAATGGCACGTCGGCAAACAGGCCGATCAGCGAATGCGCGAGACGGCTCGCCGGTACGGCATGTCGCTCGACGAGCACCGTGCCCAGCAGTTCGATGCCGGACATTTTGCTGAATTCGATCACATCTTAGTGATGGACAAGGACAACCTTCACGACGTTCTCTTCCTCGATCGAAAAGAACGACATGGCAACAAGGTGCGCCTCTTTCGCGAATTTGATCCCCAACCGGACGATTATCAGGTCCCGGATCCGTATTTCGGCGGCCGGCAAGGATTTGAGGACGTTTTTGAGATTGTGCGGCGAACGGCGCGGCAGCTGTTGGACCGACTTATCGTAGAATACAAGCTGGAACGCACGGCCGACGAATGACTCTTCCGCAAGACCTCACCGATCGCATAGAAGCGACCCTGGGACAGACCATTCGGCAGGTGAGCCCTGTCGGAGGGGGATGTATCGCGAAGGCCACGCGAATCCGTACGGATGATGGCGATTTCTTCGCCAAGTGGAGCACGGGAGAGACGGCGCAAACGTTTCCGGCCGAGGCTTCAGGCCTGGCCGCCATGCGCCGGTCCGGATCTTCTCTGATCATTCCGGAGCCTCTTCTGGCGGAGGACGGTGCCGGCGCCCGGGCAGGGGTGCTCCTGACAGCCTGGATCGAAAGCGGTGAACGAGGAAGCCGCTTCTGGGATTGTTTCGGCGAAGGTCTTGCGGAGATGCATCGGTTTTCCGCGAATCGATTTGGCTTCGATGCGGATAACTACATCGGGCGTCTACGACAAGAAAACTCGTGGGAAGATTCGTGGCCCACGTTTTTTCATCAACGCCGCCTCGAGCCCCAGGTTAAGCGAGCCCGTAAAGATGGACGTTGGGATTCCGCCTGGGACGACCCGGTTGAACGCCTCTACCAGCGGCTGCCTGAACTTCTGCCGGAACGTCCTGAACCGTCCATCCTTCACGGCGACCTCTGGGGCGGGAATTTCATGGTCGACGTCGAGGGTCGGCCTGTGCTCATAGATCCCGCCTCGTACTACGGTCATAGAGAGGCAGATCTGGCCATGACGGAGCTGTTCGGAGGATTTGGTCGCCGATTTTACGAGGCCTACAAAGACGCATGGCCGCTCCCTCCCGGCTACGGCGAGCGACGCGACGTTTACAATCTCTATCACCTTATTAATCATCTCAACCACTTCGGGGGCGGCTATGCCGGATCGGTCGGCTCCATCCTGCAAAGGTTCTAACCGGGATCGCTCGCGCCCGCGTATAGCTCAGAGGCCGCCAGCCAGGATGTCAGTCGAGTAGAAAGGGCGAATCCTCCCGATCCTCGTGGCGAATTTCATCTACCGGTTCCTTCTTGCCTTCTCCGGCATAGAGCCGGTTGGGGCAGTTGACGATGTAGGCATCCTCGTCTCCGACATTCGTGTAGGCGTGGACGATCCCCGGCGGGATGATGGCGATGACGGGGTGATTGCGTCCTACGTCCAGGCGTTGCCGACGCCCGCAGCTTCGAGCGCCGGGCCGAGGATCCCAGAGGTAGAGCCGAAAAATGCCGTCAAAAAAAAGGAATAGATCCGTCTGATACTCATGCTCATGTGGACCTCTCGAAATACCGGCGTGCGTGAGGGATAGATAGCCCATCACCGGGTAAAGATACTCGGGCATTACGTCGTGCCGGAAGAACTCGGCCAGCCAACCGCGCTCATCTGAAAACTTCTTGAGCGGAGCGACCGATGCTCCGTCGATCTCGCCCTCTGTCCAGTTGAAGTCCGATACCAAATTCACGTCGTCTGCCTTCGATGTATGATTTCGGTTTGACCGCCGTTCCAATGCAGGATGCGCGCTACCGATTGAGGGCGTTTTCCAACTCCGGATATACCACGTCGCGGGCGAGTTCGTTCGCTTCGTGCCAGCCTTCCAGCGTTCCGGCATCGCCCCACCAGCTATCCAGAACGCCGTAAGTGAGCCGCCCCGAACGCACATAGGCATTGCTGACGTCGCTGATTTCGTATTCACCACGTTCGCTGGGCGTCAAGCCGCGGATGATCCGATAGACGCCGGGATCGTAAAAATAGAGACCCGTGACCGAGTAGTTGCTGGGAGGATCCTTAGGTTTCTCGATGATTTCGGCGATGCGGCCATTCTCGAAGCGCGGAACACCATAGCGTTCCGGATCGGGTACCTCCTTGAGAAGAATCCGAGCGCCCCTGCCGTTCTCGTCAAGCTGGCGACGAAAGGCCGTCACGTCGCCGGCGATGTCTTCCCCAAGAATATTGTCCCCGAGGATGACGAGAAATGGATCGTCGGCCGTGAAGTTCTCGCAAAGGCTAAGCGCCTGAGCGATACCGCCCGGCTCATCCTGCACGCGAAACGTGAGGTCGAGTCCAAACAGCCTTCCGCTGCCCAGAAGATTCACCACATCGCCCATATGCTCGGGGCTCGTGACGACGGCGACATGCTCGATGCCGGCACGCGCCATCCGCACAAGCGGATGAAAGATCATCGGATACCGGCCTACGGGAAGGAGGTGCTTGTTGGTGACTTTGGTGAGCGGGTAAAGTCTGCTGCCGGTTCCACCGGCCAGCACGACGCCCTTCATCTTAGTGTTCACAGAACGGTGTCTTCGTTGGGTGATTGGTCTCGATCGGGCCTGCCGACTCCCTAACGGAGCGCATACTGACGCTCGTAGTACGCTAAGTAGGAGTCATCCATGACCGCCGATAGCCACTCTTTATGACTCAAATACCAGTCGACGGTGGCCCGCAGTCCGTCGTGAAGACTGTGGCGCGGCTTCCATCCGAGTTCCTTTCGAATGCGCGTAAAGTCCATGGCGTAGCGGTAGTCGTGTCCGGCACGATCCTTCACGAAGGTTATCAATTCGCGTGAGGAGCCCACCTCACGTCCGGTCGCCTCGTCGACGGTGTCCAGCAGCCGTTCGACAAGCGTCAAGTTTCGGAGCTCGGCGTCGCCGCCGATAACGTACGTCTCGCCGGACTCGCCCTCGTGAAGTATGGTTTCGATCGCTTCGCAGTGGTCCTCAACGTAGAGCCAATCGCGGACGTTCTGGCCGCGGCCGTAGATTGGAACCGACTCACGACGAAGTGCGCGTACGATCACGACAGGAATCAGCTTCTCCGGAAATTGATACGGACCGTAGTTGTTCGAACAGTTGGAGATGACGATCGGAAGACCGTAGGTGTGGGCGTACGCACGGACGAAGTGGTCGCTCGAGGCTTTCGAAGCGGAGTACGGCGACCGTGGGTCGTACGGTGTATCTTCCCGAAAGAAGCCTTCGTCGCCGAGACTGCCGAATACCTCATCTGTAGACACGTGGTAGAAGCGATGACGCTGGGCGGCCGACTCCGGATCTTTCCATGCCGCACGCGCAGCCTCAAGAAGGGTTACCGTGCCGATCGTGTTCGTCCTGACGAACGACAAAGGTGCCATGATCGATCGATCGACGTGACTCTCGGCGGCGAAATGCACCACCGTGGACGGAGCCTCCTTTTCGAAGAGGCTCCGAACGAGATCGGGATCGGCGATATCGCCCCGCACAAACGAATAATTCTGCGCGTTCTCGATCGACGTGAGATTCATCAAATTCCCTGCATATGTCAGGAGATCCAGATTGACGAACCGCACATTAGGATGCTTCGGCACCATCCGGAGTAGAAAATTCGAGCCGATAAACCCTGCGCCGCCCGTAACGAGAACGGAAGTGGGCCGGTGTCGGGTTGGTTGTTGCATTTAGACTGAATTGACGAATAGGTTAGAGCGTAGCGGCGTCTGAAGAGATGAGACGCAAATCCCTCGAAGCCTAGAACGAAATTGTGCCGCGCGCTTTATAAAGTACGCAAAGAGTCCAGTTCCACGAGATCCAAATCCCACCCCTTAATGACAGCAGCGCAGAACGGCCAGGCGAGCCGGGGCAATCGACAGTTGTACCTGGTCGATGCCATGGCGCTCGCCTATCGATCTCATTTCGTCTTCATCAGCCGCCCCCTCATGAATTCCAAGGGGCAGAATACGTCCGCATCCTACGGATTCACGGTTGCGCTGATGAAGTTAATCGAAGACCATGGCATGGCGCACATGGCTGTCGTTTTCGACGTGATCGGCGACGAAGAGGGCACGTTTAGAGACCAGCTCTACGACGAGTACAAGGCAAACAGGAGTCCAATTCCCGAGGATCTTGTCGAAAACCTGCCGTACATCAAAAGGATCGTAGAGGCACTCGACGTGCCCGTGATCGAGCTGAGCGGGGTAGAGGCAGACGACGTGATCGGGACGCTTGCCCGCCAGGCTGCGGATGAAGGGGCGGAGGTCGTCATCGTCTCGCCGGATAAGGACTTCCAGCAGCTTCTCGATTCACAGATATCCATTTTTCGGCCTGCGCATCGTGGTGAAGAGTTCGACCCGATCACCGCCGACTCCTTCCGACAGAAATATGAGCTCGAGCCGCGCCAGTTCATCGACATGCTCGCGCTCATGGGAGATGCCAGCGACAACGTGCCGGGCGTGCCGGGAATCGGAGAGAAGACAGCGATGAAATTGCTTCATGATTATGGAACGGTTGAGGCCCTGCTGGAACATGCGGAAGAGATCAAAGGCAAACGAGCGCGCGAGGGACTTCTCGCACATCATGACGATGCGCTTCTGAGCAAGAAGCTCGTCACGATCAAAACCGACTGTGAAGTGAATCTCGATTGGCATGCCTTTAAGCGCGCAAAGCCCGATCGAGACAAGCTTCTTTCGCTTTTCAGCGAACTCGAATTTTCGACACTCTTCAAGCGTGCACAGAGCTACGATCTCTTTCGAACGAATGGCGAGACGGATGCGCCGGTCATCGAGCAAAGTACATCGGAGGTCGATCCGACGGCGGCCGACGTGCGCTCCTACGACGAGGAAGAGGTCGAATATGTCACGGTGCGCAGCCGGGAGCAGCTTTTGGAGCTTACGGAGCGACTCCTGCAATTAGAACGCTTTGCATTCGACACCGAGACGACATCCACCGACCCGATGTGGGCTTCGCTCGTCGGTATTGCCATCTCCTGGGACACCGGTGCGGCACGGTACGTCCCAACGCCACTCTCCGACGGTACGTCCACCGAAGAGGTCGCAGCGATTCTCCAGCCGGCATTCGCAAGCTCCACGCTGAAAATCGGGCAGAACCTCAAGTACGACATGATGACGCTGGCGCGCCACGGACTTCGCGTCGAAGGGCCGCTCTTCGATACGATGGTTGCGCACTACCTCATCGCTCCCGAAGAGCCGCACGGGCTTGATCTCCTGGCGCTGAAGTACCTCAAGTATCGGATGGTCCCCATCACCGATCTTATCGGTACGGGGAAGAATCAGCTTTCGATGCGTGACGTCTCTATAGATCAGGTCTGCCCGTACTCCTGCGAAGACGCCGATATCTCGCTTCAGCTTGCCGACGTCCTCAAGCTGGAGTTGGAGAAAGAAGGCCTACTGAAAATTGCGGAAGAGATAGAGATGCCGCTGATTCGCGTGCTCGCCGACATGGAACTCGCCGGCATCCGCATCGACCCCCTCATGCTGAGCCGCATCTCAGAGGAACTCGACACCCAGATCCAGATCCTCGAGAAGGAGATCTATTTGCTGGCCGACGAGAACTTTAACATCGCCTCGACCCAGCAGCTTTGTGAGATTCTATTCGAGAAGCTGGGGTTAAGGGTGATATCCAAGACGTCGAAGGGCGCACCGTCGACAAAAGAAAGTGTGCTCGAACAGCTGGCGACGGAGCATCCGCTACCGGGGCTTATTCTCGATTGGCGCAAGCTTACCAAATTGAAAAGCACCTACGTTGACAGCCTCGGCGAGCTCATTCACCCGGAGACGGGTCGGGTGCATACGAGTTTCAATCAAACGGTGGCCGCGACAGGCCGCCTCTCATCTTCCGGGCCAAACCTCCAAAACATCCCGGTGCGAACGGAAACAGGCCGCGAGATCCGACGCGCTTTTGTAGCAGAACCCGGGATGAAGCTGCTCGCCGCCGATTACGTTCAGATCGAGCTTCGAATCCTTGCCTCCATGAGCGGGGACGAATCGCTTCAGGACGATTTCTTAGAAGGAAAAGACATTCACACGCAGACGGCAGCGAAGCTGTTTGGAATCGACCCTGACGAGGTCACGCGCGAACAGCGCAATCGCGTGAAACAGGTGAACTACGGCATTCCATACGGCATCTCGGCATGGGGGCTTGCTCAGCGGCTCCGAACCTCCGTGAAGGAAGCGCAGGCGCTGATCGATCAGTACCTTCAGTCTTATCCGAAAATCACCTCGCATATCAACCGCGTCGTCAATGACGCGCACAAGATGGGTTACGTCGAGACGCTTCTGGGGCGCCGACGCTTTGTGCCCAACATCAACTCGCGAAATCGCACACAGCGCGCGTTCGCCGAGCGCGTTGCGGTAAATATGCCCATCCAAGGAACGCAGGCGGACATGATCAAAATTGCGATGGTGCGTCTTCACAGACGTCTCGCCCGGGAGGGCCTCCAGGCGCGGATGCTGCTGCAGGTGCATGACGAGCTTGTCTGTGAGGCGCCGGAAGAGGAAATTGATCGGCTGCGGGAGATCGTCCGTGAAGAGATGGTCGAGGCGCTTCCCCTCGACGTCGCCGTCGAAGTCGATATGGACGTCGGAGACAATTGGCTTGATGCACATTGACGCAGCGCCTCGTTCATCTATTCGTGAATCAACGTGTAGCCGACGTGTCTGAAACGGAGCATATGATCCATAAGGACCTTCATGAAGCTTTTTCATTTGACGAAGAGTCTGGTGGAATCGAGGCGTTTCGGCTGAAAGCTAACGACCTACGTGTTCTCCTGCTCGAGGAGGCGGCAGCTCCCGTTGTGACGTTCATGGTGACCTATCACGTGGGGAGCCGAAACGAGTCAATGGGTCTCACCGGAGCGACTCACTTCCTCGAGCATCTCATGTTCAAGGGAACGGATCGGTTTAATAAGCAAACCGGTACGTCGGTCTTCAACGTGCTGCAGAGGGTTGGGGCGGAGGTCAACGCTACGACGTGGTTTGACAGAACCAATTATTACGAGCTCCTGCCCAAAGAACACCTTCCGCTCGCGATAGAAGTCGAGGCAGATCGGATGCGGGGCGCGCGGATTATGCCGAGCGACCTCGAAAGCGAGCGTACGGTCATACTGAACGAGCTGGATCGCGGCGAAAATGACCCGACGCGGAAGCTCTATCACGCCGTATGGAGCTTAGCCTTCCTGGCACATCCTTATCATCATCCCACCATTGGTTGGCGGAGTGACGTCGAAAACGTGAGCGAGGAGGGACTCCGACATTTCTACGACACGTTCTACTGGCCGAATAACGCGACGGTGAGCATCATCGGCGATTTTAGTCGGTATGCGGTTTTAGATCTCGTCGCGCATCATTTCGGCGATATTCCTCGTTCGCCGCGCGAGGTGCCCACGCTCCACACCTACGAACCGCCGCAGCGGGGGGAACGCCGCGTGATCGTGCGCCAGGCGGGGCGACTCGGCGCCGTCATGATCGCCTATAAGTCGCCGCCTGGACTTGACCAGAAAACCGATGCGCTCGACGTTCTGTCGGTCGTATTGACGTCGGGCAAGAGCAGCCGGTTGTATCGGCGACTAACGGATCGCGGGCTTACGACCCATCTGTTCTCAGGCGCATCCAGGCTTCGGGATCCCGGACTCTTCTATGTGTTTGCGATGCTCGCTCCGGAGCGTACGCATGCAGAGGTGGAATCCACCATCTACGAGGTATTTGATGAAATCAAGGACCACGGTATAAGTGAAGACGAGCTGCAGAGGGCGAAGAATCAGCGAAAGGCGCAGGAAGCCTTCGGCCGTGACGGCCCGTTCGCGATCGCCGCGCAGCTCAATGAAGCGATTGCGGCGGGTGACTGGAAGCTGTACACAACGATACGCGAACGCATCGAGCGTCTTACGCCGTCCGACGCCCAGGAGGCAGCTCGCGAATTCATTGACGAAGACACGAGAACGGTTGGGTATTACGTGCCGTCGTAGCGCGTAGCATGCACGGAGCTCGTTGTTCACCCGCACGGAATCGTCTTCAGAACGGAATCTTGTTCAGAATCGAAAGAGTGCCCAGCCATTACGCAAACGAACACATGAGCGGACCTACGCTGACGGAGGCGTCCGAACTGGCGCCCTTCGCCGAACGAGTCAAGGAGCGGCAGGTTGGTCCGTGCCGGGTCCTCATGTTGCCAACGCCGGTACGCTCGATGGTTACCTGGCAAGCCTCCTTCAAATCCAATCCCGATTTCTCCGAGGATGAAGACCTCCTTCAGGGACTTGTCGTATCGCTGCTGGATAAGGGGACGCGGCGACACGACCGCTTCGCCATAGCGGAAGAACTCGAGAATCGAGGGGCTCAGGTGCAGTTCAACTCCGACGGTTTGTACGTGGAATTCTCCGGGCGCGCGCTCTCGGAGGACGTCTCGGACGTGTTGGCACTTGTCGCAGAACAGCTGCGCGAGCCCCTTATCGATGGTGGCGAATTTGAGAAGAGCCGATCCCGAATGGCGGCGTCGATTCAGCGCTCGATGGAGAACACCGGCAGCCAGGCGTTGAGTGCGCTGACGCGGCGTTTGTACTCGCCGGCGCATCCCAACTTCACACCCGAACCCGACGAACGTATCGAGCGTCTTGCCAGGCTCGACGTCGACAGCGTGCGTCGCTACCATACCGGGCATTTCGGCTCGAATGATCTCACGTTCGTTATTGTCGGCGATTTTGACGAGACGCAGGTCGTCGAAACCATCCAGGCGCAGTTCGGAGATTGGAAGCCACATGACGTTCCGGCGCGCTTCGACAGTACCGCGGCGGCGGTGGAGCCGGGTACTACAAAACTCGCCATGCCGGAGAAGCAAAATGTCGACGTAAGGTTCGGCCACGCCATTGACGTCCATCGCGACGACGCTGACTACATTCCACTCTATCTGGCCAATTACGTGCTCGGTGGCAACTTCTCGGCTCGTCTCATGCAGACGATTCGAGACGAAATGGGCTTGACCTACGGCATCCGTTCAGGCCTGTACGGCATCTCTACTGAATACACCGGCCACTGGCAGGTTGCAGTGACCCTAAGCACGAAAGACCTGATCCGCGGCGTAGACGAGACGATAAAGGAAGTCCGCCGATTTGTCGATGGGGGTCTCACCGACGATGAGCTGAGTGACAAGAAGACGACTGTGGTGGGATCGTTCACGGTCGGGCTAGCGACGACGAGTGGGCTGGCGAGCACGCTACTGAAGAATGCCGAACGCGGGTTCGACGTCGGCTATCTTGATCGATTCCCCCAGGAAGCCGAGGCCGTAACGATCGAGCGTGCCAATGAGGTCGTACGCACCCACATCCGCCCCGACGATTTCCACGTCGCCATGGCCGGAATGCTTCCAGACGTCACGCACTGAGAGACTGAACGTTAAGCCACCGACTGAGCGCCTCGGTCAGCGTATTCTTTCGAAGCGGCTTGATGAGGCAGTCATCCATGCCTTTGCGGATGCAAAAGTTGCGATCACTTGGAAGAGCAAATGCTGTAACCGCCAATATCGGAACGCGGCTTCGGCTGCCGCGAGCGTGTTCGATATTCCGTATGGCTTCGGTGGCGGCGAAGCCGTCGAGTCCGGGCATCTGACAGTTCATAAAGATTACGTCGAAATCCGCGCGGCGGAATACCTCCACGGCCTGATAGCCCGAAGATACGGCCGTGACCTGGCATCCCAGCATCTCCAGGAGCAGCCGGCTGAGACGTCGATTGATCGAACTATCCTCAGCTACGAGGACTCTTACGCCGTCATAGCGGTATGGCCGAACTTCGCGGATCATTTTTCGCAGTCTACATTTTTCCTACTACGAACGCGGCTTCGCGTGCTGATCATAGCCTAAACAACGACCGTGCCGTTCGACATAGAAGCCCTTAAACCTTCAAAAGTGAGCTTCTGCCGTCGTTGTCGCCGACACGTCCGGTTATTTTGAACCTGCCCGGGGACAAACCTACCGTCCGCCCGGCGTGCCGCAATACGCCGCCAAATCTCGCGTCGGTAGGGCCGCTCATTCACGATATGATTACGTGTTGGGCGGTGCGAACGGCCGGTGCATTCGTAACACTGTAGCGCGCGTTATCAGGTGGAAGCGCGCTATCCTCGTCGTCGTAAAATTATGCGGAGGAACGGCAGCAATGAATCGTGAAGAAACCATCCAGAAATACCTGAGCGACGTGCATGCATTGGAGCGCAGCTTTCTCAAAGCGGTCGAACGCCAGCGGGAAGATGAAAACGTTCGGGAGCATCCGGACGTAAACGAGATTCTCATTCGCATCGAGCGCATGGTAAAGGCCCACGTCGCAGAAGTCGAGTCTGCGATGGGCTCATACGATGCCGGCATGGGCTCGATCGCTAAGAAGGCGCTGGGTAGCGCGCTTAGCGTTGCGGCAGGACTTTACGCCAAAATCCGCCGTCATGAATTGTCGCGCATGTTGCGGGACAACTACACGGTTTTAAACCTGGCGGCAATCTCGTATACGATGATGCACACCATGGCGCTGGCCGTTAGCGAGGAAGATGTGGCCCGGCTTGCGAAGCGCCATCTGGAGCAGATTCCCCCCATTCTGGAGGGCATCCGCGACCTTATTCCGCACGTCGTCGCGGACGAAATTGCCCATCACGACAAGTTTTCCGTCGTTTCTAATGCCGGGTCCGCCGCCGCGGAAAATCTGGCCGGGATCTGGACGGAGGCGGAGGCCGCGACTTTTTAGCGGCCACATTCGCTCGATGTGGATCATCGAAAAGGCCGAAATGCACCCTACGTCCCGGCCTCTGAATAGAGGATGCCCGTATGTGTGGACAGGCGCAGGCGATTACCCTTCAGGTATGATCAACCAGAGAACTATGTAGACCAAAAGACCTGGAAAACCCGCCGAAAGTACGCTCAGCAGCACATAACCTACTCGCACGAGCGTAGAATCAAGATCGAAATATTCAGCAAGTCCACCACATACGCCGGCGATCATGCGGTCGTTGTAGGAGCGCTTAAGTCGCTTGGTCGTGTTCATTACATTTCAATCTTTGATGATGGTGACGGTCTTTTCGGTTGAATCGGCTTCGGGCTCAGGCATTACAATGGCCATGATGATATAAGCGAGGATGAGCGGCGGGCCGCCCGATGCGATCATCCCGACGACAAAGGCGATTCGAACCAGTGTCGGATCGATACTGAAATACTCGGCGATCCCCGCGGCGACGCCCGCGACTTTCTTGTTGCGAGACCGTGTGAGCCGCTTTTTGCCGTCGCCTTTCGACGCTGATTTTGACTTCGTTTCGACGGCGATTTTTTCTTTGCCTCGCTTAAGCTCGACGGCCTTCTTAACCCGGGTTTTCTTCCGGGGCCGCCATGAGAGCACACCAAAACCAAGCAGGATGATAAGAATGCCGGCGAGCCACGGCAGCATTTCGGCCAGCACCGAGATGTCGAAGCCGTTCCAGAAGCCGAGTTCCTGGAGAATGTAGGTTACGCCCACCACGATCAGCGACAAACCCGCCATGGTAGGTAAATTCCAGAAACCACCTTCAGGAGCGCTCTCCTCCTGGAATAGCAGCTGTTCGAGTTCGTCGTCGGACAGAGACTCCAGATCGAGCGCTTCTCGCTCTTCTTGAAGCAGTTCG
>CAZART010000022.1:17618-20681 GCA_964487555.1 uncultured Rhodothermales bacterium
CCGATTCGATGCCCGTTTCGTCCGGCGCCGAACGCAGGCACGACTACGGCGTCGAGACGTTCTACGGGAACCGGGTCGCGCTCTGCCGGTTCGGCGATGCCCCAACGGTTGAGGCGCAGAGCCTCTTCGCCGGGATATCGGACGTGATCAAGACGGGAATTATCCACGCTAGCCTCCTGGAAATTAAGGACTACAGGAAGAACAATCTCCTTCCGCTGTTCCTTTAGCCAGTGAATAAACGGCCTGGTATCAATCTCTCGTCGCTCGACGATCGGCCAATAAACATGGACTACGCGAGCACGGCGCACTTCAGGAAGGGCGATGAGACGCTTGACGGCACGTATGCTCAGATCCTCGTACTCCTCCTCATTCAGGGACCGGCGGTAGCGGTCAAAGCGTTGCCGCAGTTCGGTTTTGGATGTGTCCATGAGACGGTGCTCCGCGTGAAAAAATGAGGAGGAAAGGAGAATCCGGCCGACTCACGCCGGAGGAACGGATCATGCCTTTCCGGTGTCGCGTACTCGAGACGGCGGTAAACGGAAACGGCCAGTGGAACGACCGTCCCCGGTTGATTGCAACGGAGACACAGCGTACTTTAACTAGTCTGTGCTTCGGCGCGCAAAAGGCTTCGCTGTGATTTTCCCGGCGGAAGCCTTCTTTTGTATCCGCGAAAACTCGCGAGTCTCTCAGCCTACATGTTCGAAAGTCTTTCTGAAAAGCTCGAAGGGGCCCTGAAAAATGTCAGCGGCCAGGGGCGCATAAACGAGCTGAATATCGCGGAGACCATGCGCGAGATTCGGCGAGCGCTATTGGATGCCGACGTTAATTATCAGGTGGCTCGCGATTTCACCGATCGTGTCAAGGAGCGCGCGGTGGGCGAAAAGGTACTTACGTCCGTCTCACCCGGCCAACAACTTGTAAAACTCGTTTACGACGAGCTGGTTCAGCTGCTTGGGAATGAGCAGGTGGACGTCAACCGTTCGCAAACTCCTCCAACCGTGATTCTCGTCGCCGGTCTGCAAGGGTCCGGCAAGACCACGTTTTGTGCGAAGCTGGCGCGTCATTTCAAAGCGGAAGGAAGCGCGCCGATGCTGGCTGCTGCGGACGTGTATCGTCCGGCCGCCGTCGATCAACTGCGCACGTTGGCCAAATCCATCAACGTGCCCGTGCACGCCATCGAGGAAGACGGCAGGCCCTTGCAGGACGCTGTACGGGTTGCAACGGAAGCAGTGAAGGAAGCGCGCCGCACGGCTCGCGATATCGTCATTATCGATACCGCCGGCCGCCTGCACATCGATGAAAGGATGATGCAGGAAGTTGCCGACATCAAAAAGGCCGTCGAGCCCGACGAGATTCTCTTCGTGGTCGATAGCATGACGGGCCAGGACGCCGTCAACACGGCAAAGGAATTTAACGAACGC
Source organism: uncultured Rhodothermales bacterium (assembly GCA_964487555.1). Classification (GTDB taxonomy): domain Bacteria; phylum Bacteroidota; class Rhodothermia; order Rhodothermales; family VXPQ01; genus CAZART01. The sequence goes on from CAZART010000022.1 coordinate 19,040, forward strand.
CTCGATTTCAACGGCGTCGTGCTGACAAAGCTCGATGGCGACACGCGCGGCGGCGCCGCGCTCTCGATCCGTACGGTCGTCCAGAAGCCCATCAAATTTGCCTCTACCGGCGAGAAACTCGATGCGCTGACGGCATTTTATCCCGACCGCATGGCGCAACGCATTTTAGGCATGGGCGACGTCGTCTCCTTTGTCGAGCGCGCGCAGGAACAGTTCGATGAGCGACAGGCGGAGAATCTCCGCAAGAAAATTCGCTCGCAAGATTTCGACCTGGCGGATTTTTACGAGCAGTTGCAGAAGATTAAGAAGATGGGTTCGCTGCGCGAGCTCGTCGGAATGATTCCCGGTGTCGGACGTCAGATCAAGGATCTCGACGTAGATGACGACGCGTTTAAGCACATCGAAGCGATCATTCTTTCGATGACGCCGGAAGAGCGTCGGGATCCGGATGTCCTGAACGGCAGTCGGCGGCGAAGAATTGCAGAAGGCAGCGGTACGGAAGTTCGGGACGTAAATCAGCTGCTCAAGCAGTTCCGTGAGATGAAGAAGATGATGAAGACCATGTCCCGCTTGATGGGGAAAGGTCGATCAGTCGACCTGCAGCAGCTAATGGGGCGGATGCAGTGATGCAGCGGCGCTCAATGCGTGCCTCTAACGATAGGTACGAGAAAACTTTCTTTTAGGACCTTTTTTATCACGAATAAAGAGGATTATACACCGTGGCAGTTAAACTTCGCTTGCGACGAATGGGCCGGAAAAAGCTACCGGTATTCGCGCTCGTTGCGGCCGATACGCGCAGCCCGCGTGACGGTCGATTTATCGAGGATCTTGGACGATACATGCCGCTCCGCGAGCCTTCCAGCGTAGAGTTGAAGGAAGATCGCGTACTTTACTGGCTCTCGCAGGGCGCCCAGCCTTCCCATACGGTTCGCAATATTCTGAGCCGCGAGGGCGTACTCCTGGCCCATTCTCTGCGCCTAAAGGGCAAGTCTGAGGAAGAGATCGAAGAGGCGGTCGCTAAACATCGAGAGTACCGATACGAGAAGCTCGGTACCGAAATCAAGGAGACGCCTTCCGAGCGCCGTCGCAAGGCTCTGGCCGAAGAGCGCGAGCGCGTCGCTAAATTGGAAGAGGAGGCGGCGAAGGCACGCGCCGAGGCCGATGCCAGGGCGAAGAAAGAGGCCGAGGAAGCCAAGCGCAAAGCTGCTGAAGAGCGCGCTGCAGCGGCTGCCGAGGCGCGGAAAGCGCAGGAAGAGGCCAACGTCGCTCAGGCGGCCGCCGATCAGGCCGAAGCCGGCGCAGCTCCTGCTCCAGAAGGCGCCGGGGCCGCTGAAGCTGCCACGTCTGAGCCGAAGAAAACGCCCGGGGTTGAAACCGCGACCGCGGGCGACGCCCAGGCGGGCGGTGCCGTGGGTGCCGAAGCGGAAGCAGTCGAATCGCCCGAAGCGACCGCCGCCGAGCCGGTGGTGGCGAAGGACGACTCCGAGGCGAAACAGCCCGCCGATAAGGAAGAGACCTCGAAGGCGGAGGCCGGTGAAGCCGCGGAAGCGCAAGAGGCACCGAAGGCACAGACGGACGAAGCCGCGGAAGCGGAAGAGGCACCGAAGGCACAGACGGACGAAGCCGCGGAAGCGGAAGAGGC
>CAZART010000022.1:20781-55639 GCA_964487555.1 uncultured Rhodothermales bacterium
AAGCGGAAGAGGCACCGAAGGCACAGACGGACGAAGCCGCGGAAGCGGAAGAGGCACCGAAGGCACAGACGGACGAAGCCGCGGAAGCGGAAGAGGCGTCGAAGGCGAAGGCCGGTGAAGCGGCGGTAGCAGACGAGGCACCCGAGGCGAAGGCCGAAGATGCCGCGGAGGCAGAAAACGATGAGGACGAGAACGCGGCTAAGAAGTAGCGTTCGCAGCCTCAAGACCGCACGCCGAGCGCGATGACGGAACACACCGATTCAGAATCGCTTTTGCTCGTTGGACGAATATGGCGAGCCCACGGCATTCGAGGAGAGATGAAGATCATCCCTGAAACCGACCATCCGGAGCGGTTCGAGGATCTTACCATTATCTACACGGGTAGCACCGCCACGACCGCCGATCCCCAGGATCTCGAATCGGTGCGGTTTCAACCGACCAAACGCGGCACCATCGTCATCGCCAAATTGCGCGGAATTGATTCTCGCGAGAAGGCGGAGACGATGCGAAAAGCATGCGTCTTCGCTAGGGAGGAGGATTTGCCCCCTCTTGAAGAAGGTGAGTTCTTTTTACATGATTTGATCGGGCTCGCCGTAGTGACCGACGCCGGTGACGACGTCGGTACGGTCGACGACGTCATCGAAGGTCCGGCTCAGCCGATCCTGGTGGTGGCTCGCAAGGGCAAGGAATCCGTGATGATCCCTGCAGTAGACGAGTTCGTTGACAACATGGACCTTGATGAGCGGCGGATCATCATTCGACCGATCGAAGGACTTCTCGATTAACAGAAGCGAGTCGATCGTGCGTATTGACATTGTAACGGCATTACCCGGAATCGTGAGCGGTCCGCTCGATCAGAGTATTCTGAAACGAGCGGCAGGGAGAGGCCTGGTCGACATCCGTGTGCATGATATTCGTCGATACACGACGGACAAGCACAGGCAGGTCGATGATTATCCGTACGGGGGGGGCGCAGGCATGGTATTGAAGCCGGAGCCGGTCTTCCGCTGTATCGACGCCATCTGCGAAGACGCGGCGAAGAGCGGGACGGAAATCGACGAAGTTGTCTATCTTACGCCGGACGGTGAAGTATTCGATCAGAGTATCGCCACGGAGCTTTCCCTGCTCAATCACGTCATCCTGCTGGCCGGCCATTACAAAGGCGTAGATCAGCGGGTGCGGGATGCCGTGGTTACGAGAGAGATCTCGATCGGCGACTACGTGCTCAGCGGTGGTGAACTTCCTGCGCTCGTACTCGTCGACGCGATCGTCCGCCTCGTTCCCGGCGTGCTCGGAGATGCCGAATCGGCCCTGTCCGATTCATTCCAGGATGGCCTTCTGGACGCGCCTAATTACACGCGTCCGGCCTCCTTCCGAGGAATGGACGTACCCGACGTGCTGCTGTCGGGTGACCACGAACGTGTAGCGCAGTGGAGAGAAGAGCAGCGGTTGCAACGCACATTCGCGCGGCGACCTGACCTCCTCGAGGACAGGTCCACCAAGGCGGATTAATCATATTTCGATTTTTAATCATTTTAGACTATTTGGAGGTGCGCCATGGCTACGGATTTATTGGATCTCGTTGAGGCGACTCAGTATCGCGACGACATTCCGGAATTTCAGCCGGGCGACACGGTGAATGTTCACGTGCGGGTCGTTGAAGGAGATAAGGAACGCATTCAGCAATACCAGGGCGTCGTAATCGCGATGCAGGGCGGCGGTGCGGGACGCACGTTCACCGTGCGAAAAGTCTCCAACGGTGTAGGTGTAGAGCGGATTTTTCCCCTGTTCTCGCCGAAGATTGCCAAGGTCGAGCGAGTACGGCAGGGACAGGTTCGACGTGCCAAGCTGTACTATCTTCGGAAGCGTCGAGGAAAGGCGGCCCGTATCAAGGAAAAAATGTACGACCCCTCCCGCAAGGGGTGAATCCCAGACTGGGCGTTCGGCGCAGAACCTTCCGCGCAATTGAGATTTATGGAAAAACCGCCGACAAACTCATTCGTCCGGCGGTTTTTTTGTGGCAGCCTCTGACGTGTACTAGACACGCATCCATCTAACTCAATGCAGGTCGCCGTCTGGAACATTCCGCCGGCCGATCTTATGGTGAGCGGATTTCACTCCGGCGCCTTCCAAGATCGCGTTACGATACTCCGATCGGAGATCTACGACTGCGAACGCCTCCTCCGAGAAGGGACCGCGGACGTCGCGCTGCTACCCACGATCTCTATCTTGAAGGAGCCCGACGATTTCGACGTGCTTCCCGCCGTCGCACTCTCGTCGTGGGGCTTCCCCTTCGCTCGATTAACCATCGACCATGGCCTGGATGAACCGATTCGTAGAGTCTCCTTTGATCCTCGATTCGGGCAGGAGCGAATTGTGACGGATATCGTGCTTCGGGAGCACTACAAAATGGAGGCGGAATTCGTCCCGCATATCGATGGCAGTCACGACATTCTCCTCCAAGCCGATACGGACGCTCGTCTGTTGATCGGGGCGGACGTTCCCATGCTATCGGAGGACGGCGGGTTGATTCTCGACATAGGTCAGGAGTGGTACGAACTTGCGCAGTATCCCATGGTGTGGGGACTCTTCGCGACGCTTAAAGAGCGCGCGACGCCGGGCCTCATCCGCACAATCCGCGACGGTGTTCGCGCGTCGGAGAAACAGCGACTGGTGTGGATTCGCGCACAAGAGACTTCTGCCGATCTCCACGAATTCTACCGAGACGATCTTCGTCTGCGGATGGACGATCTGGTTGCAGCGAGTCTCACCGAGCTGAAGCAGTTTCTCTTCTATTATGAAATGATCGACGAGGTGCGCGACATTCCGTTTGCGTTTTTGGCAGACGATGAGGACGAAGAAGGAAGAAAGCCGTTACTATAGACGATTTGATGGGCGAAGGCATAAAGCACATAGCAGCCAACCGCAGAGCACGCCACGAATACTACATCGAGGAGACGCTCGAAGCGGGCATGGCATTGAGAGGGAGCGAAGTGAAATCGATCCGCGAAGGCAATATCAACCTTCAGGAAGCCTTTTGCCGGATTGAACATGGTGAGATGAAGCTGTTTAACTGCCACATCGCACCCTACTCTCATGGCGGCGAATCGACGAACCACGACCCGGCGCGAGATCGTAAGCTCCTTCTTCACCGATCCGAAATTAGAAAATGGAAGAAGGCGACCGAGCAGAAAGGCTATACCATCGTTCCACTGAAGGTTTATTTTCGGCATGGATACGCGAAAATGGAAATCGGGTTGGCGAAGGGCAAAAAGCACTACGACAAACGCGCCGACATTGCGGAGCAGGAGTCGAAGCGACGGCTCGATCGTGTACTGCGCGGGGATCGGCCGATCTGATGTGCACCAACACCAACAATACCACGACCCGATTAAGACACGCGATGGCAACGTTTCCCCCCATTGAAGAACAGCTGGCCCAGATCAGGAGGGGCGTGGAAGAGATTCTGCCTGAGGAGGCCCTGCTGGAAAAGCTGAAAAAGGCAGAAAAAACGGGTAAGCCGCTCGTCGTAAAGCTCGGCTGCGACCCGAGTCGCCCCGATCTTCATATCGGGCATGCCGTCGTACTGCGAAAGCTGCGCCAGTTCCAGGATCTGGGGCACCGAGCCGTACTCATCATCGGCGATTTCACCGGCATAATCGGGGACCCAAGTGGACGATCGAAGACGCGCCCGCCATTGACCGTCGAAGAGACCCGCAAAAACGGCCGAACCTACTTCGAGCAAGCATCGAAGATCTTAGATCCGGAACGTACACGTATCGTCTACAACTCCGAGTGGCTGGAAAAGATGACCTTCAGTGACGTCATCAAACTGGCCGCGCAATATACGGTCGCGCGGATGCTTGAGCGCGACGACTTCGAGAAACGATATAGGTCGGGCGAGCCGATCGGCGTGCACGAATTCCTCTATCCGCTCGCACAGGCGCAGGATTCCGTCGACATCGAAGCAGATATCGAGCTCGGCGGAACGGATCAGAAGTTCAACTTGCTCGTCGGACGCGATATCCAGCAGGCCTATGGACAGGAGCCGCAGGTCTGTATTACGCTGCCGATTCTGCCGGGCACCGACGGCGTGGATAAAATGTCGAAGTCGCTCGACAACTACATCGGCATTGCTGAGGCTCCGGAGGAGATGTACGGCAAGACGCTGTCCATCCCGGACGATCTGATCTATATATATTTCGTCCTTGCAACGGACATTCCGACGGAAGAACTCGCGAAGATTAAGGCGTTTGCGATGCGCGATCCGCGTAATGCGAAGCATGAGCTCGCGTTTACCATCGTGCGCATGTATCACGGCCGTGCGGCGGCGCTCGACGCCCGTGAACACTTCGAAAAAACGATTATCAAGGGCGAGGTGCCTGAAGACCTCGAGGAATTCAAGCCCACGCCGGAGGAAGACGCCCGTATCGGAATTCTTAGTCTCATGTCGCAGGCAGGCCTAACGAAGTCTAACGGCCAAGGCCGCCGTCTTATTCAGCAGAAGGCGGTGGAGATCAATGGTGAAAGAGTGGAAGACGTCGGCCTACAGATTGATCTGGCCGAGAGCGCGCCCTTTGTTCTCAAGGTCGGAAAGCGGCGGTACGCTCGCGTCATCTGGAACGGAAAGTGAGGACGGCTTCTTTGCCGGCAGCCTGAGCACCCGGTGGTGCCGGTTTTTTGCCCGCAAGGAAATGGAACAGAGATCTCGACGCCGCATATATTCGCGTGCCTGGTTTGCGGGCAGAAAATCGCCTCATTTTCCGGACAAGATCTGTCCAGCTGCGGCATGCGCATCCGCCTTTCCTCTTTTCTTGCACTTCTACTTCTGATCGCTCCCGGTGTCGCGTCCGCGCAGTCAGAGCAGGACCCCATGCGGGAGGGTATCCTTTCATTTCGTGAAGGGCGCTTTTCGGACGCCGAACGGACGTTCCAGAGAATCGTGAAGCAGGATCCTTCCCAAGCGGAGGCCTATTTCCTTCTTGCGCGACTATATACGGAAACGCCGTTAGAAGACCGCAAGAAAGCGAATCAAGCACTCGATCGAGCCCTCGCGCTAGACCCCGATAATCTCACCTACCTCGTCGGGCGACTTCAGCAGCTTCGCAAAGAGTCATGGAATTTTCTCATGGAGAAGATCCGCGAGCAGAGGCGGATTGATCTGGCGCGCCGCATACTGAAGCTCGATTCGACGAATGCATTTGCGCACGAGGAGCTTGGAGCCGTCTACATTAGAGACTACTGGCGGTACCGCAATGCGATCATGCTTCCGTCCGTGCAGTTCGGCAATTCTCTCTTCCAGATGGAGGGAGAGGACGTGGGCGTTATGGACGATGTACAGCTGGACCCGATCGGCGGTGATGATCTTGGAGCAGCGGCTGCGGCCTTCTCGGGCAGCCCGCCTTTTTCGACCGAGATCGATCCGAATACCGTCTTTCTAGCTGATCGATTCGATCTTGACGCCCTGAAGCGGCTGGGCGTGCCGGTTCAAGATTTGGCCCGCAGAGCGCAACACGCTTATGACCGGGCAATAGATCATCTCCGGGCTTCGCTCAAAACGGATCCGCGCCGGCGGTCGGTCTATGACCGATTGATGGAAATATATGCTCTAAAGGGCGAGTATGAAGCCGCCCTCAACATGCTTGAGGATATGTACACCTTCTACGGCGAGGATCCGCAAACATGGCTGTTCTTGGGCCTCGCCCATTTTCGGGCAGGTAATACGGATGCGGCTGTGAAAAGCTTTGAAACAGCGATGATGCATCTCGAGGAGGAGGACCGTGGCGCGTTCCAGAGCCTCGACTACCTGCTTAGTTCGGAGGAGGAGGAGCTCTACGAGCGTGATCCTGTTGCATACGCCTCCCGCTTCTGGACGAGCAAAGATCCTCGCTACCTGACTCCATACAACGAACGGAAACTCGAACACTACGCCCGTCTGGTCTATGCGGATCTTCTTTACGGATCTGAAGATCTTGGACTTAGAGGCTGGGACACGCAGCGTGGACGCATTCTCGTGCGGTATGGCGTACCCGACGGCGACGTCGTCATCGTTCCCCAGAGTACGTCGCGAATCACGGCTTCCGGCGCCTACAACAGCCGAGCGTCCGCCAACCTACCCTCGGCTCATAGATCTGAGACGCGGGATGAACAGATTCGAGCGCGAGTGTTTGAAGGAAACGGTTTCGATATTGCCGACGAGGCGAATACGTTTAATGTGTGGGACTATGGCGACTTTCGCTTCGTATTCGAAGATCCGTTTAGAAATGGCGAGTATCGTCTCTACAGCCCGGGTGCGGATGAGATCTCGCAGGGCGTTCAGCCATGGCTGAACGACTACGAGATCCTGGCCCGAGAAACGTTCGAGCGAGTTCCCGAACGATACGAGTATGAGGCACCCGGACGCCAGATTGAGCTCCCTTATCTCGTCAGCGCATTCAAAGGTGAGGAGGGAAAGGCCGACGTCTACGTCAACTACGGCATTCCCATCTTAGACGGCGGCGTCGGGCAGGAGACGATAGGTATTACAGTGAATGTCGGTGCCTTCCTGATCAGCAGCCAGCGCGACCTTCTCGTAGAAGAACGCCGAACGATCTATGGGCTGCGAGGTACGCAGGTACGTTCCTTCGAGGATGCAAACATCTGGATTGATACGCAGCGCATGCAGTCTCCGCCTGGAAATCACGAGGTTTCGATGGAATTTGAGACGGCAGGCGGCGGAACAGTGGCCGTGCAGCGACGACACGTGGAAATTCCGGATTATTCCGGAGACGATCTCGCGGTGAGTGACGTCATGCTTGCATATCATGTCGAAGAGGCGCTCGCCGGCGGCGCGGGCGCAGAGAACGACGTCGTACGTAGAGGTCTTTCGATCTCACCGGCCCCCTGGAGTGTTTTCTCTAGCGAGCAGCCGATCTATCTCTATTTCGAGATTTACAACTTGCAGAAAGGAGCCGACGCCTCTACCAATTATGAGATGGAAGCCGTTCTATCGCAGAAGGATCAGTCGAAGGGGTTGGCAAAGCTTGCAAAGAAAATTTTCGGTGGGACGGAAGGTGTATCGGTCAGTCTGCCGGGATCGGGAACGGCGAGCGACGAGGCACATTACCTCATCTTGGACGCGAGCAACCAGGAAACAGGCTTATACACACTCACGCTTCGCGTAAGTGACAACATCACAGGCCAGATGAGAGACCGGAAGCAGGATCTGTTTCTGGAGTAGCCGCGACGCGGTTTGATCACCCGCCGAGCTTTTCGCGCACGCGAGTGTCCATTCCCTCGACCTTCCCACTCATTTCCCGTTTATACGCGGACAGTTTCTCAAGGAGCTCCGTATCCGAGGTCGCGAGAATCTGGATGGCCAGTAATCCCGCGTTTTTTGCATTTCCGATGGCCACGGTGGCAACCGGCACGCCGCCCGGCATCTGAACGATGGAGAGCAGCGAATCGAGTCCCTTCAGGTTCCGCGTCGGAACCGGCACTCCGATGACGGGGAGCGGTGTGTACGCCGCCAGCATGCCCGGCAGGTGGGCGGCGCCGCCGGCACCCGCCACAATCACGCGGATGCCTCGCTCGTGCGCGGTTTTGCCATATTGCGCCATTGCGAGCGGCGTTCGGTGCGCCGAGAGGACCCGGCTCTCGAACGGAATGTCGAACTCCTTAAGAACGAGGGCGGCATCTTCCATCACCGGAAGATCGGACTCGGAGCCCATCGCAATTCCTACTAAGGGCGTGTTCTGCTTCAAGTTTTCGGTTAATCGTCGGATTCTTGATGGCATCGAATGGCGTTGCCGGGGCGATCTACGCAAATAGTTAGAGTCTAATCACGGCTGCGGCTTTCTCGGCGCGCTGCCTGACTTCGTCCCGACGATGGCCGGTCACCGTCACGTGCCCCATCTTCCGCCCGGGCTTCACGTGGGGCTTTCCATAAATATGAACCGCCGCGCCCGGGATACCCAGCGCTTCTCCGAGTCCATCCGGGGCGGATTGACCCGTTCGGTGGCCCAGAACGTTCACCATGACGGAGACGGGCTGTCGAAGCTCCGGCGTGCCAAGCGGCAGATCAAGGATGGCGCGAACGTGATTTTCGAACTGAGACGTGTAGGAGCCTTCGATCGAGTAGTGTCCGGTATTATGGGGTCGCGGCGCGAGTTCATTGATGAGAACCCGTCCGTCAGTCGTTTCGAACAGCTCAACCGCCGTAAGGCCGATGCCGCCGACAGATTCGACGGCGGCCAGGCCGACACGGCGGGCTTCAAAGAGCACATGCACCTGCGCCTCTGCGGGAACGACGACGGCGTGACACCGATGATCGCGCTGTTCGGTGTGTGCCACAGGATAAACGACGTGCTCACCACCCGGCCGCCGCGCCACGAGCACCGATAGCTCCTGAACAAAATCGACGAAAGCCTCTACCATCAGGCCATCCTCGGCAGCGAAGTTATTCCATGCTTCGAGAAGTTCGTCGTCCGTTCGCGCGGTTGCATTGCCATAGCCGTCGTACGACCGGAGGAATTGCTTGACGACTACGGGATAGCCGAATGAGCGTGCGGCCGCAAGGGCGTCCTCATACACGGCGCAGTTTTTAAACGGTGCAACGGGGAGGCCGGCATCTGCAAGATGCGTTTTTTGGCGACCTTTATGGCGGATAATTTCGAGCGTACTCGGTCGTGGACGTACCGGTACGACATCGCCTAGTGCATCGGCAGCTGCTTCAGCAGGGGCCCATTCACTCTCGACGGTAATCACAGACAGCCCGTCGGCCCACTTCCGGATAATGTCTGGATCGTGCCAGTCGCCGACCGACTGCTCGCCAATTCCCTGCATCGGCCCTACGGATTCGGGCGCCAGGAACCGGATGCCGATTCCCATGGGAATTGCGGCCACGGCCATCATCCGGCCGAGCTGGCCGCCGCCGAGGATGCCGACAGTGGGAAATGATTCAGACATGCAGGCCGTTATTACTCTCCATCCGCTTCGGATTGGGACTTCAACAGATGGTCGAGCTGCATTTCGGATTCGACCAGCACGTCACGAGCCTTTGATCCAACGAAGGGCCCCACGATGCCGGCCTCCTCAAGCTGGTCGACGATGCGAGCGGCGCGGGTGTATCCTACCGAGAGTTTGCGCTGCAGCAGCGACACCGATCCTTGCTGGCTGCGGACGATAATACGGGCCGCTTCCTTGAACAGATCGTCGGTATCCTCGACGCCCATAATCTCGTCCGGTGCGGTGCTTACATCGGAAGGAGGGAGGAGATACGGTCCGAGTCCGCGCTGGGAGGCGACGTGATCGACAATGCGATCAACCTCTTCGACGCTTACGAAGGGACCCTGTAATCGAATGATTCGGCTGCCCATCATGTAGAGCAGGTCGCCGTTGCCTACGAGGCCCTCGGCGCCGTTCTGATCGAGAATGGTTCTCGAGTCGACCTTGGATGCGACCTGATAGGCGATGCGGGCAGGGAAATTGGCCTTGATGAGGCCGGTGATGACGTCCACCGACGGCCGCTGCGTAGCGAGCACGAGATGAATGCCCACGGCGCGAGCCATTTGCGCAAGGCGCGCGATAGGACCTTCAATGTCCTTGCCTGCCGTCATCATCAGGTCGGCGAGCTCGTCGACGATCACGACGATGTACGGAAGATGACGATATCCGTCTTCTTCGTTCAGCCGGCCTTCCTGCAATTTCTTGTTGTATTCGCGAACGCCCCGCACGCTGGCCTGTGAGAGCAAGTCATAACGATTCTCCATCTCGCGCTCGCAGCTCCTCAGAATGTCAAGGGCTTCTGCAAAATCCGTGATAATGGGATCGTGCCCGTGCTCCGGCATGGCCACGTAGTGATCCGCAATGTGATTGTATTGCTGAAGCTCGATCTTCTTCGGATCGATCATCACAAACTTCAGATTGGCGGGATGGCAGGCATAGAGGAGTCCGGTGATCAGCGCATTCAATCCCACGGACTTGCCTGACCCGGTAGCGCCGGCAATCAAGAGGTGGGGAAGCTTAGTAAGGTCTTGCATGAAGACCTCGCCTTCAATCGTCTTCCCGATCGGAATCGGAAGCTCCATCTTGGCGTCTCGAAACCTGGTCGTAGCGATCAGGTCGCGAATCGGAACGAGCTCTCGGTGCCGGTTCGGAATTTCCACGCCGACGGCGGACTTGCCCGGAATAGGAGCAATCATCCGAATTCCGCGCGCCGCGGTGGCCATCGCCAGGTCGTCTTCGAGGGACGTGATCCGGCTGATCTTGATGCCGGGAGCAGGCGTCAGTTCATATAGCGTAACGGTGGGCCCGACGATCGCGTTGATGCTCGCAATTTCGATGTTATGCGTCTCGAGCTTATCAAGAAGGATACGTTTGTTTTCCTCAAGTTCGGTATAGTCGACGCGCGGCTGACTGGCATCCTGCTCGTCAAGAAGATCGATCGATGGATATACGAACCTGGCGTTCTCTCGAATGTCGGGTACAATGGCGTCTCTCGACACTGAATCCGCTTTTTCCTCCTCAATGCGCTCCTGCACGTGCAGCTCCGGCTCGCTGCTGGAGGATGGTTTCGGCGGAGAGGTACGTGCCGGTCGTTCCGCCGACCTTGTACGTTGTGCAGGCTCGTCGCGAAAGAGGTCGTTGACGCTCGAGGGTCGCGGAATGGGCGTGGATTGCGTCGAGCCGTTCGATTCTGAGATCAGGCGCCCGGGCGATGCGGCTCGCGGAGGAGACGAGGGGGATTCAGCGGCCGGCGGGGATAACCGACGTTCTTGTCGCTTTTCTTCAAGCAGCTCCTTACGTGCTTGTCGCCATTCACGATATCGTTCCGCGCTGCCCGAAAACCATCCGGCCAGGGCCGATCTGAAGGTCCGAATCCAGTCTTCGACGCGGTCCATTGTCCGCTGGATATCGTGATCTACCAGCAGAAGTGCCGTAACGAAGAGAAAGAGCAATAAAAGGAGAAAGGAGCCGACGGTGCCGAAGACACGCTCCATCCATCCCGCCGCACCAAGGCCGAAGGTGCCGCTGAACAGCGCTAGATCGGCGCCGAAGACGAGCATCATCCAGCCGAACAGGCATGAGATCGTGAACGCCCCGACGATGGTGAGGCCGCTGACGAGCGGCAGAAATAAGGGTGTGCGCTGCCGGAAGAAGACGTACCCCCATGAAAATCCGAGGCCGGTGAGTAGCAGAACGGTATAACCGAGGAAGTTCGGCACGAGCGCGCGTGCAAGCACGGCGCCTACCAGTCCGAGCGCGTTGGCAGCACGGTTGTTACCCGGATCGAGCGCATCCTGTAGCGTGAATGCACGGGCGATCGCATCATCTCCTGGATCGTAGGTCAGAAATGCGAGACTCAGAAGAAGGGCCAGGACCATGAGAATAAATCCGAGCACCTCCTTCTTACGTCCACTAGAGACGAGGGGAGCGCCGCTGCGCGAAGAACTACGGCGCTTCCGCTTTTTCACGTTGGTCGTGGCCATATGCGTAAGTTAAGCTGAAACTACAGCTTAATCCATGAGGTGAGCATTACGCGAATAGGGCTTCCGGAGACGACAGGAAGGGTGGTGTCGTCAACCGGAGAGCCGGTCCAAAGTCCACCTGGGGTCAGATTGTGAGAGGCAGTAGTGCGTCCCTCGCACACGCGTGGCGATCGAAAGGGAGGTCATCGGCTCAAGTTAAGGCGGGGACGCGTTTATCATCATACAGAACCAGACGACTGTCACCATAATAAGGAAGTACGGGAAGCGCGTCCAGTTGCATACAGTATTCGACATCCTCCCGGTGACCCTGCCGCGAGAGCCACTGCGCGTGGTTGCATCGCAACACGGCCGCCGAGATGCTTTCGCGGTCGTGGGCGTACTGTGTGAAAGCGATGTGAGCGGTGTCAGAGACGGACCGAGGCTCGGCGCCGTCCCATAGCCGGTACAGCATCAATCCAGCGCACAGCGTGTCTTCAAGAGATACCCGATTCCGCCAGCCGGCGCATACGATCGTAAGATCGTTTCCCGCTTCCTGGATGAATTCGACGACGCGGCCGGCATTCAGGAAGGAACCTATCAGTAAATGATCCGCGGAACGTGCCTGCGCGATTGCAACGGTCCCGTTCGTGGTGTTAAAGATGATGGTTCGACCTCTGACGGTGGGGGCCGTGTACTCGAGCGGTGAATTTCCAAGGTGATAGCCTTCGATTTTTTCGCCGCCCCGTTCGCCGCCGAGAAGATAGCTCTGTTGGTCGAGATTGGAGGCGATCTTCCCAGCTTGGGCCATGTCGGCGACAGGGACAATGGACCGTGCGCCGTTGTTGAGCGCGGTGGCAATAGTCGAGCAGGCTCGCAGCACGTCGATGACAACGACAGTGCGGCCTTTTACGTCCTCTTCGGTTACAATCGAGCTGGTTAAGAAAACCTCTACTTTCATTCCTTTATCGCTGGCTGAAAAGTCACGGCGGGCTAAATGCACGTCGGCGGATTCTGTTTCATAATTAAAGCGGGATTCGACGACCCACCCTCAACAGCGGAGATCGTTGTTCGTCGAGGGCCAAAACGTGTTGCGAAGATGAGATGCGCCTATTGTTTATGAAACGGCGGCCTTTGTACCTGGGCTCGTAGGCGCCGATTGCGTATCGAGACCTGAATCTCGCTTCCGGGCACCGTGAAGGCGTGTTCATTCCGAACGTAACCGAGCCCAATCCCGTATCGAAGGAGCGGCGACTGAGTTCCGCTCGTGACGCTCCCGATCTCGGAGCCATCCTGATCCAGAATGGAATAGCCGCCGCGCGGAATGCCACGCTCCTGCATGACGAAGCCAATGAGTTTCCGGCGAAGTCCCTCTGCTCGTATCTGCTCTAGCGCCGCCTTGCCGATGAAGTCCTCCTTCTCGAGCTTCGTCAACCATCCGAGACCTGCTTCCAGCGGATTCGTCTCTTCGGTGATGTCGTTGCCATAAAGGCAGAAGCCTGCTTCAATGCGCAACGTGTCGCGCGCGCCGAGTCCGGCCGGTTTAAGTCCGGAATCCCGTCCCGCTTCCATAAGTGCGTCCCAGATCTGTGGCGCTTTTTCAGCATCACAGTAGATCTCGACGCCGCGCTCCCCGGTGTACCCCGTATGCGATACAAGCGCGAAATCACAATCAAAAAAGGTACGGTCCGCAAAAATCCTGAAGTGATAAAACTTTAGCTCCTCAAGCGATTGTCCCGCCACCCTGGCTGCGATTCCCAGGGCATTGGGCCCCTGAAGAGCCATGAGCGCGACGTCGTTTGAACGGTCGTCCAGCACCGCCTTATCCGGATTGTTCTGAATCATCCAATCCAGATCCTTCTCGTGGTTCGCAGCGTTGACGACGAGCATATATTCGTCATCGGCCATTTTGTAGACGAGGAGATCATCGACAATGCCGCCGTCGTCACGACACATAACCGTATACATCGCGCGGCCGTCGTAGAGATTAGAGACGTCGTTCGTTACGAGGCGTTGGACGAAATCGAAGGCGTGCGGTCCTCGTACGACGATCTCACCCATGTGGCTCACGTCGAAAAGCCCGGCAGAGCGCCGCACGGCCAGGTGCTCTTCGATGATGCCCTCGTACTGGACGGGCATGTCGTAGCCTGCGAACGGAATGAGCCGAGCGCCCAGGTCTACGTGCTTCTGATAAAGCGGCGTCTTTTTCACTTCCTCCTTCACGGCCATATCTCTAAAAACAAAGCGACCGCCCCATAGATGGTGGCGGTGCGGCACCGGCAACGCGCCGTCACAGCCGATAGGCGGTATATCCCGACGAAGAAAGCGCGTCTACGGCGGACTTGGCAGCACGTGGATCCGCGAATCCGATCCGGAATGCACCTCCTGTCCCTTCGCGGATTTTAAGTAATTCAATGTCCTTGATGTTCAGGGAAGCTCCGTGAAGAATACGTGCGATAGACAACAGCTCACCGGGGCGGTCTTCGGCATATACGTAGACGTCCGAAAGAGGATGGAGGAAGCCCTTTGTGTCGCGCGGTATCGATTCCCTCGCTGAATGCGCGCTCGTGAATGCGTGTTGAAGCTCCTTAAGATCCTCTGCGCCCATGCGACCGCGCAGCTTCTGAAGCCCGTTCGAGAAGCCGGCGAGCGCGTCCAGTATAGGACCGGTGTTGGCGACTAGAATATCGCGCCACACGTCGAAAGACGACGAAGCGATACGTGTCATGTCACGAAAACCGCCTGCAGCTAACTTGAGGAAGGCATCGTCCTGCTCGTTACGTTCAGCAGCATAGTTCATGAGTGCGACCGCGATCAGCTGCGGTAGATGGCTGACCGTCGCAGCAATATGATCGTGGCGGTCCGCATCCAGAATGAGTAGCCGTGCGCCAGTGGCCCGGATAAGCTCAACGAACTGTGGTCGATCGTCAGCCAGGTTGCCCGTCGGCCCGGCAGGACAGAGCACGTAGGTGGCGTTCTCAAAAAGAAGCGCATCGGCGTATCTGACGCCGCGCCGCTCCGATCCGGCCATCGGATGACCGCCGACAAAAATCACATCATCCGCTAGAGTTTCGACCGCCTGATGAATAACCGGCCGCTTGACAGAGCCAACATCCGTCACGACCGTTCCTGCCCTTAGATGAGGCGCAATTTCTTCGAGGGTGGCGACGATGGTCCGAAGCGGTGCGGCAAGAACGACCACGTGCGCGTCGCGAACGGCGTCTGCCGGCGAGGAGGCGCCCCGATCGATGGCCCCTCGACGCAGTGCGGTTTCAAGAACGCGCGCGCTGTCGAAGCCCACAACATGAACGTCATTCAGGCGCTTTTTCCAGACGAGGCCAAGCGAGCCCCCGATCAGACCGACTCCAATGATGGCAATACGCTGCATTCCCGCTACGTGTGTTACGGATTATGGGTCGCGCGGCAATCTAAGGGCGCACGTTTTGTATCTCCAGGATTTTGGGGCCTCGGCGAACGATGCGGCCCTAAAAATGTCACGGAGTGCAGCATTTGTAACGATGCGAAATCGTCCGTCGTCGCCGCCCGACCTCACGATGGGGTGGGCTATCTTCATCATGAACGGCGGAGTGAGTCGCCCCTGGAATGCCGGTCATTATCGAAGCGAACCGAATACGATGCTCTTTCCGATATCTGACGACGATCGCCGAATAAGCGGCCCTGCGTACGTTACCTGGGGCCTCCTTGCTGCCAACGTGGCGGTATTCGTTTTCTTGCAGGAGCTGGGCGCCAATGAGTCGTTCACCTACGGATGGAGTGTAATTCCGCAAGAGATTATGTCCGGAGAGGATCTCGTCGCGAATCAGACTTTGCGTATTCAGGATCAAACCGTCACGATTCCTCAGGCACCGGGACCCTCACTGATTTACTTGACGATTCTCTCTGCCATGTTCATGCACGGGGGATTTGCCCATCTCTTTGGCAATCTCTTGTACCTGTGGATCTTCGGCGATAATGTCGAGCATCGGTTCGGAGCCGGCGCATTCCTGTCGTTTTACCTGGTCAGCGGAATCGTAGCCACAGTTGCTCAGATCGCCTTGAATCCCGACGGCATCATACCGAACCTGGGAGCATCCGGTGCCATTTCGGGCGTCCTTGGCGCCTACCTCGTTCTTTTCCCCAAGAATCGCGTGACCGCGATCTTTCTTTACCACATCGTGTCGATCCCGGCCGTCGCGGCCATCGGCGTCTGGATCGTCTTCCAGTTCTTCAATGGTCTTGGATCTGTGATGATCTCGCAAGAGACCGTCGGTGGCGTGGCCTACGGCGCGCACATCGGAGGATTCTTTGCCGGCGTAGTCCTTGCGCTCATCTTGAGGATCTTCATCAAGAAGGAGAAGGAGGATATCCTCACGAAGCAGGCGCAGAGCCGTCGTGGCAGGTAG
The DNA here is from genome assembly GCA_964487555.1 of uncultured Rhodothermales bacterium. Lineage (GTDB taxonomy): Bacteria > Bacteroidota > Rhodothermia > Rhodothermales > VXPQ01 > CAZART01. The sequence goes on from CAZART010000022.1 coordinate 36,629, forward strand.
ATACAACGCCGATTGTGTAGATACAACGCCGTTTGTAGGGTGGAACATCCAACGTACGAAAGGGCCCCGCCGTCGAGTGACCTGCGGGGCCCTTTTTGGATAGCCGATTCCGGATACGCGCTACACGTGGCGCATTCCGTTTCTATTCCTTCGCCGTTTCGGGGGCTTCTTCCTCTTTCTTGGCATCTTTGTCTTTGGGAGCAGGAGGCGCTTCGGTCTCCTTGGGGGCTACCTTCGCGTCGTCGGGCGCCGGTTCCTCCTCGGTCTTGGCTTTCGCCTTCGGCGGCTTCTTGCCCTTCTTTACTTTGAAGATGAGCTCGCCTGCTTTCTTCTCCGCGTCGTAGGATATGGTGATCGTGTCTCCGTCCCCGAGATCCTCACCCAGGATCTGCTCGGCCATGGGATCCTCGATATACTTCTGAATGGCTCGCCGTAGCGGCCGAGCGCCAAACTTGGCATCATATCCCTTCTCCACCAAAAACTCCTTCGCCGGTTTCAAAAGGTCCACGTCGATGCCGAGGTCCTTCGCCCGTTTCAGCAGCTCATCAGCCATGATGTCGATGATTTCAAAGATGTGCTTCCTCTCCAGCGAGTGGAAGACGATCACGTCATCGATGCGATTAAGGAACTCGGGATTGAAGACGCGCTTGAGGGCATCCTCGACCGTGCTCTTCATCGTCGTGTAATTGAACACTTCCTCGGCCTGGGAAAAACCCATACCCTTGCCGAGATTCTTGATATCCCGAGCCCCGATGTTGGAGGTCATGATGATGATGGTATTTCGGAAATCGACGCGTCGGCCGAGGCCGTCCGTGAGGATGCCGTCATCGAGGACCTGCAAGAGGATATTAAACACATCGGGATGCGCCTTCTCAATTTCGTCGAGCAGCACGACCGAGTACGGCTTGCGCCGCACTTTTTCTGTGAGCTGCCCGCCTTCCTCGTAACCGACGTAGCCCGGAGGTGCACCGACGAGACGGCTGACGGAGAATTTCTCCATGTATTCGCTCATGTCGATGCGGATGAGGGCATCTTGTGAGTCGAATAGATACTCTGTAAGCATCTTGGCCAACTCGGTCTTACCGACTCCGGTAGGGCCGAGAAAAATGAACGACCCGATGGGCCGCTTGGGGTCTTTCAGGCCGGCTCGGGTACGGCGGATGGCCCGCGAGAGCTTTTCGATCGGCTCGTCCTGCCCAATTACGCGACCCTTTAGCGCCTCCTCCATTTTGAGGAGCTTCTTCTGTTCGGGCTGCGAGATTTTGTCGACAGGAATGCTCGTCATCATCGCCACTACCTGGGCGATGTTCTCAACCGTCACGTCGTGGACTTCCGTCTCGGCCTTCCGCTCCCAATCCTTCTTAGCCTCTTCGAGTTCTTCCTGGAGCTTCTTTTCCTTGTCTCGCAGGCGGGCCGCCTCTTCGAACCGCTGACTCTTTACGACGCGGTTTTTCTCCTCGCGGATCTCTTCGATCTTCTCCTCGAGGGTGACGATCTCCTGCGGCACGCGAATATTGGCCAGGTGGACACGCGCTCCCGCCTCATCCATCACGTCGATGGCTTTATCGGGCAGAAAGCGATCGGTGATGTAGCGATCGCTAAGCTTCACAGAGAGATCGATGGCCTCGTCCGAATAGAGAACGTTATGGTGCTCTTCGTAACGATCCTTGATGTTTCTAAGAATCTCGATCGTCTCTTCGGGAGAGGAGGGATCGACGATGATCTTCTGGAATCGACGATCTAGGGCGCCGTCCTTCTCGATGTACTGTCGATATTCGTCCAGCGTCGTCGCGCCGATGCACTGGATCTCGCCGCGCGCTAGGGCCGGCTTGAACATGTTAGATGCATCGAGGCTGCCGGATGCGCCGCCGGCGCCGACGATCGTATGAAGCTCGTCGATGAAGAGAATGACGTCCGGGCTCTTCTCGAGCTCGTTCATCACGGCTTTCATGCGCTCCTCGAACTGGCCGCGATATTTCGTACCGGCCACGAGAGCGGCGAGATCAAGCGTCACAATGCGTTTATCGTAGAGCACGCGACTTACTTTGCGCTGGACGATGCGCATCGCCAACCCTTCGGCGATGGCCGTCTTGCCGACGCCCGGTTCCCCAATGAGAACGGGATTGTTCTTCTTACGGCGGCTAAGGACCTGAGCCACGCGTTCGATTTCGCGCTCGCGGCCCACGATCGGATCCAGCTTGCCTTCTTCGGCCAATTTGGTCAGATCACGTCCGAAATTGTCCAGTACCGGTGTTTTGCTCTTTTCCATTTTACTTCGCTCTTTTCCGTATCCCGAAGACGAGCGTCCGCTGGAACCGCTACTCCTTGAGGACGCTTTGCCGCTAATAATGGAGTCAAGCTCCGCCCGAACGGCATCGTATGTCACTGAAAAGCCCTGTTGCAAAATCTGGGCCGCAATATTTTCATCGTCGCGGAGAAGGCTCAGGAGAAGATGCTCCGTCCCGATGACGTCGCTCTTGTAAAGCTTCGCTTCCAGATACGTAATTTTGAGAACCTTCTCCGCCTGTTTTGTCAGAGGAATATTCCCAACGGTAAGTGTCCCCCCGGTACTACGAACGGTGTCCTCGATAGCCTTCTTTAGCTTAAAAAGGTCGCAGCCAAGGTTGCGAAGGATCTTAACCGCGATTCCTTCACCTTCTCGGATGATACCCAACAGTAAATGCTCCGTCCCAATGTAGTCGTGTCCCAGCCGAATCGCTTCTTCTCGGCTGTACGAGATGACATCGCGGACGCGATTAGAAAAATTTCCTTCCATGTGCTGTAATCTACTGCGTCATTCGGAAGTACGTGGAGATCCTCGCTAAGACGATGATTCAAAACGAGACCCACCACGCCGGCCGCACAAAGGTCTCTTCGACAATTTCTGTCGGGTGCGGCACGGCCAAAAACATGTACCCCGAACTCCTATTGACGTCGCTTCTCCGTACAAAGCAAATTGTAGGCCAAGGGGGCATCCGGGATGCTCGGGGCCGGGTAGCGGGGGCGTGGTCGGCCCTCCCGGTAAGCGACGGTATTACCGAAGCCTGTACCCCCTGTTCCAACAAAACAGGCGCGGGTTCTGGTGAACGACACGCGCCTTCGAGAAGCAAAGTACATTCTTGTGGATCCGCTCGTGGGCCGCTCGGATTTGCTTATTAAACGAGCGATAGCGGAGTCTGTTCGGTGGGCTCTATGCCGCGAAGCTCGAACCGCAACCGCAAGTTTTTGTCGCGTTCGGATTGTTAAATGTGAAGCCTCGCGCGTTTAGCCCGTCGTGGTAATCGACTACAGTGCCCATCAGATATAGGCCGTGGCGTTTATCCATGTACACCGTGATCCCCTCGATTTCGAAGCTCGTGTCGTGCTCGCGCATACGGTCGAATCCAAGAATGTAGCTCATCCCCGAACAGCCGCCGCCGCGGACACCCACCCGAAGGCTAAACCCTTCGGGGATATCCTTCGTCGTCATGATCTGTTGGATTTCCTGAGCCGCGCGGTCGCTGATGCGAATTGGAGCTTCCTTCTGCGTCTGTACTGCCGTTCCAGCCATCTTCGGAGTCGTGGATATACACCCATTAATTCTTTGCACTTGATGCAACGAAGGGTACCAGTACCGGTTCCGTTAATCAAGCTCGCACAGACTCCTGTGCCGTTCGGCGCCGCAAGAGCGGAGGCGACGTCCGACCACCCTGTCGGTCTATGTCTTCCGGCAAGATTTGCCGAAGCCGGGCGACGTCGCCCGGAGTCAACGGACCTGTGTGCGGCGGCGAGAAAAAGCAGAACCGCTATCGAAATTGCCGTGCAAGAACTACAGGGTGCTTATAGTGCTCAACACGTCGAGTGTGCGCATCGACGGCCTCCAAGATGATGATGTAGATGCCCGCTCGTAGAGAACGATCGAAGCCGTCTAGCCCATCCCAAACCAGACGACCATCAGCGGAGGAAAGCCCCGACGGCACGAGGGTGCGTACTTCGAAGCCGTCAACATCGTAGATGCGAACGCGGATGTTTGGCGTGCGCGATCGTAAGCGATAGGATACGACGGCTGCATCATCGTGGCCGTCGCCGTCCGGCGAAAACGGGGACGGGTCTACGGTGATTCCGTACGACGCATCGGCGACCCGAGCTGTATGCGCGATTGAGTTTGGGGCGCCCGGTGTCGCGCCATCGGCGGCGGCGCTGCTCGACCAACTCGCCGCATCCCCGACCGGAGCACGGAGGTCCACGCGTTCAAGAGAAAATCCACGTCGCTCAGCCAGATCGGGATGATGCCACTGCGGTCGGTAGGTCACATCATCGATCACTTCGCCGAGTCGATTGTGAATCCGGAGGCGGTCGCCGCCGTTGGCGAGAGTAAGTCCGGGTGCGGAAACATACATGGTGCGGGCGCCGACTCGAGTTGTCGGAAACGCCCGCCGAAGAGCGGCGCTGTCGCTTACGGCGACGACGAGGTATGCACCCGGCACGAGAGCGGAAAACGGACGACCGAATCGGAGCGTATCGGCATTGCCGTATTCGTTGACATTGCGTGTACGGATCAGGTGCGTGACTGAGAGTACGTGATCGGAGATATTGGCCATCTCAACGAATTCGATCTGGTCGGCACGGCCGTCAAAACCGTCGGCACGGGGCTCGTACATGATCTCGCTGAAGACTAGATCTCCAGATTTCGGCAGAAAAGAGATCGGGCTCGTCGGTCGGTCGGCCCGGTTTCCTTTCCGGTCGAGGAGGGTTTCAAGCCCGATCACGGGATTCGCAGGCGGCTCATCGAGAAGGATTCGAATGGCCGCTTCGGAAAGGGGAAGAAGCTCGACGACCTCTGATGCGTAGAGCACGGAGGATGGGGTGAGCTCATAGGCGCGCACCGGCTCGTCGAAATGAAGCTCGAGCGTCGCCGCTCCCGTCTGCTCAGCGAATAAAATAGAGGGCGCGACATTATCGATTTCGAATACACTGTTAACGCGTCCAGGCGTCGATCCCGACGCATCCACCGACGCGGCGAAATTGTACGATTCGGAAGGGGCATCCGGATCGATTCGCTCCAGAGATACGCCTTGAGCCGATCGGGTACCGTCATACGACAGCGAATCAACAACGCCGTCGGGGCCTGCCAAAACGACAGCATCTCCGCCATTGTTGAGCGGCGGCCAACCGTCCACCGAAAGGTATGTGACGCCGTTCACAACCGGGCTAAATGACGCCGTATCTTCAACGAGGACGATGTAGGCCTCAGGCTGCAGTAAGTATCTCGAAAAAGAGATGGGAATGTCGTCTGAGCGCGCGTCTCGTATCCGCAAGAGGCGGAGGTCGAACGGCGTCCGACCGCGGTTCTGGAGCTCGACGAATTCAGACTGTCCCGGGGACGGATCGAAGAGCAACTCGTTGAGCACGATCTCACCGCGCCCCGGAACGGGCCCAGCGTTCTCATTGGTCTCTTGTACTACGACAATGTCGTCGAACAGGAACGAGGTTGCGCCCCTGGCCGTGTGCTTTACCCATACGGCGAAAAAGGCGCTTGACGCATGTCGATTATCCGTGGCGGAGATTACAAGCACGTCGTCTATAAAGACACGAAATCGTCCGAAAACGTCGCGTTCCACAACAATGCCGAGGAGGGAAGAATCGCCCGCCACGACCCTCTCGCTTGAACGACCTAGTTCCACGCGCTGCGTCGCGAGCGAACCGTCGGCGCGCCAGAGCGACACGGCGTCGGTGTTGTTCGTGCCGAGCTGCAGGTAGTATCCGACGGCATGCCGGCGCGGATCCGGCCGATCGGACACCAGGAAGATCCGCATGCCGTTGAAAGAGCTCAGGTTCACCGATCGGTGTGCCGCCGTGAAATTCCAAACCCCATACGCGGTCCGGCTGTGTGTGGCGAGATGAATCGTGTCCGCTGCAGCGGTCCCGTTTGACTGCAGCGCCGGGCCGTGCAGCTCGCCGATGGTCCATCGATCCGTATCGCCGGTCCAGGCCGGATCGTACAGGAATTCGCCATCTTCGAAAGACTCTGAGAATTGCGCGAGGCTGCAAGGTGCGGCGAAGAGGCCATACAAACCGACCAGAAGCACGAAGACGTACGGCGGGGCGAAGCGGCAGTGCGGCATCGGTCTCGAGGATGATTTCAAGGGCATCGTCGACGCGCGTCGACGTTCAGCATACCCTTAATAGACCCGCAAATGCCGCCGATATAACCTCCGTCTTCAAACGGAACCGAGAATCCGGCGGTCCAGATGGCGGACGAGCGCCTGTGCGATTAGATAGGCCGTTGGTGCCAGTGCGTGCTCGTCTATATCAAAGTGGGCGTCGTGAAGCGGAAAGCTCGTTCGTGGTCCCGAGAAAGTACCGACACGTAGAAGTGCTCCCGGAATGCGGGCTACATAATGGGCGAAGTCTTCGGCGCCCATGCTCGGCCGTGGCACGTGGTGTACGGCCTCATTGCCACATACATCGCGGATCGTCTCTTCGAGATGTGCGATGAGCCGTTCGTCGTTAAGAACGGGAGGCGATCCATAGTCGAAGTCTACGTGGGCCCGCGCGCCGTTCACGGCTGCGAACTCAGTCGCGAGGTGTTCGATTCTACGGATCAGGGTTTGGCGATCCTCCACCGACGTGGAACGAAGCGTTCCACCGAATTCTACTTCTGCGGGAATAACGTTGAAGGCATCACCACCTCGAAATCGGCAAATGGTCAGAACCGCCGGATTTCTCGTATCCGTAATCCGGCCGACCAGTTGATACATCGCGTTGCTGATTTGAACCGCGATCCATATGGTGTCGGCGGTGTCATGCGGCCGTGCAGAATGTCCCGTACTTCGACTTTTTATTCGGATGCGAAACCGATCCGTCGCAGCGGTTATTGCGCCGGCAAGCAGACCGAATTTGCCGACTTCAAGAGTCGGGTCTACGTGAATGGCGTACACCGCCTCGACGCCGTCCAGAACGCCGTCTCGAATCATAGCGATTGCACCACCTGGCGTGCCTTCTTCGTTCGGCTGAAAAAAGACGCGAACACATCCGCGCAGACGGTCCCGCATGGAACGTAGCAGGACGGCGGTACCAAGGGCGATGGTCGAGTGGGCATCGTGTCCGCAGAGATGCGCGACGCCCGGGCTGATAGACGCATAATCAGCCGACTTCGCGTCGGCCGTAGGCAGCGCGTCCATATCGGCCCGATACCCGACGGTAGGCCCCTCTAGATCACCTTCGATGTCGACGTAGAGACCTGTGCCCGCGACGGGACCGTGGACCTCGAACCCGTGCTCCTCAAGTACCCGCCGAATAAACGCCGACGTTCGGTGTTCTTCGAAGCCGAGCTCCGGGTTTCGGTGAAGATGGCGCCGAATCTCGACGAGGAAGCTCTGATAATCCTCGGGGGGGTGCGCGTCTCCATCGAGGTTGTCCGCGTCGAAACATGGAATGCTCGGTATGTCGAGACCAGATTCACTCATTGAATGGATGTATCGCTGTCGGAATGCCGTGAGAGCATACGATCCGTGCCGCCACCAGTTTTCAAGGTGACGTGAATGGACAGTGTGGCTTTCTAGACCTCACCGCCTGGACGTTCTGGAAAAAGGCGGCGATACCGTTGCATCATGGCACCGGCTTCCCGACGAATGGCTTCGCGCTCGACGGCTGTAGAGGCGAAGGCTTCGAGAATGCGGGCGAGCTCTATTTCGTATTCATCGGGAGGGGCGATCGCCAGGTCCCAGTAAGCCTGAGCGCGAGCGATTCGCCGCTCGAGAGCATCAGGATCGTCATGCAGGCTGGCATCTTCCAAAAGCGGCTGAGCAAATAAAGCCAGAGCGTCCGGTAACTCCAGATTTTCAGGACCGTAGCGAGCGGAATCGCTCACCGGCTCGCTCGGGCTCGGTCCCTGGTATTCATCAAGGAGGCGTTCGAAGGGAGGTAGCGTGTACCCGGGAGTCTGCTCGGCCTCGGCACGTTCCGCCGGTGTGAACTGCTGCCAGTGTCCTTCCATCAAGCTGAGCAGAACGAGGACATTGCTTCGCTCGAAGTCGCCGGCGCCGCGGCCGAGGAGCGCATCCTCCAACTCCGGAAGCATCTGAAGATTTTTTTCATCGTCAAGCAGAAAGAAAGACCAGAGGAGCCGAGCCGTGTCAAGCACGGCAAGCATCGTGGTCAGTTCGTCCCTATCGCGCCTCGCGAGGTGCCGTTCGTGGGACTTCCAATCCACCTCGTAGAGATCGAAAAGAGGACCGGCAAAGCGCGCCAGGGCTTCGAATCGGAGCCCGGATCTCCCACTTACGTAGACGTCCAGCGCATCGCGGAGCGTCCGGAGGTCTTCGTGTGGATCCTCATTTTTTTGCCTATCCGTCATACCATTCCGCTGCGCTTGCGGATGAACCATTCAGTCGCAAGAAGTCCGATCACCATCGCAAGGAATATATATCTTCGCCGGAGCTCAATCTCCCGCTCCGCTTCGACGACGACCGGCGCGAAGGCGCCCGAGGCCGCCAGACCGGACGTAAAGGTCTCCATATGATCCGGATCAATCAAGTCTCCGCCGGAGCGCTGTGCGATCTGTCGCATCAGTGCTGCGTTCGCGCGTGTCTCCTTAAATTCGAGGGTGAGCGCACCGACGGCGAACGATCCTTCATCGTCACCGATCATGGATTCGTTTCTCTGCGCCTGCGCTTCGAAGCGGTACGTACCCTCCGGAAACGTGCCCGCATCGAGCGTATATCGTCCATTTCCGATCGGCTGCATCACGTAAGGAAAAACGGTGCCGTCGGGCGACGTGACCTGAACCTCGACCGTTGCATCGCTGAGAGGATTCAGGCTTTCGTCGTAGACCTGTCCTGTGAGCTCAACCATCTCGCCGCCGCCGAAAAGATCGCGGACGGGGACGACGCGGACGGGCTGATCCTCTTCGCGTGCGGACAACCACTCCAGCGTATTGGCAAAAAGGGTGGGCCAGAGGGGGGCCAGGTGATCAAGATCTTCCGACACGTTGCGCCATCGCCAGGTTTCAGCCCCGAGCAAGGCGGCGGAACGGGACTGGGTGCGCCGACGGATTACCAGGAGGGGATCATCGAGATCCACGCCTCGCACCCGGGTACGGGCGAGAACGCGGGCATCCGGAGAAGCACGCCACCGGGTCTGGCTGTAGATAAGAGGTGGCAAGCGCAGCCACGTTTCAGTTGAAGCATCAGGTATCATCATGATCGGGTGGGTCGCCGCATCCGAAGTTGGAGCGAAGGACGCTTCGACAAATCCGGAACGGACCCGATCTGGGACGGCCGGCAAGACGTCACTGAATTGTTCGTCGACGAATTGAATATGCATACTCCGACCGAAGAGCAAAAAGATAGGGGTTCCGGCTTCGGCGGCGACCCGCACACGCTGCATATCTTCCGGAGCCGCGGCCCGCCCCGGATACCCAGCCATAACAATCACATCATAGTCGTCGAGCGAAGACGGCATTGGCCCTTCGTAGAACACGCCTCTCGATTTCTGCACGTATGTATGGACGTCGAATGTGGAATTTTCGGTCAGGAGCTGCCGGATTGAGGAGACATCGGGGCTCGGTGCGGCCGCGAGCAGCAGCACCTTTCTCTGCGTGCGTAGAACGCGGACGGTGAACGACTCCACGTTATTGCGGTACGTAGCTTCTCCATCCAGCCGAGAAACGGCGACAGAATACCGATGGAGTCCCTCTTCTTCGGGAGTCATGGTGAGGTCAATCGTAATCTCGGACGACCCTTGCGGCAACTCGGCGCGTTTCGACGAAAGCGTCTGTCCATCCTGAAGAAGGGTTACCGTAATCGGCTCTCCTCCGTATCCTTCGGCCCTTAGCGCTATCTGTACCGGCAGCTCGGTGTCGACGTACGCAATATCGTTGGTGATCACGCGCCGAATTTGGATGTCACGGTGGCGCGCCGTGTCGCCCAGAACTGCTGTGTAGATGGGCACGGGGTACCGATCTGCTACGTATAGCGGATTCCGCCCCGTATTGTATTGACCATCGGAAAGCAGCACCGCACCGCGCAGATTATTCTCGTTCAGCCGCTCACGAAGCTGTTCGAGGGCCCGTGCGATGTTCGTGCGCGTGCCGTCGAACGCCAGGGAGTCCAGCTGGACTTCGCGGGCTCCTAGGTCGTTGGCGAAACTGAATATTTGAATGTCTGCATTGCGAAGGGCTGCCGGTAGATGCTCGAACAGCGTCCGAATGCGATCGCGCACGTGGGCGGCGGACGAATCCGTGCTGGACGTCATGACGAGACTCTGCGTGTTATCGACAAGGACAGCCAGGACAGCCTTTTTCTCGTCTCGGTCGACAAGCCGAAGTATCGGCTCAAAGAGGAGAAAAAGAATCAGGAATAGGGCGGCAAAACGAAGCAGGCCGAGGCCCGCGCGCTTGGGCGCCGAAAGCTCCGGTGTCGTGTGGCGGTAAAGCCAGTACGCCAGCGCTCCGGCAACCACCGTCGATAGCACCAGGAGCCACGGACTTAGCCCGAACGAAAATGACATAGATAAATTTAGGAGGTGAGAATCCGAACGAACTATCGGACGACGACGAACTTCCCGCTCGCACGCGTGCGGTCGGCTTCGATCGTGTAGATGTACACGCCCGGCGGAAGATTCGCGGTTTTCAGCGAGATAAGATCCCGACTCGGATACCGAATGTCCGCGTTCCCTGTCTCGACCGATCGCCCGAGTACGTCGTACAGTCGAACGGCCGGACGATCCATGCCGCGCGCTTTTATATGGATGAACAGATAATCGGTTGCCGGATTCGGATACGCCTCAGCAGAGAGCGTTTCGGTCGGTGGTTCCTCTTCAGCGCTAAGATCAATCGCAATTCGCACCGCAGCGTCGGCGTCGACGATACCCCACCCCAGGGCACTGTCCGGATTTTCAGCCTGACTCGCCGTCTGCCTGAGAATGTCGGCCACCTCCGCAGGGTTGAGCGAGGGGTTTGCCTGCAGCATCTGGGCGACGATGCCTGCCACCATGGGCGCGGCGAACGAGGTGCCGCTGGAGTGTGCATACTCGCCTCCGGGCACCGCAATGTACACCCCCGTGCCCATCGCTGCGACGTCCGGTTTTATCCGCCCGTCTGCGGTCGGTCCGAAGGAGCTGAACGAAGACCGTGACAGGTTCGCCGTGACGCCGCCAACGGCGATGACGGAGTCCCCATCGGCAGGTGTGTTCACGAAATACCAGCAGAAGTCCGGCGACGAACAGCCCTCATTTCCGGCGGCCGCAACGAAGGCGATGCCCAGCGAGGCGGCTCGGTCGGCGGCGCGCGTGGTGACGCCGGTATCCCCGTCCAGATCGGCGGGCGTATAATCTCGTTCGCCCGGATCAAACGTGGTGTAACCGATCGAAGCGCTTACGACGTCTGCGCCCATCGCTTCGAGCCATTCGAGACCGGCGACGAAGTAATCCTCTTCTGCGTTGGTCTCGCTGGGTACGTATTCGGTGGTCGCCGCGAGAATATGCGCCCCGTGGGCGGGGCCGATGAGCTCACCGGGAGCATACCCGGCCGCGACGGAAACGACGCTCAATCCATGGGAGCCCCCTTGCTCACGACCGGTAAACTCCCTGAAGCGGGCTCGCTCGTTCAAAAAGAGATGCTGCATTGACGGATGCTCCAGCCCCATAAACGATGCGTCAAGAAAGCCCAGACGCACACCTGAGCCATCGATTCCGGACTCGAGGGGGGGGGTAGCGTTTACCAGCGCCAGCTGCACCTCCGAGGCTCCGTAATCCAGCGCCAAGGGCCCCGCGCGAGGGGACAGGGTGAAAGTGGATACCTCATCCGTCCGGTTGGAGTGGGCCTCTGTCGTGCGGCCTACCGGATGCAAACGCCTGACGAATTTGAGTTCGGAAACGGAGCGTCGCTGCGCCTCAGAAAGCGATGCCGAGACGGCATTCAGCCAGCGACTCTCTACGAGCGGGTCCACGCCGAGCTCTTGCAAGGCGGTGACATATTGAGGAGCGACGTGATAGTCCACCGAGGACGGAGCCGCAGAGCCGCGGCGAGCGCGGCGAGCGAGTGCTTCCGGTGTTGGAGCGTACCGCGAAAGCGTTTCCGCTCCGCCTCTATCTACGAAGAAGATCCAGTACTTCGCATGCTCCGGTGGGGGCGACTGGGCTATCGCCGTCTCCAGAGCAACAAGGCCTACCAGGGCGACCAGGACCCATTTGAGAATATGATGCATTGGGGATGATATACCGGGACGCTGCAACCCTGGCGTCGGGTTAGAAGTAGGGAGCCGCCAGAAAAACCATGTAACCGACGAAGCCGGCAAAGAGAAATCCGCCCTCCACTCGCGTGATCCGGAACTGGGTCCAGGCCAGCGGCAAAAGTACGATTCCGAAGAAAAGCATGACTGGAAAATGAATCTCCAGAGAGATCGGATCAACCCTGAGGGGATGAATAAGAGAGACAAACCCGACGACGAATAACACGTTCAACATGTTGCTCCCTAGCACGTTGCCTACGGAGATATCGGACTCCTGTCGAATTGCACTGACGACGGAAGCAGCGAGCTCAGGCAGGCTCGTGCCGACCGCTACGACGGTGAGCCCCACAACTACGGGGTCGATTTCCAGCATGGTTGCCACGTTGACGGCCGCATACACCATGGCACGTGCACCGGCAGCGAGCAAGACGATGCCAACGACGACGGAAAGGATCTTTCGGCTCGCGGGAGCTTCCGCCTTCCCATCCTTGCCGATGCCGTGTTCTTTTTTAACGGGTGGCCCGCTCAGTCGCCTTGCATCGAAAAAAATGTAGATGAGAAAGGCGACGAGGCCGCCCACAAGCAGCACACCGTCTCGCTTGCTGATAAGCCCGTCGAGTGCCAGAACGTAAAACAGGATGAGTACCGCTATCATCAATGGGTACTCTTTCCTGAGGGTGTTCGGAGAGACCGCCAGTGGCAGTACCATCGCGCTCATCCCGAGGATGAGGGCGATGTTGCAAATGTTGGAGCCGACGATGTTACCAAGGGCCAGGCTGTCTTCTCCGGTGAAGGCGGCGAAAAAGTTGATTACGAATTCGGGCATCGACGTGCCCAGGGCGACGACCGTGATCCCGACCACGATCGGCCGGATACCGTAGCTCAGCGCCAGACTGGCGGCTCCTTTCACAAGCCATTCGGCCCCTAAATAGAGCACCCCCAGACCAAGCAGGAAAATTAGGCTCTGAAGGAGCATGAGGTTACGCTGAAGCTCTCTCGTCCGACAATGCTAGTGTTTCTTTGGAATGGATGTCCCGGTGAAGGAGCCCGGCAACAGCGTCCGAGGGTCGGCGGACTCAGGAGGCTGTTCGCCACGATCCATCCAAAGCGTGCTTCGGGGGGCTAGTTCCGAAATCAGCTGCCGGCAAGCACCGCAGGGCGTACCGGCCGGATCGCGCGCGCAGCTCAGATAAAGCGTTTTGATGTGTTTGAATCCGTAGCTCACCGCTGTGCCGAGGGCATTTCGTTCTGCGCAGAGGACTCGGCTCCAATCGCTGTGTTCGACATTCACGCCTGGGATGAACGGCCCCTCGAGTGTTTCGATGACACACCCGACAGGAAAATTGGATTCGGGAACGTGGGCGTGCGCGGCCGCGGAACGGGCGAGAAGAATTCCATCCTCCGGGCAGGAGGGGGCTTCAACGTGCATCGTGGGATCCCACGCCTTCAGCAGGGTAGGAAGAGGCTGTTGGCGGATGGAATAACAGTCCGGACTCGTCCGGGATAGCCGATCCAGAGGCGGCGTCTGCATCGCTGCGTGTTCCTCGGGCAAAATGGGCCGGGAAAGAAATACGGCCGCTATGTCGGTACGCTCTCCGGCGAAGGCTGTGGTCACCGCATTAAGGAGGGCGGGAATGGTGAGGGAGAAGGAGGCGCTTTCGAGGCGCACGCCGGGAATCCAGCTGCCGTCGGAGAGGATGAGCAGAGCAGCCTCGCTGCGGTTGGAATACGGCACATGGGCACGCCCCGCGATGTTTTGAACGAGGCGACGTGCCTCCTGATGGTATTCGCTACTGCTATGAGAGACGTTACGAGCCAGGATACGGGTGCGCGTTGAGTACTTTGGGGCGTGGATTTATCTCTACAGAGAGGGGAAGGGTTCCGCTGAGAACCCGTTATTGGTAAATCTGCCGATCCAATTAATCCGTTATTGGGCTCATTCTTGTCCCGATGAAGCAGATATCCGGTACACTTCGATAGAAATTCAGCGATCGGATTGCCCTCGCTCTCCGTTCTAATGTAGCTTCTCGAGAATGCCGGGATGGCGGAATAGGTAGACGCAACGGACTTAAAATCCGTTGGGCTGAAAGGCCCGTGCGGGTTCGAGTCCCGCTCCCGGTACATCGTCACGGGCCCTCGTGCGTCCATCTTGCGCTCTGCGCGGCGTCTGTTATTTTGGGGAGCCTGTTTAATGTCAATGAATCTCGCCGATCCATGACGTACCTCCCTGCTCTCGACCGGGGTCCTTTCGAGGCTTCGATGGCTGATGCCGAGATCGCGCGGCATCTTGCCTTTTGGACACGCGCGATCGAACACGCAACATATCGGGAAGAGGCGGACGAGTAATGCCGCGTCGCATTGTAGTCAAGCTGGGTACGAGCGTGCTGACGGGCGGAACCGATCGGCTCAACCGTGCCCACATGGTGGATCTGGTTCGTCAGTTCGCCACGCTTCACGCGCAGGATGAGCACATCGTCTTATGCACGTCGGGCGCTATCGCTGCCGGTCGTGAGCGGCTCGGGCATACGAAGGTACCGGAATCTCTCAGCATCAAGCAGATGCTGGCGGCGGTCGGGCAGAGCCGTCTTATGGAAACTTGGGAGCACCTGTTCGACATTTATCGCATCGACGTCGGCCAGATGCTGCTGACGCGCTCTGATTTTGAAAATCGACATCGCTTCCTGAATGCCCAGGATACGCTGCAGACGCTGCTCGAACATCGCATCGTTCCCATCGTGAACGAAAATGACGCCGTTGCTACGTCCGAGATCAAAGTGGGTGACAACGATAATCTGTCCGCGCTTTGCGTGCTGCTCGCCGAGGCTGACCTGCTGATTCTCTTGACTGATCAGCCTGGCCTGTTCACCGCCGATCCGCGGAAGAATCCGAAGGCCGAGCTCATCCCGGAAGTCCGCAACATCGATGCCGCAATGCGGAAGCTCGCAGGCGGGAGCGTGACCGGACTGGGGGTAGGTGGGATGCGAACAAAGCTCGAAGCGGCCGATCTGGCGCGGCGATCAGGTGCCGACGTCGTGATTGCCTCCGGCAGCGCACCGGACATTGTTCTGCGCATCGCGGGCGGCGAGAAAGTGGGAACACGCTTTCCGGCCACGGACACACCCTTGGAAGGGCGTAAGCGCTGGATCTTCGGTGGTGCAGTTCCTGTGGGACGGATCGTCGTCGACGAAGGCGCCGCGCGAGCCCTCCTTCGTGGTGGTGGCAGTCTCCTCCCGGCGGGCATCGTCGATGTGGATGGTGACTTCGATCGAGGCGACGTGGTTCGCCTTTGCGGTCCGGAGCAAGAGGATCTAGGCCGAGGTATAGCCCGTTATGGTAGTGCCGACGTGAAAAAGATCAAGGGGCAGCAGTCGGAGCAGATATCGAGTATACTCGGTTACGGCTCCGGCCCCGTCGTCGTCCATCGTGACGACCTCATCCTCATTTGAAGAGAACGACTATTCCGAGCATCCATGGACGTTGTGGAAAGGACATCGCTGGAGGATATCGGCCGCGTTGCGCGATCCGCGAGCCGAAAATTGGCCGTGCTTCGGACGGAGGAGAAGAATGAAGCGCTCATGGCCATTGCCGACGAAATAGAACAGACCGCCGATGAGATCCTGCAGCAGAATGCGCTGGACGTTCAAGACGGCCGCGACAGAGGCCTGGACGATGCGCTTCTCGATCGGCTGATGCTGAACGAAGAGAGAATCGGGCGTCTCGCGTCCGACACGCGTTCCGTCGTGGATCTTCCTGATCCCGTCGGTGCCGAATCCAGCGGCAAAATTCTGCCGAACGGGATGCGCCTGACCAAGCGGCGCATTCCGCTCGGCGTCATCGGGGTCATCTACGAGGCGCGGCCAAACGTGACCGTCGACATCGCCGCATTATGCCTGAAAACAGGAAATGCGGCTATCTTGCGTGGGGGAAGCGAGACGCTGCGGAGCAACCTTGCGCTCATTCAGGTCATCCGGCGCGCTGTAACGCGCGTTGGATTACCTGAGGATTCCATCCAGTATATCGAGAATCCGGATCGGGCCCTCGTTTCAGGGCTATTGCAGCTCGACGAGTACGTCGACATGATTATACCGCGAGGTGGAGCGGGCCTGCACCGTCTATGCCGCGAAAAGAGCACGATACCCGTCATCACGGGTGGTATGGGAATCTGTCATATATTCGTCGACGAATCAGCCGATTTGAAACGGGCCGTCGATATCATCGAGAATGCCAAGGTCCAGCGCCCGAGCGTTTGCAATGCGCTCGACACGCTGTTGGTCCATCGAGGCGTGGCGGCTCAGTTGCTTCCCGATGTGGCGCGTCGTTTGTCCGCGAGCGATGTAGAGCTTAGAGTGACCGACGAAGTGCGTGATTTCGTGCTCGGGATCGAAGGCGTTAAGCTGGTGCGGGCCGCCGCGGAGGATTTCGACCGTGAATGGCTGAGCCTTACGCTCGGCGTAAAGGTCGTCGCGGATGTGGATGAAGCCATTGAACACGTGCAAAATCACAGCACAGAGCACTCGGACAGCATCCTTACAAATGATTGGGGGCACGCAAATGCGTTCATCGATCGCGTGAATTCGGCCGCGGTCTATGTAAATGCAAGTACCCGCTTTACGGACGGCAGTGAGTTTGGACTTGGAGCCGAGGTGGCCGTCAGTACCCAGAAGCTCCACGCCCGCGGACCGATGGGACTGGAGGAGTTAACGACGTATAAATGGATCGGCATCGGCCGAGGTCACGTGCGGCCCTAATGGCCGCACCGTTCCTGAAAGCAAGCTAATCTATCGTTCGTGCAGATTTCCTCGTTTGACGTCACCATCAGCCCGCCGGCATCGAGTTACGAGCGCGTCGTCGAGATGAAAGGGCGGGATGCCCAGCCCGACATCCGTGAGCTCGTCGAAATTCTAGAAACGGATCCCATAACGGTATCACACCTTCTACGGCAGGTTAATTCGCCGCAATACTCTTTACGACAGAACGTAACGGCGCTTGAGCGGGCCGTGGCGATGCTCGGCTTCGATGCCGTGCGCAATACGATCCTCACCGAGTGGTATATCAAAAAGAAGGAGGGAGCTTACACGGATGCCGCGCGGAACGCCTACACCTACATCGTACGGACGAGTGTCGCAGCAGGGGCGATCGCGAAGAAACTCGTCGGCAAGAGCCGTCTGAACGACGGATCCACGGTCGTCACGTGCGCTTTGACGCATCAGCTGGGGCGTCTTGCTCTACTCGCTTCAGATCCGGTGGCGTACAGCGGCCTCTGGTCGCAGGCCAGCACGCCGTTTGGCGAGACCATCAGTCTTCCGCCCGGAATCGGGAGGGAATTGGTGCACTATCGGACGGATTATACGCGGCTAGGAGCAGAAATTGCCAACAAGTGGGAGTTGCCGGCCGAGCTCGGGGAGTCAATCCGCTACCATTCCGATCCGGAAAAATGCGAGGAGGCGGACCGGCGCGTCATCATGGCGGTATCAGTCGCCCAGCTCACGGCGCGAAGCCTCTTCGAGCCCGCGGAAGCTCTAGACCGGGATCAGAGTCTGACGCGCGTCCAGAAGGCCTATACGGAAGTCGCCAGAGAATGCGGGATGCTCGCTGCTGAGCTTCAGGAGTTTATCTCGGAGATCAAACCCATGGCTCTCGAGAAAGCCCGCTCTGTCGGTCTCCATCCGCCGGAGCCGGGACGGTAAAGCGCCCTCAAGATGCAGACGGCCCCCCAAACGTCGCGTTGCACGGCAGGCGGCCCCATAGACAAAGCAGCATGCCGAAACTGTTTCAACGTTCTCATGTCCATGAAAGCCGCAACAGCGCTTAGTGAAGGAATCGTCATTGTCGTGTGCTTGCTCATGCTCGGATGCTCGAGCGCGGGATCGGCGTCGCGGGATTTTGCACCCCGGAACAGTTTGACGCAAGATGAACGGGAAGCCGGCTGGACCCTCTTATTCGACGGCAATAGTTTTGAGGGATGGCGGGGTCTCGGTCGTGATGCGATTCCGGAGTCGCACTGGGTGATTGAAGGCGATGCCATTCGAAAGGTAGCCAGCGGCGAGATTCCGACGGCGCCGGACGGACAGCCGCTCGAGGGCGGCGATATCATCACGACGGAGACCTTCGACGATTTCGAGTTATATCTGGAGTGGAAGGTTGCACCCGGCGCCAATAGCGGCGTCAAGTATAACGTTTCGGAGGCGATGTCGACCGCGAATCCTCCTGGCCATGCGGCCCTCGGATTCGAATATCAGATCCTCGATGACGAGCGACATCCCGATGCTCTTAACGGGCCTACGCGGACGACGGCTGCACTGTACGATCTGATTCCTCCGAACGACAGCAAGCGCCTTGCACCGGTAGGCGAATTCAACCGAAGCCGGATCGTTATCGATGATGGCCGCGGCGAGCACTGGCTGAACGGCGAACTCGTAATTAGCTTTGATCTGGGAACGGCGCGATTCGATTCGGTGCTCGCGGCCAGTAAGTACCGGGACATTGAAGGATTTGCTGAGCGCCGGCGTGGACACATTGTGCTTCAGGATCACGGCGACGACGTCTGGTTTCGAAGCATCAAGATTCGCCGCCTCTAGCTATCGGTCTATCAGGCCTCACGAACAATGAGCGATCAAAAAGTCGGGTATCTCTCTTCTGAGCAGCTGCTGTTCCTCTGTCCATGGCGGCCCGTAGAGACCGACACGACACCTCTTGAGGGCCGTAGGTGGCACTGTCCGAACTGTGTTCAGCCACGCTCCTACTTCCGCTCGCTGGCGCGGCTCGAAGGCGGGCAGCATCAATTCATGATTCAGTGTCC
>CAZART010000023.1:0-52740 GCA_964487555.1 uncultured Rhodothermales bacterium
CCGACGACCCTCTGCTCCCAAAGCAGATGCGCTACCGGACTGCGCTACGCCCCGAAATTTGCTGGTCCCTGGTTTTGAGTTCGTCGTTTTGGGCTTGACAGACCGTCGGGTGGTCGATCGATTTGGCCAGCCGAGATTTGACGGTGACCCTTCGCATCCTCGAACGGCCGTTCTTAGACGGCATCTTTGGCCGCTTTCAGCTCGTTCGGCACGTCGTCCACGTGCACCATTTTTTGCCGGAAGCGGTACTGTCCGTTCACCTTTTTCTCGGCCGAGACGATCTTTACCATCTGGCGGCCCTGTTCGCGCTGCTTCCTAATCTTGTCGCCGAAACTCTGCTTCTTTGCCATCGCTCAATAGAACTTTTTGATCGCGCGATACGACTGCGCGATATGAATTACTTGATTTCGCGGTGCACCGTGTGCTTCCGAAGTTTGGGGTTGTACTTCTTTAATTCGAGGCGTTCGGTCGTGTTGCGGCGGTTCTTTGTCGTCGCGTAGCGCGACGTACCCGGCGCCTCCGTACACTCCAGAATCACCTGATGGCGAACGTCTTTTCCTTTGGCCATAACGAGTCTCTACGTCTGTGCGTTTCGGGGAACGCGCGATTCGATCCTCAGATCCGCACGCCCTGGCGACGTGCTTCGTCGAGCACCGCCGAAATCCCATTCTTGTTAATCGTCTTGAGCGTCTTGGCCGAGACTCGAAGCGTGATCCAGCGATCCTGCTCCGGAACGTAGAAGCGCTTCTTCTGAAGATTCAGTCTAAAAGTACGCTTCGCTTTGTTGTTCGCGTGAGAGACATGGTTTCCCGTTCTCGGCCCGCGGCCCGTAAGGTCGTCCTTGCGTGACATATCACTTCGTCGATCAATTTCCGCATTCTAGTGAGGCTGGGCGCTGTTATCAGACAGAAAAAGCCGCACATGCGGCTCAGCCTATTAAAATACGTCAGCGTGCCTCCTATTCAAAGCGAAAGACAGCTGCAGCTGGACGATCCGGCTCCGAATTCCCAATGAAGGCCGCGTGTTAAAGGAGACGCCGATCCAAATGTTTCTTTAAAAAACGGAGGAGGAGATGGGGGAAGAAGGCGGCAGAGACGCCGGCTGGACGGGCTACTCGGTGCTGTGAACTTCCGGGGCGCCGTTGGGGCGAATCAGCGGGAGATGGGGGGTTCTGAAGAATTCGAACAGCGTATCGGCCCGCAGGCCGAGGCGCAGTGTTTCAAGCGGAATGACTTCTTCCGGACTAATGTTGCCGAGATTGACGTTCGTTCCCAGGTGCTGGATAAACCAGACCTGCTGCGACTTTCGGGGTGCCTCGAAGACGAGTCGGTCGCGGTCGATAAGATCGGCGATCTCATCCACCAGGCCCGAGCGCACCTCACCGTTCGGGCGGTAAAGACCCGCCGTACCGCTCTCGCGGGATTCGCAGATTACCTTCCAGCTGCCGGCTTCGAGTTCGGCCTGAATGAGTTGCACCCATTTGTACGGAGGCATGATGCGGTCGACGTCCTTCGACCCGACCTCGCTGAGCACCTTAAATTCTTTTCCGAATGATCGGATGCAGCGCAGCTTTTCGTCATGCACAATGTGAAGCGAGCCATCAGAGATCTCAACGTGATCGAGACCGAGCGACGCCAGGAGGCGTTTGTACGTGTCGAGCTGATCGCGCAGGAAAAACGCCTCAAACAAGGTCCCGCCAAGATAAACCGGCACGTGGGCGCTGCGGTAGATCTCGAGCTTTCGCTCGAGCCCCGGCGTGATCACGGCCGTACCCCATCCAAGCTTCACGAGATCGACGTAGTCTGCGGCCACGTCGAGCACATCCTCCACCTGACGGGCGGAGAGGCCTTTGTCGAGCATGAGCGTCAGGCCGGTTCTTCTCGGCTTTGGCGGCCGCTCGGGAATGCCGATCATCTCGAACCGCTTGTGGATCATGAGGGGAAGAGGGTGGGGTTGTGAGAGGGTCGGAGGAATCTGAGAAGGATCGGAGGAATCTAACGAACGGGGCGGGAAACATTCAAAAGGAAGAGGAAGAGTGCAAAGGTTTCGACGCTCGGCGGTTTCCCTTCCCCTTCCTCACCCTTCAACGTTTACCGCCGCCGCGGGCTCGACGGACGACGCACGCCGCGCAGGGTAAATGGCGGCGAGTATGCACAATCCAATGGCGACGGTGCAAATCAGCACCAGATCCAGCGCGCGAATCGAGACCGGATAGGCATCGATCATGAATGATTCCGAGCCCGCGAGGGGAACCAGCTCGTAGTACTTCTGCAGCAGCGAGAGGCCGAGGCCGAACACCAGGCCGGCGAACGTACCAAGACCACCGACGAGAGCCCCCTCTAAGAGAAAGATGCGACGAACGTCACGGCGCGAAACGCCCATCGCCTGCAGCACGCCGACATCCCGCCGCTTCTCGATGACGACCATCGTCAATGAACCTACGATGTTGAAGGCGGCCACGATGATGATCAAAACGAGGATTACCGAAGCGCCCCATTTCTCCAGGCGCATGACGTCGTAGAGCGATTTCTGAAGATCATACCAGGTTAGGACTTCGAATTGATCCGATGGTAGATGCCGGCGCAATGCCGCCTGGACTTCATCGGCGTGGTCCAGATCATCCAGTCGAAGCTCTACGCCGGAAACGTTCCGGCCCATCCTGAAGAGCCGCTGGGCTTCCTCAAGGCCGATAAAAACGTGGCTCTCATCGTACACATCTTCCATCTCGAATAGTCCGCGCACGTCGAACCACATCAGCGGCGCACCGCCGAATATGCTGGTGAGCATACTCTCGAGTGCCGGGGCGGATAGCAAGGCCACCTGGCTCGGATCAGTGCCGCGAGTTCCAGGAAGCAGGGCCATACGCTGGCCCAGGGACATGCCGGCCACGAGGCCCGGTCGACCATCCTTCCGGTCGAATTGGAAGTTCCCGAGACCCGTTCGCTCTACGACCCCGCTGACGGTCGAATACGCTTCCGGCTGGACGCCGCGAACAACGACGACCTTGTTCAATTCACCGCCGTTACGTGGAACAAACAGGGCTTTCCCTTCGACGTATGCCGAGGCGTGGTCGACATGCTCCACATCTAGCGCCATCCTCATCAGCGAATCCGGATTGGCGAGGCCGCGTTCTTCCGCGCTCACGATACGAACGTGCGGATCCAGCGAAACGAGCATGTCGCGGACGAAATCGTAGAATCCGTTCATCACCGACAGTACGACGATAAGAGCCGCGACGCCAAGCCCGACGCCTACGACGGAGATGCCGGTAATAAACGAGATAAGGGAGACCTGCCGGCGGCTTACCAGATACCGCCGGGCTATGAGAAAACGATAATCCACCCGCTACGAGTCCAACAGAATGGGATTCGGATCGGAAAAGGCTCCTTCGGGAAGCTCCTCCGGCACATCAACGTTGTCCGTATAGATGACGAAGCCGTCGCCCACCTTACGTTCCGAGACGGTAACGGTGCCGGCGGGCGTGTCGATCGATTTGTAATCGGTCCATCGGATGGGTTGCGGAACGTGGTCGGCGGGTTGGCGCTGCAGGTGAAACGCCCATTGCTGAACTCGCCCTGTCTCGTGATCGACGTACACCCAGTACCGATCGCCCGGCGTGAGGCCCACGCCCTCAAAGGATAACCGCACGACATCCGTCCCGTTCGCGGAGGAGTCGGCTTCATAGGTGCGCCTCACGCCAGGATCCATCATCTTGACAGGCATCAGCAGCCAGTACGAGTCGTTGATAAAGCGCGTGTAGGCCTGCTCGAGCATTTGCTGTTCCGTTTCGCCGTCCACGTCCGCTCCATTTAAGAAGACATCACCTTCACGCGTATCCACGTCGAAGAGCACGACGTACGTGCTGTCTTCGCCTGCCGGGATTTCAACGCGGTACTCGCCTGTCACCCTGTTCCAGAGATGCCGCGCCCGGAGCGTTCGCGACGTTTCATTTCCGCCGGCGAAGTCAAACTGCAAATACGGAAGGGCCGCCCACGTGTCGGGGCCGCCCATCGCCTCGTAGACGCGCATGGCAACCGTATCGGCCATCGTTTCGACGATCATGGTGTCCGCCGCGGCGCCGGTATCCTGGCGCGGCGATTCCCGGCATCCTGTAAAGATGAGTAGCGCGAGGGACAGAAGAGCAGGGATGAAGGCTTTCATGATGTGAAACCGTTGACTCGATGGATGGCCGGATGGGGAAAATAGGTATCCTCGAGAACAAACGAGGGATCTCCCGGTTTTTTTGGAGCCGGCATACATCAACGGGAATGGATGACCGATCCAGAAGTCCTTATAGCTGTCCTTTCGGGCCATCATGACGCGTTTACCGCTTCCACGTCCCATCTATAGACCTCGGGCGGCAACCGCCACTGCCGTTGGTCTCGCTTTGATTCTTTCAATCGTGACGGCGCCGAGCGCGCACGCGCAAAACGACCGTGCCGGCACAGACCGGAATCAAGCTGAACATCCATACGGCTCAGGGCTCGGCTTTCAGATTCTTCTTACCAACAGCGGCTTCGGCCTGGGCGGTTACTATTTCAGGGCGATCAACGAGGGAACGTCGTTCATGACGGATATCAGCCTGGGCGCGGGGAAGGATGAGCAGGAATTGAAATTTTTCCGATTCGGGAGCAGCTTTATACCGAATAAGGCCAACTATCTGTTGATGATGCCTATCCAGGCCGGGCTCATCCATCGTCTTTTTCGGGACGCCATTGAAGAAAACTTCAGACCGTACGTGCAGGTGACGGCCGGTCCCACGCTGGGATGGGAGTATCCCTATTTCCAGGATGATAACGGCGACGGGCAGTACGATCCGAGAGAAGAAGATTCCTACGACTCGATCGGGGCACTTCCTAAGGGAGACCTTCGGTTGGGAGTTGGTGGAACGATCGCGTTTGGAGCACACTTCGGGTTGAGCCGAAAGGTGACGCAGGGTGTGCGAATCGGCTACTCCTTTACCCACTTCTTACAAGGGATTCAGTTGCTCGAGCCGCACGTGCAGGAATCGCAGCAGTTCTTCGGCACGCCGACGATCACCCTGACGTTTGGGAAACTGCTCTAGCGCGAGCCAGCGCCGGGACTGGAGCTAGGCCTTGGAAGATAGGGGATCGCCGTTTCTGCCGCGCACCGTTCCTCTCAGCCACGATTTCTCATCCCCCCAAAGAAGCGGTTAAACGTTGAAGCGGAATAAAATCACGTCACCGTCCGCCACCTGGTACTCTCTCCCCTCCGAGCGCATAACGCCTGCGTCACGGGCAGCCGCCTCGGTGCCATGCCTGACATAATCGGTAAACTTGATGGTTTCTGCGCGGATAAAGCCTTTTTCAAAATCGCTGTGGATGAGGCCCGCCGCGCCGGGTGCTTTCGTGCCCCTCGTTACGGTCCAGGCTCGGGTTTCCTTCGGACCAGCCGTGAAGAAGGTGAGGAGCCCCAGCAACTCATAGGCGGCGCTTACGAGGCGCTCGAGACCCGAATACGTTAGACCTGCTTCTTCCAGGAACGCCTGGCGCTCCTCCTCCTCGAGCTCGGCCAGTTGCGATTCCAACTCTGCGCAGACGACCACGACACTGGCCTCTTCCGTCGCGGCGATCTCCCGAACGACATCCACGTACGCATTCCCGTCCGGAAGATCCGATTCTGCGACATTGGCTGCATAGAGGACCGGCTTCGAGCTGAGCAAGAAGAGCGATTTGAGCCACGATTGCTCCTCCTCCCGCGCCGAAAAGGAACGGGAAGCTCGCCCGCTCGAAAGATGTGCCTGGAGCCGCTCGTAGAAGGCGAGTTCGTCCCGCACCTTCTTGTCTCCACCCTTCGCTTGTTTTGCCATTTTCTCGATCCGTTTTTCTACGGTCTCGAGATCCTTCAACAGCAGCTCGGTCTCAATGATTTCGATATCGCGTATGGGATCGATAGAGCCTGAGACGTGCACGACGTTAGGATCGTCGAAACAGCGAACAACGTGAACGATGGCGTCGACCTCGCGGATATGGCCTAGAAACTGATTGCCGAGCCCCTCGCCCTTCGAGGCGCCGGCAACGAGGCCGGCGATGTCGACGAACTCGATGGTCGTCGAGACGACGTTGGCGGACTTGGCCAACTCGGCAAGGCGTTCGAGTCTTTCGTCGGGAACGGGCACGACGCCCACGTTGGGCTCTATCGTACAGAACGGATAATTTGCCGACTCCGCACCAGCGCTGCACAGTGCATTGAAAAGAGTGGACTTCCCGACGTTTGGGAGTCCGACGATGCCGCAACGCAATGTCATGTTATCTATCTTTTGATTTGATGAATGATCATCGATTGGATGCCTCCACTCTCATCCGTGAAGACAATCAGCCCGGTAATCGGAAGGATTCCTTATTGTTCCAATGTCCTCTCTAGCGCGGCGTGCTGGATGATGCTGCAACGCAGCGCTTTTGCGGCTCCGCGAAGGAAGATGTCATGGCTCTTCGTATGGCTGCTTTCGCTAGCGGCAATCTTGCCCGAGCCGGTGACGGCACAAGCACCGGGGCAGCGTTACATTCAGGCCGGAGCAGGAGTGATCCCAGGTATCGGGGTGCAGGGCGGATATGTGGCGCCTCGCAGCTTTTTCACTGTAGAGGGCATTCTCTACGTGGACGGATCGCCGCCCTTTGCCGGGGGGCAAGGTAGCGTTCAACTCTCGGGGGGGCTTGGCGGCGCCATCCGAATTCTCGGCATATTCCGCGCCATCGGAAGTCCCGGATACCAGCGTCGCGATTTCGACGTCGGCCTCCGATTCGGTCCGAGTCTCTTCTTCACAGTGGGCGAGTCGAGCCGAGGTGAGAATCCTTTCGCTCTCTTCCTGGAGCCGTTTCTTCGCGCGACGTCGACGTTAGGCGGCCGTCGCATTCTCTTCGCCGAGATCGGCATTCAACGACCCATTCTCCGCGCCGGCGTGTGGTTCGAGCTTTAGCCGTTCGGTGGGCGGCCAATGACGGATTCGGAACTCCTTATTCGCTGTAGCGGACACTTACGAATTCGCGCTCCGGCAGGCGAACGGCGGTGAGCTTGCCCATTAGAGGATGATGGTGGTAAACGCATCCGGTGTCGATCAAGATTAGCTTCTCCTCGTCCACCGGATCACTGTGCGGCGTGTGTCCGCAGACGACTGTTTTCTCCCAGGCAAGGTGAGCGGCATCGAGATGGCTTCGCTCCCAGAGGAAGGTGCGTTCGTCCGCGAATCGCAGGTTATCAGCAATGGACAGATCGGGTCGGAGGCCGGCATGAACGAAGAAAAACTGGTCGGTCTCCAGATATAGTTCCGTATTGCGGATAAACTCGGCGTGACTCTCGGGGATTTCGATGGTGCCTTTGGCGGTGCGATAGCTCTCAAGCGTTTCGATCCCCCCGTTTATCCTCCACAGTTCGAACTCGCCTCGATCGACGTAGTCGAGCATGAGCGCTTCATGGTTTCCGCGCAAGAACGTACATCGGAATTCCTCTCGAAGTTGGAGCGCGCGGTCAATGACGCCCTTTGAGTCGGGGCCGCGGTCGATGTAGTCGCCGACGAAGACGAGGTGGTCGTCGGGCTTCGCGGATAATGCCTCCATCAGAGCGTCAAGCGATCGGGCGCAACCGTGAACGTCTCCGATGGCAATAAGACCCATCCGCGATGGCGACTTCGTTGACGAAGCGATTAGGAGAGTGAACGATCCTTGATGGACTGCATCCCGACGAGGCCTCGCCCAGATTTATTCAGTCGACCACGGTCCTGTAAATCCAGGAGTACGGCATCGAGAATACCGTTGATAAATTGACCGCTCTTCGGGGTACTGTAGCGCTTGACGATCTCGATCGCCTCATTGATCGAGACCTTGGGGGGAATATCCTCGAAGGTGATCAGTTCGCTTATGGCCATGCGAAGAACGATGTGGTCGATCAACGCTATTCGCGAGAGGTCCCAGTTCTCCGTATGCCGGCTGATTATCTCATCGAGGTCCTCGCCCATCTCGAGCGTTCGGAGAAACAGGCTCTCTGCGAACCTGAGGTTCTCCGTATCCTCTTTAAGCTTGGGTTTGAGGAGGGTATCGATAAAATGCCGGACGTCGCCTCCCGCTAGCTCACGCGCGTAAAGCGCCTGCATGACCCGCTCTCTGGCTTCTCGACGATTGCTCATAGAACATCTCTTTCAATTCAGCACGAATTCGCGCGGGAGGCGCCCTACGGGCGACGGGCCGAAGCGTTGATCGACCGCGAATTCAATCCTCATTCCGGGTGCATCTTACCTGGCGTATATACGAACGCGGACCTACATATTCACGAGATGCCGCGCGGTTCTTGATCGAATCCTCTTTCACTTCTTGTTCGCAGGGGGCTGTGCGCCGGCACGCCCCTTGATCGCCGTCATGGTGGACGGCCATCTTGCCTATCGTCTGCCCCACGATCTGTTTCTCGAAAAAGGTTACGTACAGGGTATCCTCCGTGTCTAATGTGTTTACGCACCGCCGCCGCGACTGTGCGACGTCGTCTCATGAAGGCCACATCATCGATCCACTGGAATGCCTACCCGGCCTTGCTGGCTTCGGGCGCCCTGGCGAGTGGAATGTTCACGGCGCATTTTTTTGACGCATCTGTGTGGATGTGGATGGCCGTTGGGATCGCCGGCGTTTCGGGTGCCGGCTTGACGTATCGTCCGACGGCAATGGGCACATCCCGGACCCTTTTCGTATGTGTCTACGTCGCCGTGTTTGCGGCAGGGGGACTTCGGTATGCCGCTTTTACCGAACCGTTCGGCACAGATGTTTCGTTCTTGCCGGAAGGTGCAAAAGTGCGCCTCGTGGGCCGCCCCACCGCGAGCGCATCGACGCAATCGGGCATACGGTTCGTACTCGATGTGGATTCCGCATTTGCAGCCCACCGTACGCTGCCGTTCTCCGGG
Organism: uncultured Rhodothermales bacterium; assembly: GCA_964487555.1. Taxonomy (GTDB): domain Bacteria; phylum Bacteroidota; class Rhodothermia; order Rhodothermales; family VXPQ01; genus CAZART01. The sequence goes on from CAZART010000023.1 coordinate 8,903, forward strand.
CGGGTGCAGGTGTACCTTCGAGGTTCTAAGATTGATGCCGCGAGTCCATGCCGGCGCCTTTCCGTGGAGGGGCGACTCGCCAACCTTCCGGAGGTAAGGAATCCCGGCGGGTTCGACTACGCCGGCTATCTGCGAGGGCATCGCATCTTCACGCGTATGTTCGCCGACGGGTACGCGGCTCCATCAGCTAGCGGCGCGAGCCGAGACCGCGGTGAGCAGGGGGGTGCAGCCTGCGTTGCACACCGACTCAAGAAGACCATCGAAAGTTATTTCCAACGATCGATTCGTGACGATGCCGCTCGCTCTATCATTCTTGCGCTGGTGGTCGGCGACCGCGCTGCGATCGATGGTGAAACGCAGGAACGGTTTCGCCGGACCGGCCTCCTTCATCTTCTTGCGGTGTCCGGCCTACACGTGCTGATCGTCGGAATGATTCTGTATCAACTCCTACGTCCGATTCTTCTTCGGATGCGGCTTTCGTGGCTTGCGGCCGAATACGTGCGCACCGCCGTCACTTCGATCGTCTTGCTGCTGTACGCGCTTGTGACGGGCCTTCCGGCGTCGGTCGTCCGAGCTGTCGTCATGGCGATACTCTTTATGATCGGCACGACCTTTCAGCGATCATCCCATTCTCTCAACACGCTCGGAGCGGCTGTTTTCATCCTCCTCACCTTCCGGCCGCCACACCTCTTTGAACCGGGTTTCCAACTCTCTGTTGGCGCCGTCGCGGCCATCATCACGTTGCAGCCGCGGTTTTCTTCGATGCTTGAGATGCCTGGGGACGGTGTCCGTCTCGGCTCATTCCTTCGTTCGAGTCTGGCCGTGTCACTCGCAGCGGCGGCGGGAACGCTTCCGGTGTTGCTGGTTCATTTCGGCAGTGTCTCATTTGCCGGCTTGTTTTTAAACACGGTTGCCGTGCCGTTGACGTCGGTCACGTTGGCGTCCTCCGTGACGACGGCGGTAGCAGCGAGCTTCTCAGACATCCTCGGTGTCACATTTGGACACGCCTCGCAATTCTTTGCTCGCTTCCTCCTGTACCTGGTGGAGCACGGTGAACCGTACTTCGAATGGGCGTACGTGGAAGCTCAGGTCGACGATGCACCGGTGATTGGCGCCCTGGTCGTTGGAATCTTCATGCTTGCACAATGGCCGAGACCCCGCATCCGCTGGCGTCTGTGCGCCGCCGCACTCAGTCTCCTTGCAATCGATCTGGTCTGGGATGCTTTGGAGGGCGAGTGGAGGGCATCCCTCGAGGTCGTCTTTCTTGATGTGGGACAGGGCGACGCAGCGCTCATCACGTTTCCGAACGGGCGAGCCCTGCTCGTTGATGCCGGTCCGCGAACCGTCTTTATAGATGCGGGACGGTACGTTGTTCTTCCGCATCTCCAGCGAAGGCGAATCCGAAAGCTCGACGGCATCCTCATCACGCACCCCGACAGTGATCATCTGGGAGGACTTCCGACGCTGCTTCGCAATGTAGCCGTCAATCGCGTTCTGCACAGCGGCCGAACTCACAGTACTACCCTTTATGGTGAGGTTGCGCATCTCGTGGACAGCCTGAAGATTCACTACCAGACCTTGCGTGCCGGCGACACGCTCTCCATCGACGCATCCGTTCGGATTCACGTCCTTCATCCGGACCATCCGCGGAATGATGCCGATCCCAATGCATCCTCCATCGTGCTTCACGTGCGCTACGGACGCACGGCGATGCTCTTGATGGGCGACGCAGAACGGGATGCGGAGCACGACATCATTCGCCGCTACGGAGAGCTAGCTACGGCCGACGTTGTGAAGGTGGGGCACCATGGCTCGGAAACGAGCTCCACGAGGATGTTTCTCTCCCGAGTCGTTCGGCCGAACACGATCGCCGTAGTGAGCGCAGGCGTACGCAACCGTTTCCGCCACCCTGACTCCGTCGTCGTTCGACGCCTTCGGTCGCTTGACGTCGACATCAAGCGAACCGACCTCCTTGGCGCCGTGCGTATTCGTAGCGATGGACGGCACGCCACCGTCGAGCCCTGGAGATAGACGCTCTGCATCATCATCAATGATGAAGGAAAAGCGGCCTTGGGCAGTCCACTAGCAAGCGGGATGTAGTAGAGCCGAACGCGAGTTGTTTTAGCTTCGAGACGGCGTGTGCCCCCGCGACCACGAGATCTGCGGCAGACTGTTCAGCGTGCTGGGATATCAGCGCTGCCGTGTCGTCCCCACGTATGCTTGTCCGGCGGACGTTGAACCCGTGTGTTTCCAGATAGGAGGCCATAAGTTGCAGAATAAGCCGCGACTCATCTTCGTGCCCGTCATGCACATTCACGATCTCGATCTGAGCGTCCGTGCCGAACGGCGTCAGATGAGCGAAGGATTGAACGGTCCGCGCCGAAGGCGCACTGCCATCGTAGGCAATCAAGACGCGCTCGATGGAACCATAGGTCTCACCAACGACGAGCGTTGGCGCGGACGTCTCGTACACAACCTTGGCGAGCGTCTTCGTTTTCTCCTCCGGACGCCCATAGAAGAAGTGAGGTTCTCTTCCGACGACGAGAAGGTCATGGTACTTCATGTCCTCCACGATTCGTCGAAAGGGTACGCCTTCTTCGACGACGTCGGTGAATGGAACCTTCCAACCTTCCATGGAAGCCTCGAAGGTCTGAATAAGCTCGTTGGCCTTTTGACGGGTTTCCTCCGTAAGGTTCTCCTTCAGCTTCTCGGCATAATACATGCTGCCGACACCGCCGCCGCGTCCTGCAGCCTCGATCATGCCCGTGTCTATCACAGCCAGTCCGACGACGCGCGCTTCATAGCGACGCGCAATTTCAGCGGCGTAGCGCGTAGCTATCGGCGTATCCGAGTCCGGATCGAGGGCAACGAGGATTCTTCTAATCATGTTCGCGGCTGGGTCGGGTCCGAAGAGTTGAGAGCGTGTGAGAGCAGGTGATACTCACATTTCCACGAGCTTTTATATAATCTCTTTTATTTAAATAATATTGTAGAAGAGATAGTAGAGGCCGTGCATATGTGGAGAGAACAAATGTTCACATCCTGTAACGACGGTCCCGACATCTCTTCACAACTTACATTTGTTCTCTCCACAGAACGGATCGGCTGCTGCCAGGCCGCATCCCTCGGCTAATAGGAGTGCAGGGGAGCGGAACTGTCCACTTTTGAACATCGCGAAAGATCGTGGACGGCTATAATTGTAACGGTCTTTATACACAGACGACCGCTATGTGAACATGACCTTGGCACGTGTGGGAACAGAGGTGGTAACTCGGCACTTATCCACGAAGCGATAATAGCGTGGATCATTTCCACGGTGTTTTGAACATATCCACGGAATTATGCACAAACTGGCAGCCGGCGACTAAGGGTTGCTACGGCTTTCCCAGACGGCTGAACATCTCCTTCTTGTAGGCTTCCACACCCGGCTGATCAAAAGGATTGATGCCGAGCATATAGCCGCCGACGCCAACGGCGTGTTCGAAGTAGTAAATGGCGTGGCCGACAGCCTCCGGCGAAATGTCCTTCATCCAAATGGTCATGTTGGGTACGCCCCCGTCGAGATGCGCCTGGGCGGTGCCCTCGTAGGCACCAGCGTTGATCGAGCGCATCGTTTTGCCCGCAAGGTAGTTCAGTCCGTCAAGATTCGCATCCGCACCTGGAACGGCGACGTCGCCCGCGTCATCGTCGAGCATGAGAAAAGTCTCAATCAACGTGCGCTGGCCCTCCTGTACATACTGGCCAAAGGAGTGAAGGTCCGTCGAGTACTGGGCGAGCGCCGGAAACAAGCCCGTTCCTTCCTTGCCTTCGCTCTCCCCGAATAGCTGTTGCCACCACTGGCCCATACCGAGAAGCTTCGGTTCAAAGACAGATAGAAGTTCTACGGCATAGCCCTGTTTCAGGAGTCCAAACCGGAGCGCCGCGTAATCTAAGGAGGGATTGTCGGAACCGGTCTGCATCCCGCCATATTGGTTGAGCGCACCGACTGCACCTTCGAAGAGCGCACGAACGTCGATGCCCGCCACGGCGATCGGAAGAAGCCCGACGGGCGTCAGCACGGAGAAGCGACCGCCTACGCTCGGCGGGATTTCAAATTTCCGGTAGCCGCGCTCCTTCTGCAGGACATTCAGTGCCCCTCTGGCAGGGTCTGTCGTCACGATTATGCGGTCATCCGCATCGCCGAAGGTGCGCTCGATCCACTCCCGCACGAACCGGAAAGCAAGGGCGGGCTCGAGGGTCGTACCGCTTTTCGAGATTACGTTCACGTAAACGGACTTGCCCTCCAGATACGCGAGGAGCTCACGCACATAGGCACCGCTCATGTGATGACCGGCAAATAGAACCTCGGGGGTGGCCCTCTCCGATGGCGGGAGATAGGGGGTCAGCGCCTGGATGACCGCTTTTGCTCCGAGATACGATCCTCCAATACCAATGCATAGGAACACATCCGCGTCCTCGCGGATCGCGCCGGCCGTGCTCGCAATCTCATCGAGGAGTTGTTGGTCAGGATTCTCAACGAGATGGCGCCACCCTGTAAACTCGTTGCCAGGTCCCGTTTCATCAACCAGCGTACGGTGAGCCCGGGCTGCTGCAGCCCTGAGGGACGCGAAGGAGGAGCCGCCGTCTAGAAACGGCAATGCATGATCGTAGTCGAGGCGAAGCATAGCACCAGGAAGTTCAGAGCACTGACCCGAAGAAGGGGCGAGAAGCTAGATGCACTTTCGGTGAAAGTTACGGGGGCGCTCCGTCCGCCCGAATTGATTCTGCGAGAATTCAACTTGAGCGATACTCGTTGGTCCGCTTGCGCTACGGGGCGTTCTCCTCGATGTCTAGATCCCAGTCCGCGGCGATCTTTTGAATGAAGTCGCGCTCCTCAGAAAGGATTTCTCCGTCCGCCCGAGCGATTTCTGCAAGGTCGCGAAGAATGATCTTGCGCAGATTTTCGGACAAGGCGTCCTTCAGGACATGAGCCGTCTCCTTCATACGTTCGGAGTCCATGCCGTTGAGATAGGTCAATGTAGCTTCCCGGATGACGTGGTCGATAAGGGCGGGATCCTTATCCGGCTGCCAGCGACGCAGGCTGGCCGCGATCTGCTTCGTCTCGGCCGGATCGAGGCTTTCGTCCGCCCCGTGTGCCAGACCGAGGTAGAGCAGCGCGAGATCGTGCAGCAACGTCAGTGTGATTTGCCCTTGACTGTGCATGGCCAGACCTCAGCTAAGTTCGAACTCTCGTAAAAGGCGCCTATCGCCGGTGGATACAATAAGCGGCTTAGGATGCAGATAAACCATAGGACGCCCGTGCGGGACGGGGTCCCACGTTCTCATCCCGAGCATTAGTAACAGACGAGGAGGCCCGCGGTGCCGAGGCTGGGTGCCAAATACGATGCCTTTTTCGGATCCGTTGCAACAAAATGTCGTTCGGAGGGAGCGTCTCCGTGCCGCTACCGCTGCCTTGTGCGCGATTCTTTGCTAAGCTGCCTCCATGTCTTCCGTCCCGGTGATAACGTCGAGCCTTCTCTTTGCATGTGCCGAACGCGCCGAACTACCGGTGATTCGGCGGGACGGGCTGGTGGTCGAGACGACTCTTCATAAACACCTCCACGAAGCACGGCAACAATGTGTCGAATGCATCCTGGTACTGGACGCCTGGGCGGAGAACTCGCCGGGTGCGAGACGTCCCGGTCGGATCGAAAACGCAGATCCCTATCTGGAGCCGGTGCCCGTCACTGCTGCGGGCGGCTTTGTCGTTCGAAACGGCGCAGCCGGCGTCGAGGTCCTCCTCATTTTTCGTCGGAGGAAGTGGGATTTGCCGAAGGGAAAGTTGGATGCGGGCGAGTCGATCGAGGAGTGTGCGCTGCGTGAAGTACGCGAAGAGCTGGGGATCAGCGAAATTACAATCAAGATCCCTCTGGGCCGGACGGTTCACGGTTATCGTCATAAGGCACGATATGCTGTCAAAACGACCCACTGGTTTGCAATGAGCACGAAGGCGATCGACTTTCGACCCGAGGAGAAGGAACGGATTGAACGGGTGGAGTGGGTGCCGCTATCTGAGGCACGAGATCGCCTGGGCTTCGAGACGCTCCGTCGACATCTGAATGCCGTGGAGGAGGAGTTGACGAGCGTGGCGGCCGACGGCAGGTGATGACGTCATGAAGCTTGCCGGCCGGACATATCGTTTGATCGACGCGATCCGCGGGATGCTGCAGTTCAGCCGTCCTTACCGGAGGCGCCTTGCCGCGGCCATTCTTCTCACGATGATCGCGGCGGCGGTTTGGCTTGCCGTTCCGATGGGCGTGCGTGCGCTTCTCGACGCTGTCTTCCAGTCGAACGACGTAGTGCTGCTCAACCGGATGGCCTTCGTGCTCGTCGGCCTCTTTCTTCTTCAAAGTCTCTTAAATTTTTCCGGCACGTATCTCCTGGAGTGGACGGGCGAGCGTGTCGTCGCGGATCTCAGGAAACGCCTTTATGACCGTCTTGCGCGTCATGACCTGCAGTTTTTCGCGGATCAGCGGATCGGTGACCTGACCTCGCGCTTGACGAACGACGTAGGCGCAATCCGCACGGCCGTGACCTCTTCGCTCGTGGAGCTGATCACGCAGGGCCTTTCGATGCTGGGATCGGTGGTGTTGATGGTGCTGCTCAACTGGCGCCTTTCAGCCATTGTCTTCGTCGTCGTCCCGGTTGCGACGCTGGCTGCTCGCTACTTCGGCATGCGCATCCGGAAGCTCTCTCGTGACATGCAGGACAGGCTGGCCGATACGACCGCGATCGCGGAAGAAGCGTTGTCGGCCGTTCGGCTCGTAAAAGCATTCGCCCGCGAGGAGTACGAGATAAGCCGGTACGGCACATCGGTCGAGGATCTGTTCACGACGACGCGACGGGCCGTAATGCTTCGGATTCTCTTCTCCACGCAGATCGGTCTGCTCTTTTTCGGGGCACTCGTCGGGATTTTCTGGTACGGCGGCCTTGAAGTGTTGGCGGGTAGACTTACTGCCGGCGATCTCGTCGCCTTCATCTTCTATGCATTTTTCATCGCGCGAAGCGTGGGGGGACTATCCCGACTTTACGGCACGTTCAATACGGCGGCCGGCGCCTCTGATCGGGTGTTCGAACTCCTTGAATCCAAACCGTCGATTCGCGACGCCGTGGAAGCCATACCGCTACCAACGGTTCGTGGCCACATCTCATTTGAGAGCGTCACGTTTCGGTATGATTCAGATGTTCCGGTTCTGGATAGTATCGACTTCGTCGCCGACCCCGGCGAAACGATCGCCCTCGTGGGACCAAGCGGAGCGGGGAAAACGACGCTGCTTAACCTGATTCCGCGCTTCTACGAGCCCGATTACGGCATAATATCCATTGACGGGGTCGACATCCGACGAGTGACGCAGCAGTCGCTGCGCGAGCAGATCGCCGTGGTTCCTCAGGACGTCCATCTCTTTCACGCCTCCATCCGAGAGAACATCAGGTATGGCCGTTTGGATGCGGATGACGCGGCGGTCACGGCGGCGGCGGCCGCCGCCAATGTGGTTCCCTTTGCGGAGCGGCTTCCGGAAGGTTTTGAAGCGATGATCGGAGAGCGTGGCGTAAAGCTCAGCGGCGGGCAGCGCCAACGGATCGCCATCGCGCGCGCCATTCTGAAGGATGCTCCGATTTTATTGTTGGATGAGGCCACGTCGTCGCTCGACTCGGCATCGGAGGCGCTCGTTCAGGAAGCCCTCGACCGCTTAATGGCGGGCCGTACGACATTCATCATCGCCCATCGGCTCTCCACCGTACAGCACGTGGATCGCGTCCTCGTCATCGATGCTGGGCGAATCGTGCAGGACGGGACGCACGCCGACTTGCTGGAGCAGCCGGGGCTCTATCGCGAGCTGGCGGTACTTCAGTTTCGTGTACCGGCGCTGGATTGATACCGGCCGCCGTAACGGGCGCCGTCCCGCATGGCGCGCATCTCTTCAGACAGCGATGCGGCGACGCTCGTCCAGTCGTAGGTGCGCACGGCCAGTTCCCGTAACGCCGAACGGTGCGAATTAACCACGGCCAGGGCTTGCGAGACGTGCTCGACGATATCGATGACGGTGTGCTCCGCCTCGGGTCGCAGGCGCATCAGGCGGCCGATCTCCGGTGGCACGGCTTGCGAGGCCACGTCCAGGCTCGCGCCCATACCCGCGAAATCCGTCCCCATCGGAAAGCATCCGGACGCCATGGCTTCGGGCACGACGAGCGGCGCCGCCTCCTTCACAATAGAAGGGAAAATGGCTACGTCGCAGCACGGGAAGAGGTACTTGAGCAGGGAATGCTCCAGGTATCCGGTGAAGATGATGCGGTCCGGATGTGCGTATTTCTCGCCTCGTTCGAAGTACGCATCGAGGTGCCCCGTTGTGCGGAGCCGGTCGAGATAGGCGGCGACGCGGTCAAAGGGCTTCGCATCTTCTCCCTCCAGCGCACCCCCCCAGGCTATTATGGCTTCGACGAGATTTCGGCAGCCGTGACCAAGTGCCCACACCAGCGCCTCCATCCCTTCGCGAAGATTGCCGCGTCCGGCAATGATAAGGCGGGCGTCGGGACGACGGCTTGCGATGTCGGGAAGAGCGGCAATAATGGAGGCCACACCTTTATAGCCGATAATCTTTCCGACGAACGTGATGACGTCGTCACGCTCCCAATCAATGTTGTCCAGGCGTTCTTCGACGTCCGCATCGGGTAGTTTAGGCGCGTATTCACCACCGGCGCGGAAGGCGGCAAGGAGATCCTCAAGTGACATGTCGTCGGCGAGCGAGTCCGTCATGGCGACACGTTGTTCCGTCGTTCTCCCTCTGGGTGTGCCCGAGAGCTCGCGCTTGAGCAGATCGATGCTCGCGGAGCGGTCTTGGCGTTCGATCACCCGAAATTCGCTCGTATCCACCCCCGCACTCGCCATGACCATTTTTTCTTCCGGTCGGTCGAGACGGTCAAAGACGATTTTGATCCTTTCCACCATCTCAGTACTCAGCGTAAAAATACAGGCCGCGTCGGCGAGCGCGGCTTCCGCGAGCGACTTCATCTCGGCGTTGTGCTTCACGACGTACTCGATGGCGCTCCCATGTGGCAGCACGCCGAACGGAATGTCGAGATCGGAGCAAACCCGGTGAATAACGACCGCCATCAACACGACATGATTGACGTGGACGGCGGTGATGTCGTTGGTGGACAAGATGCGCCTCACGGCGGCTTCATTGCGCCTGAGATATTCCTCGACGTCGCCACGCTTCATATCGAGCATCGCAACCATCGAGGTAACGGACGCCTTCGGCCGCACATACGTCGGGATGAGATCCAGATCCGGTCGATGAACGGTGCAGCGGCCGGGCCGCTCAATCGTACGCTCAAACAGCCGCTCGGGAGTGCCGTCGGGACTGTATCTATAGGCTGCCGTAATGAAGTCATACTGCTCGGGCCGATTTTCCTGGCAGATCAAATGGATGGACTCTCCATTGTCGACCATCCCCTGAGCGATGGAGCGGGTCCACTGATTGCTACCCGATCCTGTCAGGCCATAGCCGTGAACGAGGCAAATCATGCGGTTCGATGTCATTGGTTGTCGAGCATGTTCACACCATGTACGCTGACGCAACGCGAAGGGCGGGACGCATAGATCCATCGTTCCAATATCTTCACTGCCCGATAGGACCGCCTTACAAACCTCGAATTGGGCCTGCCGTTGAAATCGCCAGTCATCAACGCAACGGGGATGATCAACGGAAAGGGGATGAAGGCATGCCAGTACCAGGAGCCGATGGGGAGCAAGACGGAGCCGGAGACCGGAACATCGGGAAATGGATCCGCTCCCGTAAAACCGCCATTCGAGAGAATATTGACGACCGCGACCAGCGCGCCGTAACCATTGCCCTTCTTAGCGCCTGCGTTGTGCTCGTCGGCATGCTTGTTTACTGGATCGTCGTCCTGACCGAACTTCCGTCGGCCGACGATCTACGGAAGTCGCGGTTCGAGCGGGCCACCGTCGTTTATTCGACGGACGGCGTCGAACTGACGAGCTACCAGGACAAAAATCGACGTTGGGTCAAGCTTGAGGAGATCTCGCCATGGGTGTCGAAGGCGCTGATTGCCACAGAGGATCACCGGTTCTACGAGCATAGCGGCATTGATGTCGTGCGGACGCTCGGTTCCGTATTCCGAACATTGGGGGGCGATATGCAGGGGGGATCGACGATCACCATGCAATTTGCCCGCAATGCCTTTCCGGACATTTACGACGACTGGATCCTAACGCGCAAAATCAAAGAATGGATCACGTCCTTGCGCATCGAGGGGATGTACGAGAAGGACGAGATCCTCGAAATGTATCTGAACACGGTGCCGTTCATGTACAACGCGTTCGGTATCGAAGCGGGATCGCGCACGTATTTCCAGCTGCCCGCGTCGGAACTCAACCTCAGAGGCGCATCGACGCTCGTCGGCATGCTCAAGGGCACCGTCTACTATAATCCCGTCCGGCATCCTGAGCGTTCCCACGAGCGCCGAAATACGGTTCTGTGGCAGATGGTCAAACACGGCTATCTCGAAGAATCCGAATTCGAAGCGGTCCGAGATCAGCCGACCAGACTGAATTTTAAGCGCCTTTCGAGATCGGATGAGCCGGCCCCGCACTTTGCCGAGTTCCTGAGGCAGTGGCTCGACGACTGGGCGGAGCGTTACAGCATAAATCTCTACACCGACGGACTTCGGGTTCACACCACCATCGATTCGCGGCTCCAGACGGCCGCCCAGGCGGCTGTAGACGCCGTTGGAAACGATCTGCAGGGCGTGGCCGACCGCAACGGATTCGACTATTTCTGGCGTCGAAACCCCGACCTGATTGTGAGCTTTATTCGTCAAACGGAACGCTTTCGCACCCTGCGTACGTCGGGGCTGGACGAAGGGGCTGCGGTCGACAGCCTCCGACAAAATGAGGCGTTCTCTGATTCGCTCCGAAGGACGATTGAGCGCGTCCAGGCGGGGTTCGTTGCCGTAAGCCCGCAAAACGGCCATGTGGCGGCCTGGGTCGGAGGGCGAGATTTCGGCGAGGTGCAGTTCGATCACGTTGCGATGTCCAAGCGCCAGCCAGGCTCGACCTTCAAGCCGTTCGTGTATGCGGCGGCACTTGCCAACGGCTTTTCGGCTACGTCCGTCATTCGTGACGAGAAAGTGGAATACGTCGACCCGGACACGCGCAGACGGTGGGCTCCGCAAAACGTGGGCGAAGCGTCCGGGAGGCTGATCTCTCTGAAGGATGCTCTCGCCTATTCGAAGAACATTGTCACGGCGCAGCTGACGATGGAGATCGGTCCCGGCACGGTGGCCGACTACGCACGGCGGATGGGGATACGGAGTGATCTCGACGAGGTGCCGTCCATCGGTCTCGGCACGAGCGAGGTATCGCTTCTTGAACTGGCCGGCGCGTACGGCACGATCGCGGGCTACGGACGTCACCGCGAGCCGGTGTTCGTGACGCGCATCGAAGACAATAGCGGCAACGTGATCGCGCAATTTTCCGGCGAAAGTCGTCAGGCCATCCCGGCGAGCGTCGCGTATTCCGTGATCGACATGTTGCGAGGCGTCGCTGATTACGGTACGGGCGTGCGCATACGAAATCAGTACGGTGTCCGGGACGACGTTGCGGCTAAGACGGGGACGTCCCAGAATGGTGCCGACGGCTGGTTCATGTTGATGCATCCGAATCTCGTGATGGGTGCGTGGGTGGGATTCGTGACGCCGTCGATCTACTTCCGCTCGGACTACTGGGCGCAGGGCTCGCGTACGGCGCTTCCGATCGTGGGCAAGTTTTACCAGGCTGCCAAGAGGTCGGCCGGCGGCGTGCTTACGAGCGACGCGCGGTTCAATCCGCCGCCGGGATGGGTCGAGCCGCAGCCGTTCGACACGACGGGGCGATCTCCGGACGATGAATATTATCAGTACGCCGCCTACCTTGATTCCCTGGGTCAGAGCAGGGATTCTCTCGTTCGCGGCCGCGACGACAGCACGTGGCGCTTCGATTATGATTCGGACGAGGAGTTCGACGAGCTTGAAGATGACTCGCTGGATCTTGAGCCTGAGCGGCCTCCAGAGGAGCGCGACATTGAGGATGTTGAGACGGCCGACTCGCTGAATCGCCGGGAGCGGCGTGCACCGAGGTGGAACCGGGAGCAATCTGACGGCGGAAACCGGCGAGATGACCGGCAGGAACGTCGCTCAGACGGTGACACGACGAGGAGCGGCGGCGATTCCGCGGACGAGCGTCGTGGCGGTAGAGGCAGCGGAGGTGAAGGCGCACGTACAACCGGGGAGGCCGGCGCAAGCGACAACGGCGGTGACTCCGGCGCGCCGCGCGATTCAACTCAGTTGTAGCGGGAGGCGAAGAAGCTCGTCGACGTCGAACGGCTTGCTCACGTAGGCCGTGAATCCCATTTCGAGAAATCGCTCTCTGTCACCCGGTAGGGCGAAGGCCGTAACGGCGACGATAGGGACATCGGCGTACTCCGGGATCGCTCGTAGTTGTCGTAGGAGATCGGCACCGTCGGGACCTTCGCCGAGATCGATGTCCAAAAGAATCATATCGAAGCGGCGTTGCATGGCCATGAGGTAGGCTTCAGTGGCACGGCCCGCGACCGAAACGTCGTAGAGATCCTCCAGGATTTCCTTAAGAAGCTGCTGCGTGTCGCGGTGGTCCTCAACGAGAAGAAGGCGTGACGGTGCTTCATGCGCATGGCGCATGAAGCTGGGATCCTCCTCCGCCTGCGTGGGAGACTTCAGCTCTCGCCGCTCTCTTTCAAACGAAATCCGGAACGTTGATCCGTTACCTTTTGCACTGTGGACCTCGATGTCGGCACCCATGAGCTCGACCAGACGCTTCGTAATCGCGAGGCCGAGGCCGGTGCCCTGATGCGACCGCATGACGCCCGAGCTCTCCTGGCGAAACTCCTCAAATACGTGCGGAAGAAACTCGGCATCGATACCTACGCCTGTGTCCCTGACCTCAAGGCCGGAGCGATTTTCATCGCTCCACACTTTTACCGTGACGCCTCCTTCCTCGGTGAACTTGATGGCGTTGCCGATGAGGTTGTGCAGGATGCGGTGAAGCGCGGGGCGGTCTCCACGAATGCAGACAGGCTCCGAAATATCATGGGCCGAAAAACGGAGCGTGAGATTCTTCTCTTCCGCAAGCGGACGAAGAATCTCGACCACTTTTTCGGCCTCATCGAGAAGCTCGATTCGATGACGATCGAGCGACATTCGATGCGCTTCGAGTTTCGCGAGGTCGAGCACGGAATTGAGCATTTCCATGAGACGCCGGCCACTCGTTTGGATGAGCTCGGCGAATTCGCGGTGCTCGTCAGGAAGCTCTTTAGCGAGAACGCTGGCGAATCCGATGATGCCGGTAAGCGGAGTGCGGATCTCATGACTCATATTCGCCAGGAAGCCTGACTTCAGACGGGACATCTCTTCGGCCGCTTCTTTTGCGGCGACCAGTTCCGCAGCGGCCGTTACGAGGGCGACGTGATAGCCCGTCATCCGACCGTTCTCATCCTGATCGGCTAGAAGATGCAGGTGCGTCAGAACGCACGATGCGTCCGGACGGCGCAGCTCGATGGGGATGGTCTCGCGCGCACCGGAGCGGGCGGCGATTCGCAGATGTCGTAAAAAGCGCTCCGCATCCATGGGTGCAATCAGTTCCGCAAAGCGGCGGTCCGTCAGCGCACTGCAATCGATGCGCGTCAATTCAGCTGCGAGATCATTCGCTTCCACGATCCGACCGCCTTCGTCGAGCACGAAGTATGCGACCGGAATGAGGTGAAGGGCGCGCTTATGCATTGAAGATCCGGGTTGTACGACGGTATCGCCAACTTCCTTGTGCCGTCGCCCCTCCCGTGTCAGAAAGCGAGAGCGACTTGTCTAAGCCGCCAGTCAGCGGCAAGTTCGACGGTGCCGAGGATCCGAGCGTTACAATCTCGACACAACTTTACGCCAGGTGCAGAGGCGTAGCCTAGAAGAACGAGGTCAGGGCGGCCAGATACCCAGGCTGCGCCGAACGGCGACCATCTGGCCTATGTGATAAGAGCTGTGATCGGCTACGAGAACGACTTCCCGGAAGTAGGTCTGGCCTTCGCCGTGCGGAACCGCACCAAGCATATCGAGCGATTGATCCATGACGACATCGACGAGCGACTGCCGGTCTCGGCGGAAGGCGTCGATGCTCTGCTGCCAGTCTTCTCTGGTTGCAGGGGTGGGATCGGAAGGCCAGAACTCGTCCGGCCATTGCGGCGACGTGTATTTGGAATTCGTGCAGAAATCCAGGATATCTCCCTGAGCGAGGCGTATATGTTCAAGAAGCTGCCATAGTGAATAGGGCATGCCTGCCGGACAGATCCCACGCAGCTCGGGCGGCACGTTCTTGACGACACGTTCAAACTCCGCATGTGCCGATCTCCAGGTCAACAGCTCTTTCAGGTGCTCTCGGAGTAAATCGTCTGGGGACATGAGCGCGTAACTGACTGGGCTAGGAGTAGAATCTGCTGCGGTCGAGCTCGTAATAGTCTCCACTGATCGCGCTGATAGGGCTGTATCTTAGCCATTCACACCATAACTATTGCAGTGGCAAGTTGTGAAACATTGGAGCGATCAATGCCCCGGTCTACGTATGCCGTCCTAATTTGCGGACTGATGCTTGGACACGCGGTTGCATCCGGCGGCGTGGGGCCTCTCTTCGCACAGACGGTGAACGTGACGGAGCCGACGCGAGTGATTACACGAGATGATCTGCGAAGTCTTGGTGTCACGCGGCTAGGAGATATCGTTTACCACATCGATGAGGCGCGGGCACTCTCATTAGATGGTTTTGGGACCAGGATGAGCTTTAGTGGAATCGGGTCGTTCCACGAATCAGCGCCCGTCGTGTTCGTTGACGGCCATCCGATCGACCTGGGTCTTATTGCATCCGGCGATCTGAACCTGCTCGGGCTCTCCGTAGAAGTGATCGATCATGTGGAGATCTACGCACGCCCGGCGCTCATCGCGGGTGTGTTCGCAGGGCACGGGGCGATCCACATTACGACGAAGCAAGCCGACGACGCCGAAGAACTGCACGGGAGAGTTTCCGTGGCGCGAGAAGACGGTAAAGCAGGCCGGCTTTTCGATGGAGATGGAGAGCAGACGGCGAATGCTAACTATGGTCCCGACCTGGAGGTCGCCGTCCTCGGCGAGCTCGCGAACGGTTCAGCTACGGCGGCCGTAGTCCATCGGCGGCATGCGCACGCGGATCGGACGGATAACCAGGTACGGCCGCTTACGGTCGTAACGTCGCCATTTAGCGCCTTCACCTGGACCGACCAACGGTTGCAGGTCAGCGTGATCGGTCTGGGCATGACGGCCGATCGATCTCCATACCTGCCGTACGCCTCTCGCATCCTTGCGACGGAGTACCGGGGAGCCGTCGCATCGGCCATGGCCGCCCATCGAATGAGTGGACGCAGCTTTCTACGCCACCGCGCTACCGTCAGTCTGAGCCGCTCGAGTCATGATCACGATCCCGGAACGTGGAATGAAAGCTCTATTCTGTTGACGAGTGCACTCACACGGACGTTGGAGGAACGGGTCGTCGTCCTCGGCAGTACGGCGGAGCTGCGACGTGCTAACGCAGGAGATGCCACCGGCGACGTGCGTTGGGGATCCGTGTTTGCCGCCATTGCCGGGAGTATAGCACCGGGCGCGCAGTACCGAGGAGGCGGAATGGTGGCGATGGATGGGCGATCGGTCGCGGTGAAGGCCTATGGCGGGATTACCCTAGCACGCTGGGCAAATCATCGAGCCGACGTCTACCTGGCGGTGATCGACGGTCTTCTTCACGAACAGAATGCTGCCGACTTCTGGGCGCGTGAACAGCTCACGCCGCCGCTGTTTCCGGATGACGTCGGACGTCCGGCCGAAGACGTCACGATAAAGGCCACGTTCGATGCAGAATGGCGATGGCAACCTGCCGCTACGAATGAAGTCCGCGTCGGCGCCGGACTTCGACGGTCACCGAAGATTTATTTGCCGTCGCAGAACATTCTTCCCGCCGCAGGCGGGGGGCTGCGAGAATCCGTGGAATTTGGTTACACGAGCGGTACGCAGGGGGTATTTTGGGGTGAATTCACCACGCACGTTCTTCCCGGGCGGCAGCGCCTTTTCTGGAGCTGGCAGCGGACCATCGTTGGAGGAGACACCTACGAAAGGGCGTGGGATGCCGTGCCCGATATTCGAGCCGGGTTGTCCCTTGCGACGCCGATGTTCGGCGGATTTCAAATGCGGGCGAACGTCACGCGCGAATCCGGAAGGAATTGGCAGGAGTTTGACACGGCGACCATTCGCTCGACCCTGAGCGGTAGCACACTCGTCGACGTCTACGTCACAAAGCGCCTTCTTTCGGGTCAGATGCACGCGTCCGTCAGTCTGCAGAACGCCCTTGGACAGGAGATTACCCACCACCCGCTGGGCGATACATTCGGCCGGTCCATCCATGTGGACGTTCGGCTTGATCTGATTCGCCGACGATGACGAAGTGAACGGTTCGACGGGTGCCATTACGTGAGAACGCCGAGTAGCTATCGCACCGCGCGGCCGTTTAGCGCGGCGTTGATCGACGCCAGAAGCTCATCTCCTGTAAACGGCTTGCTCAAATAGGCGTCAAATCCCCTCTCGAGGATTTCCTCCTTGTCACCGGGCAGTGCATGCGCGGTTACGGCGACCATGGGAACATCCGAGTACGTATTCATAGCTCGGAGCTTCCCGGCGATGTCGCCCCCGCTCAGTCCGTTTCCGAGGTTGAAGTCCATAAGGACAAGGTCGAACGCCTGCTCACGCGCAAGCTGCAGGGCCGTTTCGGCGTCTCCGGCCGTTCGAACGTCGAAAACTTCTTCGAGGAGACTCTCGACCAGAAAGCGCGTGTCATCGTTGTCCTCCACGAGGAGAATGCGAGTGCCCTCGAGCACGCCTGTAGCGACACCGTGGGAGTCTACCGTAGCATCATGATCCGTCGGGAGGGTTGTCGCCGCCGTGTCCGCCGTGGCGGTTGCGCCGTGCCTGAATCGAGGGAAGGTGAGGGTAAATGTGCTGGAGCGGCCCTTCCGGCTTTCAGCTTCGATGTTTCCATTCATCAGGTCCGCAAGCCCTTTCGCGATTGACAGCCCGAGCCCGGTTCCTTCGTGTGAGCGGCTTAGCCCGCTGCTTTCCTGCTTGAATGGATCGAACAAGTCGGCCAGGAACTCTTCGGAAATGCCGATGCCCGTATCCGTCACCGAAATAGCGACCCTATCGTCGCGCAGAAAAACGCGGACGCGAATGTAGCCTTTTTTGGTGAATTTGACGGCATTGCCGATCAGATTCTGGAGAATGCTGCCGAGGGCGCCGCGGTCGAGCCGTGCGCAAGCGTGTCGGGCCGCGTCGTCGATCTTAAGAGACAGGTCGAGACCCTTTTCGGCCGCTCGGGGTGCGAAGAGATGAACGACCTTCTCCGTTTCGTCGGCGAGGTTCAATACCCTGGGCTCCAGCGCAACGCGTCCCGCCTCAAGTCGTGAGAGCGTGAGGACGGCCTCCAAGGTGTTCATGAGACGGTGCCCGCTCCGTTCGATGAGCTCGACGTATTTGCGCTCGTGTTCACCCACGCGTCCAGCGAGATGCGAGGTGAAGCCGATAATGCCCGTCAGCGGCGTACGAATCTCGTGGCTCATGTTCGCCAGAAACACGGACTTGGCTTTGTTTGCGGCTTCGGCCGCCTCCTTAGCTTCGCGCAGCCGCGATTCGTTGTGTTTCCGCTCAGTAATGTCCTCGAGAGTACCTTCGAAATACGTCACGTGCCCCGTCGCATCACGTGCCACGTTGGCGTTTAGTCGGAAGTAGACGAAGCTACCGCCCTTCTTCACCCATCGAAGTTCATGCCCTTCGATCCTGTCGTCACTGTTACTGCAAACCTTCAGCAGTCTCTTGAGGAACAGCTCGCCATCCTCGCTTTGGTCGAGTGCATGAGGGGAGTCGAACCCGAGCATACGGCCGAGCGCCGGATTTCCCAACAGCAAGTCCCCGTTGGAATCCAGTCGGAAGATGCCGACGAGCGCGTTCTCGACGAAGGACTGGTAGCGCTGCTCCGACTGCTCACGTAGGCGGAGGAAGACTCCGATACGGGCCGCTAGCTCGGCCTTCTTGATCGGCACGCGAAGCACGTCATCAAAGCCGGCTTTCAGCCACGGAGCACTATCGTCGCCTCGAGGCAAAGCCAGAAGGATGGGCAGAAACGATGCGCCACCGCGCCACTTGAGGTTGAGCAGATCTTCACCGCACGCCGCCGCTAGACTCGAGTCGCAAATGATAAGGCTGACATCGTCCCATCTCTCGTTGGTGACGTCGAGGACATCCCCAAGGCGAGTCGTATGCCCCAGCTCTTGCAGGAAACCGGACAGCAGCGTTCGATCAGACGCCACCGCGACAAGAAGTCCGACTTTGTGGGACGACGTAACCATTATCGGAAAGCACTTCGAGCCGGGTTGGCCTCGTTCGTAGTGATAGGCGCGCCAGAAAGGATATTCGTCAGTGACGTCAATTCATCGCTTACTTCGAGACCGTCTGCAGTGATTCGATACTCACGGAGCCCCGCCTGAGCCGGGCCATGTCGCTTTTTCAAGCACGTGATCACCTTTATAACGCTGCCTTTGTACTCCGCATAACGCAGCAGAATGATGTTGTCGAATGTGTGGCTCACCCCGAGATCCGAGGCGACAAGCGGGCCGGTAATGTGCTGAACCTCGTTGATCGCGATCGTGGTGACTTCCTGGCGATTCAGATACGTCACCATATTGTGCACGTTTGCCACGGTGGACCCGAATTCCTCCATTGAAAGATCATAGCCGCGGAGGCTATCGATCATCACGGTCTTAACGCCGTGGTCTTCCACGGCGCGGCGGACGATGCCCAGGAATTCGTCAGGGTACAGCTCCAAGGGATTTACGCGGTCGATTCGCAGCATATCCGACTCAATCATCCTCGAGAGCGGGATACCGACGGACTCCGCGCGCGAGACAATGGACACAGGTGCTTCCTCGAAGGAAAAGATAACCGCGCCTCGGCCGTCGCGAACAGCCTCGGCCAGCAGCTTTGTCCCGAGCGTCGTTTTGCCCGCACCCACAGGACCGGAGATAATGGTCGTAGTCCCCGATTCGAGGCCGCCACCTAGCAGGTGGTCGAGCTCTTCGATTCCGGAGGACAGCTGATATTGGCCAGGGCGGACATTGCCGGGTGCTTCGATTCGTCGTGGAAAGAGCACCATTCCACGGCTTGTAAGACGAAGGGGATGAAATCCGGACATAAAATCCGAGCCCCTGAGCTTCTCGATCTGGAGGCTTCGAAGTCCGACGACCCGCCGGGGCGAAACCTCCATCCTCAATCGGATGATGCCGTCGACGGCAAGGGCTACGGAGGTTTCGTGATCCATTTCGGCAGGTTCGTACGTAAGAAACGAGGTACAGCCCGAACGATTAAGAAAGGTGACGAGGCGAAGGATTTGCTTGCGAAACTGATAGTCGTCTGCCGACAAATAACGCAGTTGCGTCAGTGAGTCAACAACGACTCGGTCGGGCCGATATCTATCGATGGCATCATAGATGCCGTCCCACATGGGAGCCCGCTCCACTTCGCTGGGCGGAAATATGTTGTATTCTTCGACGTCGGCATCGGGCGCGTCAATCAGAGGATTCAAGTCGACAAAATTGATCTTGTCTAGATCCCAGCCGAAGCCGCCGACATTTCGCGCGATATTTTCGCGTGGTTCTGCAAGGGTGATGTAGAGGCCCTTCTCTTTCCGGCCTTCACCGTTAAGAAGCCACTGCGTTGATGCAATGGTTTTACCTGTTCCTGCGGCGCCCACCAGCAGGTAGGAATGATTTGGGATGATCCCGCCCTTCAAAATCTCGTCGAGGCCGGGGATGCCGGTGGACGTTCGTATTGCTGCGGCCATATCGTTCTGTACAAGCGCACCGAGGACGCGGTATTTGCCCTGGGAGGCGAATCGCTACCGGCGCCGCCAAAAAGCTCATTTTTCCACATGCAGAGAAATCTCAACCCGAAAGAGGCGTCGCAGGATTCGTGCTTGGAGGCAACGCACGGCGGTCTCTCCTACATATATGTGGTTTATTACATGACGACCGGAATACGGATCTGGCGTCGAGGAATCACACGAGGACCGTGCCGTCTTCATCTCGCTGACGAGTCCCGACGGTCGGCGGAAGGACAAGCTGCTCTCGACGAACGGCTGGTTCAGCAGCTCGTCGGAGCGATGGTGCAGCAGCAGGCCAATATGCACAAGCAGGTGCTCTTCATGCCGCGGAGCGCAGGGCTGCCTAGATCCGATCGCTGCTCAGTCGAACGTCCTTAGCCTTCAGCTGAAGCGATGTGCGTCCATTCCATGTGTTCTCCTCGAGGTGAAAAAGGAAGTCGAACGGCTCTCCCGAGCGCCAGCTGTGTTCGAGCAGGCTTGATTGGTCACCGAGGCCAAATCCGATCACGTCGAGAGAACTTCCCGCCTCGTCCTGCCGCACCGCGAATTTGAGGTGTTTTCCATTGCGACCCACGGTTCGGGACGGGCGCGAAAGGTGAATGCCATCAGCGCGAAAGACCGGCCTGTCGTTTTCGGGGCCGAATGGCGCGAATTGTTTGAGGATCGCCCAGAATCGTGCGTCGATGTCGGCCAGATCAACCTTCGCATCGACGTTGATGGCCGGATGAAGCACGTCGGGCGTCACCACGCGCCCGACCGCCTCGTCGAGGCGATCTCGAAAGGCCGGTACATCGTCGACGCGGAGGGTAATTCCGGCTGCAAAATTGTGGCCTCCGAATTCCACGAGCAGATCGCGGCAGTCATGCAGCGCGTTGTAGATGTTGATGCCGGCGATCGAACGGGCGGATCCTTTCGCATAGCCGTTGTTCGTTCCCAGGAGGATGGTCGGGCGATAAAATCGCTCCACAAGGCGGCTCGCGACAATCCCGATCACACCCAAATGCCAGTCCGGCTGATGAAGGACGATAGAATGACGCGTTCGTGAGGTCAACTGTCGCTCAGCAAGCTCGAGGGCAGCGTCGAGCGTCCCCTGATCGATGATGCGGCGCTCGCCGTTGATGCGTTCGAGATCGACAGCCATGGCGGCAGCGCGTCCTTCGTCGTTCTCCAACAGAAGGGCGACGGCCCGCCCGGCGTCGCCGAGACGCCCTGCGGCATTGATGCGCGGCCCGATGCCGAAAACGATGTCTCTTCCTGAGCATGCCGAAAGGTCCATGCGTGCGGATTCGGCGAGTTTGCGGATGCCGACCCGGGTACTCGACTGAAGAAGCAGGAGGCCGGAGGCAAGCAGGATGCGGTTTTCCCCCTGCACGGGAACGATGTCGCTAGCGGTGGCAAGGGCCACGAGATCCAGGTAAGCGTCGGCGGCATCCGGCGATCGCCCGAGCCGCTGAAGGACGGCTCGGATGAGCTTGTAGCCCATGGCACATCCACAGAGATCCTTGAACGGATACGAGCAATCGGGACGTTTAGGATCGAGGACAGCCAGCGCTTCCGGCAGCTCCGTTTTTGGCGTGTGATGATCACAGATGATCAGGTCGAGGCCCCTCTCGCGGGCGTACCGAGCCTCGTTAATGGCCGTGACGCCGCAGTCCACGGCAATGACGATCCGTGCGCCGGCATCGGCCGCATGCTTGATGCCGGCCTCACAGAGCCCGTAGCCGTGCTCGAACCGATTCGGGATAAAGTACTCGACGTCACCGTCGAGGTCCCGAAGCGCCGATACGAGGAGCGCCGTGGCGGTTGTGCCGTCGACGTCATAATCGCCGTACACGAGGATCTTCTCACCGCTCTGCAACGCATGGGCCAGCCGATCGGCGGCCGCGTCCATGTCTTTCATCAAGAACGGATCGTGGAGCGAAGTCAGGCTCGGCCGAAAAAAAAGCCGCGCGCGCTCAAACGTATCAATTCCGCGCAGGACCAGGGCCCGTGCGAGCGCCTCCGGTAGGTCGTTCAGCGAGCGCCGAACGTGGGCGACGACATCGGGAGACGGCAGGGACCTAAGGGTCCAGCGATACTTCATGAAGTGCGGGTTGAGAGGCTCGGAATGCGTACGCGGATAATTTCTATAAATAATGTAGCGCCGGAGGGTGCCAACATCCTGTCACTGCCGCCCACGCAATGTATACGATGCAGGTGGGGGCTCCAGGCGCGACATTTTAAATGCTTGTAATGGGACGTGCGTCATTGAGGTAGATAGATAGCGATGTCGGCGTCCCGGGTCTCTGTCCGGAGGGCGCGTCCACGCCTCCACGCTACGCCGCGCCGCTTCGATCCCCAACCGCATGCGCCCGAATTAGCGACGAATTACACCGCCCTCGCCCGAAGCGGCCGGGACCTCCATGCGGCGTCAATCGTATTGCCATTCGCCCCGCGCAATCCGCAACCCGCCCCATATTTTGCCCGACCGTTCCGAACAGTACGTCGTCCTTTTCGCGCTCTGGCTGATGGTCTTCTCGGCCAGCAGTCAGGTCATCATCATTTCTCCGATTCTCCCGCGCATCGGGGAAGCGCTCGCTGTGCCGGAGGCACTCCTGGGAACGCTGGTGACGTCCTACGCGGTCATGCTCAGTGTCTTTGCGCTGATCATCGGTCCCATCTCGGACAAGTTCGGCCGCCGCCGGGTCCTGCTTATCGGCTCGGGATTTATGACCATATCGCTTCTACTTCACGGCGTCGCAGATACCTACTTCTCGCTGCTAGCCGTCCGGGCGCTCGCCGGGGCTGCGGGGGGTACGTTGAGCGGCGCGGCCGTGGCCTACGTCGGCGACTACTTCCCGTATCACCGACGGGGATGGGCCAACGGATGGGTGATGAGCGGCATCGCATTCGGGCAGATCATCGGCATTCCGATCGGTACGCTCCTCGCTGATCTGATCAACTATCGATGGCCGTTCCTGATGTTCAGCCTGACGATGGGCGCGGCGTTCGTGCTCATATGGCGCGGGGTTCCTCAGCCCGACGTCAAACGTGACCAGCGTAATCTTTCGTTGAAGCGGGCCATCAGAGACTACGTCGGATTGATTAAAAACCCGGTCACGGGCTCGGCGGCGGCGACGTACTTCCTTATGTTCATGAGCATTGGATTTTTCGTGATTTACCTTCCGGCGTGGCTCGAAACGAGCCTGAATGTATCGGGAGGAGCGATCGCATCTCTCTTTCTTATAGGAGGCCTGGCGAACGTGATTACCGGACCCCTCGCCGGCAAGCTGTCCGATCGCATAGGTCGCAAGCCCCTCGTGATCAGTTCGTGTACCGGCCTGGCCATCGTTATGCTACTAACGACGTACGTGATCCACAGTATGTGGATGGCCTACGTGATGTTTGGGCTGGCGATGATCATGATCGCCATGCGCATCAGCCCCCTACAATCTCTCCTTTCGGCGCTGATCCCGGATGCCAGGCGCGGTATCCTGATGAGCCTTGCTGTGGCCGTCGGTCAGGTAGGTATTGGAATCAGCGGCGCCGTGGCGGGGCCGATGTACGCGGAATACGGTTACCTGAGTAACTCCGTGCTCGGCGCCATCGCGATTGCATTGATGGCGGTACTGGTGTGGAAGGTACTGCCGGAACCTACGGGCGAGAAGATAGAAGAGGGGGAAGGGGAACGCAACGTTGAGACGATCGGGCTCGCCGAAGTGCGGTCGTAGAGGAGCGGCCGGCCCGCCAGACGGGAATACCCGCCCCGCCAACGTGGCGCCGAGGCCACGAGCATCTGGGGCATGAGACCATGAGCCATGAGATGAGTCCATGATGCCTTGAGGACATGAGGACGGGATAGCGCCATGTCGAGGTCAGATAAGCCAAAACCCATCGGGAAAGTGCTCGACGCCATCGTCGACCGGCTCGGGATTCGCGCAAAGCTCTCGGAAGCTGAGATCGTCGAAGCGTGGGCCTCGCTCGCAGGCGCGAAGGTCAATGCGGTGACCGATTCCGCATGGCTGAAAGGGGATACGCTCTACGTCAAAGTGAACTCAGCCGTCTGGCGCCAGCAACTGCACATGAATCGAACGGAGTGGCGAGAGCGCCTCAATCACGAACTCGGAAAAGAGCGAATCGCAGAGATCGTGTTCCGATGATATTCGCTCGTCGTGCTCCCGGCTAGACGTTTGACTCAGTGCGTATGAAGATCGAAGAATCTACTCCGTCCATTTCTTGAACGCGACGGATGTGTTGTGCCCGCCAAATCCGAATGCGTTGCTCACCGCGATGTTTACCGTTCGATCCTGCGGCTTGTTGAACGTGTAGTTGAGGTCGCAGTGTTCGTCCGGGTTCTTAAAATTGATCGTCGGCGGGACGCGATCATGTACGGTCGCAAGCACGGCGGCAATCGCCTCGATGGCCCCCGCGGCGCCGAGGAGATGGCCCGTCATGCTCTTGGTTGACGATAGGTTCATTTTGTAGGCATGCGCGCCGAATACCTGTTTGATAGCCTTCGTTTCGGCGACGTCGCCAAGGGGTGTCGAGGTGCCGTGCATGTTTAGATAGTCCACGTCATCCGGTGCTATTCCAGCGTCGTTCAGCAGCGAACGCATTGCAAGCGCTGCGCCGGCGCCGTCCGGATCGGG
This sequence comes from uncultured Rhodothermales bacterium, assembly GCA_964487555.1. Taxonomy (GTDB): domain Bacteria; phylum Bacteroidota; class Rhodothermia; order Rhodothermales; family VXPQ01; genus CAZART01. The sequence goes on from CAZART010000023.1 coordinate 33,593, forward strand.
TGCCGTGATGTGATGTGCATCCGCGGACATTCCCACGCCGATCACCTCGGCATAGATGTGAGCGCCCCTCCTTTGAGCGTGCTCGAGTTCTTCGAGGATCAAGCATCCGGCCCCCTCACCGAGGACAAAACCGTCGCGCAGTGCGTCGAAGGGACGGCTGGCGGAAGCCGGCTCATCATTCCGAGTCGACAGAGCTTTCAGTGCGTTAAAGCCGCCGACGCCGAGCTCCGTGACGCTGGCTTCGCTGCCGCCACTGAGAATGGCATCAGCTTGACCACGCTGAATCAGCATGTAAGCGTCGCCGATATTGTTGTTGCCGGTGGCGCACGCCGACACGATGCAGTAGTTCGGGCCTCGGAAACCGTACTGCATGGAAATATGCCCGCTCGCGATGTCCGGGATCATCATGGGGATGAAAAACGGAGAGATGCGGCGCGGCCCACTCTCGAGATACGTGGCCGTCTGATCCTGAAAGGTCTGTAAGCCTCCAATTCCGCTGCCGAAGATGACCCCGATGCGGTCTTTGAGATCCTGCGGAAGTTCACCGTCGAGCCCCGCATCGTTAACGGCCTGGATGGCGACGACCATTGCGTACTGGGCAAATCGGTCCAGCCGCCGAGTGGCCTTTTTCTCGAAGTACTCGTGCGGATCGAACCCCTTGAGCTCACAGGCGAATTTCGTGTCGAACTTCTCCGGGTCGAAATAGGTGATGTGAGCGGCCCCGCTGACCGCGTCCATCATGCCTTCCCAAAAACTGTCTACGGATAATCCGAGAGGCGTAAGCGCGCCCAGGCCCGTGATAACTACTCTGCGTCCGTTCTGCATGGATCGGTGTCGTCTCCGCCGAACAGCGAAAATGAGCGCTCAGCCGTGACGGCTGAGCAACGGGTCAATTAGGCGGTTTTTCCCTGGAGATAATCGACAGCGTCTCCTACGGTAGCGATTTTCTCAGCGTCTTCGTCCGGGATGGTGATGTCAAACTCCTTTTCAAATTCCATGATGAGCTCAACGGTATCGAGGGAGTCGGCGCCCAGATCATTGGTGAAAGATGCATCGCGCGTTATGTCGGATTCTTCAACGCCGAGCTTCTCAACGATGATGGACGTGACTTTGCTCTCGAGGTCGTTCGCCATGAGGTAGCCTCCTTTGCGTTACCTTTTTTCGGAATGGAAGGACCGGGGGAGCCGGCCTCCGGTTCACAAGTCGATAGTGCGGACGATGTGAAATCGTTCAATCGCCGAAATTACGGCAGCCCAGGTGGAGAAGCAATTTGGCGCGTTGTGCCGCGGCTCCTCCGCCTTCGCCAGAGCGTGGAACGCGGTCGCTAAGGCGGTTTGATCCCGCGTAGCGTTAAGGAAAGGAGAAGAATGGATAGAGGAAGAGATCGACGTGTGCCGACGCACCGAACGCAGGCGAGCACACATACGCCGAAGGGTACACATACGCCGAAGGGTACACCTGCGCCAAAGGAGGCTACGGTTACTCTTCCCCTATGCGGCGATATCGCTGAGATAGGCCGAAAGATGTGCCTGCGCTCGATCGAGATGCGACGCATCCTCGTACAAGAGATACATTGCGACGGCTCCTTCGAGGGTGCTGAGGAAAATGGATGCCACTTCTTCCGGATTCACACCCGGGTGGATCTCGCCATCGCGGAGTCCGAAACGTACAATCCGACGTATTCTGTGGCGCCATCCGCTAATGGCATCCTGCGTCCGTGACCGTAAGAAGGGAAGCGCCCCCGGCTGGTGCGGTGAGACGATGAAGACCGGACAGCCGCCGTCGGTCGGTGGAAATTCGACTAAGCCTCGAAATCCGCCTATGAAACCGGCCAGCTGGTTCAGTGCCCCGACCTGTTCGATCGTCGATTCGTCGAGCACGCGCTCGGCACGCTCGACGCCGTAATCGAAAGCGGCCATAGCAAGCGATTCTTCGTCAGGGAAATACTCTGGTACGTCCCGCACGCGAAGCTCGCGCGCCACGAGATCCAGGGAAGCGAGGGCATAACCATACTGATTGAAGAGTTGCGCCGCTTCCTGGACGACGCGCGTGCGGATTTGCTCAGTTCGTTCCATGGCCGTTGTTACGTTTCCCTGCTGCGGCGCAGGGTGCATGTGAGTCTCTGGCTGGGGGTGAATTTACTTTGAGTATCAGTCGAGTCGAATCTATCTTAAGCGATGCTCGTTCGTAAGCGTCTTTGAACGTTCAAGAAAGAGCGATGCGCTCGTCCACCAATCGATCGCGTCTCACAACTCATTTGTTTGTCAATCCAGCCGGAATCTTCCATGTCCTATCTCTTTACGTCGGAGTCCGTCTCAGAAGGCCATCCCGACAAAGTGGCCGATCAGATCTCGGACGCCATTCTCGACGCGCTCCTGGCGCAGGATCCGCGCAGTCGTGTCGCCGTCGAGACGCTCGTAACGACGGGCCTCGTACTGCTCTCCGGCGAAGTGACAACCGACGCATACGTCGATGTGCAGACCATCGCACGAGAGGTCATTCACGACATCGGATATACGGACCCGAGGCTACGCTTTGATAGCGAATCATGTGGCGTGCTTAGCACCATTCATGAACAGAGTGCGGACATCAAGCAGGGGGTAGATGAGGGCGCCGGTCTCCACGCCGATCAGGGTGCGGGTGATCAGGGTATGATGTTTGGATTTGCGTGCCGGGAAACGGCCGAGTTGATGCCGATGCCGATCATCTACGCCCACGGCCTCGTGCGGGAACTGGCGAATATCCGCAAGAACACGACGCTGATGCCATATCTGCGTCCGGACGCCAAGAGCCAGGTCACGATCGAATACGAGGATGATCGGAAGACCCCTCGGCGAATCCACACGATTGTGGTATCCACACAGCACTCCGAAGACGTGACGCTGAAGCGGATCGGCGACGACGTTCGAGAGCATCTTCTGCCGCGTGTTGTCGATGAGGCCCTACTCGATGGAGATCTCGTTCTACACGTTAACCCTACGGGCCGGTTCGTCATAGGCGGGCCCCATGGTGATACGGGCCTGACGGGACGAAAGATTATTGTAGACACGTACGGTGGCAAGGGAGCCCACGGCGGAGGTGCGTTCAGCGGAAAGGATCCGTCGAAGGTGGATCGTTCCGCCGCCTATGCGGCACGGCACGTCGCGAAGAACATCGTTGCGGCCGAACTCGCAGAGGAGGTCGAGGTGCAGATTGCGTACGCCATCGGGGTGGCCGAGCCGGTCTCCATCGCTGTTGAGACGCGAGGATCGAGTGTCATATCCGATCACCAGCTTGTCCGGGCCGTGCGAGAGACGTTTGATTTACGCCCATCGGCGATTATTCGGCGGCTCGATCTACTCAAGCCAAAATACCGCTCGACCGCTGCGTACGGGCACTTTGGCCGCACCGGTTTCGACTGGGAGCAGCTGGATCACGTCGACGCCTTGAAGGAAGCCGCGCGGGAGCTGGCTTAACATTCCGATTAATTCTCCTTCACTGTCGTCCGATACTATCCACCCGCCTTGGGCACCTGCTCACGTGTGGGTGTACTGTTGAAAAGGCCGTAAGATCTGCATTTTCAGTACGCTACGCGCCGGGCACGGAAACCCGCAGAATACGGCGGCGTGTCATGTCATTGCCTTTCAAGTTCTCTTCCAGTCCATGCCTCGATTTGTTCGGATCGGTCTGGTCGCCGCACTCATCCTCCTTGTCGCACGATCTTCATCGGCGCAGGAGACGTCCGCACGTGCCGACGCGCGCGCCTTTCTCAAGCCGCACGTCCAAAACCGCGTCGTACTGGAGGATACGTTGGTTCGCTTCCGAACCGATCTGCGGCCTTCTGGGCGAATCGATCTTGACGACAACGTCGTGCGCGCCGAGTACAACGTGAAGACGCGCGTGGAACCACGGCTCTCACCGGATGCCGCCGCGTTTGCCTATCTGGAGCAGGCTGCTGACAGGTTGGGAATTCGGCGGCCTTCCGCGGAGCTGGCGATCAAGGACATCAGATATGGTCGCCGGTCTTCACACGTAACCCTCCAGCAGGTATATCGGGGCGTGCCCGTTCACAATCGCGAGGTGAAGGTTAATCTCGACGCAGACGGGCAGCCCACGATGGTCTTGAATGGCTTTGCGCCGCACCTTGCTGCGAAGGAGCCGCTTTCCACAACGCCCGGCATCACGAAAGAAGATGCCGTCTTGCGCGTACAGGAGGCGGGGCGCCGTGACGACCTGGAGACGACGACGCCCGAGCTCGCGGTGTACCCGTCCGATTCACCCCGCCTTATATGGCTGTTGAGGGCTGCGCCGGCTTCCGGCGCCATCGAATGGGAGGTGCTCGTCGATGCCCAGACAGGCGAGATCATACAGATGATCGATCTTTCGCTGCACGCCCACCGGCCGGCTTCACCGGCCGGGCACGAGCCCATCGATGCCTTCGCCGGCAAGACGGAGGTGCCGGCCGGCCACGAGACGTCACCGACAGCCGGCTACGGGGCTATGGTCGACGGCACCGGTCTCGTATTTGATCCCGACCCAATCACGACGGCGGGGGTGCCCTACGGGCCTCCGTATGTAGATGGAAATGATGGGGATATCCCGGAACTCAATGCCGAGCGGAAAATGGTGACGCTGCGGGATATTTCACGAGGCGCAGATGGATTGTACCGCCTCGATGGACCGTACGTCCGTATCGACGGAACGTGTGGGCGGGTGACCGGCTATGAGGTGCCTGCCGAAACGTCTCCGGACGGTTTCCACTACACACGAGCCGATGATTACTTCGAGGCGGTTAATTCATACTACCACATCGACAAGAGCCAGCGATACGTGCAGGCACTCGACGTAGGATTCGACATCAAAAACGAACCCGTGCGCGTCAACCCTCATGGCCTGGGAAACGAGGATAACTCGCAGTACATCAATAACTGTATTATGCTCGGTACCGGCGGCATCGACGACGCCGAGGACGCCGATGTCCTCTGGCACGAGTACGCGCACGCGCTGCTGGACTTCACGTCTCCGGGAATGATCGGTAGCGGCGGAGAATCACGCGCCATCCATGAAGGCTGGTCAGACTACTGGGCCGCTTCCTACTCGCGATTCCTTTCAGAAGAAGACCCGGACATTGCACCCCACGACTGGTGGCGGGTATTCACGTGGGACGGCAACTTGCCGTGCTGGCCCGGCCGCCCCCTCGACCACCCCGGCCACTATCCGGACGCGGTCATTTCGTACCCGACCTCCGGCTGTCCCTTCTACGACGTGGACTACCAGAAGGGAATGCTGTGGGCGACCACGCTGATGGAGATCTATTCAGCCGTAGGACGCACCGTTTTGGATCGGCTAAACCTCGCCTCGCACATCTACATAGGGCGTGGCGCAACGTTTGTCGATGCGGCCCAAGCGATCGTCCAGGCGGATGAAGACCTTTATGGCGGCATCCACGCGAACGTCTTGATCGAGCATTTCAGCGCGCGCGGTTATGTGGATCCGGCGACTTACGGCCCGATCCTCTCGCACGAACCGCTGCAGGCGACGGAAGATCTAGGCGGCGAAGTGCGGATCGACGTGACGGCCGTCGGCACAAGCGCGGATGTCGACAGCGTGCTCGTTTACTACGACAGCGATGGATCGGCATCCGGCCGCGTCGTGCTCGATCCGGCGGGCGGTGATGATTTTGCAGGAGATCTGCCGCTGCCGTTACAGCCGACCGTGATCCATTATTACGTAGAGGCGGTAGATTTGGAGGGGCGCCGTCGGAGGCTCCCGCCCCGAGCGCCGGTCGAAACGTACGCCTTTAACGTCGGTCCGGATGGCATCCTGCCGTCGATCGCCCACGACGCCCCGCTGAATGTGTCGGTCGTCGGCTGGCCGATGGACGTGTATGCGGAGGTGCACGACAACCTTGGCGTTGACAGCGTTTGGGTGGAATATGCCATTCATAGTTCCGGCGGTGTGGCGCATGCAGAAGGTACATTCGGCCTTACGGATACGGGTGATGCCCACTTCGGCACGTTTCCGGCGACGGCTCACAAAATGCAGGAGGGAGAATCTGTTAGTTACCGCATCTTCGCGCGTGATATATCGGCGGCTGGAAACGTCGCCGTTTCACCGGAGGAGGGATACTATCACGTCAACGTCACCGAGCAGGGCGTTCTCAGGGCCTATGACTTTGAGGGCCTCGGTCAGGGCCTTCAAGCTGCAGGGCTCTGGCAACGCAGCAAGCCCGCGTTTGGGCTCCGAGTGGCACATTCAGGCCAGTATCTGTGGGCCACCAATCCGGCGGCAGCCTATCCTGCATCGGCGCAGACGTCTTCGCTTCAGCTACCCACCGTGGATCTCAGTGGCATCGGATCGACGTATCTCGTTTTCTGGCACTGGTACGATTTTGAGCAGGACGGCCAGGCGAAACCCGGTGATTTCATTCCAGATGCCGGAATATGGGACGGAGGGAACGTGAAGGTCTCCACCGACGGCGGCAGCACGTGGGATGTCGTCGAGCCGGAAGGCGGATACAATGGTACGATCAGTGATGCGTACGGAAACCAGCTCGGCGGCCAACCCGGCTTCGGCGGATACAGCTATGGCTGGCGCCGCGAGATCGTGCCGCTGCCGGAGAGTGCCGACGTTCGTGTGCGCTTCGATTTCGGCACCGACGAAAGTAATCGGGACCAGGCGCTGTATTTCGCCGGATGGCACATCGATGACGTCTCTATAACGACTACGTATCCGGAAGACGACGTGCCGCCGACAGCGACGACACTACCGGACGCACGAACGATCCTGATTGCCGGCCAGGACGATATGCCTGGCGCATCGCTCGCTGTGGATGATGACACCGGCGTCGAAGCCGTCGTATCAGAATACCGCATCATTACTGCCGTCGAGGAAGAGACGGGTTCAATCAGGCTCGCCATGGCGACGTCCGATCGAAATATCTACGCAGGCGACATCGTGCCGCTGCACTCGTTCGCGGCGGGCGACCGCATCGAGTTCAGCCTCATCGTCCGTGATTTCGATGGAAATGAAGCGATCTATCCAGCGCCCGGCGACACGTATGTGATCGATTTCCGCTCATCGCAGCAGTCGAATGCATTGACGAGCGTAGTCTCAACGGGCGCCTGGCGTCGTCAGGGCAGCACGTGGGTAACGGGGAGTTCGGCGGCAGACGAGCCGGTTTCGAGCCTGGTACTCGAGCCTTTCACCCTTCCATCCAACGGCGAAGCCTCCGCGTTCGTCCTGCAGCATCGATTCGTGATAGACGGTGCTGGGGGCGGGAACCTGAAAGTCTCCGCCGATGACGCCGTTACGTGGACGGTGCTGGAGCCGACGGGGGGCTATCCGAGATCTCTGCCGCACGGCGGATCGCATTCCATGGGGGGCCAGGGCGTATTTGCCGGGTCATCGGACGGTACAGCGAGGAATACGTTTGATCTTTCGGACTACGCCGGGCGGAACGTCCGACTGCGGCTGGATTTCGCGTCTCCCGACGTATCCGAAGCGGGGCAATGGTTCGTCGAAGAGGCTTCGTACGAGACGCTTTCATCCGATGAAGAATTTAAGACGGCCTACGAGTTGAAGCTGCACGCGAACTTTCCGGACCCGTTCGCGAATCAAACGACCATCACCTACTCCATACCGGAGCGGTCGCCGGTACGAGTGTCCGTATATGATATGCTGGGCCGCCGAGTCGCATTGGTGCGGCATGTCGAACAGGAGGCCGGCATCTATACGGTGCCGTTCGACGGCTCGGATCTGGCCAACGGCGTCTATATGTTATACCTGGAGACGACCATGGGCACGAGGACGGAGCGAATGGTCGTCGCAAGATAGTACGGCCACACGCTCACCGTTGAATTTTTAACGGACCCGGAGCAACAGACAAGAGACCTTTGTAGCTTGTTTTCTGCGTATTTCGGCGGGACGCGCAGGCATTCACGCCCGGCGTAATCCGCGGCGGCGCAGACCCACCATCGAAGAAGAAATCAGAAGACTATGGATCACAAAGAAGGCGCATACAAGGTGCGGGATCTAGCAATGGCCGGCACAGGTCGGCTCAAGATCGAATGGGCAGAGAGCCGCATGCCGGTTCTCATGCGGCTGCGGGAGGAATATTCGAAATCGAAGCCGTTCAAAGGCTACAAGATTACGGGATGCTTGCACGTCACCAAAGAGACGGCCGTGCTGGTCGAAACGTTTGCCGCATGCGGCGCCGAAGTAGCGTGGTCGGGTTGTAATCCGCTGAGCACCAACGACGAGGTGGCTGCCGCGCTGGCGAAGGCCGGTATTGAGATTTACGCCTGGCACGGCCAGAACGTCGAGGATTTCTACTGGAGCATCGATCGAACGATCGACAAGCCACCGCACCTCACGCTCGATGATGGCGCCGACTTGATCTTCCGCGTACACAACAAATATCCGGAGATGGCCGATCACATCATTGGCGGGTCGGAAGAGACGACGACAGGCGTGCATCGCCTTCGGGCGATGGCGGCGGACGGAAAACTGCTGTATCCCGTCTATGCGGTAAACGACGCCGAGACGAAGTGGGACTTCGACAACGTATACGGTACCGGTCAGAGCACGCTCGACGGCATCTTGCGAGCCTCTTCCGTGCTCCTCGCCGGCAAGAACTTCGTGGTCGCGGGGTACGGGCACTGCGGCCGCGGCGTCGCCACCCGCGCCCGCGGGATGGGTGCCAACGTGATCGTGACGGAAGTGAAGCCCACGGCGGCGCTGAAGGCGACGCTCGAAGGTTGCCGCGTAATGACCATGGATGAAGCCGCCGAAGTCGGCGACGTCTTCGTGACTGCGACCGGCATGAAGGACGTGATCCGCGGCCGCCATTTCGTGAAGATGAAAGACGGCGCCGTGGTGTGCAACACCGGCCACTATGACGTAGAGCTTAATTTAAAGGAACTTGCCGAGCTGTCGGCGGATGCTCGCATGGTCCGGGACAGCAATCGTGAGTACACGCTGGAGAACGGTAAGAAGATCTACGTGCTGGCCGATGGCCGGCTGGTCAACCTGGCGGCCGCCGAGGGCCATCCCTCGGAGGTGATGGACATGAGCTTTGCGAACCAATTCAATGCGCACCTGAAACTCGTTCAGGCGCACAAAGCCGGCGAGGGGCTCCCAAACACGGTGATTGATCTTCCTGTTGAACTCGATCAGGAGATCGCCGGACTCAAGCTGGAGACGATGGGGCTGTCGATCGATAGCCTGAGTGAAGAGCAGATTACCTACGCTACGGACTATTCGGCGGGAACGTAAGGGGAGAGTGGGAAGGTCGATCCTCGATCCTCGATCCTCAATCCTCACTCCCCAACATCCCACGTCAATATATCCTGCTCGTCCTTCTCTTTGTCCTCCCATGCCTCGGCGTTCTCGAGAGGCCCGGTTTTTTCGGTAATATTGTAGCCGAGATCACGCCACTGATTGGATAAATAATCGTTCCACTCGCGGTAATGCGACCACTTCTCCGGCAGCTCGTCGTCGGCGAAGATCGCCTCCACCGGACAAACCGGTACGCAGGCGTTGCAGTCGATGCATTCGTCGGGATGGATGGCAAGGAAATTAGGACCCTCATAGAAGCAGTCTACGGGGCAGACTTCGACGCAGTCCGTGTACTTGCAATTGATGCACGGTTCGGCGACAACGTAAGGCATAGTGTCTCGGCGACATATAAATCAGATAATTCGCGTCAGAGCCGTCTGGCGTCGCGTTGCGCGGGTGCGCCTGCTCCGCCTGGTTTGCAGCGGCGTCAAGATACGTCAGTCAGGAGGGGTTGACAAGCGGACAGAATCCTGGAACCGCAGCATTGTCCGCCGTCCATTCACCCACGACATACGACGCTTCATAATCACTGATGCGCGACAAGATCCGAACCGCCGGGCTCATTGCGGCCGAACGGAAGAAGGACGACGTAATCCCGTTCCGCATCCAGGGGATTCACCCTGCACCGTCGCGAAAAATCCGGACGGCCCATTCCAACCTCTTTATTCTTTAATTGGCGTCTTATTTGAAGGTTCGGCCTGGGACTACGGAGGAGGTAACATCTTCCTTGCGGTTGTGACAATGCACACAAAATCCCGGCCCGGGGGGATAACTCACGTGGTCGTCTCGTACACCTTAACACGACGATATCCATGCGAATCGTCAGCTTGTGATCTTAACTAGTAAGGATGAGGTGTACCGATGGATAGCCCACGTGAACAGCAGATGGAAGGATCCTGGAAACGGTTCAAAGGGCGCCTGAAGGAGGCATGGGGAACTCTTTCCGACGACGAAATGGACCGGATGGAAGGCAAACGGGATCAGCTCGAAGGCCTTATTGAGCAGAAGACGGGCGAGTCGCGCGAGAAAATCCGCCGGGAGATCGACCGGCTGTCTACCGAATCGAAATACCGGTTCTAGGGCTGCGCTTTGATTCGCGCGCCGCAAAACGGATCAGGAAGTGGGCCCTGGCTTCAAACGCGGAGCGGGGCTCACTTGTATGTACGGCTCACCCGAAAAGGGAAGCATCCTTATTGGGTTGCGTGATCCCGAAATGTTGATAGGCGCGCTTTGTGGCACAGCGGCCGCGGGGCGTGCGCTCGAGAAAGGCCTCCTGAATGAGGTACGGTTCGTAGACCTCCTCGATCGTGCCGGCGTCTTCTCCAACCGACACGGCGAGGTTTTGAAGGCCGGTCGGTCCGCCGCCGAATTTTTCGATGAGTGTCAGCAGTATGCGGGCGTCCATATCATCCAGGCCGTGCTCGTCGACATCCAGGGCGTTCAGGGCGTGATCGGAAATTTCCTGTGTTACCGCGCCGTCGCCCTGAACTTCGGCAAAATCGCGCGTGCGCCGGAGCAGGCGATTGGCAACTCGGGGCGTGCCGCGGCTGCGTCGGGCGATCTCGCTCGCTCCGCCGTTCGTAATTTGTAGACCGAGGATACCCGCCGACCGCTCCACAATTCGCTGAAGCACCTCCGCACGGTAGTAGTCGTATCGAAAATCGATACCGAACCGGGCACGAAGCGGCGCCGTCAGAAGACCCTTCCGCGTCGTTGCACCGATAAGCGTGAACGGAGGTAAAGTGATTTTCACACTTCTAGAGTTCGGTCCGGAATCGATAAGTATATCGATGCGATAGTCCTCCATGGCGGAGTAGAGATATTCCTCTACGATCGGACTTAATCGATGAATTTCGTCGATGAAAAGGACGTCGCCCTCTTCGAGATTCGTGAGAATGCCGGCGATGCTCGCAGGCTTGTCGAGAACCGGGCCACTCGAGGTCGTCACATTAGCTCCCATCTCCTCGGCAATAATGTAAGCCAGCGTAGTTTTTCCGAGTCCGGGAGGGCCGGATAGGAGGACATGGTCCAGGGTTTCTCCACGCTGCAGAGCCGCGGTCATGAAGACGCGCAGGTTCTCTTTGATCTTGTCCTGGCCTATAAATTCGTCCAGCGAGTGCGGCCTGAGTGCCTTTTCGAGGTCTTCCTCCGCACGTTGCGGACGGGGAGAAATAACCTCATTGCGCTGTGGAAGACTCATGATGGAGAACGGACAATCTGGGGAATTTGGAGGTTCTCGCGCTTCGAACCGTCCCTGCTAATTAACAGGTATGTAAGATAAGGTGGATCGGACCGCAAACGATAGGTTCGACGGCAATACGACCTATCCAACGCGACATTTCGTCCATAACGGTGCACCGTTGCTCTATTTCTTGGAAGCATCTACCTATCTTCGCCACGCAAACGATCGGAGAACGTAAATACAAACGCCGCGCGTGCAGGCCTCTTATTTTTCCTAAACAATTGTTTATCTGACGAATACCACATTAAAAACCTGCCCCGGTTGACAATCAGAAACCCGGACTCTACGTTTAAGGCATTATGTTTGCGGTAGATCATGTGCTGGTGACCGACGACATCCTGGATGCGCCGTTCTGCTGCAACCTGTCGGCCTGTTTGGGCGGCTGCTGCGTGCAAGGTGAATCGGGTGCTCCGTTGGAGCCGGAAGAGCGGGCGGAACTCGAAGCCGTCCTTCCGGCTGTTCGGAATTATCTTCGCCCCGAGGCGCTGGAAGTCATCGAGCAAAAAGGTGTCTGGGAAGAGTTGTCCGAAGGGCAATTCGCGACGACATGTGTTGACGATGCAGAGTGCGTGTTCGTTACCTACGATGGACCCGTCGCGAAGTGCGCGATCCAGCACGTACATGACAAAGGGGGCATCGACTTTCCAAAGCCGATATCTTGCCACCTTTTTCCCGTGCGTGTGGAGAACCACGGCGAGATGGATTCTATTAATTATGAGCAAGTGGGTCTCTGCAGTGCCGCTCGAAAGAGAGGACGCCGACAGGGCCTTCAGCTTTCTGACTTTCTTCGAGCGCCGCTGATTCGCAAGTACGGCAAATCTTGGTATATGAAGTTCCGCGATGCCTGCATTGCGCGACGTGAGGCGCTGCGGGAGTCGGAGGCGTGATCGAGGAAGAATGAGGTTATCATGTTAAACCTTCAGCAGAAACAACAGCTTCAGCAGAAGCTGTCGCCGCAGCAGATCCAATATATCAAGCTGCTGCAGCTGCCGACGCTTGCGCTCGAGCAACGCATCAAGGCGGAGATGGAGATCAATCCGCTCCTCGAAGAAGGTGCCGAGGAAGAAGAAGCCGAAATCTCTGACGCCGAGGATGTCCGTGATGAGCTCAATGAAGCCGAGGAGATCCGGGATGCAGACGTGCGTGAAGAAGAGGGAGACTCGGAAGAAGAGTTCGACTGGGAGGAACTGCTGAACAATCAGGACGACCTCTACGGCTACAAAGCGCGCGTCGATCATAGCGAAGAGGACGACCGTGAGATGCCGATGCCGTCCAGGGAGAGCATGGTCGAGCATCTGCGCGATCAGCTTGCCTTCCTCGATCTGGACGAGGAAGAGGAAATCATCGCCGAACAAATCATCGGCTCAATCGATGAGGACGGCTATCTGCGGCGACCTCTCGAGTCGATCATCGACGACATCATGTTCAACCACGGCATCATGTTGACGGACGGTGACGTCGAACGCGTTCTGAGGAAAGTACAGCAGCTAGATCCGGTGGGCATCGGCGCGCGCGATTTAAGAGAGTGTTTGCTGGTTCAGCTCCACAGCCTGCCTGACGACACAAACGGCCGCGACGTGGCCATCGGCATGCTCGAAGAAGCGTATAAAGCCTTCACGATGAAGCACTTCAGCTCCATCATGAAGAAGCTCAACTGCGATGAAGAAGAGCTGAAGGAAGCTTACGATTTAATTCAGCATCGCCTGAATCCGAAGCCGGGCGAGGGCGATTTTACGGCCCAGCAAAACTACATTACGCCGGATTTCAGCGTTCGATACGAGAACGGCGACTTTCTCATCACGCTGAACGGGCGCAACGCGCCGCAGCTGCGCATCTCCCGGCAGTATCGCACGATGCTGCAAAAGATCGCGGCCGAGAAAAAGAAAAAGCGGGCGGCTGCCAACGGCGTCGACGACGAAACCAAGAAATTTCTCAAGAACAAGTTCGAGTCGGCCCGGTGGTTCATCAACTCGATTAACCAGCGCCGGCACACGATGACCAAGGTCATGCACGCCATCGTCGAGCTGCAGGAGGAGTTCTTCAAATACGGCGAGGGTTATCTCAAGCCCATGATCCTTAAGGACATTGCCGAGATCATCGACATGGACATTTCTACCGTGAGCCGCGTCGTTAACGGAAAATATGTGCAAACGGAGTTCGGCGTCTACGAGCTCAAGTACTTTTTCTCGGAAGGTTTGACCACGGATAGCGGAGAGGAAGTCTCCAACAAGGAGGTCAAAGCGATCATTGAGAGCATCATCGAAAAGGAGGATAAGACGAAACCTCTGTCGGACCAGAAGATCGCGGACCTTCTTGAGGATCAAGGATTCCAAATTGCGCGCCGCACTGTGACCAAGTACCGCGAGCAACTCTCTATTCCTGTTGCGCGGCTCCGTAAGGAAATTGTGCTGAGCGAATAACGCAGCAGCGGGTGACGCTCAGGAGATCAAGCTTTTCTGTAGCCGCCGAACCCGCGCTCGAAACGATAGAGACGACGTTCGTCACCGCAACGCACACGTGTATTCTCTTTCGATCACGTGGAGGGATCTTCATCCAGATCGGATGCTCCCACGGAGGGGTTTCAGCCGGCCATCTCGTTTTTTGTCGCAATTTCGCGACAGGTCCCGCCTTGAAACGGACAAAGCCGACTCATATACGTCAAAAAGTATGACGCAGCCTCTCTTGGCATGATTTGTGATTCGAACCCGGGGTGGAGGTTAGAAATCATTATCACCCAGGTCAAATCGGAGAACTACCATGCATGCGACTCTGCATACTCTTCCCGGCCACGGCGCAACCGCGATGTCCCTTTTGTTCGCACGCTACGTTGCAGGACAGATTTCCGACCCGGCATGGGGTCAGATCATGAGCGTATTCGACTCCAATGACGCCACGATGGAAGAGCGCATTGCGCTCGCCAGCTTCATCAGCGATGCGTGGCATGATCTGGGTCCGAATGAAGTCGAAGTCCCCAAAGTCGAAGAGGTACACGACTTCGTGACGATTGCGCGTGCTGCGTGATAATTGCTGGGCTGCGGAAGGATTGGGGACTGCGGACGGATCGCGCGCGAGGATTGGGAGCTGCGGAAGGATTGGGGGCGCCGTAACGATTGCGCACCGTATTCGCACGCCGCCTAGCATGCACCGATTCAGGTCTGTAATGACGTATTTTTGGGGGCCGGGCGCCAATACGTCCGCCCCTTTTTTGTTTTCTAAGAGCCTGTCCATACTCTTGGGGCACGACTCATCGTTCAACCACGCCCAGCCCCCCGCGTGTCAACTGTAGGTGCATCGCTTCTGAAGACATTCCGCGTCTATGCCGTGATCGCGGGTGTCCTCGTCCTGCTGTTCTGGGTCATTTACCGGATCTCCGATCCGACGATCGTTGATCCGCTGTGGATTCGCATCGTACTGTCGGCCGTCACCTTCGCATTGCTTGGGCTGTCGTTCACCGTGGAACGGATACGTACGCGATTTGTGACGCTGATGAAAGGCCTGTTGTTTGTCTACACGATCTGGATAATCGGGCTGAACGTCGCGAACGGGTTCTCACCTAACTATGTCGTTGCCCTGCTTTTCGTAATCGCCGCGATCGGCGTCGCCGTCGGGACCGGCCTTCGCAGAACAGAACCCATCGTGTATTACCTGGTCTTCGCTACAAGTGCGACGACGGTGGCGGTTTTCGTCGCCACGGAAACGGCCGTGGGTGCGGTGGGCCGCGTCATCGTCATCGCATGCGTCGCCAGCATGGCTCTGGTCATCTACGTAGCTACGCGGGCGTCCGTCATGGCGCAGGCGCAACTCTCGCACACCAATGAGGCCCTCCTACAGCGGAATCGCGAGCTCCAGCAGTTCACGTCGGCCGCTTCGCACGACCTTCAGGAGCCGCTCCGAAAAATCCAGACTTTTGCCGACTTGCTCCGCACCGAACACCGCGTGGATCTTTCGGCCGAGTCTGCCGGCTATCTCGAAAGAATCGAGGCGATTTCAAACCATATGTCGGGCGTTGTCGGTGCCCTGCTCGATTTCTCGCAAGTGACGGAAGATACGGCGCACTATCGCCGGGTCGATCTAAACGCAACGATCGAGGGCGTCCTGGCAGAATTGGGCGCGGAGAGTAATGACGTGAGCATGCGCATCGAAGCTGATCGGCTTCCGGAGATCATGGCCGATGCGGCGCAGATGCATGTCCTTTTCCTCGAGCTTTTGAAGAATGCGATCGCGTTCCGGAAGAAGGAAGGAGTCTTGCGGATCTGGATCAGGGCGGAGGAAATATCCGGACCGCCGCACCCGCGCCACCGAATCGCTATTCGCGATAACGGGACCGGCTTTGACCAGAAGTACGCCGCGCGCATATTTGCCCCGTTTGAGCGCCTACAGACGATGGAGGCCGCGGGGGGCGTGGGTATGGGTCTCACGATATGTCGACGCATCGTAAGCCTCCATGGCGGAACCATGACGGTCGAAAGCGAAAACGAATCGGGATCGCTCTTTGCGATCGAGTTGCCGGCACGGCACGATCATGATCGGAATTCGCTTCCATGACGGAGTGAACAGCCCGCGAATTCCAAAGCTAATAATCGAACGTAGATGATGCTTCCTGAATACGTTGAGCTTTGTGAAGTCGGGCCTCGAGATGGATTCCAGTACGAGGACAGGCTGATTCCGACGGACTTGAAGGTCGAACTCATCCGCGGCCTCGTCGATGCCGGACTTCCCCGCATTCAGGTCACCTCGTTCGTACACCCGAAGTGGGTCCCGCAGATGGCGGACGCCGAAGAGGTGGTCGCCCGGCTGCCCATGCAGAAGGGTGTGAAGTTCTCCGGGCTTGCTCTGAACCGGCGGGGCGTTGAGCGGGCCCACGACGCAGGTTTAAGCACCGTAGACATCTCAATCGCGACGTGGGATGAGCACTCACTCGAGAATACAAATATGACGGTGGAGGCGGCGCTGGAGCAGGCTCTCGACATGGTAGGGTTGGCTTTGTCGTACGGCATGGAGGCCCAGATCGGGCTCCAGACGGTTTTCGGCTTCAAATCTCCCGCCGACACGCCGATGAATCGCGTCGTGGAGATGGCCGGACGTTTTGCGAACCTCGGCGTAGCGTCGATTTCACTTGCGGATACCACCGGTATGGCTCATCCCGCGATGATTTCGGAGCGCGTAGAGGCCGTTCGCCGGGTGACCGGCGGCATCCCGATCGTCCTTCATCTGCACGACACACGCGGATTGGGCCTTGCGAATGTTTACGAGGCGCTGCAGCGGGGCGTGGACCGCTTTGACACGTCATTTGCGGCCATGGGTGGCTGCCCGTTCATTGCGGGTGCTGCAGGAAACATCGCCACGGAGGACACTTCGTACTTGCTTGAACAGCTCGGCATCTCGACGGGTATAGATCTAGCGGCTGTTGCGGCCTGTTCGCGCCGCATTTCGGACTTTCTCGGGAAGGACTTCCCGGGCAAGCTCTACCGGATCGTAGCGAGTTGACCATAGCTTCGCGGTTGTTTGTCCGCGCGACCGGGCGTAAGCTTTCGCAGGGCCCGCACTGATCCACACGGGCCTCAGGCCGGTCCGTCGTTCCTCTATCCACGCAGGAGCAATCGAATGCGCATTTCCATATTGACGAACGAGTATCCGCCAAACGTCTACGGCGGGGCGGGCGTCCACGTCGAGTATCTCGTGAAGGAACTCGCGGCATTAGACGGCGGCGCACACGAGATCGACGTGTTCTGTTTCGGGGACCAGCAGATAGATGAGGGAAACCTTCGCATACGCGGCATTAATCCCGGTTCAAAGCTTCCGACGTCCGATCCTCGTCACGCCAAGTTTTTGGATACGATGCTGCGCGATATTCATATGGCGGGGTCGGTCAAAAGGGCCGACATCGTACACTGTCATACCTGGTATTCGCATTTCGCGGGCTGCCTGGTGCAGCAGCTGGCCGGCGCACAGCTCGTTCTGACGACGCACTCGCTGGAGCCCCACCGGCCGTGGAAAGCCGAGCAACTCGGCACCGCCTACGATGCGAGTTCGTGGATTGAGAAGACTGCCTATCGGAATGCGGACGGCGTCATCGCCGTGTCGACATCGATGAAGCGCGACGTTATGGATTTGTACAACGTAGAGGAGGATCGCGTCGTGGTGATCCCCAATGGCATCGATCCGGACGAGTACAAGCCCGTAGACAAGCCCGAGGTGCTGCGGAAGCACGATGTCGATCCCAATAAACCGTTCGTGTTATTTGTCGGTCGAATCACACGCCAGAAGGGCATCATTCATCTCGTCAACGCCATTCCATATCTCAATGAAGGCATGCAAATTGTGCTGTGCGCAGGAGCGCCGGATACCGAGGAGATCGGAGACGAGATGGCGACCGCGGTCGAACAAGCGCGTCGAGCCGGCAGCCACGACATTGTGTGGATTGCGGAGATGTTGGCGCGGGAGGACGTCATCGCACTCTACAGCAGCGCCTCCGTATTCGTCTGCCCCTCGGTGTATGAGCCATTCGGCATCATCAATCTAGAGGCCATGGCCTGCGAGACAGCCGTCGTTGCTTCGGCCGTCGGCGGGATACCCGGTATTGTTGAGGATGGAAAAACAGGGTTACTTGTGCCGTTCGAAGCCCGAGGACCTGTTGACTTTGAGCCGCGAGATCCTGATTCATATTCCCGTGATCTGGCCGCCGCGGTCAACGTGTTGATGGAAAACTCTAAGAGGCGTAGAAATATGGGACAAGAAGGTCGCCGGCGGGTATTGGAGCGTTACAGTTGGCGTGCGATTGCGCGACAAACGGCTGATTTCTACGAGCAGCTGGTACGCTGAGCGCGCCGTCAGAAGGCGTCATCGATCGGAGTCTGGCTGGGGAGGTTTGAGGACGGTGAAGCCAGGACCGTAGTTGAACCACATCAGCCAATGGAGAAGGCGGGGCCGGACCTTTCCGACCCCGCCTTCCTTTGGCCTCGAGCATGGGTGATCTTTGGCGTAGAGCATGAGTTGCCCGTGGCGTAGGCCGTGGGTTACAAAAAAGCGGAGCCCGCCGCAGCGCGCCCCGCTTTTGAAATACGCCCTTGTGAGAAGGCATACTCGCAGTATACCAGGGATACGAACTCTAGAAGTCCATATCGTCCATACCCGACGGCATGGACGGTGCTTTCTTCTTCTCGGGTTTGTCGCTGATGACGGATTCCGTCGTCAGGAGCAGGCCGGCGACGGACGCCGCATTCTCAAGCGCAGTGCGCGCGACCTTGGTGGGGTCGATGACGCCCTGCTTGATGAGATTGCCGTACTCCTCGGTCTGCGCGTTGAAGCCGAAGTCGTCCTTGCCTTCCTTCACCTTTTGCACGACAATCGAACCTTCGACGCCCGCGTTCGCGGAGATCTGGCGGAGCGGCTCTTCGAGGGCGCGTCGAATGATATCCACGCCGATGCGCTGGTCGTCATTGTCGATGTCGACGCCGTCGAGCGCACTCAGCGCGCGGATGTAGGCTACGCCGCCACCGGCGATGATGCCTTCTTCGATGGCCGCCCGCGTGGCATGGAGCGCATCTTCGACGCGGGCCTTCTTCTCCTTCATCTCGATCTCGGTGGA
>CAZART010000024.1:0-7253 GCA_964487555.1 uncultured Rhodothermales bacterium
GAGAAAGGATTGAGCGTCGTTGTCGGGCTGAATGCGCGGCACGATCTGGCCGTCATGGAAACGGTGAACCGGATTCACGACGGGGCACTTGGTGAGTTCCTCGACGGCAGCATCCACCGGCTCGGCGGCGGGCTCTGGCACCGAGGCGACAACCCCGAATGGTCGCCGATGGAATATCAGATGCGCAACTGGTATTACTTCGACTGGCTGAGCGGCGATCAGATCGTGGAAATGGTCGTTCACCAGATCGACCTGATGAATTGGGTTCTCGGGGCCACGCCGATCAACGCGATCGCGCAAGGGGGGCGGCTGCAGCGAACCGACCCGAAGTACGGCAATATTTACGACCACATGACGGTGGATTACGAGTATCCCGGCGGCGTGCACGTGCATCTGATGTGCCGCCAGTGGGAGAATTCGGACAACAAGAATGAGAATCGTGTGATCGGAACGCTTGGCGAAACCGACTCTCGCCGAATCATCCGGGGCGCCCATCCATGGCGTACGGAAGACCGAGACGACGTTCGGTATAACGCGCTCGTTTACGAGCACATGGAGCTGATCGAAAGCATCAGGAACGGGGACGCCCGCAACGACCTGATCGATTTCGCCATCGACAGCACGCTGACGGCGATTCTGGGCCGCGAATCGGCGTACACCGGTAAGCGAATTACCTGGGAGGAGATCAGCACGTCCGATCTCGATCTATTCCCTTCAAGCTACCAGTTCGGGCCCGCGCCGCAGCGGCCCGTCGCCATTCCCGGCGCCCCGCGGCCGGTGTGAGTCATCGCGAGCCCTTGAACCGGCTCGACCCGCAAAGCTTGACACGCTCACAAGATTTTCATATTGTGTTGCACACGTGTGCAACATGACCGTATCCGTAGGCAGAGGTGCATCAAAAGTACCCGTGATAGCGGGCGGCTTTTCCCCCGGAATGAGTGTGCACGCGTTGCACTAGGTGATCAGAGCAGACTTTTAGCTGTGCTGGCTTAACCGGTAACTCTCTCGAAAAGTCCTCCGCTTCCACTAAAGAGCTTTCGGCTGGTTTTTGGACTGCGAATGCACACGTTTGCACTTGCAACGAAACATCACGGCAGGCAATCTCAAGCCTTCTATCACGAACGACGGAGGCATAGTCTCATGAGCCATTCTCACCCAATCCCGACAGCGATGATTGCGAACGTACGACGCGCCATTTTCCTGAACCTCCTACTATCTGCCGCGCTGATCCTTCTCGCCTTCACCCCACCTGTCGTCCTCGCGCAGGGTTTTGGTAGTGTTAGCGGGAAGGTCACCGACGCCACGACCGGCGACCCGCTACCGGGGGCCAATGTGGTCGTCGAGGGCACGTCCATAGGTGTGGCCGCCGATCGGGACGGCCGGTTCATCCTCGCCCGCGTACGGGCCGGCGTGCAGACCCTCGAAGCATCGTTCCTTGGTTATGAGGCATCGACCGTCCAGGTGATCGTCGAGGCCCTTACCACCGTGACCCAGAACTTCGGTCTCAGTACAGCGGAGCTTTCGCCCGGAGAGATAACGGTCCTCGGCGTCCGAGCTCAAGGACAGGCGCAGGCGCTCAGCCGTCAGATGAACGCCTCCTACATCTCGAGTGTCGTGGCCTCTGATCAAATGGGGCGCTTCCCCGATCCTTCGGCACCGGAAGCCGTACGACGGCTGCCGGGCGTCTCCGTGCAACGCGACATGGGCGAAGCCCGCTACATTCAGATTCGAGGAGGCTCGCCTCAGTTCACGCAGGTCACCTTCAACGGCGAAGCCGTGCCCCCACCTGAAGGAGACGATCGGCAGGTGGCGCTCGACGGCGTCCCCGTGGACATTCTGCAGTCCATCGAGGTGGCCAAGGCCATCACACCCGCAATGGATGCGGAAGCGATCGGCGGAGCCGTACATCTCCAGACGAAGCGCGCCCCGGACCGCCGCGTCGTCAGTGTCGACGTGTCCGGAGGATACGGGACGATACGAGAAAAGCCTGCCTACAGCGGCGCCGTCGTCTTCGGAGACCGCTTTGCGGACGGCAAGCTGGGGTTTCTCGCCTCGGGAAGCTTTACGCGGCGAGATTTCGGAGCCGACTCCTTCGAGCCCGATTTCGATTTGGGTGATCTCGGTCCGTCCGACGACATCATGGACGAACTAGAGGTTCGGTTCTACAGCCTCTGGCGTTCCCGCGCCGGGGCAACCGTCGCCCTGGACTACCGCCTCGATCCTAATTCGACCCTCTACATCACCGGCATCTATTCCGAGATGGTCGATTTCGAACAACGCCGGAAAATGGTCCACGACATCGGAGAAGGTGAGTTCCAGTCAGACGGCAGCTTCGTCGACGGCGCATTCGGATACAACCACAAGAGTCGCCGGGAGGACCAGCAGTCGATTAATATCACGGCCGGAGGTGAGCACCTCTTAAATACCGGCATTGAAATCGACTATCACGGGACCTTTACGCGCTCTTTCCAGGATACGCCGAAGGATTCCGAGGCTTTTTTCGTACAGGAGGGCGTCGATTTCCGTCCGGACTTCAGCGATAAGGAAAACATCCAGCCCAATCCGTCGAGATCCGTCGGATCGGGGACCTACGTCTTCGATGAACTCGAGCCCGGGATCAGCATCGCGGAGAACACCGACTGGGTTGGGGCTCTCAACATCACGGTCCCGTACGATCTGGGCGGCCAGGCATCCGGCGAATTCGTGGTAGGTGGGAAGCTGCGGCAGCGAAACGCAATCCAGGACGTGGAAGAGACCGCGTGGGAGCTCGCTGACGGTGCGGGCGACATTGTCCTCGGCAGCGACGTCGGCACGCTGGAATTCAGCAACGACGGGTACAACGCCGGAGATTACCCCTATCCGAGCCCCATCACGGATCAGGACGAGATTGACACCTTTCTGGACACGTTCCGCTCCAGACTCGAAGGCGGAAGACTCGTCGAATCCGACGGGGAGGATTATGACCTGGACGAGAGGGTCCTCGCGTTTTACGCCATGACGGAACTCGACGTCACGCCCCGCCTCATGATTCTGCCCGGTGTTCGGTACGAGTTCACAGATCTGGACTTGCTCGGGTACGAGTGGGATTCGGATACGGACACCGTCACGCCGGCCGAGTCGGAGAACAGTTACGGCCACCTATTCCCGATGGTCCACGCGCGCTATATCGTCGCGCCGAGAACGAACCTCCGGGCCGCCTTTACGAGAACGCTGGCGCGACCCAATTTCTTCGAACTCGTGCCGTACCGGTTCCGTGACGACGAAGATCTCGAGATCGGCAACCCGGAGCTCGAGCCGACCACCGCCTGGAATTACGACCTTATGTTTGAGCACTATGACCGGCACATAGGCATCATATCGGGCGGGGCCTTTTTCAAACAGATCATCGACCCGATCTTCGAGTTCACCGAGGACAACGAGCTGGGAGGGGACACGGAGCAGAAGCGGAACGGCGAGTCGGCTACCATCG
Source organism: uncultured Rhodothermales bacterium (assembly GCA_964487555.1). Classification (GTDB taxonomy): domain Bacteria; phylum Bacteroidota; class Rhodothermia; order Rhodothermales; family VXPQ01; genus CAZART01. The sequence continues at coordinate 3,470 of CAZART010000024.1, forward strand.
TCGGCATCGAAACCGCACTGCACCGGCACCTTTCGTTCCTTCCGGCGCCTCTCGACGGACTTTCAATATTCGCTAATTACACCTTTACGGATTCGGAGGCCACATTGCCGGGCGGCCTGACGGCCCCACTTCCGGGGCAGCCCGACCACGTCTTCAATGCGGCATTGAGCTACGAGAGGCGCGGTTTTTCCGGGCAGATCAGCGCCAACTATCACAGCGATCACGTGGACGATTTCGGGGGCGATTCGGACGCTGCCTCCGCACGCGAGGAGGACGAGTTCATCGGAGCGCACCTTCAGATCGATCTATCGGCCAGCTATATGGTGACGCCCTACATCCAGGTGTTCGGTGACGTCGTCAACCTGACGAACGAGCGCTTCGAGCTGTATATGGGCCGCAAGGATCGCCCGCGCCAGTATGAGTGGTACGAGCGCTGGGGCCGGATCGGCGTGCGGTACAGCCTCTAATGCGGATGTTTTCAAGATACATTTCCACTGCGCTGGCTGCCGCGCTCATCCTTGCGGCGGGCGCCGGCAGCGCCGGTGCACAACCGACGGACGACGGGCCTCACTGGCTCGCCGGTGACCATCACATCCATAGCCGGTTCAGCGTCGACCTCGACGAATCTACCGAGCCGCCTACCCCGATTATCGGGGGCGAGCCGTATCCGACCCCGATGAACGCGGTCATGGCGAGACATTTCGGCCTCGACTGGATGGTGACGACCGATCACGGCGATCCCAATCATTCAAAAATCAATCTGGAACACGCCTATCCGGAGCTGCTCCAGTCCAGGGATGTCGTACCCGACATCATTCAGTTCTACGGAATGGAATTGGACACGCCGGGCGCCGATCACAGCAGCCTGATCATCCCGCATTCGGACCACGAGCATACCATGCTCTACGACCTGGAGTCCCGCTACGCCAAGCACGACGCGTGGCCGCGCGACGAGTCTCGGTATACGGAGGAGCGGATGCTCGAAGCGCTGCAGTACATGAAGGGCTTGACCCTGTTGCCTGTGGTTATCGCCAATCACCCGTCGCGGTCCGCGACCGGTCTCGGCGTTTACGGACAGGATCAACCGGCCGAGCTGCGCAACTGGAACGATACCGCTCCGCGCGTCGCCGTCGGGATGGAGGGCTCTCCGGGCCACCAGGCGAAGGCGGTTAATCGGGACGGCTCGATCGATCCGGAAGGCTGGCGCGGGAGCTACGACGACTACCCCACGATGGGAGGGTTCGATCAGATGACGGCGCGGCTCGGCGGCTTCTGGGACTCGATGCTGGGCGAAGGACGGCGATGGTGGGTGACGGCCTCCTCCGATTCGCACGTCAACTGGCGTGAGGGCGGTGGCGACTTCTGGCCGGGCGAATTCAATAAGACGTACGTCTATTCCGAGAAGAACTACGATGCGATCCTCGATGCGCTACGAAACGGGCGCGTTTTCGTTACGGCGGGCGACCTCATCTCGGAGCTCTACGTGACGGCCGAAGCCGGCGGCGAGGAGGCATCCATCGGCGGATCGCTTCAACCCTCCGGAAGTGCCGACGTAAAGGTGACGATCCGAGTTCGCGACCCGTCAGGCACCAATCACCACGGCGAGAATCCATCTGTAGCACGCGTCGATCTGATAGCCGGCGAGATCACGGGACGGCTGGAGGACCCGACACAAGACACCAATCCGACGACGCGGGTCGTGAAGCGATTCACCGAGCGCGACTGGACGAAGAAGGGGGAATTCCTCACGATGACCTACACGCTGGAGGACGTCCACCACAGCAGCTACCTCCGCGTGCGCGGCACGAATACCGACGCCCTCGAACCGGAGATCGATCCGCAGGGAGAAGATCCGTGGAGCGATCTGTGGTTCTACGCGAACCCCATCTTCATCGAGCTCCAGTGACGTGAAGTCCCCTGCACGTTGCGTTTGTCATCTCTGTCAAGACCTATGATTTCCGTCATACGTTCGACGTCTATCGTTCTCCTGGTCATCCTCTTGGCGGTCCCTGGATCCCGCGCGCAATCAGCCGGGGCGGAGGACTATCCGCACAACCACGGCGCTCCCGGCGAGCTGCCGACCCCTTATCCCGATCGCATTGCCCTGACGTGGTCGGACAATCCCGCCACCACGCTGAGCGTGACGTGGCGTACGGATCCGAGCGTGGCGACAGCGGTTGCGCAGGTGGCGATCGCCCTCGCCGCGCCGTCGTTCTACACCCGTGCCGAAACCGTGCCGGCCACTACCGAGCTGGTGGATCTGACGGAGATCGAACACGAGTACGTGAAGGCGCATTATCACTCGGCGACATTCGCGGGGCTTCATCCCGATACCCTCTATGCCTATCGAGTCGGCGACGGCACCCGCTGGAGCGAGTGGTTTCATGCCCGCACGGCAAGCGACCAGGACGAGCCGATGTCGTTTCTCTACTTTGGCGATGCGCAGAACAGCATCCGGTCTCACTGGTCGCGGGCCATCCGTGCGGCCTACGCCGAAGCGCCCGACGCGCTCTTCGCCGTTCACGCCGGCGATCTCATCGGCGACGCGCACAGCAACCTCCAGTGGGGGCAGTGGCACCAGGCCGGCAGTTTCATCCAAAGCATGCTTCCGAACGTGCCCGTTCCCGGCAATCACGAGTACGACGCTTTCACGGAAGCCGAGGATGATCTCGACATCGAGCACCTCTCGGCGCACTGGCGTCCGGGATTCACCCTGCCGACCAACGGACCGGCGGGATTCAAGGAATCGGCGTACTACCTGGACATACAGGGCGTCCGCTTCATCGGACTCAACTCCGAGCCGGCCACGGAGGACGACCACGCTCTCGCCATGCAGACAGCCTGGCTCGATTCGCTACTGACGCACAATCCGAACCGGTGGACGATCCCTGTTTTCCATCATCCCATTTTCTCTTCGGGTGAGGGCCGCGATAACCCGCGTCTGCGAGCAGCCTGGAAGCCGCTGTTCGACGAGCACCGCGTGGATATCGTTCTGCAGGGGCACGATCACACGTATGCCCGCGGCCGAACCTTCAACGTGGCGGAGGGTGTCAACGTCCGCTCGCCCGTCGGAGGCACCATGTACGTCAACTCGGTGAGCGGCGGCAAGATGTACTCGATCAGCCCCGGGCGGTGGGAAAACTACTACGGCTCCGTGGAAATGGAGCGGGGCGCCGAGAACACCCAGCTTTTCCAGGTGATTCACATCGACGGCGATACACTTCGTTTCCATGCCTATACGGTGACGGGAGAGCTTTACGACGCATTCGATCTCGTTAAGCGGGCCGGCGACGCACCCAACGAATTCATCGCCCGCCTGCCCGAGGCCGCGCCGGAAAGAACCCACGACAACACGGTCCCCTACGCACGAATGGGCGAGGGGGACGACGATAACGAGCTGGAGGGTACGATCGAACGCGCGGGCAGCGGCTTCGTCGAAGTCGGTGGAAGGCGCTATATAGTTTCAGATAAAACGCTGTTCGAAGACGGCGACGCGACGTCGCTCCGGAAGGGCATCATTATCGAAATCGTCTTCGAACGGAGCGGAGATGGTCGATTGATGGCGAAGGAGATCGAGTTCGACGTCACCGACCGTGACGTGCACAGCATTTCAGGCGCCGTAACGGGCATCGAAGAGATCGGCGGAAGAACGTTCATCGTCGTCGGTGGCACGAGGCACGAGATTATCGGCAGTACGGAGTTTCTCGGTGCGGACGGTGTGGGTGATCTCATTGCAGAACCGCGCGCGGCGGCGGTCGACTACCGCTTGAATGCGGCTGGCGAC
>CAZART010000024.1:7353-51194 GCA_964487555.1 uncultured Rhodothermales bacterium
CGACCACCCGTGACGGCGCCCGGGACCGGTGGCCCATGAAGGCGCTGTCTTGCGGGTATCTCGCAAATAGAACGGATTCAATTACTACTCCTACCTTCGATGAAACGACTCACTTCACGACTCCTGGTCTTTGTGTTCGGCGCGTCATTCATCCTTCCAGGATGCAGCACCTCTAACCAGATCACGAGCGGGGATGCCGCGGTCTCCGCCGACCGGCAGACCGCCTTCCGGGTCCGCTCCGACGTCTCTGCAGGGCTGAATGCGGACCGGGGATGGGCCGGTGCCCTCAACGAGAACGTGACGGTAAATACGGACGAGCCGTTCCGCCTCCGATTCGAAGTGGAAAGCTCGGCGGGCGCGACCGACCAACGGAGATTCCGCCTGCAGTACCGTCGCAATAATGGCGCATGGATGAACGTGGCATCGGCCGATTTCCCCTATCCAGACGAAGAAACGCCACGAATCAGCGTGATATCGACCGACGCCTACGAGCACGGCGAGGTGACGACCGATCTGCTGACGGGATCGAACGCCGCGTACAACGCCGGAGCCGGTATAAGCCTTGAGAACATCGGACCGAGCTGGTCAGGATCAAACGCCCACAGCGAATGGGAATGGCCGCTCGTGATCCGACGCTTTGCGGACGGCGCCGTCACCAATGACACCGGCGACACCTTCGAACTCAGGATGGCGGACGCCGGCGGCTGCCCGATCGCATCCGGCAACGATCCACGGCTCACCGTCTCCGTGCCACGCGGCCATCTCGGAGGCACCTTCGTCGAAACCCCTGGCCGCATCGGGCCCTGGGAGGCGTCCAACGGCGACCTCTATTTTATCATGGAGCCGGCGGAAACGGGCAACATGCTGATGGTGGTCAAGTCGAGTGATAGGGGCGCAACCTGGCAGGAGGTCGACGGCTCGAACCGGCCGGAGGCGGATGATCTCGAGGGATTCGCAACGGATCTCTTCGAAGACACAATCCACATGCTTCATCAAACTTCCGACGAGGTGTGGCACCACTCCTTCCGAACATCGGACCATCCGACCAATCCCGACAGCTGGGACGTTCGCGACGAACTCGTCAGCGAGCCCGCAGAGCCGCCAGTGCAGGTCGCGACGCTGGCGGTTCGTTCCGACGGCAGCATGGTGGGGGTGTACGGCGGCCCCGAGAAAATCCACCTTAAGATTCGCTCCGCTGAAGGGACGTGGGGCGACGAAACGGTGGTCGACGCGGACGATCCGCCGAACCTGTCGGGACCGCAGGCCGTGCTCGGTGAAAACGACGTTGTCCACCTCGCCTACACCGGCAGCGACGGAACCGCCTGGTACCGCAGAATTCAGCCGTACGGCAGCCTGACACCTCGTGAACAGCTCTCGGACGGAATCGGGACGTCCGAAGCCGATGTGGGATCCGTCCTGCCGCTGGTCTTCATTCCCGAGACGAATACGCTGGTGGTCATTTACAGGCTGGCAACGGGAAGGCTGTGGGAGCGGAGGATCATCGACCACGGCCCTCCTACCGCTCCTGCCCGGGTAAGTGACCGGTCCGTCGTCCAGAATGCCGTGGATTCCGACCAGACCGGTGCTGATGCCGTCGCGGACGGCACAACGGTCCACGTGCTCTTCATCGAGGATGGCTCAAACAGCATCTTTCACACCCGCAGCGATGACGGCGGCGAATGGCAACCATCGACGCTGCAGGTAGACGGGATCCGCGCTCAGTGGGTTCGGGGAACGGTACTGACGCATGGCAGCACGGGCCGCGCCTACGGCTACATTTATGATGCGGGTTCCGACGGCGGCTCGGGGTTTAACCGGTTCGCTCAGGTGACGCTTGGCGGCCGCTGACGGGGTATTGCCAATCGCAGTGGCGCTGCGTGACGGCAGGCACGTTCCAACTCATTCTACAGATCGGCGAATAAGGAGGCCTCAAACCGCTTTTGCGCCATGCTCCCTCAGAAACTCTCATTGCCTGCTCTCCGGGTCTCGTGCTTACTTATCGCCGCGCTGCTTACGGCCTGCGGTGAAGAGCCGGAGGAAACCGGTGACGCCCCATCCGGGTCGGTCCACGTGCTGACGGAATTTTTCGAAACCGAGCGAGATACCCTGGACAACGTCGACTCGCCGTCCATATGGCACGGCCCCGACGATCAGCACTGGGTGATCACGACGGCCAAAGAAGCGCACGTGCTGCTCGTTCACGAAGGCGCTACGGGAGAGCTTCTGCAGCGGGTGGGTGGAGAAGGCACCGAGCCGGGGATGTTGAACCGCCCGAACGGCATCGCGACCATCGACGACCTGGCGATCGTCGTGGAACGAGACAATCAGCGCGTACAGGTCTTCCGGTTGCCCAATTTCGATTTCGTCGGATTTGTTGGCGAGGACCGTTTGAAGCTGCCGTACGGTCTGGCGGTCGTTTCGAGCGAGCCGGGCCGATACGATCTCTACGTCACAGATAACTATGAAGACGCCTCCGAGCAGATTCCACCGGATAGCCTGCTCGGCGAACGTGTGCAGCATTTTCGTTTTTCGATCGAGAACGGGAGCCTGTCCTCCGAACATGTCCGGTCGATCGGACCGACATCCGGCGACGGAAGACTGCGCGTCGTCGAGTCCATCTTTGCGGATGCGGAAAACGATCGCCTCCTGATCGCGGAAGAAGAGGACGAACGCTCGCACATCAAAGTTTTCACGATGAGCGGCGAGTTCACCGGCGAGATGATCGATCAGCAGTACTTCCCAAATCAAGCCGAGGGCATCGCACTGTACGCATGTGATGACGGGAATGGATACTGGATCTCCACGGATCAGGGCAAATCCTCAAACACATTCCATGTATTTGACCGGCAAAGTCTCGAACACATAGGATCCTTCTCCGGTGAAACCACGATGAACACGGACGGTATCGCGTTGACGCAAAGGGGATTCGGCCCTTTCCCCAGCGGCGCCTTCTATGCCGTTCACGACGACCAGAGCATTGCCGCATTTTCTTGGGAAGAAATCGCCCACGCCCTGGAACTTCGTACGAATTGCATACGGCCTGGTGGATAGAACAAAAGTATGCGGATACCACAATTTCGCCGTGACGAAACGGGCTGTCTACATTGAGGCGTGCGGACTCGGATACTGAGCGACGCTCGATCCCATCCCTTCTGGCCCCGCGGCTTCCGATTTCTTTTGTGGCGGCGAGCAGGACTTGACTGGTGCACTGTAAAGATGTATTGTTATGCACACGTGTGCAACCGGAGAGACCCGCGCCCCTCCTGGCTCTGCGAAGATGCACAGCGCAACACTCCAAAAACTCAATGGAGACCGTGGCCAAAAATCGCGTATCCATCAAGGACATCGCCGATGCAGCCGGTGTATCGCATTCCACCGTATCTCGCGCACTGAACGACAGCCCGCTCATCAGCGAGCCCACAAGGACGCGCATTCAGCGGCTCGCGGAAGAGATGGGCTATACGCCCGATGCCGTCGCGCAGAGCCTGCAGACACGCCGCACGCACATTATCGGCCTCGTCGTCGCATCCATCGGCGATCCCTTTTTTGCAGACCTCGTGGAAGGTGTCGAGAAGGTGGCCCGCCCTGCCGGATTCAGCGTGTTCCTGAATTCGTCCCACAACGATCCAAATCAAGAAATCCAGGTGATCGAGACCTTTCACCGCCAGCGCGTGGACGGAATTCTCGTGGCGTCGTCACGGATCGGGTCGAATCACATCGAGCGGCTCGCCCGTATTAACGTCCCGGTCGTCCTCGTAAACAGCCAGGCCGAAGGAGAACATGACTTCCTCCACTCCATCGCGGTCGACGATCGCATCGGCGCGCGCCGGGCCGTCGAACATCTCATCGAATTAGGTCACCGGCGGGTTGCGTATATCGGCGTCACGAACCGGCCGAAATCCAACAAGCGGCGGCTCCGCGGCTATTATGATGCGTTCGAGGCCGCCGGCATGGAGGCGGATCCGGCATGCATTCGTATCGTCGACCTCAATCCTTCGCTCGAAGACGGCGACGCGCTGGCCGGCAAACAGGCGGCAACGCACCTTATCGGCGCGGGCGCCACTGCCATTTTTTGCTACAATGACATGGTTGCCGTCGGCGCCCTCCTCGCCTGCAGAGAGGCCGGCGTCGCCGTTCCGGACGACGTGAGCATTATCGGCTTCGACGATATCGATCTGGCCCGCTATGTTCATCCGGCGCTCACTACGGTTTCTCAGCCGAAGCAGCAGATGGGAAGCATCGCCATGCAGATGGTCGTCGACCTGCTCGAGCATAAACTCGTCTCGAACCAGATCATCGAGCCGATCTTGATGCAGCGCCAGAGTACAAAGCCCTACGAGGGCGCCTCATGAATCGCGACCTCAACATCGCCGTGATCGGGTTCGGGCGGATGGGCAAGATCTACGCCCAGACGATCGACGAGATGCAGGGGGCTCGGTTGTTTGCCGTCGCGACGACGGCGCTCGCTTCGGAGGGCGATATGGTGGCGGCGTACGACGTACCCCACGTCTTCGACAATGCACCGGAAGCCTTCGCGCTCGACGCGGTCGACGCCGTGGTTATCGCGACGCCGACGAGCACGCACTGCGAACTCGTGCTGGAAGCGGCGGCCGCTCGGAAGGCCATTTTCTGTGAAAAGCCGATGGCACTTTCGCTGGAGGATTCTCGGCGCATGTTAGATGCCGTCGAGGACGGCGGCGCGGTCCTCCAGGTCGGATTCATGCGCCGATACGATCCTCCATACGTTGAGGCGAAAGCCTTGATCGAAGCCGGCACAATCGGCCGTCCGGTCACGTTCAAAGGTGTCGGCCGCGACCCGTTCTGTCCACGGCCCGAATTCGCCGATCCGGCCCACAGCGGAGGACTCATCTTGGACATGGGCATTCACGACATGGACCTCGCCCGCTGGCTGATGAACGCAGAAGTAGAGCGCGTAACGGCAGAGGGTACCACGATGGTGTGTTCCGATCTGAAGGCCGTCGGTGACCTCGACAACGCCGTCATCAACCTGCGATTCGAAAACGGCGCCATCGGAAACGTGGAGGTGAGCCGAAATGCCTTCTATGGCTACGACATACGAACGGAGGTGCTCGGTTCGAAAGCCGCCGTTCGCGTCGGAGGCGACGAGCTCGGCCCTCGCCTCCTCCTCTTACCGGATCTCGAGTCCGACGGTGACGAATTCTACCTTCTTCACCGCTTCGGAACCGCTTACCGCGAACAGATACGAGATTTTGTAACCTGCGTCCGCGGCGGCCGCCCTCCGAGATGCACGGGAGCAGATGCCCTCGCTGCTTTTGAGATCAGCCTTGCAGCAACCTATGCCGCGCAGACCGGCGAGCCGGTAACGCTCGAAGCGGTCCGCTCCGGTTGGACTCCAACCACAAAAATCACTCGATGATGCAGTATACTACCGACAACCTGGTCATCCGCGCCGACGGGCGACGCGGCGACGGCGTCCTCGTCGAGGTCGACCCGCATAGAGCCGGTTGGGACTACATCCATTTTCAGGCACGTCGACTTACCGCCGGGATGTCGTGGACGCATGAGACGACAGCTTACGAAATGGCCATCGTGGTACTCTCCGGCACCGTAGACGTCGATTCGTCCAGAGGATCGTGGCCGGGACTGGGCACACGCTCCAGCGTGTTCGACGGGCCGCCGCACGCCGTCTACCTTCCTCGAGGCACGAGCTTCACCGTAACGGCCGAGACCGACGCAGAGTTCGCCGTCGCGCGGGTACCCACGGACGAGGATCATGCCGCTCGCCCTATCACGCCCGACGACGTTCCCGTGGAAATTCGGGGCGGCGACAATGCGACGCGCCAGATCAACGGCATCATCCCACCCGGCTTCGACTGCCACCGCCTCGTCGTCGTGGAGGTCTACACGCCGAGCGGAGGATGGTCGAGCTATCCGCCCCACAAACACGACATCCACAAGGTCGATGACGACGGCAATGTGATCGAAGCCGACCTCGAAGAGATCTATTATTACAGGATCGATAAGCCCCACGGCTACGCCTATCAGCGCGTGTATACGGATCCTGAATCGCCGCTGCATCGCGCAGGCAGTCCGATCGATGCGCTCGTCCTTGCCCGCCATAACGACATCGTGCTGGTACCCGAAGGGTATCATCCCGTCGTCAGTCCGCCCGGCTACACCACGTACTATTTGAACGTGCTCGCGGGCAGCGCGCAATCCCTCGCCAATAGTGACGACCCCCAGTATTCCTGGGTCAAGGACTCATACACCAGCCGAAATCCTGCCATTCCCCTCTACGAGGTGCCCGCGTGAGTGCGTTCGACCTCCTCGCCATGGGCCGCTCCTCGATCGACCTGTACGCCAATGACGTTGGGTCACCGTTCGAGGAGATCAAGAGCTTTGCCGCCTACGTCGGCGGCTCGCCGACGAACATCAGCGTGGGCGCGAACCGGCTTGGCCTCAAGACCGCCCTGCTCACGGCGTTCGGAGAAGATCCTGTAGGCGATTTCCTGTTCACGTTTCTAAAGGATGAAGGGGTCGAGACGCGCTTCATCCCGCGGAAGCCGGGACGTCGCACCAGTGCCGTCGTTCTCGGAATCGAGCCGCCCGACCGATTTCCGCTGGTTTATTACCGGGACAACTGCGCCGACATCGAATTGACGATCGACGACGTTCTCGCGGCGCCCATCGACGACGCGAGCGTTTTCGAATTCGCGGGTACCAATCTGAGCAAGGACCCGAGTCGCAGCTCGACGCTTTTTGCGGCGGAACGGGTGCGAGCGAGCGGCGGAAAGGTCGTCTTCGATCTGGATTTCAGGCCCGATCAATGGCACGATGCCCGGGCGTTCGGCGTCGCGGCGCGAGCGGCCGCGCGGCTCGTCGACGTCGTGCTGGGCACGCAGGACGAGATCAAGGCGTCCGTACTAAGCGACCCGACGCAAGTATCGGTCACGCATTCGCAGGTCTCCGACACCCGGGTCGGCGGCGACGTCGAAGCGGCCGTCGCGACGCTCCTGCAGCTCGGCCCCGATGCCGTAGTCGAGAAGCGCGGACCCGACGGCGCGCGCATCCACGTGGCAGACGGCTCGCGCATCGAGGCCCCGGGCTTTCCGGTAGACGTATACAACATTCTCGGCGCCGGCGATGCGTTCGCCGCGGGCTTCCTGTATGGCTATGTAAATGGATGGGATTGGCGGCGATCCGCACGCCTGGGCAACGCCTGCGGTGCAATTGTCGTGACGGCGCACGGCTGCGCCAACTTCATGCCGACCTATGAGCAGGTGATGGACTTCGCGGACGAACGGGGTGGACTGTAGGACGTGAACCGTGGGGGACGTTCTGGCGCAAACGTGCGCAGGATGTGGAAAGCTCTGACGCTGTGCGAAAGGAAAGCTCTGACGCTGAGCGAAAGGCAAACAATAACGCGGAACGACGAAGAACCGACATGAGCAATACGAAGCGACTTACGACGGCTCAGGCCATTATCGGTTATCTGAGGAACCAGTACGTCGAGCGCGACGGGCGCTCTCAGCCGTTCTTTGCCGGATGCTTCGGCATCTTCGGCCACGGGAACGTCGCCGGGATGGGCCAGGCGCTGCAGCAGGAGATCGATTTCCGCTACTACCAGTCGAGGAACGAGCAGGCGATGGTGCACACGGCGGCGGCTTTCGCCAAGATGAAGAACCGCCTTCAGACGCTCGCCTGCACCTCATCCATAGGGCCGGGCGCTACGAATATGATCACCGGCGCGGCCGTCGCGACCATCAACCGGCTTCCCGTCCTCCTGCTGCCGGGCGATATCTTCGCACGGCGCAACGTCGCACCCGTGCTACAGCAGCTCGAATCCGAGCACTCGCAGGACGTATCGGTGAACGACTGCTTTAAGCCCGTCAGCCGCTACTGGGACCGCATCAACCGGCCGGATCAGTTGATCACGTCGCTTCCGGAGGTCATGCGGGTGCTGACGAGCCCGGCCGATACCGGAGCCGTGACGCTTGCACTTCCACAAGACGTGCAGACGGAGGCGTTCGATTATCCCGTCGAACTGTTCGAACGGCGGGTCTGGACCGTCCCGCGCAATCGGCCTGACTTTAACCTCCTTTCGCGTGCGGCCGAGTGGATCCGCAAGAGCGCACGCCCGATGATCATTGCCGGTGGCGGCGTGATTTACAGCGACGCTGCTGCGGCCCTGGCCGCGTTCGTCGACCACACCGGCATCCCCGTCGGCGAGACGATGGCCGGAAAGGGCAGCTTGCCTTTCGATCACCCACTGAACCAGGGCGCCATGGGCGTTACCGGCACGTTCGCTGCGAACCGCACGGCACGCGAAGCCGATCTCATCATCGGCATCGGAACGCGCTACACGGACTTCACGACGGCAAGCAAGACGGCCTTCGAAAATCCGAACGTCCGCTTCATCAACGTCAACGTCGCCGAATTCGACGCCTTCAAGCATAGCGCGCTACCGCTGGCGGGTGATGCACGGGCTACGCTCACGGAGCTGCGCGCCGCGCTGGAAGGCTGGAGCGTCGCGCCGGACTATCGCGCCGCCGCCGAGCGGCTCCACGACGAGTGGGAGGCCGAGGTCGACCGCATCTATGCGATCCGACACGAGCCCCTGACCAGCCAGGGTGAGCTCATAGGCGCCGTAAACGAGCTCGGTGATCCGGAGGCGGTGATGGTTTGCGCCGCCGGGAGTCTGCCGGGCGATCTGCATAAGCTCTGGCGCGCCCGCCATCCGAAACAGTACCACCTCGAATACGGCTACAGCACGATGGGCTACGAGATTGCCGGCGGCCTCGGCATCAAGATGGCCGATCCGGATCGTGAAGTTTACGTGCTCGTCGGCGACGGCAGCTATCTGATGCTCTCAGCCGACATCATCACGTCTATTCAGGAAGGCTATAAGCTGACGATCGTGCTGATGGACAATCACGGCTTCAAGAGCATCGGCGGGCTGAGCCGTTCACTGGGGCAGGACGGATTCGGTACGCGGTATGCGTTTCCGGCTGACGGCGCGCTTCCGGGCGACGACGTATCGTCCGTCGACACGCTCCCCGTCGACCTGGCGCTCAACGCGGAGAGCCTCGGCGCCAGCGTCATCCGGTGTGATTCCTATGACGACTTCGCCGACGCCCTGAAGGAGGCCAGAGACATCGATCAGACGACCGTCATCTACATCCGGAATGACCGATATGAGAGCGTACCGGGCTATGAAAGCTGGTGGGATGTGCCGGTAGCCGAGGTGAGTGACCGCGCCGGTGTGGCCGATGCGCGCCGCGAGTGGGAAAAGATGCGTGCGAAAGAGCGGTACTTCCTGGGTTCGGAAAATTCAACGATTTCTGCGGAGTGACCCGATGAAGAACATCACCCTATTCATTCTGCTTGCGTTCGTTGCCATCAGCGGCTGCACCCGTGCGTCCAGCGACGGAGGGGACGACGAACGACGGACGCTGCGGATCGTCTTCGTGACCCACGGCCAGGCCTCCGATCCTTTCTGGAATGTCGTGCAGAACGGCGCTCGACAGGCCGCGGCCGACGTGGGCGCCCGCGTCGAATACCAGGCTCCTGAGTCCTTCGACATGGTCGCCATGTCGCAGCTCATCGATGCGACCGTCGCCTCATCACCAGACGGGCTCGTCATCAGCATGCCCGACGCCGACGCGCTGGGCGGAGCGGTTGGAAAGGCGGTCGCGGCGGGCATTCCGGTCGTGTCCATCAATTCGGGCTACGACGTGGCAAAGGAGCTCGGCATTATGGCCCACGTGGGCCAGACCGAATACGAAGCCGGGTACGGCGGGGGCGAACGGCTCGGCGAGGCGGGTGTAACCCATGCGCTCTGCGTCAATATGGAGGTCGGAAACACCGCCCTTGACCTCCGCTGCCAGGGCGTCGCCGACGCGCTGCGCGAGTCCGGCGCCACATCCGAGGTGCTGTCGGTGGATATGGGCGATCCCACCGAATCCCAACAACGCATCCAGGCGGCACTGTCATCCAAAACCGAGATCGACGGCATCATCACGCTCGGACCGACGAGTGCGCTGCCCGCAATCCGGGCCCTGCGCTCGGCGGATCTGCTGGGCGAGATGACGTTTGCCACATTCGACGTTTCCCCGGAGATCCTCGACGCGATTGAGGCCGGGGAGATCCTATTCGCCATCGATCAGCAGCCCTATTTGCAGGGCTATCTGCCGGTCACCGTCATTGCCTTGTTCTTGAGAAATGAGAACATAATAGCCAATGACGTGCTCCGCACCGGGCCGGGCTTCGTCACACGAGACAACGTCGAACGCTTGCAGGAGCTGACCCTCGCCGGCACACGATAAAATGGGGATCGTTCGATAGCTGCCGTGCCAGGTGCGCCGCAGCCTGCAAAACGGATCACTTTGAGCTGTAATTCCAACAATCGCTGAACTGCACTCGTCGTGCAATGAGTAGCGCCATCAAAACCGACGAACGCGTGCTGCAGACGTCCGTGCTGCGCCGCCTTATCGCACGGCCCGAGCTGGGAGCCGTAGCCGGCGCGGTGGTCGTCTGGGCGTTTTTTGCGATCGTGGCGGGTGATCGCGGATTTCTGACCCTCGGAGGCACGGCGACCTACCTCGAGGTCTCCGCCGAACTCGGCATCCTCGCCATCGCCGTGGCACTCCTGATGATCGGTGGCGAATTCGACCTTTCAGTAGGGTCGATGATTGGTGCGAGCGGAATGCTGCTGACGCTGCTGTCGGTGCATTACGCATGGCCGCTCTGGGCGGCCTTCATTGCGGTACTGCTGTTTGCCGTCGCCGCCGGTCTCTTTAACGGATATCTCGTTATCCGCACGGGTCTCCCATCGTTCATCGTCACGCTCGCGACACTCTTCATCTTTCGCGGATTGACCATCGGCGTGACGCGGCTCGTCGCAGGGCGGACGCAGGTGGGGGGGCTTTCGCGCCTGTCCGGCTACGACGTGGCGCATGCCATCTTCGCCAGTGAGATCACCGTCGGAGGCGCAGACTTTCCGGTGTCGATCCTCTGGTGGATTGTGTTGGCGGTTCTTGCCACCTGGCTGCTGCGCCGAACATCCTTCGGCAATTGGATCTATGGCGTCGGCGGCGACGCGAATGCCGCCCGCAACTCGGGCGTGCCGGTGCAGCGCGTGAAAGTGACGCTCTTCATTCTGACGGCGGTTGCCGCAAGCCTCGTCGGTGTAATCCAGGCCGTCGAATTCACGGGCGCCGACGTGCTGCGCGGCGAGCTACGCGAGTTCTTCGCGATCATCGTCGTCGTCATCGGCGGAACACTCCTGACCGGCGGCTATGGATCGGCCATCGGTGCGATCTTCGGCGCGCTGATCTTCGGGATGGTTCGCCAGGGCATCGTTTTCACCGGCGTCGATGCCGACTGGTTTCAGGTTTTTCTCGGGGGAATGCTGCTGCTGGCGGTGCTTATAAATAACTGGGTGCGGCGAAGGGCTATGGAGGTGGGGCGATGAGAGGAGAGGATAGGGAATCGAGGATCGCCGCCGCGGGCCCCGGCGAGCGCGAGTTCAAGGCGGAGGGTGGGGGGGCGCTGATTGAGCTGCGGGGGGTGTCGAAGTATTTCGGGAATGTAATTGCGCTTCAGAAAGTGTCCTTGACGGTCCATTCGGGCGAAGTCATGTGTTTGCTCGGGGACAATGGTGCCGGGAAATCGACACTCATCAAGTGCCTTTCCGGTGTGCATCCGCCGGATGAAGGTGAGATGCTCGTGGATGGGACCGTCGTGCGCTTCGATTCGCCGCGCGAGGCACTCGAGTGCGGCATCGCTACCGTCTATCAGGACCTCGCAATGATTCCATTGATGAGCATCGCTCGCAACTTCTTCCTGGGCTCCGAGCCGAGCGTCGGCTGGGGACCGTTCCGCCGTTTCGATGCCCGCAAGGCGGACGCGGTGACGCGGGAAGAGCTCGGCCGCATGGGCATCGACGTCCGCGACACGTCCCAGCCTGTAGGCACGCTGTCGGGCGGCGAGCGGCAATCCGTAGCCATCGCCCGCGCAGTCCACTTTGGAGCACGCGTTCTGATTCTCGACGAGCCGACGTCCGCGCTCGGCGTCAAAGAAGCCGGCATCGTGCTGAAATACATCGCCCGGGCTCGATCGCGCGGAGTAGGCGTGATTTTCATCACACACAACATCCACCATGCCTTTCCCATCGGTGATCGATTTACCATCCTGAATCGCGGGCGGAGCTATGGAACGTTCGACAAGTCCGATATCACGCGCGAGGAGATGCTCACCATGATGGCGGGCGGCGAGGAGCTGGCGGAGCTCGATCAGGAGCTTGAAAAAATGGAAGAGGACGGCGAGCATGCCGATCCGAATGACGACGACTCAGCAGCACATTAACAGGGGTGAGAGAGATGGAAGTGACGAATTTCGTGAACGGCCGCTGGACGGCGGCTTCGAGCGGCGGGCACGTCGAGGTAACCAATCCGGCGAGTGGCGAGGTGATCGCGACGGTTCCCATGACCCCACGGACGGATGTCGACGCCGCCTGCGAAGCTGCTGCCCGCGTCTTCCCCGCCTGGCGCCGAACGCCGGCCCCGGATCGTATCCAGTATCTCTTCAAGCTGAAAGCATTGCTTGATGAGCATCTCGGCGAGCTCGCTACCATCATCACCAACGAATGCGGTAAGACCTATAAAGAGAGTGCCGGCGAATTGCGGCGCGGCATCGAGAATGTGGAAACGGCCTGCGGCATACCGTCCTTGATGCTGGGAACGAACCTCGAAGACATCGCACAAGGAATCGACGAGCACATGATCCGACAGCCGCTCGGCGTCGTGGCGGCGGTCACTCCGTTCAACTTTCCCGGCATGATTCCGCTGTGGTTTCTGCCCTATGCGATCGCGTGTGGAAACTGCTTCATCTTGAAACCCAGCGAAAAAACGCCGCTGACGAGCCGGCGCCTCATCGAGCTCGTGGAAGAGACGGGCATTCCTGCCGGGGTCGTGCAGCTCCTCCACGGCGGCAAAGAGACCGTCGACGCGCTCATCGAGCATCCGGTCGTTCGCGGCATCAGCTTCGTGGGCTCGAGTCCAGTTGCGCGTTATGTCTACCGCCAGGCCGCCGAACACGGCAAGCGCGCTCAGTGCCAGGGAGGGGCCAAGAATACGGTCGTCGTCCTTCCAGATGCCGACATGGAGATGACGACGAAGATCGTCGCGGATTCGGCCTTCGGCTGCGCGGGCCAGCGGTGCCTTGCGAATTCGCTCGCCATTTCGGTGGGCTCGGCGCGAGATACATTCACAGAGGCGATCGCCGAGGCGGCCTCCTCGCGACGAGTCGGCTACGGCCTCGACGACGGCGTGGAGATGGGCCCCGTCATCACGTCAGAGAGCCGCTCGCGCATCGAACGTCTGATCGGTGAAGCGGAGAGAGAGGGTGCCCGCGTCCTGGTGGACGGACGCGGTCGCCGTGTCGATGGGTTTGACGACGGCTACTGGGTTTATCCGACCGTGCTCGACGACGTGCCGACGACCGGAGAGATCGCAAAGACGGAGATCTTCGGCCCCGTTTTCGGCTTGATGCACGTGGAAACGGTTGACGAGGCCATCGACCTGATCAACGAACGCGCCTATGGAAACATGGCGTGCCTGTTCACGTCGAGTGGAGCCGCCGCGCGTCAGTTCCGCTATGCCGTCGACGCGGGGAATGTCGGCATCAACATCGGGGTGGCGGCTCCCATGGCCTATTTTCCATTTAGCGGGTGGAAAGACAGCTTCTTCGGCGATCTCCACGCGCAGGGCGCTCACGGTGTCGAATTCTATACCCAGACGAAGGTCGTCGTGGAGCGGTGGCCGGACGAGTGGAGCCGCACATTCTGATCACTTATCGACCTTTGCAGACGTGCCATTGTCTTCCTTACCTGTTGGAAATGCGCCCTGTTCGTGGGGCTCCTTTGAGTTTGACGGCTTCCCCGCGCGGGAAATCGGGTACGAGCAGATGCTCGACGAGCTCGTCGAGACCGGATACGCCGGTACCGAACTGGGTGATTGGGCGTACATGCCGACCGACCCCGCGGAGCTCCGTGATGAGCTCGAGCGGCGGCGATTGACGATGCTCGGGGCTTTCGTACCCGTCGCGTTCGCCGATGCAGGCGCGCACGACGCCGGGGAGGCACACGCCATAAAGGTGGCGCGTCTTCTCGCCGCCGTTTCAGACATCGGCGACGCCGATCATCAGCCCGTTCTTGTTCTCGCCGACGACAACGCGAGCGATCCGGTCCGCAGAAACCGTGCCGGCCGTGCCACTCCTGATCTGATGCTCGACGACGAGAGATGGCAGGTGTTCACCGACGGTGTCGAGCGAATCGCACGTCGCGTCCTTTCGGAGACGGGTATATCGAGCGCCTTTCATCCGCACTGCGCGGGCTTCGTCGAGATGCCGGAGGAGATCCGGCAGCTTGTGGATCGCACGGATTCGGAGGCGGTTGGCCTCGTCTTCGATACGGGGCACTACGCTTTCGGCTCCGGAGGTTGCGAGAACGTCCTGGACGGACTTCGCCGCTTCGGCGGGCGTATCCGGCACGTTCATTTCAAAGATTGCAGCGCGGAAGTGGCCGCGCGGTCGCGCACGGAGGGCTGGGATTACTTCAAATCACTCGAGCACGGCATCTTCTGCGAGCTCGGCGAAGGCTGCGTCGATTTTCGGGCGGTTGCCGACGGCTTGCACGAGATCGGATATCAGGGATGGATTGTTGTGGAGCAAGATGTGCTTCCCGGAATGGGTGCGCCCCGCGAGAGTGCGGCAAAAAACCGCGAATACCTTCGAAGTATCGGGCTTTAGAAGTTCAACTATTTCTCCGGAAGCTGTTGTCAATAAGCTCATTGTTAGAGTAATATCCCGACCCCGAGCGAAACGTCGTGCTGACCCTCTACGCCGTTGCACCACGAACCATCGCGCAGCCTGGAGCGCTCGAGCTCAAGCAAGGAGACGCCCGACCTCGTCCGGCATCCGGGCGTGCTTTTACAGTTGTCGCGGCCGTTCAACATCATCACATCTCGAGGGCTCTGGCATGGACGTGTTCGAAGGTTCTCTCTTGGGTCCACTCGCGGAACGGCGAGACGGCCCGCCGCGAGCCGAGCGCAATCCATGGCATCTCGTTCGGAGCCTCTTGCTTTTCTGCTTGCTGCGCGCACCGGCGGAGGCGCTGGGACAGAACGCCGAGGGGCCGCTTCATTTTCCGGCGATGGTGGAAGGCGTGACACTAAGCCGCGCGGCGGACAGGGATATCGGGTTCGACAACGGACCGGGAACATCGGCTCTAATCACTCGGCAGACCGGCGCCGGACTATTTTGGGAAACGTCGCTGCAGACGGCCGGCGCGCGCGTCGTGACGGACGCTGCCGGGGCCGTACACGCGGCGTACAGTGCGTACCTCGCCGACGAACCGGGGCAGAATCCCGCCTATTACGGCTACTGTCCCTCAGCCTGCACGAGTGAAGAGCAGTGGGCTATTGCGACCATCGGCGACGGCGAGAGTCGAGTGGAGCGGGTCCAGCTCGCCGTGGATTCGAGCGGACGCCCGAGGATGATTCTATACGCCGGCATTCCGGAGGGTGGTTATCGATGGCAGTACGCTGCGTGCGATGCCGGCTGTACGGACGGTGCCAACTGGACGATAACTACGCTCGTTGATCTCGAGTGGATAGACGTCTCCATCTACGACCAGAGCCTGCGGAATTTTGCGCTAGATCCGCAGGGCCGTCCGCGCCTGATCTATTTCGACCAGAACCCGCCCGATCACGTAGGAACCTTCTACGCATTCTGCGACGCGGACTGCACCATGCCGGCGAACTGGGATGAAATTCTCCTCACCAGTACTCTGTTTTCAAAGGAATCGCTGGCGTTTACGCAGTCGGGCCTGCCCCGATTTTCGGCATCCTATTACGGCGACGCGGGTCCCGTCCTTTTCTACGCGGCTTGTGAGGCTTCCTGCGCGGAAGCTGCAAACTGGTACCTCGTTCCGCTGGCCGACGGAGGTTTCGGAGGAGACCAGATGCAGGTTCTCCGTCTGGATTCTGATGATCGTCCAAGACTGGCGTTCTACCAGGCCTCACTTGATGGAGGAGGGGGCGAGATTCTGTACTATCTCGCGTGCGACGCAAGCTGTTTGGACGCTGGAAATTGGAGCGGCGTCGGCGTAGGTCTTGCGCCTGGAGACGGGAAGAGCGCGGATCTGGCGCTCGACGATCAGGGCCGTCCACGCATCGTCTATCAGGTGACGGGTGGCGCCGGGCTCGGGCTTGGGCGGTGCAACGAACAGTGTGAGAGTGCGAACGCGCTGTGGACGCACGAGCTGGCCGAGCCAAGCAGCCGGCTTGACGCGGAATGGCCGATCCTACCTCCGCCGGGCTGCGCTGCGTCGGCGTGGGTCGGGGGATATCGGCCTACGCTCGCGTTGGGCCGGACGGGCGGTGTCCATGTCGGCTACGATGCCGAGCATCTGGGCGGAGGCGGATCGTGCAACGTCGACGCCGACTTTCTGACCGTCCGGTACGTTGAAGCTCAACCGACCGGTGGCACGGGCGCGGAAGCCGGCGCGTCGCTTTCGGGCGGCCATCTGCTGTCCGCGGCGTACCCGAATCCATTCAACGGCTCAACCACCTTCATGCTGACGCTCGCCCGCACCCAGCAAGTAACATTGACGATTTTCGATGTATCCGGGCGCGCGGTAGCGGTGCTGCACGAAGGCATGCTCACGGCAGAAGAGGCTCATCCGTTCCATCTCGACTCCGGCTCGCTTCCGTCCGGGCTCTACATCGCCCGCGCCGTAGGAGAGAATTTTTCAGCGGCACAACGTGCCGTCCTGGTGAAATGATGTGGCGTTCCCAATCATTTGGCCGTGATCGACTTTGGCGGAAGCCGTAGGGCGAAGTGAAGTGAAACTTCGTTGACATAAGGCGGCTTCGGCCCTATTCTGATCACGTCAACCTTTGATTCGTTCGTTGCGGGGCCACTCTCATTCGACCCCTCAAGCATGATCGATCCCGTGCGTGCGCCATGACTTCTTACCTCAGACTAGGCGTTATCGGGACCGGACGGATCGGCCGCCTCCATGCCGCAAACCTCGTACGTCGCGTCCCGCGTGCGCGCCTACTCGCCGTCGCGGACGTGGACGCCGACTCCGCCCAACGCTGTGCCGATGAGCTCGGGATCGGAATCGTAACAGGTGACTACCGCAGCTTATTGGAGGGCGACACCCTCGACGCCGTTGTGGTCTGCTCCTCTACGGATACCCACGGTGAGATCATCGCCGCCGCTGCGGCCGCCGGCAAGCACGTGTTCTGCGAAAAACCCATTTCGCTGGAACTCCCGGCCATCGATGCCGCGCTCGCGGCCGTAGAGCGGGCAGGCATCAAGCTGCAAATCGGGTTTAACCGGCGTTTCGATGCGAACTTCCGTCGAGTACGCGATGCCATTGCAGAAGGGGAGATAGGCGAGCCTCACCTCCTCCATCTGGTGAGCCGCGATCCTGCGCCGCCACCCATCGAATACGTCCGCCGATCCGGCGGGATGTTCGTCGACATGACCATTCATGATTTCGACATGGCGCGCTTTCTCATCGGGAGCGAAGTAGACGAGGTGTATGCTGCGGCCGGCGTGCGAGTGGACCCGGCCATCGGCGAAGCGCGCGACGTCGATACGGCGGTCGTGGTGCTGCGCTTCGAAAACGGCGTGATCGGCACCATTGACAACAGCCGCCGCGCGGTCTACGGTTACGATCAGCGCGCCGAGGTTTTCGGAAGCGGCGGCAACATACGCACGGACAACATCCACGCCAATGCGGCCGTCGTCAGCACAGCGGCCCACGTCCGTCGCGACCTACCGCTCCACTTTTTCATCGAGCGCTACGCCGAAAGCTACGTCGATGAAATGCGCGCCTTTGTCGATGCCGTCCTGGATGGCGGATCGGTCCCGGTTACCGGGCTCGACGGCCGCATTCCCGTTGCAATGGGAATGGCGGCACGGAAGTCCTATGAGGAGAACCGGCCGGTTCGGGTGAGCGAAATCGGGTGACTCGACGTCATGTGCAACGGCCCGCCTTTTCGGAACGAGGTGTGACCATGATGTGCTACGAGCAGCCTCCTTCTCGACGTTGGAAGGGCAGGAACGCGTCGGCCGACCCTGAGGCTACTTAGCTCTTGGCACCCCACCTCATCGCGCCGTTGTCTACCGTGTCGACCACCCCGACGATCGTCGCATCAGTGGGCGTGAGGCCGTCGAACGGAATAGCCGCTTCTCGCGAGGTGACGTACATAACGACGTCGCGCTCGCCGGCATCTACGGTGTCGAGGGCGACGATAGGCCGCCCGTGTACGCTGCCCGAAAATGAGAGCGGCTGCACCAGCAGCATCCGCTGGCCGTCAAGCGCGGTATTTTTCCGCGTCGCCCACACATTCCCGATCACCCGCCCAAGATTCATCTATCTACCTGCAATAAAAAACCTACCGCCTTCCCCGTCCCCGTCCCCTTCCGCTCTCACGCCTCCGCCAACTCCGGCGCCGCCGCCACCTCGCGATTAACGTCGACGCGGTCGACGATCGCCGTAATCAACGCGTCGACAGGCTTATTATTCGTGAGCTCGGTCTGGCGGGCGCTGGAGCCCTGTACGACGAGCACGATTTCGCCGGCACCGGCACCGACGCTGTCCACGGCGACGACAAAGCCGCCGCGAGGAGCATACTCAAGATCCACCTCCTGAACGATCTGCAGCGTCATGCCGGTGAGCTGGTCGTCCTTACGCGTGGCCCATACGGTCCCGATAACTTTGCCGAGTATCATGAGAAGACCTCGAAAGGCTGTCCTTTAGTCTTAAAGTCGATGTCGAAATAAGCCGCTGCCGTAGCTGCGTGGTCGTTGAACGACCGCCGTACACCGAGATCGAGACCCGCGGCCGCTCCGTAGACTAACAAAGGTACGAATTCGCGGCTGTGATCGGTGCTGGGCGTCGTGGGATCGTTGCCGTGGTCGGCAGTGATGACGAGGATTCCGCCCTCGGGGAGGGCGTCCAGGAAGGACGGCAGCCGAGCGTCAAAGGCCTCCAACGCTCGGGCGAACCCATCAGGATCATTACGGTGGCCGTACTCCTGATCAAAATCCACAAGATTCGTCCATACGAAAGAAGGCGGATCGATGCGGCGCATTCGGCGCAGCGTCTCTTCCATGCCTCGTTCGTTGGATTTCGTTTTCACAGCCACATCGAATCCTTCGCCGGCGAAAAGGTCGCCAATCTTGCCGATGGCTACCGTATGCACGCCGCCACGCTGCAGCGCTTGCTGGATGGTCGCCGACGGCGGCAGCAGCGAGAAATCCTTGCGTTCGCTCGATACGCGCGTGTATGCGCCTGCCGCGCCGACAAACGGCCGCGCGATGACGCGGCCGACGCCGTGAGGTCCGACGCAGACCTCCCGGCGAGCCACCTCGCAGAGACGATATAGCGCGTCGAGCGAGATGACGTCCTTGTGCGCCGCAATCTGAAAAACGCTGTCGGCGGACGTGTAAATGATAGGGAATCCCGTGCGCTCGTGCTCTTCGCCCAACGCATCGATGATGGCCGTTCCCGACGCCGCCTTGTTGCCCAGCACGCCGTTGCAGCCCGTCAGCGCCATGAAGCGACCGATGACCTTCTCCGGAAATCCGTCAGGATAGGTCGGGAACGGCTGATCGAGTTGAAGCCCTGCCAGCTCCCAGTGCCCTGTCGTGCTGTCCTTCCCCGCCGAGACCTCCTGCATTTTTCCGTAGCTCGCAGCCGGCTCGGCGACGGCCGCAATGCCGTCGAGCGCGTCGATGCATCCCAGGCCCAACCGTTCGAGGTGCGGAAGCCGCAGCGATGATGCCGCACAAACGTGTTTCAGGGTATGGCTACCTGCGTCTCCGTAACGATCCGCATCCGGCTGAGCGCCGACCCCGACACCATCAAGGACGATCGTGACGAAGGCTATTCGACGATCGTGCACGTCCCCGTCTCATAGGCTTCGCGCAGCGCATCGGTGGCATCCTGCCTGAACGCATCCGCATCCACGTGCCGATCCTGCAGAAGAGCGATTCCGATGCTGACTCCACCCTCGAGTGGACCCGTTTCCGCTTCGAGCTCGCGCTGCAGCGTGACTGCCCAGTTCTCGACCTCCGGCCCGCTCGCGTGGAAGAATACGCCGTACGTTAACTCGCCGAATCGCTCCACACGCGCCTCGCGGGCTGTTTGGCGAAGCCGTGATGCCAGACCGCGCTCCGCCAGGCGAACGTCGCGTTCACCGCGGTCGGCGACCGCGTCGGCGCGATTAAGGTGCACAAGCGCTAGCGCCAGCGGGGCTTTCTGAGCACGAGCCTGGTCGATCTCCTCCACAATGATCTCCCGGCGCGGCCGGACGTAATCGTATGCGTCCAGCTGATCGGCACTGTCGCCTTCTTCCAAAATAGCCCCGAGCAATCGCGCGAAGTGGTTCACCAGGGTGCGGCGGCGCGGTGGTTCGAAGTGGCCCTCCAACATGGAATCGGCCAGAAGGAGATACGTCGACGCCGCGCTCGGGCGAGGAACGGCGGAGACGGCCAGATGCCTCACCGCGATCGCCTCGCGGTAGTAGCCCAGGTTGCCCGCCGGAAAATCATCGTCGGCAACGCGCCGCACGCCGACGGCCGACTTTGTGTCCCGCGTTTGGATGAGGGGCACCTTCGTCGCGAAATCGCCTCCGGTGCGGGCATAAGCGTTCAGACTTACGATCGCTTCAATGTGGTAGTGCAGCGATTCGTCCGACTGTTTCAGCAGGCAAACGGTCTGCGCATCGAGCGTAGCTCGCATCGACTGGAGATACGGCACCAACACGTCCCTGTCATTGCCCGGCGTCTCCTCATCGACCGATGCACGCACCGTCTGCAAACGCTCTTTGATCGTTAAGGTAGCTTGAGGGCCGACACGGGACCGGCTCCCATTGGACTCCGCCGCAGGCGCCGCAGCTCCTGCCGGAACACCCGACGATGGCTTGTCCCCGTGCGCTTTCGCTGCCCTCCTTGCCCGTTCATCCGCCGGTTCGGAGATCGTCGATTCGACCTTGCCCGGATCGGCAGGCTCCGCCCGCTCGCCCGGAACCTGTCCGCTTTTCTGCCGGGGCTTTATTTCGAGGATGCCCAGCGCATCCAGATCATTGTCCGCGCCTTCCTTCGGCTGCGCGTACGTAGACGACGCCTGCTTATGGTTCGATCGGCGGCGCTGAAGCTTTCGAAAGATCAGGATGACCGACACCAGAAGCGCCAGTCCCGACGCCGCAAAAAGCAGCGGCATGTCGATAAGTACGGCCAGGATCGCGGCGACAATTGCCACAATCATAAAGAGGACACGGATCATGCGGCTCGTGCAATGCCGAAAAGAGAGGAAAAAGCGAGACGAGTAGACTTAACGTGGGAATCTACCAGCACATATGTCTAAAGTCAATAAACGAAAGAAGCTACCGGGCGCGAATATCGTGTTATGTTCCCCGGGGACCCCGTCGTCTCCATCCATACGATACCTGCTCCGCATCCTTGATCCATTCTGATACCTTCACACCCCGCTCGGAGACGAGCCCGGACGAATATCGGACATAGGTTGATGCAAATGCGACGCAAGCGGGTTATTCCCACATATCGCTCGCCGGTTCCCGCCGGCTGCATGAAGTTTGGCTGTCGCGCACGCCGGAGAGGCAGCGTGACCGTCAACGGCCACGCGATCCACCGGACGAGCGACCATTGCAGCGCGGCGAGAGCGACGAGTTCCAGACCATCGCCGAGGTAGACACCGAATCGCACGTGGAGAATTGTGCCCGTGTTCACGAAAGCTCGCCCTCACTCGGTCCGTCCGTCAAGTCCTGCATCGTTGTGACACCCGCCTTCAGTTCGGGCGGCGGTGATGCCGGCGGCGACGCAGTGTTTTTCTGCGCCGGTTGCGCGCGTTCGAGCGATGTGCCAAATTATGATGCTCCGGCCGACGTAAATCCAACCACCGACATATGTCCGCACAACGCGCCTTCGCTCTTCTCGTTCTGGCTACCGTGGTAGGATGCGGCGACCAGACGTCACAGACGTCAACAGAGAACCAGACACCCGCCCTGGCCGTCCCGTCGGCGAATGTCGTGGATCTTTCCCATCCCTTCAACGACGAGACCGTGTACTGGCCCACCGAAGACGGCTTCCGCCGCGAGATCACGGCAGACGGCATCACAGATAGCGGCTATTTTTATTCTTCCGGGACGTTCACGAGCGCGGAACACGGCGGAACGCACATTGATGCCCCGGTCCATTTCGCCGAAGGTGCCCACGCGGTAGACGAGATCCCGCTGGACCGCCTGATGGGCCCGGCCGTCGTCGTCGACGTGAGCGAGCAGGCGGAAGCGAACGCCGACTACCAGATTTCCGTCGAGGATCTTCAAGCGTGGGAGGTTGATCATCAACCGCTGCCGGACGGTTCCATCGTGCTGTTTCGGACGGGATTCGGCGCCCACTGGCCGGACCGCGAGCGCTACATGGGCACGGATCAACGTGGTGCCGAAGCGGTATCGCAGCTACACTTTCCCGGTCTTTCTCCCGATGCTGCGGAGTGGCTCGTCGCGAATCGGAGCGTCGGTGCGGTCGGCATCGATACGCCGAGCATCGACTACGGGCAGTCTCAACTTTTTGAGGCCCATCGGATCCTCTTTGAGGAGAATATTCCCGCTCTCGAGAATGTGGCCAACCTCGAGCAGGTCCCGACGGAGGGGAGCGTCGTTGTTGCGCTTCCAATGAAAATCGAAGGCGGCAGCGGCGGGCCCGTGCGCATCGTTGCCTTCGTGCCCTAGTTCCTACGCAGCGTGTCGGATACGGCGCCTTCGGTTGCGACGGTATCAGCAGCTGTGTCCATCGTATCCACCGGTGTCGTCAGTGTGTCGGCCGGAGTAAGGCGCTCCATCCTTCCCTGCACCAGGTGAATCGTGCCGTTCTCCGTGCGAACGCGAATGCTTCCGTTGCCCCGACCGAGACGGCCCTGAAAGGCGGAGCCCGCGCCTCTCGGCTCAAGCTGTCGGTCTTCAAACTGAAGACCCGTCGTCCGGATAGCTCCGGCATTCGTCTCTGCCGCGACTTGAGCCGACGTTTCCACAGGCAAGGAGACGGTGACATCTCCGTTCGAAGTTTCCAATATGATCTCGGCATCGTCGGGTAGTCGTTCAACCCCGGCCAGAATGCCACCGTTATTGACGCGGATCTCCGCATTGCCGGCTAATCCCGCCACCTCGACGGCACCGCTCCCATTCGTAATGTGAATCGGTCCATCTGGGCCCGACAACGATATGGCGCCGCTCCGCCATGCGATCCGGAGATTTGCCTGCTCGGGAATGCTCCCCTTTACGTCGACGGCCGTGCGCTGCTCGTTCGGCGATCCGAGGCGGTAATGGTATTCTGTGTCTGTTCCTTCCTCTTCGATCCGCACCTGGCCTAGTAGCCGGCGGGCAGCTTCGGAGTCCTCGCCTCGGGCAATCTTCACGAATTCAAAATTGGCGTATCGGTCACGCGACGCCTCGAGATAAATGTTGCCGTGGAAGCCTTCGAGCACCAATACGCGCCCGCCCGGAGCGATGCCGCGTTCCGACGTACTGCGTTCTTCCGATTGGCCGAGAACGAGCCGGCCTTCTTCGGTCTCGCCGACTTCGTCCACCGATTTACCGCAGGCGGCGATCAATGTGATGACCGCAAGTACGACGGCCGGATGAAGTCGAGTTACAGGCATTCGAATCCTCGAGAAAATGTAAGGGCTGATCGTTTATGTACCGACTTCGCTACCTGTCAGATCCAGGGGCATTCGCGGTCGAGGCGTGCCGTCGCCGCAGGCCGGGAATCATGTTAAGATGCCTCTATGCATGCCGATACTCCACATATACGAAGGCCGCTTGTTGTGACGCGCGTTCCAGCCCACAATTAGACGTTGCGCGGCGCCGACCTCGGAGTATGATAGATTGAAGAGATCATGAAGATCGCATACCGGCTGGGCATCGGATTCATTATCCTGCTATGTCTTTTCGGCGCCTACGGCCTCTTTGCACTCGATCGGATGAGTGCGCTTGCCGGCCTGACCGCCAAGCTACACAATCATCCTCATGCAATCATCAATCTCGCAGTTGGGGCCGAAAACCACATTCTGAACGCCAATCGATCCGTAGAGCGCCTTGTGTCTGTGCACGGTGCCGAAAAGATCGCGAATCTCACCGCCGAGATACAAAAACATCAGCGGGAGATCGCTCGCACGATTGAATCGATCGACAATCGATATGAAGGTGAAGCCTACGTGCTTGCAGAGCTGCGCCAGACTCATGCGCATTGGGAAAGTGTCGTCGGCCAGATCGTCGGGCGGAAAGAAGTGGGGCGTCACCGGGATGCCGAGGCGCTGCTCGACCGAGCGCACACCGAGCGCGTTCAGGATCTCGAAAATACCGTGCGGCTTCTTGCCGATCTGGCCGAGGCCGAAGCCGCGGAAACGATGGCTTCCGCACGCAAGACGCACGAAGCATCGATCGGCGCCACCGTGTCTTTGCTCTTCCTGATGTGTATCCTCGCCGGCGGCCTGTTCATATGGCTGGCGAAGAGCATCCGCAGAACACTTGATGCCGCGGATGCTTCGACCGCGAAGGCCGATCGCACGACGCACGATGCGCTCGAACAGCAAGAATACCTTCGGCACAGCGTCAGGGGCATGCTCGAGGAGATGGACCGACTCACCGGCGAAGCCATCTTAGGTCGGATCATCCACAAATCAAGACATGCCGCCGACGCGGTTTCGAGATCGGCGTCGACGATAGAGGATCTTAGTGCGTCGAATCGTGAGATCGGCCAGATTGTGAAGGTGATCGGCGACGTCGCCGACCAGACCAATCTCCTTGCACTAAATGCGGCTATCGAAGCGGCACGGACCGGCGACCATGGGCGCGGCTTCGGCTTCATCGCCGAAGAAGTGCGAAAGCTGTCGGAGCGGACGACCCGCGAGACGAAGCAGATCGAAGCCATGGTCGCGACGATCCAGTCGGAGATTGGACGTGCCGCCAAGCGTATTCATGCCGGCCGCGATCAAGTCACCGAATGTGCCGCGATGATCGAGCGGGTCGACGAAACGCACCGCCAGATCCGTCACCGGGCCGGCGAAATCGGCATGCTCATGGCGCAATGCGGCCATCCATCCAAAGCGGATGCGTACGTGAACCGGCGTCAGAACGGAAATCCGGACGGAATACCAGGCGGCGACGGCGCATTCCGCCTCAACGGTCGCCATCCGCAACCCGACGCTTCACCGAAACGCGACGTTCTGAATGAAACGTCGAACGGCGAATAACGAGCCTATCCACCCGAGCGCGAGCCCGCTTAGAATCACGCCGGCCATCACCAGTATGGCCGCCGTAGAGGACGAACCTTCGATCTGCGGAAGGTATCCGGACATGAGACTGTATAATCCCGAGAGGATCAGGGCGGCGATCAGTCCGGCCAGGAGGCCCTGGGCAATGCCTTCCACGATAAAGGGTCTTCGGATGAAACTATCCGTTGCGCCGACGAGCTTCATGGTACGTATCAGCAGACGGCGCGCATAAATCGTCAATCGGATGGTGTTCGCTACCAGAAAGAGAGACGCGAGCACGACGATGGTGCCAAGCAGCAGTCCGGAAATGGTGAGCAGGCGTAAATTCTGCTGCACTTTGACGAGAAGCGGCTGGTTGAATACGACCTCATCGACGCGATTCCACTTTTCGAATTCTTCGACGAGCGCCGAGAGGCTGTCCGGATTGGCGTATCTCGATCGCACGCGTACTTTGATCGAGGCGGGCAGAAACGGCTCATCGAGAAAGACCTCCGCCCCTTCCCCGAATTCCTGCTCGAAGATGGCCTGCGCCTGTTCCTGGGAGACGTATTCCGCTTCGTCCACACCCGGTGTGGCTTGCGCCCGCATGTAGAGGGCTTCCGCGGCGGAGGGTTCAACCGTTTCTTCCAGAAAGACTTCGAGCTCGCCGACGCGGCTGCGCAGCCACGACGACACCTTCTGCGCCTCATAGCTCAGGAGCGCGAAAAGCCCGATCAGCACGAGGGCCACAGTCATCGCACTCGTCGCCGCCACCACGGCGAACTTCGCGCGCTGGAACCCGGCTAATCCTTCTCTGATGCTGTAGGGGAGAGACACGGCTGGACGGAGCTATTCGACGATCTTGCCACGAGGATACGAGCCGAGCACTTTCAAATACGATGCAATCTCGGCCAGGTGGTCGAGCGCACGGCGCACCGGCTGGTCGGAAGCGGAACCTTCTATATCCAGATAGAACAGGTAGCTGCCGGGGCTTCCCACGAGCGGGCGGCTCTCGATCTTGAAGAGGTCGAGCTCGCGCAGGGCAAAGACCGCAAGACTCTTGAAAAGCGCTCCCGGAACGTTGTCCTTCATAGAAAAGACGAGAGAGGTCTTCCAATTGTGCCGCGCCGTCTCGCCGTTCGGCTCGGGAAGCTGCTGCTCGGTCGAAAGCGCGAGGAAGCGGGTGTAATTCTGGTGATTGCTCTCGATGTTGTCGGCGAGGATCGCGAGGCCGTATTCCTCCGCCGCACGAGCGCTTGCGATAGCCGCCTCGTCGTCTCGGCCGGATGCCGCCACCATTTTTGCGGCGCCGGCAGTGTCGTAGGCTGGAACGATTTCGGCGTTTGAGAGCGTGCGCTTTAAGAAATCCCGACATTGTCCAAGCGCCTGCGGATGCGAGTGGACGCGGCGGAGTCGCTCCAGCTTCGCGCCGTCACGAGCCATCAGGTTGTGCCGAACGCGAAGCTGCAGCTCCCCTACGATTACGAGATCGTGGGCGCGCAGCAAGTCGTAGTTCGCGTGGACGCTTCCGAACAGCGAATTTTCGATCGGGATCACGGCGCGGTCCACCTTGCCCTCGGCGACGGCATCGAAGACGTCGTCGAAGCCCGGCCGCGGCGCCAGGTGCGCCTCCCCGAAGAACGCCCGGACGGCCTCCTCGCTGAACGCGCCAATCTCTCCTTGAAAAGCAACCGTCATGACTACATTCGCTCCGGGGCAGAAATCCCGAGGACTGTCAGGCCGTTTTGCAACACGATGCGCGTAGCCTCAGCCAGGTTCATTCGCGCCGTCGCCAGCGCTTCTTCCTCGCCGATTATACGGCAGTGGCCGTAGAACTGCGTAAATGCCACCGCCACATCCCGCAGATAGTTGGCAATGGTATGCGGCTCTTTGATCGCGCTCGCCCGCTCGATGATCTCGGGCAGCAGCAGCAGCTCCTTCATCAGCCCGATTTCGCTCTCATGCTCGAGCAGCGACAGGTCTGCTTCCTCGGCAAACGCGAAGCCGACATCCTCTGCCTTACGGAGGATCGAGCAGATCCGTGCATGCGCGTACTGAAGATAAAAGACGGGATTCTTCTCGCTCGCTTCTTTCGCGAGGTCGAGATCGAATTCGAGATGCGTGTTCGGCGAGCGCATCAGGAAGAAAAAGCGCGTGACGTCCTCGCCGACCTCATCCACCAGCTCATCGAGCGTCACGTACGTTGCCTTCCTCGTGCTCATTTTCACGGGCTCACCGCCCCGCACAAGAGTGACGAACTGATAGATGACGACGTCGATTTTTGACGGGTCGTAACCGAGCACGCGCACGCCGTCGATGACGTCGGGGTACGTCGCGATATGATCCGCTCCGAAGATGTCGACAATGCGATCGAAGCCGCGTTGCAGCTTGTCGACGTGATACGCGATGTCGGGTAGGCGGTAGGTCGGCTCACCGGAGCTCTTCACGAGTACGGTATCGTTCTCCTTGCCGAATTCCGTCGTCTTGAACCATACGGCGCGGTCTTTTTCGTAGACGTACCCGGCTTTACGCAGCCGCTCGAGCGTCCGCCACACGCGCTCGTCCTTGTAGAGGCTGTATTCATTGAAGTAGGTATCCATCCGAATACCCAGCCGCGCCATCGTCTTCTCGATCTCCGTAAAAATCGCCTTTTCGGCGGCTTCTTTGAACGGCTTCACGTCGGTCGTGTCGAGCACGCCGTCATACTCCTCGTACAACATCTTCGCGATGTCGTGGATGTAGTCGCCGAGGTAGCCGTCCTCCGGAAACGTCTCCGGTACGTCGGCCCACTCGTTCTCGGCCACCTTGATCTGCTTGTGCGGCATGTCGGGATCGACAAGCGCCTGATAACGGGCACGCACCGACTCGCCCAGAATCCGCATCTGCCGTCCGCCGTCATTGAAGTAGTATTCACGCGTGACGTCGTAGCCGGTCCACTCGAGCAGATTGGCTATCGTATCGCCCAGAACGGCGTTGCGGCCGTGTCCTACGGTGAGCGGCCCGGTTGGATTGGCGCTTACGTATTCGACGATGGCCGTGAGGCCTTTGCCGAAAATGGAGCGGCCATAGTTCGAACCGGCCTGCAACAAATCGGCGACACTTGCTGCGAGGTACTGCTCCGCGAAGCGGAAATTGAGGAATCCGGCGCCGGCGATTTCTACGGCGGTGACCCGGCCGGGATCGAGCGGCTTCTCGCGGAGCTTCTGCGCCAGCTCTTCGGCGATCTGGCGCGGCGCGCGGCGCAGGTGACGCGCGAGCTGCATGGCGGTGTTCGTCGACAGATCACCGAACTCGGGGTTGTTCGGCGTCTCAAACTCCGGCTCGAAGTCGCCCGGCACGCCCGCCATCGTGGAGAGCACGTCCTTGAGCTGCCGGGTCAGGTATTCTTTCATCGTGGTCGATCGCTGGGGATAATGCCGCCGGGATCACCGGCCGCGCCGATGCGCGACCGAAAGCCCGCCGATGCAGGCGGCTCATGCGGGCTCTATGTAAGCGGAAGCCGACGCGGGGTTTCGCGCGGGTGCGATGAGTTGCGATGAGTGAGGAGTCCGGCGCGAAGCGGGGTCTCGCGCGGTGCGATGCGGCGAAATCCTCCGGCGTGCGGCGTGCACGCACCTGCAAGATTCCGACATCCGGTGCGCGCGCCGAATCGACTCACTCGCGCCTGAACCGCGCCAATCGAAAGGCCGTCAGGTCAACGGCGGGCTCCTCGCCGACCGCGAGCCGGACCAGGCTCTCACCCACGGCGCTCGAGGCTTTGAATCCGTGGCCGGAACATGCGGACGCATACACCACGCGATCCAGTCCCGGATGCCGATCGATAAGATAATGCGCATCGGGCGTGTTCGTGTAGAAGCACGTCGCCGTCCGCGCCACGCTGCCGCATGCCCCCGGCAGCAGCCGCTCCGTCTGTCGCTGCAGGGCCTCGACATCGTCGTCGTGCACGCTGCGATCCAGGTCCTCCGGGTCGTCGACGAGACTCCCGATGTGATGCAGCCCCGCCTTGACTCCGTCTCCCAAATCGGGAAAGCCGTACAAGACGCAGTCACGGTCGTACTCCCAAATGTATACGGGACAACGGTCGGGCTTGAATCGCTCGTCGGAGACGGCCGGCCGGAACCAGCCGTTCACCTGCCGCTCGACCTGAAGCGGTACGTGGATGTCGCGGAGCAGCTGCGCCATCCATCCACCCGCACACAATACCAGGCGCCCGAGATCGAACGTTCCGCCGTTCGTTTCGAGGCGTACGTCTTCGCCGCTCATGCCCCAGCTTCGGACGGGCTCGTAGAGGCGGATCTCCGCGCCGGCCTGCGCGGCGAGCTCGAGATGCGTCACGATGCAGGCTTCGGGATCCAGCCACCCGGCCTCCGGCTCCCAAAGCGCAGCTTCACCATCACGTAGATGAAAGGCTGGAAACCGTGTGTGCACGTTCGGCGGCGAAAGCCGTTCAAAGGGGATGCCGTGCATTTCGGCCGTGCTCTGCGCGCCCCGAAGAGTGGCGCCGTCGGTGTGACCGATCGTGAGGCAGCCGTTCCGGTGCATCAGCCTCCGACCGGAAATGCCTTCGAGGTTTCGCCAGAGTTCGTAGGCACGCGAGAGCAGCGGCACGTACATCGAACCTTCGAAGTAGGCGCGCCTGATGATGCGGCTGCCGCCGTGGCTGGAGCCGTGCGTGTGCGGAGGGGCGAAGCGGTCGAATCCGACCGCGCTGAGTCCAGCCTGCGCCGCGTGGTAGAGCGCGGCGCTTCCTACGGCGCCCAGGCCGACGATGCCGATGTCGAACGTGGCCTTCATTCGAGTGGCGTTATCGTTATCCGGTCCACCAGAACGGTCGGCATGCCTACCGATACCGCCACAATCTGACCTTTCTTCTCGCAGGATCCTCGGCCCGGATCGAGTCGGAAGTCGTTCCCGATTCCCGCAATCCGGCGTAGCATTTCGGACGGACGACCCTCTAGACGGAGTCGCCTTACGGGCCGACCGACCCGGCCGTGCTCGATCAGATACGCTTCCAGGACGTCAAACGAAAACCGGTCCGACAATGGGACGACGCGTCCGCCTCCGATCATCTTCACGTACAGCCCGCTACCGACCGCGCTGATGAGATCCTCCGGCGCCGCGGCGCCGGGGGCAAGGACCAGGTTCGACATCCTCGGCAGCGGCTCGTGGCGATAATTCTGCCGTCTACCGTTTCCCGTCTCGGGAAGGCCGAGGCGAAACGCGGACGCACGGTCGGTAAGAAGCTCGCTGAGCACACCTCGGTCGATCAGCACCGATCGTTTCCCCACGGAACCTTCGTCGTCGACGGCCCCGCCTCCTCGACCGCCTGCAAGTCCGGCATCGTCCACAACGGTGATCTCGTCTCCGGCCACACGTTCGCCGATGCCGTCGACACCGTACCTGCCGACGTCCGACTCTAACGCATGGCCCACGACCTCATGCAGCCATACGCCCCCCCATCCACCGGCAATCACGACGGCGTGCTCCCCCTTTACGGTGTCGCCTGCTCGCGTTTTCTCGAGGGCCTGAAGACGCCCTACGGCTTCTTGCACCACCTCCTCCGGACGCTGCGTGAGGAAGAGGCCCAGGCCGCCCTTCCCGCCGCCGACGGCGTGCACCTCCCGGCCGGCGCATCCCCGCAGGTGCACGCGCAGGCTGATCGTCGAACGTGCGGATCGCACAAACCGTCCGTCGGACGAGAACACGACATACCGGCTGGAACGCCCCTCTAATTGGACCGTGACGGTGTCGATCTCGGGCATGAGACTCAGCGCCGCGTCGGCGCCGCGACGCAGGAGGGCCTGCGCTTCCGCCTCCGAAACGCGGTCGAGCGTGTCGGCGGGGAGATCGGCGCAGACCTCCAGGTCTCCCGGTGTCACCGGACCCGGGTTCGCGGATGAATGGAACCCGGCTGCGGCCTCCTCGGCCGCGGCAAAAAGCCCTTCTGCGGCCACGTCGTCCGTACATGCGAAAGCCGATCCGTCGGCATCAAAAGCGCGGACGCCGGCCCCGGTGTCGCACATCGTCGTGCAATGATCCACCGGCCGTCCCTGGCGAATTCGATGGGAAACCGATCGGGCCACGCGCTCCTCTACGAACAGGTCGCCGATCGTACCGCCGTGACGCAGCAAGCGGGTAAGCACCTCCTTACCGTGCGCCGCGACCAGATCGACGGTCCGTTCGAAAGCATCGTTCATACGACCCTGTCAGTAGCCGTATATAGAGAAGTCGTCACGACGCATGTGGAGATTCAGCACAATGGCAAGCATCGTCGTGTTGGCCAGAAGCGCCGATCCGCCATACGATATGAAGGGCAGCGGAATCCCGATAACCGGCAGGATACCCGTCACCATCCCAATGTTGATGAAGACGTGAATGAGGTAGATGCCGGCAGCCCCGGCGGCGACCATGCTCCCGAACGGATGCTTCACCTGCGTTCCGAGTCGAACCAGCCGGATCAGAAGTAGACCGAAAGCGACGAGCAGAATGACGGATCCCAGGAAGCCCCATTCCTCCCCGATCACGCTGAACACAAAATCGGTGGACTGCTCCGGAACGTAGGCACCCTGCGTCTGCGTGCCCTCCATGAAACCCTTGCCGGAAAGCCCACCCGATCCGATCGCGGCTTTCGATTGAACCAGGTGAAAGCCGACCCCCTTCCGAAATTCTTCGGCCTCGGGATTCGTAAACGAGACGATGCGTGCAATCTGGTACGGCTGGAGCACCTTCGTCAGTGCAAAGGATATGGCCGCAATCGTTCCCCCGGTGAACGCGCCTGCCAGAAAGCCGTAGCGCCGCTCTTTCGTTTGCCAGAAAATGCTGAGGGTAAACAACACGGCGAAGACGATGGCCGCGGGCATGTAGACGATGGCCAGATAACCTGTAATAGCCGGTGATATCATCAGCATGACCGTGCTGATCGGCAGGCCGCTCCAGAAGAGCATGATCGGCACGAGCGCGAAAAAGACGAGGGCCGTCCCGGTGTCATTCTGCATTACGATCATAATGCCGGGAATCGTCAGGAGCAGGACGACGCCGGCCGCGTACCGAAGGTTCTTGGTATTCGGCCGCTTCGAGGCAATGAGCTGTGCCACAGCAAGGACGGCGCCGACTTTTGCCAGCTCGGAGACCTGCAGACCGAGGCCACCCACGAAGAGCCAGCTCTTGGCCCCGTTTACTTCGCGGCCGAAGATCAGGGCGGCCACGAGCAGAAGAAGCGTGAACAGGTAGATCGGGTACGCCGACTTCTGGAAGAAGCGTACGGGCATCATGAGGGAGATCAGGATCATGGCCAGACTGATGCCCGACCACATCAGCTGCCGCTCATAGTTGCGCTGAACGCTTTCGAGCAAATACACACCCGCGGGGCCGTGGGTCGTACTGTAGATAGCCACGAGACCTATCGCCACGAGCGCGACCCAGGCCAGCAGGCTCAGGTAGTCTAAATTTCGATACCACGTTCGCATAAGGGGGTGAACGGTTGAGGATCTGAAGAGAATTGAGGGTCCGCCTTGCGCACCCTCTCACTCTCGCCCTGTCACTTCTTCACTAATTCTCGGCCAGCGCCTGGCTTCGCACCGCCAGCACGGCGTTCAGCCGGTTTTGCCGCTGAGGATCGTCGGAGATTTCGCCCGTAAGATATTGCTCAGCCATAAAGGAGGCGATCGGAGCTGCCGCCGTAGCCCCGAAGCCGGCGTTCTCTACCTCTACCGCGATGGCAATCTGTGGATCATCAAACGGAGCGAACATGATAAACACCGAATTGTCCTTCCGATTGCCCGGAGACTGCGCCGTACCCGTCTTCCCGGCGCTGGGAATGCCCGGAATTTGCAGGTAGTATCCCGTTCCCGCTTCCATCACCTGCCGCATACCTTCGCGAACCACGTCGAAGTATTCCTTATTGATCGGAATTTCGCGCGGCGCCGGAAGCATGGGGTAGATCACCTCACCCGTCTCCGGATGGACGAGCTTGCTTACGAGGTGCGGCGGCTGTAGCTGGCCCTTGTTCGCAATGGCCGCCACGTAGCGAGCGAGCTGCAGCGGCGTCACACCCATGTCCCCCTGCCCGATGCCGAGATTGATGCTGTATCCGGCCGTCCAACCTCTCGGATACATCCGATTGAAATAGGCCGAATCGGGAATCAGTCCCGGGGTTTGCTCGAGAATGTCCGTCGGCGCCCGCTCGCCAAAGCCGAACATGTGCGCGTATTTGGCGAACGTATCTTCATCCGTGCGCATCATCATCTCGAAGAAAAACGTGTTGCACGAGCGCTGAATGGCCTCGCGGACCGCAATGGTGCCGTGCGCCTGCATGTCGCGAAAGAGGCCCGGTCCGCCGAACGGATGGTAGCCCCGGCAGTGGATGGTCGAGGTCGGCGTGATGTGGCCTTCTTGCAGCGCAAGGAGGGCCATGAACGGCTTCCACGTCGAACCGGGCGGCAGCAGGTTCATGGTAGCGCGGTTGTACAGCGGCTTCGCCGCGCTGCTGTTCAGGTAGTTCCACGTCTCACGATCGACGGATTGCGAGAAAATCGACGGATCAAAATCCGGCTTGCTCACCATCGCAATGATGGCGCCGGAGTTTGGATCGAGCGCAACCGCCGCCCCCCGCTTGCCCACAAAGAGCGATTCGGCCAGAGCTTGCACCTCGGAGTCGATGCCGAGATGGAGGTTGAATCCGCCGATCGGGTCGAGGTCGTGCACGCCGTCCTGGTAGGACTTCACCTCGAGACCATGCACGTTCACCATCTTGAGCTCGCTGCCGAGACGACCCCGCAGATAGCTTTCGTAATTTTTCTCGATGCCGCTCTTACCGAGAATGTCGCCCTGACGGTAACCCTTCTGGCGAAGGCTTGCGAGCTCGGATTCGGTAATCTCGCGAATATAGCCGAGCGCGTGTGCCGCCGTCGCCTTGGTGTGATACCGGCGCTTGAACTCCTCTCCATAGGAGACACCGGGAAGACGATACAAATTTTCGATGACCCGGCTAAAGATGTCGAACGGAACCTCACGAAAGGCCTTGCTGGGCTGAAATCTGCTGAACTGGCGCGCTTCGTTCAACTTTTGTGCGACGACGCTGTCCGGCACCTCGAGCAGCTCTGCAAGAACAGGAATGTTTCGCTGGTCGAAGGTGCGGGGCGTGATCGTGACGGTGTACGTCGGCTCATTATCTACCATGAGGATGTTATTCCGGTCGAACACGGCCCCTCGTGCGGGTGGCACGCGCGTTTCGCGCACGGCATTCGAACGGGATTCGCCCGTATATTCCTCGACATCCAGAATCTGGAGCTGTGCCAGCCGCAGGCCCAGAATGAGGTGGACGGCTACAATGATGCCGATAAACAGTCTGACGCGAATTCTATACTCATCCATACGTAATCGACCAGATGCTGCAGCGGCACGTACCTATCGGTACTGCCGCCGTAATTTCCTCTAAACCTATAGAACTCAATAACTCCGGCGGCGCTGTCCAAGCGCCGTATTTTAAGCGCGATACGAACCTATCAGTTCCATGCATTGTCGTCTCGCGAGGGCGTGTAACTATCTGAGCACAGGGCAATTAGACCGCCCTGAGCAACCCCGCCACCCACAATACTGTTACAAATCCGCCCTATGCGACACGAACAGGGTGCTTGTGCCGTCGTTGTAGAAGGTAAGCAGAACGGTGGTGTTTCTCGCCTGTGCCTTGGTATCAGCGAGTTCGTAAGGTGCCTCCTCTATTTTTTTCCTAGAAAAAGCACTCTTCACAGCATGCGTCGATTTGGCTCGTTAACCCTCCTCGTCGTGGCCTTGATCTGGACGGCCGCCTCGACCTCACCGGCCGCTGCGCAATACTTCGGTCGCAACAAGGTGCAGTACGACGATTTCGATTTTCGCGTGCTGCAGACCCCCCACTTCCAAATCTACTATTACCCCGAGGAGGAGGAAGCCGTGCGGGATGCGGCCCGCATGGCCGAACGCTGGTATGAGCGCCACTCGCGAACGTATCTGCGCGAATTTCGCGAGCGGAAACCGATCATCTTTTATGCGAATGACGCCGATTTCCAGCAAACGAACGTCATTAGCGGCTTCATCGGCGAGGGGACCGGCGGTGTCACCGAGGGCCTGAAACAGCGGGTCGTCATGCCGCTGACCGGTAGTTACGGCGAAACGGACCACGTACTCGGTCACGAACTGGTGCACTCGTTCCAGTACGACATCGCCTTCAGTGAGGGTGACACCATTCGATTCAACCTGGGCCTGATGCCCCTGTGGATGATCGAGGGAACGGCCGAATATCTCTCCGTCGGCCGCCTGGATACCCATACGTCTATGTGGCTCCGTGATGCCGTCCTTCGAGACGACCTCCCGACGATCGACCAGCTGACGCGCGATATGAGGTATTTCCCATACCGGTATGGGCAGGCCTACATGGCGTATATCGGCGGAAAGTACGGCGATGCGGCCGTAGCGAATCTATACAAGCTCGCAGGCCGCGCTGGGGTCGACTCGGCGTTCACGTATACGCTCGGCATTACGACGGATTCGATCTCTGCAGAATGGAAGCAGACGGTGACCGAGACCTACGAGCCGCTGCTCGAGGGTAAAACACCGCCCATGGAAGCAGGCCGCCTCGTGCTCTCGGCAGAGAAAGACGCCGGCGAGCTGAACATAGGTCCTGTGGTAAGTCCGGATGGGCAGTACGTCGCGTTCCTATCCGAGCGGGACATCTTCGCGATCAATCTCTTTGTTGCCGACGCAGAGACCGGCGAGGTCATAAAAAGCTTGAAGAGCCCGTCCGCCGATCCGCACATGGACGCACTTCGCTTCATCAACTCGGCAGGTTCGTGGTCCCCGGACGGAAAGAACCTGGCCTTCGTGACGTTCGCCGAAGGAGATAATGAGATCTCCGTTCTGGATGTGGAATCGAGAGAAATTGTTCGAAGGTTCTCCGTTGCCGGAGTAAGTGCCATCACGAACCCGGCATGGTCGCCGGACGGCCGATCGATTGCCTTCGCCGGCCTCGACGGAGGAATCAGCGATCTCTACGTGCTGAATCTGGACACCGAAGCCGTGAGGCAGCTTACGAACGATCGGTTTGCCGATCTACAGCCCGCCTGGTCGCCTGATGGACGCTACATCGCCTTTACGACCGACCGCGGTCCCGGCGGCACGGATTTTCGGACGCTTTCCTATGGCGAGGAACGTCTCGCGTTGTATGACACCCGGAGTGGTGACATCGAGGTGGTTCGACCGTTCGAGAACGCACTGCATCACAATCCGCAGTTCTCACCCGACGGCCGGAACTTGTTCTTTATCAGCGACCAGGACGGCTTTAAGGACGTGTATCGACTCGCACTGGACTCCCGTGACGTCTTCCGCGTGACGAACCTCGCCACCGGCGTCAGCGGTATCTCGAAAATGTCGCCGGCTATGTCGGTAGCCATGCAGAGCGGGCGGATGATGTTCTCGGTCTTCCAGGACAACAAGTACACGGTGTTTTCACTCGAACGCGATGAGACGCGTGGCGAGCCGGTCGAGCCGTTGCCCGGGGCCGTTGCCACGGCGAGTATCCTGCCGCCACTGCGCGCGCTGAATGAAGGACTCGTAGGAAATTACTTGAATGATCCCGTGACCGGGCTTCCCGCCGAGGAGGTCCAATACGATGAGCGTGGATATGGCGGAGGCCTGAAACTCGACTACGTCGCGCCGCCGACGGTCGGCGTGTCGGCCGGCGGCGTGTACGGCACGCAGCTTGGCGGCGGCGTGGGCTTTTATTTCTCCGACATGCTCGGCAATAAGAATCTCACCATTGCTGCACAGGCACAGGGCACGTTAAAGGACATCGGCGGCCAGGTCTCGTATATCGATCTGGGTGACCGGCTAAACTGGGGCGGAATGGCCGGTCACATACCGCTCTTGTTCGGCTTCGCTCAGACCGGCTTCGATCGAGAGACGAACACGCAGATTATCGAACAGCTCCGGCAGCGCATTTTCATCGACCAGGTGTCCAGCATTGCCCAGTATCCGTTCAGTACGACGCGGCGGCTGGAGGGAGCGGCCGGTTTCGTCCGATACGGTTTTGATAACGAGGTCGAGCAGTTCGTGATTTTCCCGAACGGACAGGTCGGCCGCGACCGCGTCGACCCGGAAGACTCCCAACTTTTCGGAGGCGTGCAGGAGCGAGATCCTTTTTATTTCTTCCAGGGAAATCTCGCCTATGTCGGTGACTATTCGTTCTTCGGGTTTACGTCGCCCGTGCAGGGCGGACGGTTCCGTTTT
Source organism: uncultured Rhodothermales bacterium (assembly GCA_964487555.1). Classification (GTDB taxonomy): domain Bacteria; phylum Bacteroidota; class Rhodothermia; order Rhodothermales; family VXPQ01; genus CAZART01. Next base: position 44,945 of record CAZART010000024.1, read on the forward strand.
CAGGTGGGGCCCCAGATCGGTACCGCGAATTTCGTGACGGGACTGGCCGACTATCGGCGGTATCATTTTTTCAAGCCGATCACGGTAGCCTACCGAGGTCTCCACATCGGCAATTACGGCGCCGATCCGGATGAATTCTATAGTTCGCAATATCTCGGATACGCCTACTATCCGGGATTCATCCGCGGCTATAACTTTAATTCGTTCGACTTCAACCCTGCGCTCAATAACGAACAGCAGATCGCCCAAACCGCGCGCTTGCAAGGAACACACATTGCAATGGCCAGCGCTGAAATTCGCTTGCCGCTATTCGGGACGGATGTGCTGGGCCTCATCAACTTCCCGTATCTCCCGACGGAAATTTCGCTGTTCACCGATGCGGGCGTGGCGTGGTCGCGCGACAGTAAACCGGTGCTGAAGTTCGATCGTGAGACGACGGAGCGCGTGCCTGTAGTCAGCAGCGGCATCTCCGCCCGAGTGAATATTCTTGGCTACATCGTCCTAGAGACGTATTACGCCTTCCCCTTCCAGCGGCCGGGTGCCGGCTGGCAGCTCGGATTCCAGCTTGCTCCGGGATGGTGATTTACGGTTGACCGTGTCGAGATCGGCGTGTCGACGTGGTCCACTTCCGTCGGCGACCGTATATTGTGCCGTTCGGAGCGTGCCTCAAGAAGGCCTCAGCATCTCGCACGTGTCGTCTGCGAGCTATTGGGAGGATCTCTTCCGATTTGTGGAACGCTACATCGGGCGGCGAGTAATCGGCGTTTGCAGCGATTCCACTGTGGGACCGCCTCTCCGGTGCACCCTTTCACCCGCCACCCGCACCGTGCCGCGAGGCTCGGATGTTCCAGGATGACTCATACCCCGGCACCTGCCTCTCTCGAGGCGACACCCGTAAAGGCGAAACGCTTCGCGTACGTCGCGCATGCGTTCGTATTGATCTCCCTTGTGGCCCTTCTGCTCGTTCCCCTCGTTCTCTTTCAGCGGACGGAGAGTCTGAGGCAGGAGATTCGGACGACCGTCCGTCCGGCGATTTCTCTTATCGACGACGTTGAACTTGCGCTGGCACGGGAGGAATCAGCCACCCGTGGATGGCTGCTGACCAACGACGATAGCTTTCGCGGCTTCTTTTACAGCGCGAAACACGATGCCGAAGAGGCTTTGGCGGCGCTCGAGCCCCTCGTTGAGCGGCTAGGACCCTCGGCCGCCATGGCGTTTAGCGATATGCGTCAGGCCGAGCGCGAATGGCTGGTGCCGAATTTGGAAGCGCTGAACGGCGAGATATCTTTAACGGATCTCGAACGGCAGATTCCCGAGCAGCAGCAGCGCTACGTTGCTACGGTCGAAGCGGCCAAACAGCTCACCCAGGCGCTTAACGGCGTCGTCGAACAACGACAAGAGTCCATTCGCGAGGCGACGCGTCTCAGTCTGTACCTTACTGGCCTGCTTTCGGTGTTCGCCATTCTCTCGATGGCCATCATTTTCTGGAACATCTATCGCTGGCGCTCCCTGGTGGCACACCTGGAAGAACTCGTCGGCGAGCTGGGGGAGCAGGCTGCGCGCGCCCGCGCAGCGGTCCGGACACGGGACGAGGTGCTCGCCATCGTCTCCCACGATCTTCGTTCGCCCCTGACCGCCATTTCCGTCAGCGCGTCCAATCTTCGAGCGCAGGTCTCTACGTCCTTCCATCGACGCCATCTGGATATCATTACCCGATCGGTCGAACGCACCAACCGGCTTATTTGTGACATCCTGGACGTGACGCGCATCGAATCCGGCCGGGAGCTCACGATCGAGTCTGGCTTCCTGGAGGTTGAGCCCCTCGTCGACGCCTTGCTCGACTCCTTCAGGCCGCAGGCCGAGGAGCGGTTGCAGGAGATCGAATGTCGCATACAACCCGACCTGCCACCCATCTACGCAGACCGCGATCGGCTGCTGCAGGTCATGTCCAACCTCGTCGGCAATGCCGTGAAGTTCACGCCCGACGGAGGGCGCGTGTCGGTCCATATCCACGAAATGGATGAGGGCGTAGAATTCTCGGTGAGCGATACGGGTCCCGGTATTGCCGACGGCGATATCGAGCACATCTTCGATCCGTACTGGCAGGTGCAGCGGACGGCACGGCTGGGCACCGGGCTCGGGCTCACCATTGCCAAAGGCATCGTAGATGGTCACGGTGGGCAGCTCCGGGTGGCGAGTACGCCCGGCGAGGGGAGCACGTTTACGTTCACACTTCCCAGGTCGGCGGTCAAGCGGGTCGAAATGTTGACGTCCTGAGGGCGCGCGTCGCCCCGGCGGGCCGGGGTGACGGGGCGGTGCGGACGTCAAGTTTGTGAGCATGTATATTAGGACATGCCCAACCAACCTCTTTACCAGGTAGATGCTTTTACCGAGCGGCCGTTCGCGGGCAACCCGGCTGCCGTCGTGCTGCTGGACCAGATGCCGGACAACGAATGGCTCCAGCACGTCGCCGCTGAGATGAACCTCTCCGAGACCGCGTTCGTGGCTCCCCTTCAGGACGGGAGCTTCGAGCTTCGATGGTTCACACCCGTCGCCGAGGTCGACCTCTGTGGACACGCTACGCTCGCAACGGCGCACGTGTTATGGGAGACCGGCGCCGTCGAACCTTCGGAAAACGTGGCGTTCGAAACAGCCGGCGGCGTCCTCGGCGCAGAGCGCGATGGTGCGTTCATCCTCCTTGATTTCCCGACCGAACCGGCTGAGGAAATCGAAGACCGCATGGGCCTTGCGGCGGCGCTCGGTGTGCGCCCTGTATTTGTCGGAAGCAGCCGCCTCGATTTTCTCGTCGAATTGCCGGACGAGGCGTCTGTCCGAGGGCTGGATCCCGACATGCACGCGATCGAGCAAATCGGCATGCGCGGCGTGATCGTCACGGCGAAAGCCCACGGTGACGCCTACGATTTCGTTTCGCGTTATTTTGCGCCGAGATTTGGGATTCCCGAAGATCCGGTCACCGGGTCGGCGCACTGCGTCCTCGGTCCGTATTGGATGGAGCGGCTCGGCAAGAACCCACTCATCGGGTATCAGGCGTCGGCGCGCGGCGGAACAGTCGGCGTCGAGGTGTCGGGCGACCGGGTCAAGCTTCGCGGTAGAGCGGTCACGATCTTCTCCGGCAATCTTTATGTATGATGTGCGCGTCTCCTTCGCGCCAACCCGCTGAAACCGCCCGCCTCCGCCGGCAGTTTTCGGATTATCCGACATCCTTGGCCCCGTAACGTCATGTACGACTTCATCCGCTCGGCGCTCTTTCGCCTGGACGCCGAGCGCGCTCACACCGTGGCCACGACGGCGGCGCGGCTCGCCGTGCTCACCCACACCGGCTCCCTCCTCGAGTCAACTTTCGAATACGAGAATAAGCGCCTCGAGCAGAACCTGTGGGGCGTCAGGTTTTCGAATCCGGTCGGACTTGCGGCCGGATTCGACAAGAACGCCTCTCTTGCGGCCTTCTGGTCGACGTTGGGATTCGGTTTCGTGGAAGTCGGATCGGTGACGGCGCGTCCTTCAAGAGGCAACCCGAAGCCACGAGCGTTCCGACTGCCTGATGACCGAGCTCTGATCAACAGGATGGGACTGAACAACAGAGGCGCACGCAAGATCTCCCGCCGGTTGGCCCGGCTGGATGGAAAGCGAGACGTCGTTCTCGGGGTGAATCTCGCTAAAACGCATGACTCGTCCATCATGGGTGACGATGCCGTGGCCGATTTTCGCGAGAGCTACCGGCTCCTCGCCCCACATGCAGACTACGTGGCCCTTAATGTCTCCTGTCCGAATACGGCGGAGGGAAAGACGTTCGAGGATCCGTCTGCTCTGGAAGCGCTGCTCTGGGCGATTCGGGAGGAACGCGCCGCGCTCTCCCGATCCGTGCCGCTGCTGGTCAAGCTATCCCCACCCATGTCGGAGCGCGTTGCCTATGACAGCGCCGTTGAAGCCATCGTGGAGCTGGGTCGCAAATATGGCGTCGACGGGTACATCGCAAGCAATACGGCACCGGATCGAGACGGACTGCAGACGTCGGAAGAGGTCCTTCATGATATCGGATCCGGCGGACTCAGCGGCCGCCCTCTCGCGGAACGGTCCACGCATCTCGTGCGCTATCTCCACCGCCTGACCGGCGGCGCCGTGCCCATCATCGGCGTGGGCGGCGTGTTTTCGGCCGACGATGCGTACCGGAAGATCCGCGCCGGCGCCAGCCTCATCCAGATCTATACCGGACTCGTCTATGAGGGTCCCTCGCTCGTGCGCCGGATCAAGGAGGGCCTCGTACAGCTGCTTCAGCGAGACGGATTCAGCCGTATATCGGACGTCGTCGGCACGGACGCGTAGCCTGGTAGCGCCGGAGCCTGACCGGCATCCTGGCCGCCCCCCGACTCCTCGCGCCGGCCCGGCCTCCTCGCACCGGTCCCTGGGCCTCGCTGCCGATCCCCGGATCCTCGTCGCCGATCCCGGATCCTCGTTGCCGATCCCCGGATCCTCGCTGCCAATCCCCGGATCCTCGTCGCCGATCCCGGATCCTCGTTGCCGATCCCGGATCCTCGTTGCCTTTCCCTCGGATAGCCAATAGATTCACGGCATCCCTTCCATTTGCTCCCAACGAGCCTGCTATGCCCGCGATCGTCGAATTCAATACAATCCCGGAGCTGTTCTACGGCCTCGTCGACCATCACGGCGACTCGAACCGGCCGGCCGTCCGGTTCAAGGACCGACACACGCGGGAATGGACCGGTATTTCCTGGTCTCAGTTCGCAGAAATGGTGCAGGCGCTCGCAGGCTACTTACACGCCCACGGTGTCCGACCCGGCGATCGGGTAGCGATTCTGGCGGAAAATCGCCCGGAATGGTCCATTACCGATCTGGCGACCCAGGTTCTCGGCGCGGTCAACGTTTCGCTCTACACGTCGCTTCCGCCGGATCAGGTCCAGTACATCCTCAAGGATTCCGGCTCGAAGATCATGATCGTCTCCACGATGCTTCAGCAGCGCAAGGCCGTCGAGGTCTTCCGCCACTGTCCGAAGCTCGATGGGATCATCACGATGAGCGACTTGGAAGGCGACGAACCCGACTATGTCGTCTCGTGGGACCAGGCGCTCCGCGACGGCCGCGAATACTGGCGGACGCACGAGGCGGATCTGCGCAAGCTATCCCGAGCCGTTACGCCCGCTGATCTGTGCGCACTCATCTATACCAGCGGAACGACAGGTCTGCCCAAGGGCGTGATGCTCACGCACGAAAACTTCTGCTCGAATGCGAAGTCGGCCCTTACGCAGGTGCCCTTCGGGCCCGACGACCACCATCTTAGCTTCCTACCGCTCTGTCATTCCTTCGAACGAACGGCCGGCTACACGGCGGTTCTCGCCTGCGGCGCGCTGATTACGTACGCCGAAAGCATTGATGCGGTGAGTAAGAACATGCAGGAGGTCTCTCCGACCGTCATGATCTCCGTGCCGCGCCTCTTCGAGCGCGTATACGGCCTCATCGCCAAATCAGTCGAGGAGGGATCGCCGACGAAGCAGAAGATTTTTCGCTGGGCGGTCGGCACGGGCGGCAAGGTGGCCCGCAAGCGGGCACAGGGGAAGGCTGTGGGACCGCTGCTGCGGGTACAGCGCGCCATTGCGCACAAGCTCGTTTTCGAGAAGCTGCATCAGAAGCTCGGGGGAAACCTTCGCTTCGCCGTCTCCGGCGGGGCGGCCTTACCGAAAAAGATCGGCGAATTTTTTCAGGCCGCAGGCGTGACGATCATCGAAGGCTATGGATTGACGGAGACCTCTCCGGTGCTGACCATCAACCCGATGGACAGGCCCCGCTACGGGACCGTCGGCCACGTCATCCCCGGCGTCGAAATTGCTATTCAGCGCCTTTCCGACAACCGCATCATCGGTCAGCTTTCCGGCGAGGACTATCCGTCCAGCCTCACGACGGAAGAGGGTGAGATCATCTGCCGCGGTCCTAACATCATGAAAGGCTATTGGAACGCACCGGACGCCACCAGAGAGGCCATCGACGACGACGGCTGGTATCACACCGGCGACGTCGGCCGCTTCGACGACGGCTACGTGGTCATCACGGATCGTATCAAGCACATGATCGTATCCGCCGGCGGCAAGAACATCTATCCCGGGCCCATCGAAGACCGGTTCAAAACGGTGCCGTGGATCGACCAGATCCTCGTCGTCGGCGAGGGCCGCGAATTTTTGGTCGCGCTGGTCGTACCCGAGGTCGAGTCGCTGGCCGG
>CAZART010000025.1:0-49208 GCA_964487555.1 uncultured Rhodothermales bacterium
CCGACTGACGAACGTTCGCCAGGCTTTGGGCATGTCCATCCAAAGGTTTTTCCAGGTGGCTCGGATCGGAATGCCGTTCACGATCATCGTATCGCGGTGAACAATCTCCATGCAAGCCGGCTTTCGTCTTCCAGAACGACTAACGGGCCTACTAGAATATTGAATATCCCGATGAAAAGGGGCGCTTGGGCGGAGATTCTCTATACATGACGCTACGAGTGCGGCATTCCGTAGAGTCGTTAGTCCAACGCGCCGAGGGCCCAAACGGCCTGCTGCCGCACGTCGGCGCTGACATCCTTCAGCGCCGCCGTCAATCCCTCCGCGGCGCGCGGATCGCCGATGGCGCCGAGCGCCCAAGCGGCTTGCGATCGCACATCGGTGTGGTCGTCTCCAAGTGCGCGGATGAGGCCGTCGACGGCCCGGCTGTCTCCGATGGCGCCGAGCGCCCATGCAGCTTGTGAGCGCACCTCGGGTGAGGTGTCGTCGAGCAGCGCCCTTATCAGCTCGTCTACGCCGTCTTCTGCGTCGAGCGCGCCCAGCGCCCATGCCGCCTGTTCGCGTACGCGTTCGTGCTCGTCTTTCCGTACGACATTTCCGAGGGACGGGGTCGCCTCGGAGACCTCCATCGCTCCGAGCGCCCAGGCCGCATTGGCTCGCGTCAGGAAGTAATCGTCTTCCGTCACCATGTCGAGGATCTTGCCGACGGCAGGCCGATAGTCGAGTGCTCCCAGGATCCAGACCGCCTTCTCGCGAATGCTTCCAAGTGAGTGATCCAATACCCTGACGACGGCTTCGGCGGCCTCGTGTCCGATGTGGATGAGCGCGTTGGCGGCCTCGCGGCCGGGAGAATTAAACGCGTTCCGGCCCCAACTCTCGCTGCACGTAAACGGAGCGATCGAGGCGTCGTCGGCGAGCAGCTTGATCAGCGCCGGGATGGCCGTGGCGGCGCTTCGCTCGCCCAGTTCGCAGGCCGCCGCCGCCCTGGTCAATGCATCATCGGCGTCTAGCGCTTCAATAAGCTCCGGCGCCGTCTGCTGCGCTCGTGCGACGACCTGCGCATGCCCGGGTGCGACGGAGACAACGAGTCCGGCGATCAGGATGATCGAGAAGGAGGGGAATAGCGTCTGTAAGCGATTCATGGCTACTTTGGAGCGGGAGGGCTGGTGATCCGAAGCGGTCTATCGATTCGGGTTCGGATTGGGATTGGGGTTTGGATTTGGGTTGCGATTGGGCGGGTTCGGATCGGGGTTCGGGTTCGGGTTCGGATTCGGATTCGGATTCGGGTTTGGGTTTGGATTCGGATTTGGCCCTCCGCCCAGCATGCCGAGCGCAGAGATCGCCGAGCGGCGCAGGTCGAGATCGCCGCTCGTGAGGGCTTCCGTAATCACGTCGATCGCACGATCATCTTCTATCATCCCCAGGGCCTGAATCACGCGAGCCTTGACCTCGGTAACATCCTCAGTCTCGTACATCCGGATCAGGGGCTCGACCGCCCGCGGGCTTTCGATCATGCCCAGGGCCCAGACGGTCTGTTTTCGCATCTCCTGATCGGCGTCGTCGAGCATCCGTACGAGGTGGTCGACGGCCTCTTCATCCTCGATCATACCCAGGGCCCAGACGATCTGCTTCTTGACGTGCACGTCCTGCTCGTCCCGCAGCCGACGGCCGAGCGGCGCTACGGCCTCTTCCGACTCGATCATGCCCAACGCCCACGCGGCCTCCGCCCGCACCTCGGCATTTTCGTCGTTCAGCGTCGGCACCAGTGCACCAACGGCCGACTCGTCTTCGATCATGCCCAACGCCCATATCGCTTGCCCCACGACATTTTTGGATTCGTCGCCGGAGAGCGCCTTCGCAAGGGCAGGAACGCCTCGTTCGTCCTCGATCATGCCGAGTGCCCAGGCGGCGTGGGATCGCACTTCATCGCTCTCATCGTTTTGCAGCAGTCTCGCCAGGGCGTCTATGGCCTCCGGAGACTCCCTCATGCCGAGCGCATGCGCGATCTGAGCCCGCGTCGGTGCATCGGAATCTGCAAGCGCCGCGATGAGGGCCTGCACCACCTTGTCATCGTTCGGGGAAGCATCAGAATCGACGCCGTTTTCAGCCGAATCATCCGGAGAAGGTTGTGCCGTCGCCGCCGCATTCTGCTCTTCGTCTTCGATCTCCGTGTCACCTTCGTCAGCGAATTCCATGGTCCGGCTCGTATCATGCGGCCACACGTATTCGGGCGGCGTCGCCTCGGCGCGCTCCGTCGAAGCTGTCTGAACGGCGACAAAAACGAGAGCGACTACGAGAACGGCGGTAAGTCCGCCCGCCCAGCTGCTTCGATCCGAGGGGCGGTCGTCGGCCGAAGTGCTAATCAGTCGTTTGACGCGTGCGAGCAAGGATCCGTCCGAAGCAGCAAGCGCCATGCGGATCGGCGCCTGCCGCTGTTCTTCGAGGCTCGTAAGCGCGTGGATGTAGGTCCGCAGGCTGCCGCTCACCGCGACGGCAACGTCGTCGCAACAGTTCTCACGCTCCACGCGGATTTGATCGGATACCCACCAGACAGCCGGATGGTAGAACAGCACCGTTTCGGCGATCGTCTGCAAAAAATTGACGAGCTGATCGTGCCGCTTCACGTGCGCCAGCTCATGGGCCAGAACGGCTTCCAGCTGCGCCGTTGATAGACCCATAACGGCACTCGCGGGAATCAGGATGACCGGCTTCAGATATCCGACCACGGTGGGCACCTTGACGAGGGCCGAATTCAGGAGCTCTACCGGCCGGGAAACGCCGATCCTTTCCTTAACTCGCGCGAATCGCTGGTGCAGCGATTGGTCGACCTGCTGTACGTTTCGCCTTTTGAGCCCGTACGTGTAGCACCAGCCGACGACGAACCGCATCGAAAGGAGCATGACGCCGGCGAGCCATCCGACGACCATCCACGGGAGTACCGCTTGCAAATAGCTCGAGACGCGCGCCTCCCACTGGGGGGCGGCTATCCACGACGATTCTCCGACGGCTTTGTGGGGGGCTCCATCCGACAACGCGTTCGGCGCCTGCGCTTCCGACGCGGACTGGGTCGCCAGCGGCGACGGCGAGGCTGTGCTGACGGCCTGCTCCGTCGCGATAGGAGAGGGGGGTGCATCGTCGATTGAAAAGAATGTGACGAGCGGCGCGATCATCAGCGCGATCATCGCGACGGTCGCGGCGACGTAGCGCTTGTTTGCATCCGTCGGCCCGAGCACCTGAAGCGTCGCCCGCAGGACGACGGCGACCAGAAGTCCCTGCCAGAAGAAATGGACCAGCGTCCAGCCGAGCGCCTCGACCACCGATATGTTATGCAGTATTTCGAGAATGTTCATTGGTCGTCTTTTTCCAGCTTGTTGATCAGCGCCCTTATTTCGGCGAGTTCTTGCGGCGACGCTTGTCGTGCCGCGAGGGCGCGTAGTACGAGTTTCGATGCCGATCCTTCGAAGGCCTTGTCGACGAGCGTGTCGATTAATCCGGTCTGGGTGGCTTCCCTGGAAAGATTCGCCGAGTACACATGCGCACGGCTCGATTCGTCGCGGCTCACCAGGCCCTTTTCGTGCATAATTTGCAGAAGCTTGAGCACCGTCGTGTAGCCCGTGTCGCGTCGGCGCCGCAAGATCGTATGCACCTCCCGAACGGTCGCCGGCCCCAGCTCCCACAACACGCGTAGGATCTCCAGCTCGGCGTCGGTCGGCTGCGGTTCGTTTGATGTCGAAGGGTTAGGCATATGTGGTAAGTCGTTCGCTGCGAAGAGGGAATGGCCTTCTTCGCTAATATACGAAACGGTTCGTACAAGTCAACGAAGGTCTTCGTAGAAATTCGGATCCGATTGGGCAGCGCGCCCTCCGGCCCGCTCGTGCGCGTCGTTACGGCTCTGTGCTACCGTCGTGGTACAACGGCCCTGTAACAGCATTCGGCTTTCGGGCAGAACGGTGCTGAACCCCGCTTCGTCCACCGGCTAGCGCTCAAGCAGGCCGGCGCCATCGGGGACGGCGGCGTTCTGCCGATCTCAAGCATTCACGCCCTCGAGCTGCTTGATGTCCGCCATGTCCTGTGTTCGTCCAAAAACGCGCTTGCCCGAATAAAATGCGCGCGGCCAACCACGGGAGCGACGGGGTCTTCTCGGCCGAGCGATCCACGTGCGCCTGTTGGTGCGCCGAGAGCCCCGCTCCTATGCTCCAGAAAGCCTGTGATTGTCGAGAAAGCCTGTGGTTGTCCAGAAAGCCTGTGATTTGTTTCAGCTCCTTGAGAAGCTGAGCGAGGAATTCGCGTTGCTCACCTACGGACCGCCCTTCTTTTCTGCGGAAAGACGATGTCGAGAAGTCACTTGTACATATCAAGATACATTGCCTAGAATGGTCGACGTCCAATCAACGCACGAATGCTCCGATTCTTATGAGAACCATTCTCGCTATCGCCGGCCTGCTGATCCTTCAGATAGGCTTGATCATCCTGGCAGGCACCGCACGCGCGCAGCGGCCATCCCTTTCGCCACAGGTGGAGCAGTACGTCGCCGTGGATGCGCCCATCGTCGCCCTGACGGGCGTCCGCGTCATCGACGGCACCGGCGGACCGACCGAGGAGGATCAAACCATTCTTTTGGACGGCGCCTTGATCGCTGCCGTAGGAAACAGAAGTGAGGTGCACGTTCCGGAAGGCGCTCACGTTCTTGAGCTGCGGGGCCATACCGTAATACCAGGATTCATCGGGCTGCACAATCACACCTTCTACATGACCTCGCAGCGCAGTATTCAGCTCAACTACAGCGCGCCGCGGCTCTACCTCGCCTCCGGCGTGACGACGATCCGGACGACCGGGAGTAATGCCCCATACAGCGAATTGAACCTCAAGCAGGCGATTGATTCCGGCGAGGCGCCGGGACCGAAAATTTTCGTGACAGGTCCGTACCTCACCGGAGGGACCGGCATGAGCAACATGACCCGGCTTTCGGGGCCGGACGATGCTCGCCGCGTCGTCGCCTACTGGGCGGAGGAGGGGGTCTCCTGGTTCAAGGCATACACCGAGATCTCTCGCGAAGAGCTGGCCGCCGTCATCGACGAGGCGCACAAGCACGGCATTAAGGTGACCGGACATCTGTGTTCGGTGAGCTTCCGCGAGGCCGTGGCGCTCGGCATCGACAATCTGGAACACGGCTTCTTCACCAACACGGACTACGATGCCGACAGAGCCCCCGACGATTGCCCCTCCGACTTCCGCGAAAGCCTTTTCGAGGTGGATATGGATAGTGAGGATGTCCAGGCGACGTTCCGTGACATGGTGGAGAACGACGTAGCGATGACGTCCACGCTCGCCATCTACGAGATGTACGTGCCGGGCCGGCCGCCGATTGAGGATCGCGTGCTCGAGGCGATGTCGCCGGAGGTGCGCGACGAATACCTGCTGACTCGCGCGCAGATCGCGGAGGCCGGCGCGGATCCAACCTACACGTTCCGCCAGGAACTCTTCGACCGTTCCCTCAAATTCGAATACGATTTCGTGAAGGCGGGTGGCCTCCTCGCGGCGGGGGTCGATCCGACAGGATACGGCGGCGCACTGCCGGGCTACGGAGATCAGCGCAACTATGAGCTGCTGCTGGAAGCCGGGTTCACGCCGGTCGAGGTGATCCGGATCATGACGTCGAACGGCGCGAGGGTGCTGGACATCGACGACGACGTCGGGACGATCGAGGCGGGCAAGCTGGCCGACCTCGTCGTGATCGAAGGCAACCCGATCGACACGCCTTCGGAGATCCGCAACGTGCGCATTGTCTTCAAGGATGGAATCGGCTATGACTCCGCCAGGCTGATCGATTCGGTGGAAGGGACGGTTGGGGTAAGATAGGACCGCTTGGGTGCGCCGCCAGGCAGCGCGTTCGAATAATGGCAGTCGGACCGTATGCGGGGTTACCGACGCTCAGTGTGATGCCGGCGTCCGCCGCTCATCCATCGAGCCGACGGACGGCCCTATTGCAGGTAGACCGCCCGGCCCGTTTCTGCAGAGCGCATTGCGGCGTCGAGGATTTCCATCACGATCAGATTAAGGTCTAGAGAGGAGAGGTCCGGTCCGGGTACAAGGTCGCCTCGCACGACGGCGGCCAGGTAGGAAAAGGGATCGTCCAGCGGAGCCGGCAAGGAGTCGACCACGAGACGCTCCTCGGCGTCCTCGCCTGCCGTTCGAACCCGCAGTGTCGAGCCGTCGTCGGCGTGCACGTAGCCGGTGCGTCCATAGACTTCCATGTCTTTCCGGTTGAAGGGCCAGTTCCACGACGCTTGAATGATGCCCTGCGCCTGCGGATAGGTCAGGATGATAGTAGCCTCGTCATCCACCTTCGGATAAACATCTGGTTTGATCTGTTGCGTGACGGCGGTGACCGACAGCGGACGTTGCCCATCCATGAGCCAGGTGATCAGGACGGCGCCGTAACATCCGAAATCTGTAAGCGCGCCCGCGCCGTTATAGACGGGATCGATTAGCCAGTCGAGGAACTCACTGTTGACTCCGATCTCCTGTGGCCCCTGATGCCCATCGTGCACGACGATCTTGCGGAGGGTTCCGATCTGTCCTGCACGGACCCGCTCGGACGTTTCGTGGACGGAGGCATACCACGTCGTTTCGTAGTTGGTCAGCAAATGGATGTCCCCCTTCCGCGCGGCGTCGGCCATATCGCGGGCGTCGGCGAGGCTGACGGCTAGCGGCTTTTCGACCATCACGTGGACCCCGCGCTGCGCACACACTTCGACCACCCGCTTGTGATCCAGAATGGTGGTGAAGACGGTGACCGCTTCCGGGTGCGCGGCATCCAGCATCTCCTCCAGCGTTTCGTAGACGAGGTCCATGGAATAGCCATGCTGATCCGCATAGCGGCGGGCAAGCTCCCGGTTGGGCTCCACGATGCCGACGATCTCGATGTCGCCCCGCTCTTCCCGCCCGAGAATCCAGTGAACGTGTGTATGCACGAGACCGACTACACCTACGCGGAGCGGTGTTTTTTCCGCTGTGGTCTGGGCCTGGACGACCATCGGGATCAATACCAACAGGAAGCAAATGCAGCGCATGGAAGTTTATACCAGTGTATTTCCTTTGACAATTTTGCGGATTACGCGGCACGGATTGCCGGCCGCAAAAACCCCGGGCGGTACGTCACGAGTCACGACGCTTCCGGCACCGATCGTCGTCGCGTCTCCGATCGTAACGCCGGGACAGATGATGGCGCCGCCTCCGATCCAAACGTCGCTGCCGACGTCGATCGGCACGGCCATTTCCCATCCATCCATGCGCTCCGCCGCGTCCAGCGGATGCGTCGCCGTGTAGATCTGCACCTTGGGCCCGAGCAGCGTACGGTCTCCAAGACGTACAATGTTACAGTCCAGAATGACGCAGTCATAGTTGATGAAGATGCGTTCGCCTGCGAAGATGTGAGAGCCGTAGTCGCAGTAGAACGGCGGCATCACCATCGAGCCTTCTCCGAGCGCTCCGAAGAGCTCTTGCAGGAGCGCTTGTCGCTGAGCGGCGTCCCCAGGAGAGGACGTGTTGAAGGCACGTACGAGGCGCTGAGCCTGCTGCTGCATCCTGCCGAGTTCCGGGTCGAGTGCGATGTAGGGCTCGCCCGCGAGCATTCGCTCCCGCATCGATTGTTCAGCCAAGAGCCATCACCTTGCATCGTGTGAGGTTACCGCTATCTGTTTTGGCCGACGCAAATGCCTATTCCAATGGATAATCTCGGGCGCAAATTACAGATTGCAGGGGGTAGGAATGACGAGAAAGATCGCAGATAACCGGAGAGCTTGCAAACGTGGTCGCGTAGAAGCGGCAGAGAGATGGGCCGCAAAGCGCCGGTCACTGTGATGATTGGGAACCGTCGGATACGGCAAGCGCACGATGACCTCGGTGGGCCGGCGTGCGCTTAAGTTGGTGACGGGTGCGGTGCGTCTGAGGCGTTGACGCAGGGGTAGCGAGGTCGGGTCAGGCCGCGAGCGACCGGGTTTCGTTGAGGCGCGTCCGCAGGGTCAGCAAAATTTTGCCGAGGATCTGGGAGATTCGAGCCTCCGTGAGAGACAGCAGGGACGCGATCTCGCGCAGCGTCAGGTCCTCGAAGTAGTAGAGGGCCAGAATCGTCTGCTCGCGTTCGGGCAATTCTTTGATGAGCGTCGCGACGTAGTCGTAAAAAGAGTCTTTGTCGATCTGATCGAAGCTGGCGTCGGCGTCTTCGTTGGGGAGGGACTCAAGCAGGGCCTGTTCGCCTTCGACGCCCGTGGGCTCGTGCAGGGAAAGTGAGTAGCGAGATTGGGCATCCCTCAGCAAAGTGTGATACTCGGACATAGATAGGCCGAGGTAGTCGGCGACGTCCTGGTCTTCGGGCTCTGCGCCAAGCATCTGTCTCAGCGTCTCGATCGCGGCCTGAGCTTCGGCAAGCATGCGGCGGCGTTCGCGCGGCAGGGCGTCGATCGAGCGCAGGTAGTCTACCAGCGCGCCGCGGATGCGGCCGTAGGCGTACGACACGAAGGGCGTGCCGCGCTCCGGGTCGAAGCCGTCGAGGGCTTGCAAAAGACCCAGCAGTCCGACGTCTTCGAGGTCTTCGCGGGTGGCAAGGGGGTGGTCGGGGATGCTTAGCCGGCCGATCAGCGAGCGGACGAGGGGGACGGCGGCCAGGACGACTGCCTCCCGATTCGCCGGTGACGGATCGTGTGCGTGTGCTTCCGCTAGGACCTGTAAGTCGTTAGCCATGACGGACGAGGTATTGAGCCGTGGTGGTTCTATTGAGTCTTAACTACGCGGCCTTCGCTTCGGGAGCCTTTTCTTTGGCGTCGGCCTTGGAATCCCGGGCTCCGGCGGCCTCTTCTGCGAGGGCCGGTGGTGTGTGAGCCAGGATCCGGTTGATGGTGACGTCACCCAGCATGAGAAGGAGGTACACGCCGAGGCCGGTCGCAAATCCAATGAGAATCGTGCGGTCCAGCGGCGCATAGCTCCATAGCTGGTTCAGGAACGCCAACAGGCCTGCCAATCCGCTAAATTGAGTGTAGATCGTACGCATTTTATCGTGGTCTCGAAACTTCCGATGTCGTTCGTTTCAGCATTTAGTTAACCGCTTAAACAAGATGTATGCCATCCAGGAATACATGATGTATTTCGGTAATTGTATGCAGTGCTTCATTAATCATGTTCTAAACGACTTTCTTTCCGGCCGTCGCAGTAAGTATCGGCTTAACCAATGCGGAATTAAGCAACAGGTGAACTTTTTCATCGGGTGTTGAGCGGTTCGACGAGAGCGAGGCGGCCCGAGACGAGGGTCCGAGCCAGCTCGCGGAAGGCTTCCGAAGCCGGTCCGGGCTGTCGAACGGCGGGAATCTGGCGGGTTACGGACTGCCGTACCGCCTGGGAGAAAGGTACCCAACCCAGGTAATTTGGTAACCGTCCTGTAAAGTGCTCCGTAATTCGGGCGAACCGATCGGCGACGCCCTGCGCCTCTTCGGCGTCGTCGGCGAAGTTGACGACGACTCCGAATGGGTAGGCCGGATCGGACTTCCAGATCATCCGAACCAACCGGTATGCGTCGGCGACGGCGGTAGGCTCCCCGACCACGACCACCAGGCCGAGGTCGGCGCGGTCGAGCGCCCAGCGCACTGCCCCGTCGACTCCTGCAGGGGCGTCGATGATGATGTATTCATGGTCGGCCCGGAGATCCGTCAGCAGCTCGTCGAGCGAGGAGTAGAGGTCCTTTTCGCGGCCACGGGACTCGCCCGGGTCATCGGAAGCCTGAATCAGCGTGACGCCGCTCGCCGTCTCGTGCTTGACCTGCTTCGTGCGCACGGTGAAGCGTAAAAGGTCCATCACGGTGGCCTTCAGCGTCTCGTTCATCAGGACGCTGCAGGCGGCCTGGCCTAGATCGGCGTCGAGGAGTGCGACGCGCCGGCCGTCGGAACTCAACGATTCGGCCAGGTTGACCGAGACGATGCTCTTACCGACACCTCCTTTTCCACTGACAACAGCTATGATGGTAGTATCTCGTTTCATGTTATCCTTTAACTACTCCCCGGAGGCGAACGCTGGATGGTTAGAGCTTCATCATCTCCTCGACGAACCACGTCGGCGAGAAGGAGATGACGCCGTCGGGGACGGACGGTCCGGTGGAAACGAACTGAACGGGCATCTCGACAGCCATCAGCCATTCGGCGATACGGCCCCAGCCTTTCGTTTCGTCGAGGTGTGTCAGCGCCACCATTTCGGGGCGTAGGGCGAGGGTACGTACGAAGTCGCCGTCAAAATCGTGGAGGGATCGCGTAGCGTTCAGCACGAACTGGACGCGAAGCGGCATGATCGGATCGACCAATTTCTTCACATGGCGCAGCAACTTACGGGCCGGCGCATCCTGCAGCGGCATCGGCGGTGTGTCGATGAGGATGTGATCGAAGTGCTGCACGCGCATCACGGCCTTCTGCATTTCGTCGACCGTGCGGACGGACTGTACAGGGAGGCCGTGCGTGCGGAAGAGATTCAGCGGACTGTGGTGGAAGCTGGACGTCTCCTCTTCAGGCTCGATCACGATGACGGCGGTGTCGCGGCGTCCGAAGAAGCCGGGATGGGAGGCGAGCTTGAGGAGGAGGGAGGTCTTGCCTGCGCCGCTGGGACCGATGAAGACCTGCGCGCCGCTGTTCTGCTTGGGCGCCGCGCTATTCAGCGATCGGCGGATCTCCTGCGCGACGGCCCACTTCAGCGTTTCGGAATTCGTGTCGGGCTGGTAGCCTTTCTGCGCGAGTGTGTCGAATAGTTTAGTGACGGTGGCCGGCCGCATGCCCTGGTTGAGCATGCCGGCAAAGAGCGGGTTAGCCGCCCATGCCTGTCCGGCTCCAATGATCGCGCCGACGAACCGATGTTCGAAGTCGTCGAGGCGATTATGAAGGAGCTGGAGCTGGGCGGCGATCATATTTTCTGCCGCCTCCACCGCATTGACTTGCGTGGCCGGAAACTGCGTTGAGGCGCCGTTGACGAGCTCGTTTCCGCTGGGGAAGAGCCGGCCGCGCCCTGCGGGTCCGCTGGTGCCGCGCCGGCTGGGCTCGACGCGCGGTTCGTGACGGCCGTCGCTCCCATCGCCGGCGACGTCTCTGAGGGTGCGGCCTCCTACATCAAAGCGGTAGTCACGACCGTTTTTACTTCGCTTCGCGACGTCGGTCGATCCGCTTTGCGGCCCTCGTGTCTCGGAAAAGCCTTCGCCGGATTCGGCACGATCTTCCGGCATCGCGGCGACGTCGGCGTTGCCTGAATAGCCGTAGCCGGGGCGTTTTGCGGCCTTGGTTTGAACGAAGCGTCCGGCGCCGCCGGGATGTTCGGCCAGGGCGGGTTGGGCGCGCTTCTCGGGAGGCTGCTGGGCGGAGCGTTCGGGACGCGCCGGGCGGGTGGCCCGGCCGCGGGAGTCAGCCATCACGGTGATGCGCGCGGGCTCGCCGCCTGCGGCGGGAATCGACTCCATCAGGACGACGTCGTCGCCCAGGATGCGCCGCGCCTCGATGAGCGCGGCGTGGATGGTAGGAGCCGTAATGGTTTTTACGTTCATAATGGCCGGTGTAGTGGTGTTCGTTCCTCAGCCTTTTAGATGACGACCTGGTCGACGACGTCGACTTCCGCCTCCGGCACCAGGTCATTGTAGGAGAGGACGGCGATGTCGGATACCATCGGTGCGATGAAGTTGAACATGGTCGGGCGCAGGACCGGCGAGGTCAGCAGCACCGGTGCGCGGCCGCTGCCGATGAGGCGCTTGGCGAGCCGGTCGACTTCCTTGATGATTGCTTCGGCGCGGTCGGGCAGCATGCCCAGCGTGTTCGGGTTCAATTCCCCCGCTTCGGCACGTTCAAGCAAGTGCTGTTCCAACTGGGGATCGAGGACGAAGACGTGAACGACGTCGTCGGGGCCGGCGAACTGCCGCGTGATGGTCTGCGCCAGCGAAGCCCGAACGTATTCGGTGAGGACGTCGACGTTTTTGGTGTGCGGCGCCTGATCGGCGAGCGTTTCCAGGATGGTGACGAGGTCGCGGATGGGGATCCGCTCCTTCAGCAAGCGCTTGAAGACTTTCTGGATGGCGCCGAGGGGGAGCTGGTTGGGCACGAGCTCTTCGATGAGGGCGGGCGAGTTCTCTTTGACTTTGTCGACGAGTTTCTTGACTTCCTGGCGGTCGAGGAGACGGTAGGCGACTTTGCGAAGCACCTCGAGGAGGTGCGTAGTGATGACGGCGGGGGCTTCGACGACGGTGAGGCCGTGACGCTCGGCTTCGTCGAGGTTGCGCTCGGCGATCCAGACGGCGGGGAGGCCGAAGGTGGGGTCCTCGACGCGGATGCCGGCCGGGGGTGAGTCCATGTCTTCGGGGAGGAGGGCCAGGTGGTAGCCCGGCATGACCTCGCCTTCGGCGATCGGGTTGCCCCGCATCTTGATGACGTACTGGTTGGAGCCGAGGCTTACGTTGTCGCGGATGCGGACGGGAGGGATGACGATGCCGAGCTCGAGGGCGAGCTGCTGGCGGAGCATCTTGACGCGTTCGAGGAGGTCGCCTTTCTGGCCGGGGTCGACGATAGAGATGAGGGCGTAGCCGATGTCGAGCTCGAGGGGATCGACGAGCAGCAGGTCGGCGGGGGTGTCTTTGACTTCTTCCTCTACGGTATCGGCTTCGGCGGCGGCGACGAGCTGCTTGCGTTCTTTTTCCTGGACCTGGATTCGGTTGCGGCCGAGCATGATGGTGCCGGCGGCGAGAATCCAGAAGGGCACGATGGGAAGGCCCGGGACGATGCCGAGGAGGGCCAGGAATCCGCCGGTGATGAGAATGGGGTGCGGCTTCTTGAAGAGCTGACCCTGGAAATCCGCGGCGATGTTGGAGTCTCCGCTGGCTCGAGATACGATGATACCGGCGGCGGTGGAGATGAGGAGGGCGGGGATCTGGCTGACGAGGCCGTCGCCGATGGAGAGGAGGGTGTACGCCTCGGCGGCGTTGCCGAAGTCCATTCCCCGCTGAGCGACGCCTATGATGAGGCCGCCCACGACGTTGATGGCGGTGATGATGAGGCCGGCGATGGCGTCGCCTCGCACGAATTTGCTGGCACCGTCCATGGCGCCGTAGAAGTCGGCTTCGCGGGTGACTTCCTCGCGCCTTCTGATGGCGGTTCGCTCGTCGACGAGGCCGGCGTTGAGGTCGGCATCGATCGCCATCTGCTTGCCGGGCAGGGCGTCGAGGGTGAATCGCGCCGCCACCTCGGCGATGCGGCCGGAGCCCTTGGTGATGACGATGAAATTGATGAGAACGAGCACGAGAAAGATGATGCCTCCGACGACGTAGTTGCCGGAGACGACGAAGTTACCGAAGGCGGTGATGAGCGCGCCCGCGTCGCCCTTGCTCAAAATAAGTCGTGTTGAGGCGACGTTGAGTGACAGCCGGAACAGGGTAGTAAGGAGGAGCAAACCCGGGAATACGGCAAATTCCAGCGGGCGGACGGCATAAAATGCCGTGAGGAGGACGCCCAGTGAGATGGCGATGTTGGTCGCAAGGAGCAGATCCAGCATGAATGCCGGTAGCGGCACGACCATGACCATAAGGACAAGGACGAGACCGCTGGCCACCATGAGCTCGGTATTGAAGAGCTTGAACGGGGGCGCGGGGGTGGCGGCGTCGGGTAGGCTCACTTGGCGTAAACTTGCGTTTTTACTTCGTCCGTGCTGGAGATGTGGGTTGGGGGTGGGAGGTAGGGGCCCAAGGGCGGACCATCTCCCATCACCGATCTCCTATCAGTTCTTGTTTTCTTCGCGCTGCCGGTAGATTTCGGCGAGGAGCGCGGCGACGGCGGGGTAGAGTTCCTCCGGTATTTCCATCCTTTCCTCTACGCTCGCATACAAAGCTCTTGCCAAAGGCTTGTCTTCGACGGTCGGGATCCCGAATTCGAGGGCGAGTTCCTTGATGCGCAGGGCGCGCTTGCGGATACCTTTGGCCACGACGCGGGGAGCTTCCCCCTCTTCCGGATTGTACCGGAGAGCGACGGCATAGTGCGTCGGGTTGGTAACGACGACGTCCGATTTGAGGACGGCATGGTCCAGGCGTTCGCGTCGTGCAATTTCTCGGGCGCGCTCCTTTCGCTTGCCCTTCATGTGCGGATCGCCTTCCTGCTCCTTTGCCTCGTCTTTGATCTCCTTCTTGTCCATCTTCAGATCGCGCTTGTAGCGCCATTTTTCGAAGGCGAAGTCGGCGGCGGAGAGCAGCACGAGCATGGCGATGAGCTTGAACATCAAGACGACGATCCAGTGTGTTCCCGTCGAGATGATATCGGGCAGGCTCTGGGTGTGCAGGACAAGGATCTCGGGCATGTGGTCCCGGATCGTGATGTACGCGATCGGGCCCACGATGGCAATTTTGACGAGCGCCTTTCCGAAGTTGAAGAGTCCCTGCGCGGAAAAGATGCGCTTGAGCCCTTTCAGCGGGCTGATGCGCTCGCCTTTCGGCACGAGCGGCTTACCGGTGAGGTTAAATCCGAATTGCCCGAGGTTAATGGCGAGGGCGGCGACGAATAGTGCGCCGAGAAACGGCATGAGGATGAGGCCGGCCTGGGCGCCGACGTCGCGGATGATGACGGGGAGGCTGGAGGAGGTGAGCTGGGAGCTGGTGGCATCCAGAAAGATGGCGGCGGTCATGTTCTTGAGGGCGGCGAAGCCGAGAGGCGTGCCGAGCGCCAGGACGCTCACGCCGACGACGAGCATGCCCACGGCGGTCGTCTCCTGTGAACGGAACACGTTGCCTTCTTCCCGCGCCTTCTTGATGCGTTGAGGCGTCGGGTCAAAGGTTTTTGATTGTTTGTCGCCGCTTTCGGCCATTCGACAGACGCTATTGCGCGAAGGCTTCTATGAGGGCCAGCAGGTCGGTATACATCGTGTCGATCATCGCCGGTATCATGGGGACGAAGTTGCCCATGAAGACGACCATCATGCTCATGCCTACGAGGAGTTTGACGGGCAAAGCGACGGAGAAGAGGTCGGCCTGCGGTGCGACGCGGGCGAAGATGCCGAGCGACGCGTCGACGAGGAAGATGGTGATCATGAACGGCGAAGCCAGCTTCATCGCCGTGGTGAAGAAGTGGCCGGTCCAGTGGAGCATGAGCGGCCCGCCCGCGGCGAGATCCGCGCCCGCCAGCGGCACGACCTGGAAGGAGAGAACGAGCGCCTGAATCACCTGGTGATGGCCGTCCAGCAGGAGAAAAAAGAGCAGCATGGTGGTCATCAGAAAGCGGCCGACCGGGTTGGAGTGTACGCCGTCCATCGGATTGAATACCGTAGCGAGTCCGAGGGCCATCTGATATCCGATCAGCTCTCCGGCGTACTGAACCGACCAGAACACGAACTGGGCGGCGAACCCGAGCATCACACCCGTGAGCGCCTCCATTCCGACAGCCAGAACGAGGGCCACAGGATGGCCGATGTTTGCAGGCAGCGGGCCGGGCACGAATCCGACGAGGATGTAGGCCATCAGCACGGAAAAGAGGATGCGTACGCGAACGGGCACCGACATGTGGCTGAAGAACGGAGCCGCTACCATCAGTCCGCCGATGCGGACGAACACCAGGACAATGGTGAAAAGGTATGCGGGCTCAATTTTCATGTGATGCGGTGGCGGCGGTTCGGAAAACGACGAAGAAAAGCATCACGCGCGGTCCGTCTGGTGGAGCGACGCTCAACGTAATTGGCGCACAGAGAAGTTCTGGGCTATTGCGACACGCTCGGGATGAAATTGATGACGTTGATGGTGAAGTCGGAGAGGATCTCCATCATCCAGGGGGCGAGGATCAGGAGAACGGCCGCTACGGCCGCCATCTTGGGCACATAGCTGAGCGTCATCTCCTGAATCGAAGTAATGGCCTGGAAGAGACTCACGATCAGGCCGACGACCAGCGCGATGCCGAGGAGCGGCGCCGTAAGCATGACGGAGACCTTGAGAGCCTCCTGGACCCAGAAAAGAGCGACGTCTTGGTTCATGGCGTGGCGTTCGTTGTGTGCAAAAATGTGGGGGGGAAGGGTGTCTTGCGTTCGGGCGCTTTCTTCTTTCTCTCCTCTATCCCCCGGCGTAGCCCCTGACGACCGACTCAACGATCAGGTACCAGCCGTCCGTCAGAACGAACAGCAACAGTTTCAAGGGGAGCGAAATCATCACGGGCGGCAGCATCATCATACCCATGCTCATGAGGACACTGGCGACGATGAGGTCGATGACCAGGAACGGAAGAAAGATCATGAAGCCGATCTGGAAGGCGATGCGGAGCTCGCTGATGATGTATCCTGGGACGAGGACGTGCAGCGGGATTTCGTCGGAGGCAGAGAAGGATTCGATCTCGGCCATGTCCATGAACAGCATCAAGTCCTTCTCGCGGGTCTGCGTAAGCATGAATTTTTTGATCGGCACCGCAGCGCGGTCCATCGCCTCCTGCTGGCCGATGTCGCCGGCGACGTACGGCTCGAGGGCGGTGTCGTGCAGCGTCGTGAGTACGGGATGCATGATGAAGAAGGTCAGGAAGAGCGACAGCCCAATGATGACCTGGGCGGGCGGAGACTGCTGGATACCTAGAGCGGTCCGTAGGATGCTGAAGACGACGACGAGCCGCGTGAAGCTGGTCATCAAGATGACGATAGCCGGTGCCAGCGACAGGACCGTCAGCAGAAGCAGGAGTTGAATCGGCAGCGCGTATTCCTCGTCACCGCCGAGGTTGAACTGCGGGAGGATGTTGAACGGCTGCTGCGCCGAAAGCGAATCCGGTCCTGCTTGTGCGTGGGCGAGCTCTGGGAAAAGGATCGCGGCGAGCACTGCGAGGATGCCGATGCCCCACCTGAGCGCGCGTGAGGACAATAACGCGGTCAACATGTTCGGCCGTTGGAGTGGATGTTTACGTAGCGGCCGGCGTATTGGCGGAGGACGTCCGCAAAATGTGTCGAGGTGTTGACGTGTTGGGGCGTTGACGCGTTGAGGCGTTGAGGATCGGATGCTGAGTAATCATCATGGTCTGTGGCGTCCACGCCGGCGATCTCGTCGAAGAGGCGGGGGTCGAAGTCGCGAAGAAGGCTTATGTGATGGGCCGTGGCACCGATCAATAGGATTTCGCCGCCGCAGCGGATGAGGCGCAGCTGCTGGCCCTGTCCGATGGGGAGCTCGCCGATCGATTCGATGGCGGAGATGCCGCCGCTTCCCTGCGTCGAGCGTTGATGCAGGTAATAAGCAAATCCACCGCCGCCGATGAGAAGGATGACGGCGGCCAGGTTGCCGAGGGTGAAGATGCGCGGGCCCTGGTAGGGCGTGCGGACCCGCTCGCTCGAAGCGACGGATCCGGCTTCATCCGAATACACGGGCGGCTCGTCCGCCGTGGTAGGGGAGAGGTGGAGAGCTGTCCAGAGCAACACGAGCCCGGCCGCGAAAAGGCCGGCGCGCTTGATATAGCGCTTCGAGCCGGCGCGTCCGGTAGGGGAAAGACGTTCAGATAAACGGAACATTTTGCTTCGTTTGTCGCATCGCATGCGGGTTATAGGCCTGGCAACGGCGAGTCTGCCGTTTCACTTAAGGGCACGCTTAAGTAATGCGAAAAGGATGCCAGCGGGGAAGGGGAAGGGCGCAGTCTTTTTTTCCTCTTCCTCTTCCCCTTCTTCCATTAACAAAAAACCCCGACGGAAAGGACTCCGCCGGGGTTTGGGTGGCTTGCTCGAACGTTTTTGCTACACGAACGCCTTCGCTCGGGAGCGATTCGATGCCAGGCTGGTGATGCGAATGCCGAATTGCTCGTCCATTACCACGGCTTCGCCTTCGGCGATCAGGCGTCCATTGGCGTAGACCTCGAGGGGCTCGCCAACGAGCTTTTCGAGCTCGATGACGCTGCCGGTGGTCAGGCGAAGGACGTCGGCGAGCGGGATTTTGCGACGGCCCAGCTCAACGGTTACCTCGAGCTCGACTTCGGCGAGGAGGGAGAAACTGCCGTCGCCGGCGCCGTCGCCGCCGATCACTTCGCTGCCGAGATCCGGAAAAGTGGCGTGCGCGACGTCGACGGAGGGCTTGTTCGCGGCCGGCGGGGGAGCCGGGAGGGGAAGCTCGAGGTCGAGCTCTTCGTCGCGCTTCTCATCGGGCTCCTTCGGTGCGGCCTCCGGTGGTGGGGCGGGCATCAGCGCGAAGCCTACCAACTTCTGTCCGTCGATCGTGATGCGGAAACGCGCCTCCATGAGGACGGGCGCAAACCGATTTCCACCAAGCTCGCTGCCGCGGGGGAGTAGCTCGATGTGGCCTTCGGGAAGCGTT
This sequence comes from uncultured Rhodothermales bacterium, assembly GCA_964487555.1. Lineage (GTDB taxonomy): Bacteria > Bacteroidota > Rhodothermia > Rhodothermales > VXPQ01 > CAZART01. The sequence continues at coordinate 18,305 of CAZART010000025.1, forward strand.
ACGCCCGCAGAGGCGAGCTGTGTGCGCACCGCTCCATAGGCCTGCGCGGCAAGTTCCTTCAGGAGATCGTCAGCGCCGGGTTCGCCGAAGGAAATCGGCTCTCCAAGCATGGACTTTGAGAGAAGTGGGAGCCACGCCGGATCGAGCATGACGGCCCACTGGTTCGCCGGTGACGTCCCGGCTGTGAAGACGATGTTCGACTTGCTGCGCATGTTGGCGTCGTCGAATTCCGTCTGGACCGCCTCTTCGATGCGAAGCGCTGCCTCGGCGCCGAGCAATGTGGCGAGGAAGGAGCGCAGCGCCTCCTGCGCGGTAGATATGTGCTTAGTCAGTTTATCGGTGCTCATCGTCTTCCGTAAAGGATTGGTTTTCCACCATACTCGTTATCTGTAGTGCTCGGCGCCGACCGGATCGCCCGGGAGCCGCCCTGAATTTTTCCTGCGTGCCTACGAAGACGCGGACGGGGTCATCTATTTTCTGCTTGAGCGGGATGACGTCGCCGATTGCAAGACTTTTCAGCTCCGAGACGGGCAAGATGGCCCGTCCCAGCTCGGCACGAACCTGCACGTCGACCGTGCGAACGGTGCTCTCGTATCGCTCGCGGATGGCGGGGCTGACCTTGGTTGTTGCGCTCGAGATCCACTGCTTCATCCCGGTACGGCCCAGCACGCGTTCAAGCAGGCGATAGGGATAGCAGATGTTGATGAACGAGCGCTGTTCGTAGATGACGACTTCAAACGTGCTGACAAGCGCCGGCTCGACGCCGGGGATGATCTGCACGAACTCGGCATTGGTCTCGAAGGCGATCTCCTTCAGCTCCATGTCAAAAACCTGTTGCCAGGCTTTTTCCAGCTCGCGGAAGGCGCGCTGCATCACCTTGCTCATGATGCGGCGCTCGATCTGCGAAATCTCACGCGGTTTTCTGAGAAACACGCCCGGTCCGCCGAAGAGCTTTTCGATCGTGAAAATGACGAGGCGTGGATCGAGTTCGAAGATGACCTTCTGCGCGAGCTCTTCAACTTCGACGACGTAAATGGCGGACGGCGGGGCGCTCGACATCACGTATTCGGAATACAGGACCTGGTCGACGGCTGTCAGGTTGATGTCGACGATCGTGCGCAGCTGGGCCGACAGGTATACCGAGAGGTCGCGCGCGAAGGCCTCGTGCACGTGGTTGAGCACGCGCATCTGGTCCTGCGCGTAGAGTCGCGGACGTTTGAAGTTATACGGATTGATCCGGCGATCGGAATCCGCGGCCACCATCGATTCCAGCTGCGCGAGGTCGTAATCCTCCGTTTCGCTCAGCTGAGTTCGAACTTCCAGCAGGATATCAATTTCTTCCTGACTTAGCGGCTTGGCCATAGGGTTGACGTTTGGAACGTGCTAGTGCTGGAAACACGCTTTCGCAAACATTGAGCCAAGGGGAGAAGGTCGAGCCTTCGCAGCCTTCAACGCCGATCCTATTGAAGCAGATACTGCGTGAAGTACAGGCGGTCGATCTCGCCCGACTGGAGTATGCTGTTCAATCTGGACACGACCTCCTCCTTCAGCGATTCTCTTAACTCGATCGACGCGAGCTCTTCGGCGGTGTGCTCGCTGAGCAGCTGGAGGATCGCGTCGCGCACGACGATTTCTTTCTCGTCGAGTTCGGCAATTACGCTGGACGACTTTGTTTCCACTCCGAGGCTCAGCACAAGGAAACGTTTTCCGCCCGACTGTTTGGGATTGATGAGCAAATCATTGATGGTGGCAAACTGACCGTACCGGATCGGCTCCGTCCCCGCAGCCTTCTCCACGATGCCGATATGCAGGCCGTTGGAAACGGCTGCTTGGGCGAGGCTCACGTACTGGCTGTAGGCCAGGAAGCCCCCAACGGCGGCAGGGATAAAAATGACAGGCAGGATCATCAAAAGCAGTCTGATGAGGCGGTTTCGGGCCGTGCTTTCGAGGCCCTCATGCTCCTCCAGCTCCTCTAAGTCCTCAGGTAGTTCTTTATTCAATTCCGGCATGGCTAAACAAGATTTCGACTCGTCTATTTCGCGCCCGGCCCGAAGCCGTCGTGTTGCTGGCTACCGGACGAAATTCTCCGAATCCCACGGTTTTGTATTGCCCCGGATGGAGGGCATCGTCTCCCTGTTTTAGAAAAAAGCGTACCACGGAGGCTGCTCGCGCGCCCGATAGCTCCCAGTTCGAGGGAAATTGGGACGTGCTGATCGGTCGATCGTCTGTATGGCCTTCGACGATCACGAGTTTAGCCAGCGGCGTGAGCATCTTGCCCACGTTGGCCAGTACCTCTCGGGCCGAATTGAGGAGCTCCGCTTCTCCGGAGGCGAAGACGACCGAGTCGACAATAGACACGTGAACGCCGCGCTCGGTGACGTTTACCTGAATTTTTTCTTGGAGCTCGTTTTCCTTCAGGAAGGTGGCGAGCTCCTCGAGCCGTTCCTCTCGGGATAGATAGAGCTCTTCCGAATTCTCCTCCGGACGCGTCGGAGGCACCATGGATTCAAACTGAAGTACGCTTCGGCGGCCTTTGAAGTGGCTGAGCGCCTCCTTGAAACGCTTGACCTCCACTTCCGACATGGAAACGATGAGGACGAAGAACGTAAGCAGCAGGGTCACCATGTCGCTGTAGGTCGTCATCCAGAACGGAGCCGTCGGCTGATCATCATCTTGCTGCGGTATGTCGACAAAATCGTCCATGAGAGCTCATTAGACCGCCTCAGGCCGCCCTCGACAGGGGAGTTTGATCGGTTACCGGCACCGTCGTGACTTTTTCCTCGAGGTATGATTGCAGGCGTTTCTCAATCATGCTCGGACTTTCGCCGCGCACGATGGCCAGGACACCGGTGCGGACCATCTGCCGCGCTTTGAGGACCTGCTCGCTCTGTCCCTTGATCTTGGAAGCGGCCGGCAGGAAGATGAGGTTAGCCAGCAGCGCACCGTAGAAGGTCGTGATGAGCGCTACGGCCATGCCTGCCCCGATCTGCGAGGGATCGTCCAGGTTTTGCATCATCTGGATGAGCCCGATAAGCGTCCCGATCATTCCGAAGGCCGGCGCGTAGAGGCCGGAATTGCCGAAAAATTTGGCGAGCGTTCCGCGTTTCCGGGCTTCCTCGCTCATCCGCATCTTCATCATGTCGTCGATTTCCGCTTCTTCGATGCCGTCGACGGCCATCTCGAGGCCGAATCGGACAAACTCGTCGGCATTTTCGTCGAGGCGTCGGTCGAGTGCAAGCAGGCCTTCGCGTCGTGCGACGCGCGAGAAGTCGCTGAACATTTCGAGATATTCAAAGAGCTCCGGCGGCTGGAATCCGAGAAAATCCTTCACGCCGGCGGGGATCTGCTTCAAATCGTCAAACGAAAAGTTGACGAGCAGTGCGGCACTCGTACCTCCAAAGACCAATATGGCTGAGACTGGATCGAAGAACATCGCCCAGCCTTCACCCATGAAGATGGCACCATATATCAGTACCAGTCCGGATGCGATGCCGATCAGCGTCGATTTTTCCATAGAGGGGCGTTAGGGCCTGCAAGGGCGTGAGGACGGTACGGCGCGGGTGCGCGCACAGTCCGCGTTTGCAGTGGTTGCCAACCGTCTAGCTAGGCGAGGTAATCCTTGAATTACAGGGAGCGGGCGTTCCGCTCGAGGCCGGCGACGTCCACAAGTCGTGGGTGCAGCCCCCGAGTAGGGATGCTCGGAGTATCGGATAACTCGCTCGAACATTAAGTTGATACCGCCGCGATCCGTAACGAGCCGGCGCCACGCTGCGCAAGCGCCAGACGAATGACTTTGTTGACGTCGAGCACCATCACCGCCCGGCCGTCTCCAAGTATTGTTGAGCCGGAGAAGCCTTCGATCGAGCTCAGGTAGGCATTCAGGGGTTTGACGACGACCTCCTCCTGGCCGCTGAGACGATCGACGACGAGTCCGAAACGTTCACGGTCGTGCCGAACCACGACGGCGTAGCGGCTGCGCCGTCGTGCCGTGGGAAGGCAGAAGGTATCGGCAACGTCGACGAGTGGTACGAGCTCGTCTCGAAGCCGGATGACCGGCCGACCGCGCACGGCGCAGACGTTCCTTACGGCCACGACCTCCGAGACCTTGCTGAGGGGCACGGCGTAGATTTCGTCGCCGGATTCGATCAGGAGGCACTGCATGATGGCCAGTGTTAGGGGCAAGCGAAGCGTAAAACGCGTGCCGTGGCCGTAATCCGACTGAATATGCACGTCACCATCGAGCCGGCTGATCGCTGTTTTCACGACGTCCATTCCCATGCCGCGACCGGAGATCCGAGTCGCCTGGTCGTTTGTGCTGAAGCCTGGCTTGAAGATGAGATCGACGACCTCACCCTCGCTCATGGCTGCGGTTTCGCACTCGTCGGCGAAACCCCGCCGGACGGCGCTGCGGCGCAGCGCGTCTACGTTGATGCCGGCCCCGTCATCCTCCAGCGTAATCAGAATGTGGCCGCCGTCGTGCTCGGCTCGAAGCAGCAACCGTCCGCAGGCGGATTTGCCCTGCTTCTTCCGCTCTTTCGGCATCTCGATTCCGTGGTCGACGGCGTTGCGTATGAGGTGGAGCAGGGGGTCGCCGATTTCGTCGACGATGGATTTGTCGAGTTCGGTGTCGGATCCCTCGATCACGAGATCCACTTCCTTGTTCAGCTCCCTGGCCAGCTCGCGAACCACGCGTTGAAAGCGTGTGAACACGCGTCCAACGGGTACCATGCGGGTCTCCATGACGGCAGCCTGGAGCTTGGACGTGGTGGCGTCGAGCTCGGAAGAAGCCGCGCCGAGCGCGGCCAGTCGTTCACGCATGTCGCCGTCCTGGTTCCAATCGGAGAGGATGCGAGCGAAGCGATTTCGATTGAGCACAAGCTCGCCGACAAGGCTCAAAAGCTGATCGATACGTTCCACGCTCACGCGAACGCTGTCCGCGCCGCGGGTCTGCCGCGCGGTATTTTCGGCGGTAGACATCAGCCGCTTCTCGGCGAACTGGCCGGCGGGCGCGTTCGTGAAGGGAGTAGCCGTCTCTACCGCGTAGCCGTCGGGGAAACCTTCCTGCGCCAGCCGCTGGAGATCGTCCAACAATCCGTCCATCGGTACGGGTTCGATGGCAGAGTCGAGCACCTGCTGCAGCAGGACGTTCATCAGATCGAACGCAGCGAACATGACGTCCATCATTCCCGGATGGAATGCGATCTCGCGGCGTCGCAGCCGATTGAGGACGTCCTCAAATCGATGGGCGAGGAGGTTGAGTTGATCGAGGCCGAGAAATCCCGACGTGCCCTTTACGGTGTGTACGGCGCGGAAAATCTTGTCGATGATGGGAAGCGTCTCCTCCGCCTGCTCGAGGCGCAGGAGGTCGCTGTTGAGATCGTCGAAGATTTCTTGCGTCTCTACGACGAAGCTCTCGACGATCTCCCTCATGTCGTCTGAGAAGACCGGGTGATTGGACATCGCTTCGTCCGCCTCTGTCTGTGATTCAACGGGCGCATGCGAAATAGGGGCATGCGGCCGCTATGGGCTATTCTTCGAGCTGTTGACGGCGCCGGGCCTCGACAGCCATGGCGGCATTTCGGAAGATGCGTTCGATTTCGTCGTCGGACTGCGCGGAGCGGCCGTCGCCCTGGGCGGGAGCGCCGTCGCCTTGGGCAGGAGCGCCGTCGCCGCGGACGGGAGCGCCGTCCTGCCATTCACGAGCGCGGTCGCCATAGGCCGGAGCGTCATCGCCATCGACAGTAGCGTCATCGCCATCGACAGGAGCGCCGTCGCCATGGGTCGGAGCGCCGTCGCCATTGGCCGGGGCGTCGTGGCCATGGGCGGTACCGCCATGGCCTTGCGCGGCGGCGCGAAAGACGTCATCGACGGCCTGCTGCCGCTCGTCGGATCGGTCGAACCGGGCATAGGGGTCAAAATCGGCGTCGGGCGGAACGTCGAATCCGCCGGAGACCGTTACGGGGCTCTGCTGATGCGCATCGAGCCGTTCCAGAAGCGTCGACATCTGCACGCGCATGGTGTCGAGAAGATGCGTCACCGACGCAATTTGCTGGGTCGTGATGTCTTGCACCTGGAGCGAATTACCGATCCTGTTCATCTGTGAATGGATCTCCTCAACGACGGTGCGTCGGGCGTGGACGCTGCCTTCGATGCTGTGCTGCACCTCACGACGATCTTCCATGAAGGCGGTGACTTCGGCGATGACATCCTCCCGATCGCCGATCCTTTCGCGGAGCAGCGCCATGAGCCGGTCATCGGACTGCTCGATGGATCTGGCATCGCTGAGCGTCTGCTCGAGAGAGCCGTCGTAGGTCTGCGTTTTGACGAGAACCTCGTCTATGAGGTCGAGGATCTCGGAGGACGCCGTCTTGGTGGCGTTGGAGATGCTCTGCAGCTGCGAGGTCGCGTGTGGCATCTTGAGAGCACTGTCCATCATCGAGGCGTTGATTTCCTCGAGAAGGGGGGCGACGTCCTTTAGAAAGACGAAGACCTCTTCGATGAATGGTACGGCTCGCTGCCCGAGGACGAAGACGGCCTTGAGCTCGTTCAGCTTACCAAGAACCTCGTTTACGTTGAATCTGGACATATCCGCGGTTACGCAGTTCTTAGAACCATGTCGATCTTCTCACGCAGCGTGAGGGGGGTGAAGGGTTTGACGATGTAGTTGTTCACCCGTGCGTACATGGCGGCAATGACGTCTTCCTGCATGCCGCGCGTGGTGATCATTAATACCGGCAGTTCCTTCAACTCCGGGTGACTCCGAATACTCTTCGTCAAAGCCAGCCCGTTCATGTTGGGCATGTTCCAATCCGTGATGACGAAGTCGATCGGGACGATATTTAGCTTTTCGAGCGCTTCAAGCCCATCTTCTGCTTCGAGAAGCTCGGTATATCCTATCTCAGCAAGTGCGTTGCAAATGATGCGTCGCATCGTGGGCGAATCATCCACCACTAAAAACTTCATGATATCGAGCGTAACGCCGGGTGATGTCGGTCAAGGTGTCTCGTAGCCGTAATGCGTCTCACGCGAACGGGCGTCTGCTGCGCAGGCAGGTCGGTCGGCTCGTGGCCATCCATGCTGCCGCGCGCTGAATCGAGCACCTACATTTTTGTATCGGTTCTAATCACTTCGAACTGAAATTTCGGCGTTCACCGTTGGATGCCGGGTTCGTGTTCGGCGCGTGGTTGGCTTCTGATCTGTCGCCGGTGTCGGCGGACTCGTCATCGGCGAGTGAGCGGAGGATACGCGCGGCCCGCGGCGAATCGGCGGCTTGAAGTCCGGCGAGGGCGGCGCGCTGGAGCTCGGGATCCGCCCCCTGCAGGACCGTTTCGAAAAGATCGAGCGATTGATGGGCGTCGAGGCGGGTCAATGTCTCCAGTACGGCGAGACGTGCCTCCGGAACGCGGCGATAGGTAACGACAAGGTCGGCGATGTACTCCGTTCCTTCGAGAGCACCGACGGCCCGTACGGCTTCCATGACGACCTCGGGGTCGGGATCACCGAGCAGGGCGGCGACCGCATCCAGCGCTGTTCGTGCCCCGATTTCGTGGAGCGCACGCACGGCGGCAGCGCGGGCGGTGGACGAAGCATGCTCGAGGCGCTCAAGCGCAGGGCCGACGCCGGAGCGCCCGATGCCGGCCAGCACGGCCACGGCAGCCGCTCTCGGGCCGGGCTCCGGATGTTCGAGAGCCTTTCCGGCTTCTTCACCCACGTTCTTACCGCCGACGCTGATGAGGGCATCGGCGGCGGCGAGGCGGACCTCCTCGGTCTCGTCTTCCAGGAGAAGAGCGCCTTTCTGGATGAGTAGATCAGGGTCCTTTCGGGTTCGAAGGGCTTCCAGTGCCGCGAGCCGTTCGGCCGGATCCTGGAGGGCGATCTGCGATCTGAAATGCCAGCTCGTAATTTCAGTAAGTGGGGACGGCATAGCGGTGGACGATGGTCAGAAAGAGATACGTTCGGCGGTAGGGGCTGCGACGACGCTGTCGACGAGACGTCGGAGGTCCACGAGCGTCAAGAGCCGCCCGTCTCGCCCTACCGTTCCGATCGCGGCGTCGTGGTGACGGCGATGGTCCTGCGGAGGAGCCGTCACGTCGGTCTGCACGCGAATCATGAAGGCGTGGACGTCATCAACGAGCAGACCGACCTCGCCATTCCTGGAGCTCAAAACGAGGACCAAGCCGCTGGACGGCTCCGTCTTTGATCGGCCGAGCAGCGGCAGGGATGCGTCGAGTATGGGAAGCATTTTCCCGCGCAGGTTGATAAGGCCGCGAATGCCGGGCCGGGCCCCCGGTAGGTGCGTGTACTCGGCCGGACGCATCACCTCATGGACGTGCCGCACGGCCGCGCAAAAGTGCTCACTGCCGAGCGAGAACGTCAAGTAGGTCTCCATCGAACGGCCATCCACAGGTACCATGCGGCTCATCGTTCCTCGTGTGCTCGTGTGGCGAAGGCGCCCTGAGTATCGGCGGGAGTGGATAATCCCCGGGGCGCATCGGCCTGAAGTATCGGCGGGAGGGGGTGATACTTAACCAATGCCACACCGCGGCCCCGGCGCGGAACACGCGGAGAGCGGGCATGCGCGAGCGGTAAAAAGGAGGCCCCCCGCCGCCGGGACGAGGGGCCTCTCTTACCTCATGTTAGATGCGCTTATCGCTTGAGCTGTACGGTCTCCTGGAGGAGTTCGTCCGACGTCGTGATGATCCGGGCCGAGGCCTGGAACCCACGCTGGGCGACGATCATGTCCGTAAACTCGCCCGCGAGATCGACGTTGCTCATCTCAAGCGTACCCGAGACGACGACGGCGCGTGATTGCTGGCCGGCCTGGCGCACCTGGAGCTCACCGGATGCGGTGGTCAGGTTGTAGAAGTTTTCACCGATCTGCTCGAGACCGTGCGGGTTCGTCACCTGGCCGATGGCGAGCTGAAACATCTTTTTCTGCTGGCCATTGCTGAAGTTGAACTCGAGCACGCCTTCCTGATTGATGGCGTATCCGGTCACGACGCCGGCCTGGAAGCCGTCCTGCTCCGTGATGGAAACGGTGGTCGAGCCGCTGTAGCCGGTCACGCCGGTGCGATCAACGCCGCCGAAATCAAGCTCAAAGTCGTTGAAATTGCCTTCACCGTCCATATCCCACTCGAACGAATCGACTTGATCGGCCGGCAAAGCCGTGCCTGCCGCGTCGGCGACGAGCTGTCCATTCTGGTCGAAGTAGACGTCGATCGTCTGGGTGAGACCGCCGCTGTCGAGGAGATCGTTCCCCTCATCGTCTTTGAGGGTGCCCTCCCAGTGGGACGTGGTCGAAGGTGTTCCGGTGCCGTCATCTTCGCCGACGCTGATCATCTTCTCGAATTCAATCAAGAGATTCTCCGCCTTGCCGCTGTCGTCGTACGCCACGCTCGAGATCGTGTTGACCTTGCCGGTTTCCTCGTCCGCAGAGAAGTTGGAGCCGAGCGTGAACGTCGTCGTACGCTGCGGTGGCGTGGTCATCGCCGGATCGACGCGGACGTCTTTCAAGACGCCCGTGATGACGTTTTGATTTTCGTCGAAGCCCCAGCCCTGGACGGGAAGGCCGTTCGCCGTAACAAACTGTCCCTTCCGGTTGAAGCTGAAGTTTCCGGCACGGGTGAGGAGGTTTCCGAGGTCGCCTTTCGCGATAAAGAAGCCGTCACCGTTCAGGGCAAGGTCGTTGGCGCGGTTCGTGTTTTCGAGCGCACCCTGTCCCCAGTTCTGGTCGATCGAGCCGACGCTTACGCCGAGACCGACGTAGGAGGGGTTGACGCCTGCGCCGCCGGACATCCGGCCGACGCCGAGCAGCTGCTGCCCGAGAAGTTCGTTGAACGCCGCGCGGCCGCGTTTGTAGGCCAGCGTGTTAACGTTCGAGATGTTGTTGCCAACGACGTCCATGCGGACCTGGTTGGATTGAAGTCCGGAGACGCCGGTACGGAGTGAACGAATCATGGTTATCCTCCATGTCTGTTAAGTATGGGCCGCAGCATCGGTCGGTCAGCTGCGGTCCGGCGTCCCGTGCCAGGTAGCTGGTCGTGGGTCCCGCCGGGTGTTCTTGTTTTTATGTGGTGGAGCCCGTTCGATGGCTCGTTTCATGTTGCAGGTTGCACGTTGCAGGCGTACCGCGTAAGTGGGTGCCTGCGGTTGCTCGTGTCAAGGATTGCTGCACCGGGCCACCTGCGGAGTCCGGTTCGCATTCGCTGTATTTTTTAAAGCATAAGGGCCGAGTCGATCTGGGTGAAGACGCGCTCGCGGAGCTCGTGCGTGTCGACCGCCGTCACCACCGTGCGCGAGGGCACGTTGACGAGAAAGGCGGCGTCGGTGCGGAGGAGCAAGGCGTCGCGTGAACCTTTCGACTCCAGCTGAAACAGAGCGTCGGTGAGCGACTGCTGTTCTTTCATAGTTAGCGAGATACCACGCTGTTCGATGCGTTCTTGCGCATGCGCGGAGAGCTTGAATCCGGCAGGCGTGCCGGATGCCTGTTCCCGGGCGCGGCGAAGCTGCTCGGCGAATTCAGTGCGTCCGGCGGTGCCGGGCGCATGGGCCGGGGTAGGACCGCGCTGCGCCGGCATCTGCCCCGGATCTATCCGGGATGCGATCTCACGTACCGTCATGGCTTATTCACGGATTGGGATTCTGCGTGTATTGGTGGGGATTTTAATTTCGCACCGCCGAGGTAGACCTTCGTGCTACTCGACGCTTTCAACGTCCGACATCGGCACTTTCACGTCGCCGATCCACAGCATGATGCCGTCCTTTCCGAACGTGATGCGGTCGACGTCGCCACGGAAAAATTCATTCGCTCCAACACTCTCGCCCGCCTTGTCGGCAGCTTTCACGTCATACGTGTAGAGGCCGGCTTTCACCTTCTGGCCCTGCACGTCTTCGCCGTTCCACTCGAATTCGTGTTCGCCGGACGAGCGGCCCTTGAGATCGATCTCTTTCACCAGATTGCCGGCTGCATCGCGGATCGTCATCTTTACGACGTCGGCATTGTCGTCCAGCCTGAACTTCAGGATGGCAGGGTTTTCACCGTCCAGATTCACCTCGTTGCTGACGGTCTCTACGGTCTTGCCGATGAGACCGGCGGCGACGCCGCTGTTGACGCTCTGAGCCAACATCGCATTCATCTCACCGTTTTCCGCCAGTGCGCCGGAGATATTCATGAGCTGTTCCACCGAGGTAAACTGAGCGAGCTGCGCGGCGAATTCCTGGCCATCCATCGGATTCATCGGATCCTGATTGCTCAGCTGCGTCACGAGCAGCTTCAAAAATTCATCCTTGCCCATCACACCGTCGCCGATTTGCTTGGAGCGGTCGGACGCGCTGGGAGTCGTGGCACCGGGCTTAAACTCTGAGATAATCGGATCCATATGCGGGCGTAGATCTAAATATTGATTTCAGGATGATGGCAGGGTCATCCGACCCATTCATTGCGGGCTCCGATGAGGGCGGCACGCGTCGCGCGGGCACGATCGGCACCGGACACGGATTCAGTCCGCGTCGACGTGATGCTGCCGAGTTCGCGGCCGCCGTCGCGCTGTGTTTCATTTCGGCGCTGCTGCGACTGACCGGCATTATCGTTCATGAGAGAAAAATCGACCTGCGTCTGATACTGCGCGCGGAGGGTCTCCTGCAGCCGATCCGAGTTTTCGGCCGCGAGGGCTCGGAGCTGAGGATCGGAAAAGTTCACGGTGATGGAGACGGCTTCCTCGTCGCGGCGGGCGCGTACCGTCATCGTGCCCTGGCCCTCGTCGAGCTTCATTTCGAGGACTTTCCAGTCGTCCTCAAGGGACAGCCCCTCGAGGCTATCCTCGAGCATAGCACGCATCCAGTTTAGATTTCCGGCCTGCCGCGGCCGAGCTATGCGCTCGGGCTCTGCAAGGGAACCGGTCGTCGTCGTGCTCTGCCCTCGTTCGGGCGTGAACGTCAGCTTTTCGGTGGATTCGGAGCTCTGAATGTCTACCGGTGGTTCGACGTCCACGTCAAGCGTGGCGGCTTCGTCTTGCAGGGCGGCCTCGAATTCGAGTGCATCCGGAATCAGCTCTTCGGCCGCCACGTCGAACGCATCGTCAGGCTGTACCTCGGATCGCGCCATGAAGTCGTTTTTCTCGCCGGTCTCGCTCTTCGCAGCATCGCCCGCTTCGATCGTTTCGGCCGACGACGCGCGCGAGCTGGAGCGGTCCCCGTCGGTGCGCGGCTCCCGCTCGGCCGGTTCTTCAACCCGAGCTGCGAATGCTGCAGCTTGGCGGCCGGCGTCGGCTTCCGGCCCGGTCCCGACAGATTCGTGGGCGCGTTGGCCTTCCGTTTTCGCGGGCGCATCTTCTGCACTCACTCGAGTAGACGAAGCGGCCTTGGCCGCGTCAGCCGGGAGCTCCGCACTTCTGGGTGAACGCCCGTCCTGCGTGTTGGGCGTAGCCGTCTTTGCCGCAACCGTTTTCGAATCGGCTTGTGTTCGGGGCAGGGCTCCTAACTTTTCTGCGGAGCCGTCTACCTCGGCCTCGACGTCGGCAGGAGGATGCTTGGGTCCGGAAATTCGGACTTCATCGGCTGCGTCCGTCTTCGATGTCGTCTGAGCCGCTTTCGGATCGGATGAAGCACCGGCTGATCTCTCCTGCCAGATGCGGATTCTGTCGGCCGGAGGGAAGTGCGATGCGCGCTCGAGATCGACTACCCGGCGGGGCTCGGAATGCTCAGCGCCTGCAGGTGTGGGCCGATCGGCGGTAGCGGCAGTGCTGCGAGGTTCGAATTCCGTAGCGGAATCCTGGCGAGCAGACGGGGCCGACTCTCGGTGGACGAAGGCCCGGCTGCCGTCGACCCGCTCTTCGAATTTTGAGGGCGTTGGGGAAGCGCTATCGCTAAGGCTCGGCTCCGTGCTCGGGGGCGTTCCCGTGGCGATGGGCATCTTTTCGCCGGTGCCGGTGCGTGTATTTTCGCGGGTGCCGGTGCGTGTATTTTCGCCGCTGCCGGTGCGGCTGCCGGCCGTATCGTCCCCTACGTTGCCGACGTCGATGGTGTTCGGACGCAGAACGTCATCCGATGTGTCGTTGCGCTGTGGCGTCGTCAGCTCCTTCGCCTCGGCATTGTCCGGGGGCCGAGATGAGCTCACATTCGGTTCAGCCTCCCGCAGGGGGCGATTTCCAACGGCGGGTGCTTCGTCGTCTAATCCGGGTGAAGGCGGAACGTCGCCGCTCGGCATGCGCTCGCGGCGTTGGACGTCTGCAGCATCGTGATCCGAATTCGGGATCGGTTCGGATTCCCGGACGTCGGCGGACGACGGGCTGCCGTCGACCCGCTGCTCGTATTTTGAGGGCGTCGGGGACGCGCTGTCGCCAAGGCTCGGCTCCGTGCTCGGAGGCGTGCCCGTGGCGATGGGTGTCGTTTCGCCGGTGTCGGTGCGGGTGTTTTTGCCGGTGCGGCTGGTTGCCGTATCGTCCGCTGCGTCGCCGACGTCGACGGTGTTCGGACGTAGAATGTCGTCCGATGTGTCGTTGCGCTGTGACGTGGTCGGCTCCTTCGCTTCGGGATTGACTATGGGCCGAGATGAGGTCACATTCGGTTCGGATTCCCGGACGTCGGCGGACGGCGGGCTGCCGTCGACCCGCTGCTCGAATTTTGAGGGCGTCGGGGAAGCGCTGTCGCTAAGGCTCGGCTCCGTGCTCGGAGGCGTTCCCGTGGTGATGGGTATCTTTTCGCCGGTACCGGTGCGTGCATTTTCGCCGTCGCCGGTGCGCCCGGTGGCCGTATCGGCCGCTGCGTCGCCGACGTCGATGGTGTTCGGACGTAGAACGTCGTCCGATGTGTCATTGCGCTTTGGCGCGGTCGGCTCGCTCGCCTCGGCATTGTCCATGGGCCGAGTTGAGGACACACCGGGTTCAGCCTCCTGCAGAGGGCGATTTCCAACGGCGGGTGCTGCGTCGTTATCCGGATTCGCGTTCGGATCGGATTCCCGCACGTCGACGGACGCCCGGCTACCGTCGACCCGCTCCTCGAATTTCGGGGGTGTAGAGGACGCGCTGTCGCCAGGGGATGGGTCCGTGCTCGGAGGCGTGCCCATGGCGATGGGCGTCTTTTCGCGCGTGCCGCTCCGGCTGGTTGCCGTATCGGTCGTGGTATCTCCGTCCTCGATGGTGTTCGGACGCAGAACAACGTCCGATGCGTCGTCTCGCTGCGGCGTGGTCGCCTCGTTCGCCTTGGCATTTTGCATGCCATCGGATGAGGTCACATCCGGTTCAGCGTCCTGCAGCGGGCGATTTCCAACGGCGGGAGCTTCGTCGTTCGACGATGGCGGAGGCGGAACGTCGCCGGCCGGGGCACCGCCGCGACGTTTTCCCTCTGCATTGTCGTTAGCCGGCGTCGTTTCGAATTTCTGTATCAGGTCGGCATCCGATGGGAGAGGGGCGTCTGATAAACCATTCCGGTATCCTGCGTCTGACGATTCGGCGCCGGACGTTCCGTTCGCCGGAAGCGTTTCGGAGGGAGTCTCCAGCTGAATTTTGCCATCCACGTCGGACGTCTCGATCGCCTGTTCGGCTGTGCCGTCCGGACGTGTCTGCGTTTGTACGCCGGCTTCTTCCTGGCTGCGCTCGATCCGTGCGAGCCGTTCCTCGGACATATCGTCGTTGGGGTTCACCGAGCCTGTGCCGGCCGAGGACTTTAGGAAATCTTCAGCGACGGCAGTCGTCTCTCCATCCTGTGCGGCGTTCCGGCTTATTACGCCGACGCCCGTCTCGGTGCTCGGCGTAAGCTGGGGATCGGTGCCGGTGCGATCGGATGCCATCTGCGACGTCATCTGCTCGATAGGAAACCAGAACGATTCAGCCTCGGCTTCCGGTTCATTGCCGGACTTGGGGTCTATATTCAGGATGTCGGCTCCAACAGTGGCTATTTCATTATCTGACGTCGCAAACAGGCCGCCCAGCGTGGATTGCGTGGCGGCTGCTTGCGGATTGCCCGTTTCGCCAAGGAGAATGCTCTGGGTTGCCGCATCACGACCGCCTTTCTGGGAGAGCAGGGCAAGCGTCGACGACAGCATCGCGCCAAAACCGGACGATTTCCGAGCGACGCCGGCATCTGATTTGGCGCCGGCATCCGACTTGACGTCTCCCTCCGAGGAGGCATTCATGCCGAGAAAGCTAAAGAGGGCGTTCAATTGCATCGGTCTACGGGTTCGGTTCGCCGGAATCGTCGCTTGAGTCAGGTATGGTTGCCGGGTCGTCGTTTGCGGCCGCGGGATCCACCAGCGTCGTCACGAACAGAGATGCACGATCGGGCGGCAAATTCTGTAAAAGTCGCGGCCGATCACGCGCTGATGCCTGCATATAGAGTTTTTCGACGACGTTCATATCGAGGTCTGCCAGGATTCCGGCGAGCTGCCGATCTTCTATTTTACTCAGGGATTTACTCAATTCTGCCGCATCAGCATGCTGCGACTCAAGTTCCTCAAGCCGTCCGCTGAGCTCCTCAATCTTGGCCATAAGTGCGGCATTATCTGTATCTAAGTTATTCATCACATTTAGGGTGCGTCGGAGCGAGTCCTCCAGCGGGACCTCGATCGTGGGGCCGGATGGAAGCGGCCGAGTCTGCAGCGAATCGGACGAGTCCGAGGCGGCGGCATGCGTTGACGGGTCAAAGTGGATCGATTTCGCAGCGGGCTGCTTCATGCCTCGTTTGACGCTGTCTTCCGGTGTCATCGGGAGCAGGCCCAGGCTGTCGAGGCGGATGCGTGTGCTGTCGACCACGGCCGGTGCAATCGTCGGCATGGCCAGGTAGATGCCGGCTGTACCCAAAACGAAGGAGAGAACTCCGGCGACGGACATTATGATGACCTTCTTCATGATTCCGCTGCGCGTCTCTGTCTACGGTAGCTGGAGATGGCCTGCTCGTCGAGAAACTTCGTTTCAACGGATCTGTGCTCTTTCCAGAATTTGGCTTCTTCGTCTGCGCGAAGTTGCTTGAGCGCCTCTTCTGCCGCCTTCCTTTCCATAAGCCGAATTCGCGCTTCTTGCTCCTGCTCTTTGAGGCGCTCGAGCCTGCGAGAGGCGTCCTCGAGATGCTGTTGTGCCTGGCTGCGGAAGGCTTCGTGGCGCGACAGGGCGTACTGCCCGGTCGCTCCGGTAGCTCGCGTCCGGACGATTTCGTCCAGCTCGCTCCGCACTTTCTCCACTTCCCTCTCTTGCCGCTGTAGACGGCCAAGTATGCTCGACAAATCCTGGCGAGCGCACTCGGTCTCGTGCATCCGCAATTTGAGGACGCTTGAGAGAGAGAACTGGAACTTCTTTCCGGACATCGTCTGACTTGGCTCGCCTGAAGTAGGTTGGTAGATCGTATTGAATAGGTGAGCAAATCCCTGGCCAAACTACGGGTTCACCGAAAATCAACCGTTAGCGCGCCTGGACGTGTATGATTCGCCGGGCCCGATCTGTCGATGGACCGGTTGTGGCGTTCCGGAGCGGCCGGTTTTTGCCCGGTTGGGGGAAGGATTTGCCGGCACGTTCTGCTCGTCATGGCTGCCGGCAGACGTGGAAGACGGCAGGCTCTTCAGGATGGCGGCAAGGCGCGCCGCGGCATCCGGCTGCGTGGGCTCCTGGACGGTCTGGCGCAGAAATGTCCGCAGCGGACCGATGGCCGCGATAGCGCGGTCGGTTTCGTCGTTGGAGCCGGCCTGATAGGCGCCCACTCGAATAAGATCTTCAGCATCGCGATACGTGGCCAACAGATTGCGGGCCTCCGCTGCCGTTTCGCGTTCCTCCGGCGTCGTAACCCGCGGCATAACGCGGCTTACAGAGTCGAGCACGTCGATCGCCGGGAAATGATTTGCATGTGCGAGCTTGCGCGAAAGCACGACGTGGCCGTCGAGAATGCCGCGTATAGCGTCGCCCACGGGCTCATTCATATCATCCCCATCGACGAGCACGGTGAAAATGCCCGTGATGGTCCCGTGGGAGCCTGGGCCGGCGCGCTCGAGAAGGCGCGGTAATAGCGCGAAAACACTGGGGGTATATCCGCGGGTGGTAGGCGGCTCGCCGACGGCGAGACCGATTTCGCGCTGCGCCATGGCAACGCGCGTGACCGAATCCATCATCAAAAGGACGTCTTTTCCCAGGTCGCGAAAATATTCAGCGATCGCGATCGTGACCGAAGCGCCTTTCACGCGGCTCATCGCGGCTTGATCACCCGTCACGGCGACCACGACGGAGCGCTTCAGCCCCTCCTCTCCGAGGTTGTCGTGGATGAACTCTTGAACTTCCCGACCACGTTCGCCGATGAGACCGATGACGTTCACGTCGGCGCGCGCCTGGCGGGCGATCATTCCGAGAAGCGTGCTTTTTCCAACACCGGAACCCGAGAAGATGCCGATGCGCTGCCCTTTTCCCAGGGTCAGGAAGGCGTCCATTGCGCGAACGCCCGTAGGCATGGAGGTGTCGATCATTTGCCGACGCAGCGGCGGCGGCGGCTCGCTGTGGACCGGCTGCTCATCCGGCAGAATCATCGATCCCTTGTCGTCAAGCGGCCGTCCGTTGGCATCGATCACACGTCCGAGTAAGGCCTCGCCGACGCGAACCGTCAGTGGGAGGGAGGAGCGCTGGACGAGACATCCGGAGCGAAGGCCGTGCGTCTCCTCCAGCGGCATCAACACAGAGGTGTCACCGCGAACACCTACGACTTCGGCCTTGATGCGCCGGGCGTGGGGGGTGTCGTCCTCGAGAATGTAGCAGAGCTCGCCGACGGCGGCGTGAAGTTCCGTGGCCTCAACGAGCAGACCGACGACGGACTGCACCTTTCCGAAGCGCACGGATCGATGGTCGACGCTTTCGATTCGCTTCAGGCAGTGAGACAGAAGATCCATGACGGCTAGTCGGTCGCTTCAGTGGAAGGGGAGGGGGAAGCCAGCTCGCGCTGCAGTTCGTCGATCAGTTCCGCCTCGATCCGCCGGGTGGCGGCGCGCGGCGATTGCACGACCCACTCGTTTTCTTGAAGATCAGGATTCGTCCGCCAGCGCAGCTTGCTGTGGATGGCGTTGAGTTGATCTTCGATACCGGCCTCCTGAATGCGGAGATAGCTGACAGGATGTACGATGATCTCCACGGCGACATCGGTAGCCATGCGTTCGACGGCATCGGCGACGACGCGCTCGCTGATCCGGCGCACGTCGTCCGGCAGGGGCGCGTCGAGCACGGTGCGTGAGAGGCGAAATGCCAGCTGGACCAGATGCGGCTCGTTACGCCGCAGGAAGTCCTTCCAGGATTGGTGCACGGCGTCGAGGTCCATAGCAAACTCGTGCTTGAGGTCGGCGACCTGCTGATCGAACTCCGCCTTCGCGGCGGCGTGGCCCTCCTCGCGGCCCTCTGCGAAGGCGCTTTCACGGGCCTCCTCGAGGCGCAATTTCCAGGCTGCTTCCTTCTCTTCGGCCGTCAGCTCGGCTACGTTCTCGGTGCTTTCGCTCGTCTTCGGTTTCGGACGATGCACAGGCTCGATGTGCCTGGTGCGCACGTCCACAGAACGGCCCGACGACGCGGTCAATGCACGGCGTAGGAGCGGATGGGACTGCCAGATCGCCGTGGCTTCATCGGGTGCCGCGCCCATTTTCACGTTACCGCTGGGAATCCGAAGCGCCGTGCCAAAGAGCGACTCGTCGGCGGACCGGGCGCCGCTCGCCTCGACCTTGTCTTTCTTGATTACGCCCTGCCGAATGCCGGCCATGTTTTTGAACTGGCTTAGGGGTGGATACTGCGTGGGGTGAGGATCAGACGAAGGCGTCTTCACTCGTCCGCGTCAGCACGATCTCTTCTTGCTCTTCGAGCTGCTGCGCCGTTTCGACGATGCGGCGCTGCGCTTCGTCCACGTCACTGACGCGCGAGGGGCCGAGCAACTCCACTTCCTCCTGAATCATTTCGGCGGCACGCTCCGATACGTTGCGTAGAAGCTTGTCTTTGAGCTCCGGCGACGCGGCCTTCAGCGAAAGCGCGAGATCTTTTTGGTCGACCTCGATGAGGATGCGCTGCATGTCGCGATCGCTGATGTGCACGAGGTCGTCGAAGACAAACATGAGCGCCTTGATCTGCAAGGCCAATTCCGGGTCGCGGCTGCGGATGGCCTCCATGATGGAGCGTTCCGCCTGCCGCGTCGTGCTGTTGAGGATGGTCGCCACGGCTTCGACGCCGCCGGTAGCACTGAGCTCGGTGCCGATTACGGAGCCGATCTGCTGGCGGATGACGTCCTCGATGTCGCGGAGCAGCTCGGGCGACGTCTTACCCATCGTTCCGAGGCGGTACATGATTTCGTGCTGATGATCGTTGTCGAGCGTGCCGATGATGTCGGCGGCCTTGCGAGGATTCAGGTGAGCGAGAATGAGTGCGGCCGTCTGAGGATGCTCATTCTGCAAGAAGTTCGTGAGTTGGCTCGTTTCGACCGTCTGGAGAAGGTGGAAGGCCGACACTTCCATGGCCGCTTCGACGCGCATCATGATTTCTTCAGCGCGCCGCCCGCCGAGGGC
This sequence comes from uncultured Rhodothermales bacterium, assembly GCA_964487555.1. GTDB lineage: Bacteria > Bacteroidota > Rhodothermia > Rhodothermales > VXPQ01 > CAZART01. The sequence continues at coordinate 37,806 of CAZART010000025.1, forward strand.
GGCCTGCAGCGCGTCGCGAGCAAACGAAACGCCGCCCTGCGCCATGTAGTCGTGGGCCATGGTGAGGTCGCGATACTCGACGAGTACCGCCTCGATGACGTCACTGGAGATGTTGCGAAGCCGGGCGATTTCGATGGTGATCTTCTCGACCTCGTCATCCCGCATCGTCTTCAGCACGTTACTCGCCGCATCCGGGCCGAGCGTCACAAGCAGAACGGCGGCCTTCTGCGCGCCGGTCATGTTGTTCGGCGTCAGGTCGCGGATAAACGCTGCCTGTGCCAGTTTTGCCGCTGCCGAATCTCGTGTCATGATGAACTAATTTCCGAACCGTTAAGAGTGCCCGTGCGCCGAGCCGCCGCTCCATCTACTGCCGATGCTATTACGGTCACGCGCGGGAATCTTCGGCCATCCAGCTGCGCAGGAGCTCAGCGGTGCCGTCGGGTTGCTTGGTTACTTCGTCCTTGATCTCCTCGAACATCAGGTGCTTCGCTTTCAATCGAGCTTTGGCCTCCGGAGACAGTTTGCTCGTATAGAAATCGTCGACGGCGACGTCGATCTCTTCCTCTTCTTCATCGTCATGCGCGACGAGCTGGTTTACCTTACCGCCACGCTGCTGCGCGCCCTTCTGCAGGCCTTTCGAATTCACGGGGCCGCTCAGGTAGACCGGCGATTCGTCGGCTACGCCCATCTTCCGGGTGGCCGAACGGAGGAGGAACAGCGCAGCAAGCAGGGCCAGGGCCATAAGTCCGTAACGCATGTAGACTTGCATTTGCTGATTGTCCTGCTGTTCACGCAGCTCGGACGCAATGCGATCGTCGACGCTGGTGTCGAAACTGGTCTGATGGATGGCAAACCGGTCGCCACGGTCCGGCTGAAACCCGACCGCGTTCTTCACGAGCGACTCGATCTCGGTGAGATCATTCTCGGCGTACGCCACGGCCTGCACGTCGCCACCTTCCTCGACGGCGCGTTTCGCGTTCAAGATGACCGAGACGGTGAGGTAAGAAATCTGGCCCGTACCGGATTCCGATCGCTGCATCGTGCGACTGAGCTCGTAGTTCCGGATGGATGAATTGGCATTTTCCTCCCCCGCCATCTGATCCATTTTCTCTTCGGCGATGATGGTGGCACTTTCAGGGTCGATGAGGTTGCTTTCGGAGATGGTACGGCTGAAATCGACGGTCGCCGAGACACGGACGATGGCGTTGCCCGGCCCGACAATCTGGTCGAGCATGGACTGGCCCTTCTTCGTGAGGTTCTCCTCGACGGCGTTCTGGTATCGTAGCTGCGTCGAGGTGACGAGGGCATTTTCGTCGCCGGAATTGGCATTGGAGAGAAGATTGCCGCGCGTATCGAGTACGGTAACGTCGGAGGAGGAGAGATTCTCGACGGCCCCGGCTACAAGCTGGGTAATGCCTTCGATCTGCTCCGGCGAAAGGCGACCACTACCGAGCTTGAGCACGACCGACGCGCTGGGCTCCGCCTGCGTTTCGCGGAATGGGCTTCGCTCGGGCATGACGAGGTGAACTCGTGCGACGTCGACCTGGCGAACATTGGTGATCGTGCGGGCGAGCTCACCCTCGAGGGCGCGCTTCAAATTCAATTTCTGCATGAAGTCGGTCATGCCGAGCGTTCCGCGATCGAACAATTCGTAGCCGACAGGGCCTTCCGACACGAGGCCTTCTCCGGCGAAGCGAAGACGAAGCTCGTATACATTCTCGCGCGGCACGTAAATCGCCGCGCCACCGTTTTTGATTTCGTATTTGGTGCCCTCCGCCTGCAAGGCTTCCACGACCTTGTTGGCGTCACCTGCTTCCAGATTTCCGAAGAGCAGGGCGTAATCGGGCTGGCCGGCCCAGAACGCGATTCCCGAGAATACGCCGACCCCTCCCACGACGACCATCGCAATGGCCATCTTCTGGCCGAGGGTCATTCGGCGGAGAAACTGCTGAACGTTTTGAAAGAAGGGATTCATCGATTACGTAACGGAAGCAGGGGGGTGGATGCGTCGTCGTTCGCCGCGGCGGAGCGTGATCGGGTCGCGGTTTTCTTGGGCGCCGGCTTCGTGGCTTGCCGGCATGCGCCGGAGACTAGACCTGCATGCGCATGAGTTCCTGGTACGTGTCGAGCATGCGATTGCGGACCTCGGTCATAAGTTGGAATGAAAGCTTGGCCTCGTTCATCGCGATCATCACCTCGTGGAGGTTTTCCTGCTCGCCGGCAACGAAAGCTTCGATCTGGCCGTCAGCGGCCTTTTGGGCACCGTCTACTTTATTGATGGCGTTCTCAAGCGCGTCGCCGAACCCCGGCTTGTCGACCTCGCGGGGCGTAGGCAGGGCCAGGCCCTCGTCCAAGGCGGTCTGACGCAGGCGCTGAAGTTGGGAGATATTCATGCCGATCGGTTCCGGTCTGGTTACAAAGCTGCGCTAGCCTCGGAGGTCAAGGCGCCGGCCTACGGCGTTAGGGTTCATGGTCTCGGCTTTACGGCCGGGTCCGTAGAGGCGAAGTTTCATCTGCTCCGACTCAGGAAAGAAGTCGTGGATCATCCGCGACTCGGCTTCCGAAAGATCGGCGCCGAGGGGCGGCGCCTTCGGTGGCGACGACGCGCCGCCCTCCTGTGCCGGACCGCTTTTCTTCGCGGCTCCCGTCTCCGTCAGCTGCTCAAGCTGCTGGTAGAGACTGATCCGGCCGTTGTATCCTGTGATTCCGTAACTCATAATTGGGGTCGTGTGGTGGTGCGATGCTCGGTTAGATCTCGAGCGTACGTTTGATCATTTCTTTGGCGGATTGCACGGCCGAGAGATTCGCCTCGTAGACGCGGTTCGCAGAAATCATGCGAGCCATCTCGTCGACGACGTTGACGTCGGGATAGATGACGTACCCGTTCTCGTCGGCGTGGGGGTGTGTAGGGTCGTATTCCATGCGAGTGCGGACGTCCTCCTGCACCTCCGTCGTAGGCCCGAGTTCGATGTCGGGAAGCTCTCTGTGCAGGGAAGATCCGTCAAGATGCCGCGGGTCGCTCGTCATGATATCGCTTCGCATCTCGTTGAGAATGTTGGCGAAGCTCGAATAGCGTTCGTCGGTAGCGGTGTGCACGGCACGCTTGATCGCATACGGGGTACCGTTCTCCGTACGGGTGGTCTGGGCGTTCGCAATGTTTTCTGAGGCCGCCGCCATCGCGATACGTTGCGCTTCCAGGCCGCGGGCGGCGGTGCGAAAGACGCTGAAGTGGCGATTCTCTAACATGAGGATGACGAGGAAGGTGGATGGGTAGGGGGTATGGACGCTTAACCGGAGTGACCGATGATGCCCATCCGTAGCGTGTCGAAATGCTCGCGGAGGGCGCGTGTGGCCAACTGCGTGCGCATCTGCGTATCGGCCATGTCCATCAGCTCATCTTCAAGAATGGGCGCATCGTCGCCTACCTCCATGGTCGGCCGAACACGCGCCGCGGCGCCGTCGAGTTCAAGCGCGCTCCGTTTCTCCTGCAGCGTCTCTTCGAACTTGACGTGCATCCGCTTGTAACCCGGCGTGTCGATATTCGCCAGATTGCTCGTCGCAGTCTGTGCTCGCCACGTATACGCCTGCATGGCATTGGCGAGAAGCTTGAGTTTGTTGGTGACCATGTCGATCGCGGTCCTAAAGTGAGGCATTGCATTTTCTTCACGCTCAACCGTAAACAACCATTGTGCCACGGCGCTTCAGAAGGGAGTGTCCCTCGGCTAAGCCGCGATCGCGGGCTTATTTAGAGAGATAGGTGCGCCGGACTCTGGAACGGACGGGCGTCTAGTGGCCGGTAAAAAACGCGGTGCGGGGAAAGAATTGCCGACGCAGGCCCCTTGTAAACGGCCCTATCATCGAGGCCGTGCACGTTTGGGCGTGGCATGCGATTTGACCATTCGCTCACGATCCCGACCGGTACCGTCGGGTCATTCCTCCTATCGGAGATTACGCGCGGGCCGCCCCGCCGATATCGATAGTTACAGACCCACGTTATCAATCCACGCTCCGTGAACGACGCACATGATCCCGAAGCGGTGGCCCAACTCGCGCAGGTCCTGGCCCACAGACTTCGGGGTCTCGTCGCGAGCATCGAAGGGTTCACCGATCTGCTTACCGACACGCTAGCGACGCGTGATCAGCGTGAGCTTGCCCTGAAGATCTTAGAGGGCACGGCTCGCATCGAAAGTGTGCTTGCAGATCTGCAGCTCTACGGAGAACCGTTGGAACCGGTCATGCTCCCCGTCCGCGTCGAAGAGGTGCTGTCGGAGCTCCTCACGCCGCTTTCCTGCGGAGACCGCGCCCGTGTGACGACGTTGGTACAATCCGACCTGGGCCGCCGCATGTTGCATGCAGATCCGTTCCTCCTACGGCAGGCCTTACTCATCCTGGTGCAAAATGCGCTGGACGCCACGCGAAGGGGCGGCGCCGTTGAGCTGCACGCTCGGGTGACGGACGACGACGAGCGCATTGAATTCTCCCTCTGGAACGACGGCGTGATCGGCGTAGAACATGCCGAGCATCTCGTCTTTGCCCCCTTCTACACCACGAAAGCCCATAACCTCGGGGTCGGCCTCACGATGGCCCGCCGCATCGCTTACCTCCATGATGGTTCGCTCGAGTTAACGGTGAACGCCGTCGAGGATGGCGTTCAATTTTCGCTGTTTCTGCCCATCGAGACCTAACATGTTCCGGGTTCAACGGCGGCTAAACGTCATCGTAGGCGCTCTGGACAGCTCAACTCGGTGACTCCCCGGAGTTGGATTTCTCCGAGAATGCTCTTATTTAATGCGTAGGGAGAGTATCTTCTTAGGGCGCCTCCCCCCACCATCTCCGAAGTATCTTATCTGATTCATGGACCAGCAGCCAAAGATTCTCTTCGTTGATGACGAACAGCTCCTCCATGGCCTCTTCGACCGGTTATTTACGCGCAACGGCATCCGTGTGAAAAGCTGCCTCAACGCGGAGCAGGCGATGGAGGCGCTGAAGGAGGAGCCGTACGATCTGGTGGTGACCGATTTCATGATGCCGGACATCGATGGGCTGGAACTTCTGGCACACATCCGCCAGGAGCATCCACAGACGAAGGTGATCATGATCACGGCGCACGCCAATGTGCAGCATGCCGTTCGGTCCATGAAGAGCGGCGCCATCGATTACATCCCGAAGCCGTTTTCGACGACCGAGCTCGTGGAACGCGTGCAGAAGGTTCTCTCTCGCGAGGACGCGCCGGCAGTGGTTGCGCCGAAGCCGAAACGCAGCGTGCCGAGAAAGAAGGCCACGACGGCGGAGTACGTCGGCGAGCACGCAAGCATTCGGCGACTTAAGGAAATGCTGCCAAAGGTAAGTCAGAACAAGGCCCCCGTATTTATTCAAGGGGAGAGCGGTACCGGAAAGGAGATTCTGGCCAAAATTATTCATCAGATGAGCGACCGCGGCGACGGACCGTACGTCACGCTCAATTGTGCCAATCTTCCGCGCGAGCTCGTGGAAAGCCACCTCTTCGGTCATAGGAAGGGTGCGTTCACCGGGGCTATCGACGACATGACGGGCGCCTTCGAACGTGCAGACGGCGGTACGCTGCTGCTCGATGAGATCACCGAAGTAGAGCTGGGCGTTCAGGCGAAGCTATTGCGCGTACTTCAGGAGCAAGAATTTCAGAAGGTCGGCTCGTCCGAGACCAAGAAGGTCGAAGTCCGGGTCATTGCAACCAGCAATCGCAGCCTCAACGAAGCCATCAACGAAGGCATTTTACGTGACGACCTGTACCACCGCCTTTCGGTCTTTCCACTGACCGTTCCACCGCTTCGCGAGCGCTTATCCGACATTCCGAAGCTCGCCGAACATTTCGTGGAGAAGTACTGCGATCTGTACGGGCTGCCCCCCAAGGAGATCACGGACGAGCTTATGGACTACTTTCGCACGTATCCGTGGCCCGGAAACGTGCGTCAGCTGGAAAACATGGTTCAGCGCGGCGTGCTACTTTCCGCCGAACGCGGAGTCATCGAGCCGGAAGACGTGTTTAATGACTTCTTCAGCGATGCGGACGGATCCGGTCACCCGGGATCGGGCGACGACGTGAAGATCCCGCGGCTCACGACGATCGAAGAGATGGAGCGCCATATGATTCTCAAAGCGCTCGATGAATCCGACAACAATCAGCAGCGTGCCGCCGAAAAGCTCGGCATCAGCGCGCGCACCATTCGAAACAAGCTGAAGAAGTACCGGGAGGAAGGGTTTTTGTCGTGATACGTGAAGCGGCCCGAAAAAGCGAAAAGCCGAACGACGTCGCGGTCGCTCGGCTTTTGTTATAAAGGAGGAGGTATTCCTTACAGGTCCGTTTTAAGCGCGCCACCGGCGCGCTGCGCCACCTTTTCCAGCACGTCGTGCTGCTGATAGTAGCCGCTCTTGATGCGATCGGCAAGCTCTTCGATCCGCTCTTCCGAAAGGGACGGCAGGTTGCCGAGGGCTTTTCGTGCGAAGATCAGCTCTTCCGCTTTGCGCGCATCCTTGAGAGCGTCGCGAGCATCATCGGAGATTTCGACGCGATCTCCCGCGTCACGGGCTTCGGTCGACGAGGCGCCCTGCGAGGACGGCTCGACCTGGCCGGAGTTGCCGACGCCGTTGTTCCGAAGTATGTCGGAGCGGTGAGTGAGATTGCCGTTGATGTCCGAGATGTTCATGAGTCTGATCGGTTGATCGATGCTGGTAAAGTTAATATACAAGGCAGATGCTTTGTATCGTCAACGGGACGGAAGAACTTAAGTCGTGATCTATCGGCGGCTCCGTTTCGACGGCTGATGCACATGGTCCAACATACGAGGCGTTAAACGCGCAGGTTCTCATTCAAAATCTGCGAGCGTTCATCAGGCCGCTGATACGAGCGGGCCGCTCCTCTGTAACGCTGCATTCCGGCGAGCGCTTCCTGCATCCTTCGTTCTTGATCCGCGACCGCTTGCAAGAGAACCTGATGCTGCTCTTTCAGCGCCGCTTCCAGGGCGCTCCGGTCGGGGTCGTTTTCCGAAGGTCGGTCGTACCCGTTTAACTCCTCAACTAACGTGCCACGTTCCTCAAGAAGCTCGAAATACCGGTCTACGTCGCCGTTTTGAAGGACGGAGACCATTTCCTGGCCCAGCGTGTAAATTTGGCGGAGGTGGGAGTCTTTCATGTGGGACACGGAGGGTGTTCGCCCCCGGAAAAAATCAATATGATACGATGTAGGGGAGCATCCGATCGCTAGCAGGCACGGCGAGGAAAGAAGGTCAACGCGCGCCTCCGGCACAGGTACCTCTACAATCGGACCAAAGATGTCCTTGAATGCCCGGAAGGGGAGAAGGAAATCGAAACGAAATCCTCAACGGGATTAGACAGTGTGTTCCAGAAGGGACGAAGGACGCGTCCCAACCCTCAGAAGAATTGCATCAGATTTTGCTGCTGACCTTGCAAGACGGCGATGGATTCCTGCACTTTCGCGAACTGCGCGCGAAGCTGATCTTCGCGGCGGAGGAGACGATCGTCCCAGTCCGAAATGCGAGTTTTTAGCCGTTTGATCTTCGTGTCGATGGAATCGACACGATCGCTGATGATGCCGTTCACGCCGACAAAGCGGTCGATACGGTCCTTCAAGCGCGTCGCGATGCCGTCGGCTCCGGCAAACAGGCTTTCCACCGCGCCGGCATCTTTTTCCACGGCTGCGATCAGCTCGTCGGCATCGGTGAGCTTGAGCGTACCATCCTTTTGAATCTCGATTCCGAGATCCGTGATCATTTTGACGGCGTCGGCGGGCTGTCCGCTGACCTGCAGGACCACGTCGTTACGAAGCTGATAGCGAAGGCTCCTGAAGGTCGAATCGCCGGCGAGGTCGCCTCGAACTTCATTGTCCGCGTCGACCTTCGACTTCGCCTCGATCAGCGTGATGATGTCATTGTACTTCGTGATGAAGTCTTCGACCTCTTTCTTGATGCCGTCTTTGTCCGCCTTCACGGTGAAGGTCTGCGCACCGCCGCCGGCTTTTTTGAGGTCGAGCGTGATGCCTGTAAGGGCATCGGTGACGGAGTTCGTCGACCGGTACATCGTCAGCCCGTTCAAATTGAACATGCTGTTAAGCTGGGAATCAGACTCGCTCGTGCCGATGTCTGTCACCATTCCTCCGCCCGTACCGGTCGCCACGCCCGCAAGATTCACTTCGAGGGCTTCAAGCAGCTTCTTGTTGGAATCGTTGAATACGAGGCGGTTGGCATAGCCCGTCTGGCCGCTACTCAACGTGAGGCGGGCCGTATCGGTGGTCTCGTTGACGGTGGCCGCACTCGCCGCTTCTTCCTTCTTGATCGTCCCGTCCGCGACCGCCGCCTCCATGGCATCGTTGATGGCCGTAGCAATCTCGCCGAGGATCTCCTCATTGGTCGTCCCGGTGGGGGTGACCGTCACGCTGATTTCGACGCGGTTGGCCGGATCTGCCTCGGTAGGATGGGCGACCTCGATGCCGAAGGTCTGCGTGCTGTTCGGCTGCGGCGTGAACCACGTCTTCAGATCGTTGCCGCTTGCCGAATACTGTTTCGAGATGCGTTTGTCGGAGGTGGCGAGGCGCTGTACTTCGATGGAGTGGCTTCCGAAGACGGCGCTTTTCGAGGCCGTGGCGCTGAAATAATCATTGTCCGCATGATCGGCCATGCGGCCGTCGAACGGGCTCGAGAAGGCGCTGGTAAAGCTCTTCACCAGCTTGTGAAGCGCCGACAGCTTGCTGTCGACGTCGTTCATAACCGTCTTATAGCGTTCCTGCGTTTTCTGCTGGTCCTTCAGCGTTTGCTGAGGCCGGCTCTCGAGCGCGATCATCTGAGCAATGAGCTGCTCGTACGGATCGCTTTGTTGCAACATCGATAACGAATTCATCGCAACGCCTTCCTAACATTCTAAAACATCTGCGCCCGACTGGGATGCCGAGACGTCAGCCTACCAACACGTTCAGGCCGCTTTTCGGGCGATAACGCCCTCATTCCAGGCCTCGCGCAGGCCGGTCAAGACGTCTCTGACGATCTCGAGGTCGCCGTCGACGCTCTCGGCGACGCAGTACTCGTACAGCGAATAGAGGCGGTCGGCAATATCTCCGCCGCTCTCGAAGTTTAGACTGCCCACGAGCTCGGCGAGCACGGCGCGCAGTTTTGAGCGGTTTCCCTGAAGACAGCACTTGATCCCCAGGTCATACAATTTCAGTATAAGCTGCTCGGGCGAAGAGGAAACAATCGCCTGCTGTTGGTACTGGCGCATGCGGTGTGCAGCGTACATAGTTCGGTCTATTTTTCTTCGGATGAACGGTTCTGGCAAGTCGCGTGCCCGGTTCGTCGCGCCCGCTTCCATGTATGTAGCGCGATCGGAACGAATGCCGCTACGGAAGGAATTTCCATTTTGGAACACCTTTCCGTGGTGACCGCCGCAACCATGGCTACCCTTTCGTATCGACGGTGATGGGCGTTTCTTAAGGCGTATGCAAGCGATTCTGCATACAGGCAGCGCGAATAGACGGGGCCGCCGACAGCCGCGTTTCCCGTGCGGAGAGATCCAGAGCGTTGTTTGGCACGCTTCCGGCATGTAACGCCTTTGAAGACGAACCTGAGTTCTGCCGTCGAAGGAAACGCGATTTCGACCGGCGCGCCTTCCAGCGTGCTTAACCGGTCGAGGGTATCCGCTCGGCGGAAACCTCATCACCATCTGACAAACGCCGTTTATGAGCAGGGGTCCACGACGCATAGGACAGAAGAGGGGAGACACGACGAGCCTCTCCTTGTGCATGATCGTCAAGAACGAATCAGCATCGTTGGAGAAATGTCTCAGCCTGGCTCGGCCGCACGTCGACGAGATTGTGGTCGTCGATACGGGGTCGACCGACGGCACGCAGGACATCGCGCGCAGATACGCCGACGTCTTCGACGAGATCGAGTGGCCGGATTCCTTCTCCATAGCCCGTAACCACAGCTTCGACCTGGCGAGCGGCGACTACATCCTCGTGCTCGACGGCGACGAATACATCGAAGGCGACCGAGCATGGAAGCGAATTCGTAAAGCCATAAATCGACGCAACCTTCTCTGCGTGCAGCTCCCTGTCGTAAACCTGATGCGTGAAGACCAGCTGGTCGCCGCGGATCGATCTTACCAGGAGCGCATCATGCGGAATCATCCGCGCCTGCGCTATACGGGTCGTGTCCACAATCAGATCCAGGACGTGATTCGGGCGCTGTCTAAGGAGATGAACGAGGAGGTCATTCAGGTGGAAGCCGAAGTCATGCACACCGGTTATGCGCTTTCTCCCGAAAACATGGCGAAAAAGTATTCGCCCCGTCTAAGGCTGCTTCAGCACGAGTATGAGAACCCGCGTGACGAGGTGTACCGGGCATACTACGGCTATCAGCTCGGCGTCGGTTACTTTGTGCTACAGCGCTATGAAGATGCAGCCACCATTTTTAACGAGATCGAATACGCCCGGCTCACACCGCATAACGCGTTCTATACCCGTCTCCTCGGCGCACAGACCGCACAAAAGTTGAGGAACGCGCCGATGGCACTCATTCATTGTAACGAGATGCTGGCCATCAATCCCAACGAGCCCGTCGCATACCACGCCACGGGATTGTCGTTGTTGATGGCCAAGCAAATCGGGGATGGGCTGCTCATGCTCCTTGAGGCGTACAATGTCAATGACGAGACGCGCGGCCCCGTCCGGTTCATTCTCAACCCGGCCCAGATGTTGGCCACCCTGGCAAAAGTCTGCGGCCAGGTGGGCCTGGAGGCGCATCAGCGTATTTTCTCGGCCATGTATGAAAAAGGCACGTTCGACAGAAATGTCGTGAAGTCGCTGATCGGTTCGTTGAAGACCGACATCGTGCTCTCTGAACAGGATGTCGCTCACGCCTAGCTATAAACGTAACTAACCCGCCGGCATCGTCCGGCATCTCACAGATGTAACCGAATCCTTGCAATGAGCCCTACGCCAAACGAAAACGGCCCCCGCCTAAGCGGGAGCCGCATCGTGACGACTCGACCAAAGTCGCCAGGCCCATCGTGGAACCATGATCGCCAGAACCGTTCCCTCAGTCAGGGCCTTTTTCGTGGGGTTCAGGGACTTGCGCAGCTCACCGCAAGGTCAGCTACCAACGTTTCCGCGACGGAGCTGCCTCGTGCGGCTGCGTAAGTCCACCCTATTATTAGTGCGATCGCCCGTCGAACGTGCTCGTCATGAGCGCTCGTTCGCGCGTGATCGCAGGTTTACGTTAGAACAGCGAAAGGATCGACTGCGGACCCATATTGGCCTGCGCCAGTGATGCGGTTCCGGTCTGCTGGAGGATCTGGAGTTTGATGATCTCCATCTGCTCCTTCGCGAAGTCGGCATCTTCGATGCGGCTTCGTGCCGCC